>NZ_JBFGFI010000001.1:0-223567 GCF_041579695.1 Halopseudomonas sp.
AGCGATCGTGCTGCTGTCTCGGTGAGCGGCGTATTCTACCGTCTCATTCTGCCCTGTCAACCGCTAAATTATCGCTAACTTATTGATTGTAAAGCGCTTTATCAAAAGCGCCCTGACTGGGCAGACGCGCATTATAGGGGCTGTGATTTTGCCGTCAAGGCTTCTTTGCGTTTGCCAGGCATAAAAAAACCCTCCGACCGTTTTCACGGGCGGAGGGTACGACCACATTGGTCACACGGAGAGGTAACGGCTGATGTGTTCGCGATCAATCTCGCTGCCACTTGCCTCATGTACGATGTTGCCCTTGTCGATTACCAGCATCCGGTCAGCTACGGCCAGTGCAAAGCTCAGAACCTGCTCGGAAACCACAATACTGATCTTGCGCGCATGCTTGATATCGTTGAGGGTGCTGGCCAACTGCTTGATGATTGATGGCTGGATACCCTCGGTAGGCTCATCAAGCAAAAGGATCTTCGGGTCCGCAGCCAACGCGCGACCGATAGCCAACTGTTGTTGCTGCCCCCCAGACAAGTTGCCCGCCTTGCGGCGACGCATCTCCAGCAGTACCGGAAACAGCTCGTAGATATCGCCTGGCACTTTCTTGCGCCCTGACGCCTCAAGACCCGCCATGATATTTTCCTCCACCGTGAGGGTAGGAAAAACCATACGACCCTGGGGTACGTAGGCAATACCGTTGGCTACCCGCTGGTAGGACTGCGCCTTACTCAACTCCTTGCCGTTAAAGGTGATGCTTCCACTGCTACTGGGCTGCATCCCGATAAGGGATTTGAACAACGTGGTCTTGCCCATCCCGTTGCGCCCCATGACTGCTACGGTTTCATTGGCTCCGACATCCAGCGAAATACCATGGATGACCTCGCTCATTCCGTAACTTACGTACAAATCGCGAACAGCCAGCATGTCCGATTCCTTCTATTAATGGCCCAGGTAGACCTCGATGACCTTTTCGTTTTTCTGAACATCGTCCATCTTGCCCTCGGCGAGCAGCTTGCCCTGGTGCAATACGGTGACCTTGTTGGCGATGTCCTTGACGAAATCCATATCGTGCTCAATCACGATCACTGAACGATTGCTGCTGATACGCCGTAGCAGATCAGCTGTCGCTTCACGCTCCGGGACACTCATGCCTGCCACGGGCTCATCCAGCATCAGCAACTCGGGATCCTGGATAAGCAGCATCCCGATTTCCAGCCACTGCTTCTGACCATGACTCAACAGACCAGCACTGACGTCCAGCCGCTCTTCGAGGAAAATATCCGCGGCTACCTCACTGACTCTCTGGGTGACATGCTCGGTTGTCTTGAAGAACAGACTGCCAAATACAGTGCGCCCGCCAGGGTAGGACAGCTGAAGATTCTCGCGCACGGTGAGATTCTCGTAGATCGAAGGTGTCTGGAACTTTCTACCCACACCCGCCTTGACGATCTGATTCTCTGCAAGCTTGGTCAGCTCGGTGTTCTTGAACATGATCGAGCCTGAAGAAGCGCGCGTCTTGCCGCAGATCAGATCCAGCAAGGTTGTCTTGCCCGCACCGTTAGGCCCGATGACTACTCGCACCTCGTTGCGCTCCACATAGAGATTGAGCCCATCAACCGCCTTGAACCCATCAAAGGAGACAGTCAAATCTTCAATCGCAAGCAATATCGGTGAACTCATGATTGTGCCTCCTGAGCAGCGTCCGGCTCACTTTCCTTTTTGCGAGAGCGACCCAATAGCCCCGAGAGGGGTGGCTTTATGTAGTCGTTGTAAATACCGGCCAGACCCTGAGGGAACAGCAGAACTACGCCGATGAACAACGCCCCCATGAACACAATCCAGAGTTGCGGAAAGGTTTCTGAAAGCATGGTCTTGGCCAGGTTGACCAGCAGAGCTCCATACACTGCACCAATCAACGAAAGCCTGCCGCCCACGGCGCAGAAGATGACCATTTCGATTGATGCCACTGTGCCCACAAAGGAAGGCGACATGAAGCCCACCTGCAAAGCAAACATGGCACCGCCGATGGCCGAGAATACCGCTGCCAAGGCGAAGACAAAGATCTTGATATTGGCAACGTCGTATCCCGAAAAGCGCACACGGTCTTCCTGGTCGCGCATGGCGATCAACAGTTTGCCAAAGCGACTCTCCAACACGAACTGACCGATCAACAGACAAATGATCAGCGCCACGCAGCAGACAAAGTAGAGAATGTAGCGTGCGCTATCGGAACGAATATCCCAGCCCAACAGTGTTCTCAGGTCGGTAATACCATTGATACCACCGGTATAACCCTGCTGCCCGACGATAAGAATGGTCGCGATGGAGGCAATGGCCTGTGTGATGATTGCGAAATACACCCCACCTACCCGGCGCTTGAACATGGCAAAGCCAATGAAGAAGGCAACCAGGGCTGGCACCGTAAGCATAAGGATGATGGTGAGCGTAAGACTGTGAAACGGCATCCACATCATTGGCAGTTCGGTGATCTGGTTCCAGTCCATGAAGTCAGGAATGCCCGGCGTGCTCTGAATCGATGTGAACTCCGGAGCAGACGATTCCAGCTTCAAAAACATCGCCATGCAATAACCACCAACGCCAAAGAAGATACCCTGGCCCAGACTAAGAATGCCCCCATATCCCCAGCAGAGCACCAGACCAACCGCAACAAACGCGTAGGTCAGGTACTTGCCCAGCAGGTTGAGCCTGAAAATATCAAGGGTCAGTGGCAGAATGACCAGCAGTAAAATCGCCAGCGCCAGTAGCTGCAGCAGGCGTTGGCCTCCCCCGAATGCCGCTATCCATCTGTGCATATCAATAACCTCCAGCTAGCACGCCGATCACCGGCGTACCTTGCTTGCAAAGAGTCCCTGGGGACGAACCATCAGAATGCCGACTACCACCGTAAGGGTGATTACCTTGGCCATGGAACCGCTGAGGAAGAACTCCATTATCGACTGCGCCTGGGCAATACCGAACGCCGATACCACGGTACCGAGAATGCTGGCTGCACCACCAAAAACCACGACCAGGAAGGTATCCACGATATACAGCGAGCCCGTGGTAGGACCGGTGGAAGCGATGGTTGTAAAAGCAGCTCCGGCGACACCGGCAATACCGCAACCCAGGGCAAAGGTGAATCGGTCAACCCGTTGCGTATTGATTCCTGCCGCATTGGCCATCGGCCGATTCTGGGTAGTCGCTCGGACTTTTATTCCCCAGCGCGACTTGTACAGCAGCAGTGCTACGCCAAGGGTGATGAAAAAGGTAATGACCATCACGAACATCCCGTTGACCGGAATATCGATGATGTCTGTCGGTCTCCACGATCCCATTAGCCACGGGGGCAGATTGACACTGACTTCGCGCGGGCCAAAGCCGGAGCGGAAGGCCTGCTGCATGATGAGACCCAACCCCCAGGTCGCAAGCAACGTATCCAGAGGGCGCTTGTACAGGCGCCTGATCATTAATCGTTCGACAAAATAACCGAGAATAAACGTCCCGGTGAATGCTGCAAGTATCGCTATCGGGAAATAGATATGCGCCATCCACGGCCATATCTCGGTGCCGAGAACGGATACCATCCAGGTAATATAGGCGCCCAGGGTGAGAAACTCGCCGTGGGCCATGTTGATGACGCCCATCTGTCCAAAGATGATCGCCAGCCCCAATGCCATCAACAGGAATACGCAGAACAGGCTGAGCCCACTGAACCCCTGCATGACAAAGATGGCCGTGAGTTCCTGCGAGGAATAACCGCCCATGATCGTTCTCCTTGACTCAGTACGATGCGGTCAACAATGACCGCACCGGTGTTGATCTACGCTTAAGCCAGGGGCTTACTGATAACCTTCGGGGAAGGGATTCGGCTCGATCAGATCTGACTCGTAAACCACCTTGGCCTGGCCATCTTCCTGCCACTGACCAACGCGCAGCTTGCTCCAGAGGTGATTGTTTGCATGAATCTTGACGTAGCCTTCAGGCGCAGTAGTCAGTTCGATGCCCGGAGAGGCGGCACTGACATTGTCGACATCAAAGCTTCCAGCCTTTTCTACTGCTGCTTTCCACAACCAGGGGCCAAGATAAGCTGCCTGAGTCACGTCACCGATGACGCTGTCATCACCCCAGCGAGCCTTGAACGCCTTGACGAACTCGGAGTTGTTGTCGTTTTCCAGGGACTGGAAGTACTTCATGGAGGAATAGAAACCCTTCATGTTCTCACCGCCGATACCCAGCACTTCGTCCTCAGTAACGGAAATGGTCATGATGGTTTGGCGATCAGCCGTAATACCCGCAGCATTCAGCTGCTTCCACCAGGCAACGTTGGAGCCACCGACAATGCTTGAATACACCACGTCAGGCTTTTTCAGACGGATCTTGTTGATCAGCGAACCAAAGTTGGTATTGCCCAGCGGGTAGTACTCTTCGCCAACCACCGTGCCACCGAGAACATTCTCAATGTGCTTGCGGGCGATCTTGTTGGAAGTACGTGGCCAGATATAGTCAGAGCCAACCAGGTAGAAAGTCTTGGCACTCTTTTCTTCGGCTATCCAGTCCAGGCCGGCCAGAATCTGTTGAGTTGCTTCCTGGCCTGTGTAGATGACGTTCTTGGATTGCTCGAGCCCTTCGTAGAAAGTCGGGTAATAGAGCATCCCGTTTTCCTTCTCGAATACTGGCAGAACCGCCTTGCGTGATGCCGAGGTCCAGCAACCAAACACGGCAGCAACCTTGTCCTGGGTTAGAAGCTTGCGAGACTTCTCGGCAAAGGTGGGCCAATCACTGGCACCATCTTCCTGAACAATCTCGATCTGGCGGCCAAGTACACCTCCCATCGCGTTGATCTGTTCAATGGCGAGTATCTCAGCCTCGACCGAACCTGTTTCACTGATAGCCATGGTGCCGGTAATGGAATGCAGGATACCGACCTGAACCGTGTCATCGGTAACTGCGAGGCCTGTGGTATTAACCTTAGCGGTCGGGTAATCGGCTGCATTGGCAACGCCGGTCACGCCCAAGCCGGTGCCCAGCGCCAACGCCAGCACATGGCGCTTCCAGGCGGGCATCTTGCGTATCGAATCTTGCATGGGTGGATCTCCTAGATGTGGGTAAAACCGGCAAGCAAATCCGTTTAACGGTTTGTCTACCTGTCACCACACCCTGAGCAACCCTTGTGCCAGCATGCCGAAATCCTTCATAAAAATATCAGCCCATGCGCTTAAACCACCAAATATCAATGACTTGCGTAAGCCACCCGGTTATGGCTGAGCAAAACACGGGGTCTGACATAGCCGGCTCCCTGATAGTGCAATCTGACATTGTCATGACAATGTCCACATTTGAGTAGTGACATTGTCATGACATCGAATCATCAGGATCTGACATTAATTGACTATTGATTCCTATCTATATGATTAAAAACGACTTTTCATTTTAATGACAAAGCTGGCACGTCATCTGCTCTGGGATCATGACTGGCCAGGATCTGGCCGCGATTGCTATCACCCACATAGAGGATTCACAGTCATGGCTGAGACATTGATCAAAATCGATCTGAACAAGAGCCCCAAGGAGCACGACATCATTCATAACCGTTGGCACCCCGATGTGCCGATGGTAGCGACGGTCAAGCCTGGCGATGACTTCATCATCGAGTGCATGGACTGGACCGGCGGACAGATCGCCAACAACGACAGTGCCGATGACGTGCGCGATGTGGACCTGAGCAAGGTGCACTACCTAAGCGGCCCGGTAGCAGTAGAAGGTGCCGAACCCGGCGACCTGATGGTCGTGGATATTCTCGACCTGGGCGCCTTCGCCGACCAGATGTGGGGTTTCAACGGCGTCTTTGCCAAGGAGAACGGCGGCGGCTTCCTGACTGAGCATTTCCCAGAAGCCCGCAAGACCATTTGGGACTTCAACGGCATCTATACCAAGTCTCGGCATATTCCCGGCGTCGAATTCATTGGCTTAATGCACCCAGGCCTTATTGGCTGCCTGCCCTCGCAGGAACTGCTCGATGAATGGAACAAGCGCGAACAGGCCCTGATCGATACCGATCCTGATCGTGTACCCGGACTGGCAAACCCGCCCTATGCACCGACCGCCCATACCGGACGAGCCACCGGTGAAGTGGCAGCCAAGATCGCCAATGAAGGCGCCCGCACCGTGCCCCCGCGCGAACACGGTGGTAACTGCGACATCAAGGACCTGACCAAGGGCTCGCGGGTGTTCTTCCCGGTCTACGTCAAGGGCGGCGGGCTGTCGATGGGCGACCTGCATTTTTCCCAGGGTGACGGTGAGATCACTTTCTGCGGCGCCATTGAAATGGCCGGCTGGATCCACATCCGGGTCAACCTGATCAAGGACGGGGTTAAAAAGTACGGTGTGAAAAATCCCATATTCCAGCCCAGCGACATGGCCCCCAGTTACAAGAAACACCTGATCTTCGAAGGCATTTCCGTCGATGAGAGCGGCAAGCAGCATTACCTGGATGCCCATGTGGCTTACCGCCAGGCCTGTCTGAACGCCATCGAATACATGAAAAAATTCGGTTTCAGCGGCGCACAGGCCTACTCACTGCTTGGTACCGCGCCGGTGCAGGGGCACATCAGCGGCATTGTCGATGTTCCCAACGTATGCGCCACTCTATGGATCCCCACAGAGATATTCGACTTCGACATCATGCCGAACGCAGACGGTCCAACGATCTCGGTCAATAGCCCGGAAGTGCCAACGTCCAAATGGAATAAGTGATCAGGTCCGGCCGCCGCGGTCTTTTTTGGTGCGGCGGCCACCCCCTAAAGCGCACAGTTAGAGAGCACACCATGCCCCTATACGATTTCGACTGCCCACAATGTGGCGCTTTTGAAGCCTTGCTGCCCAGCGCAGAACGCAACCTGCCCCGCGACTGCCCTGCCTGCGGGCAGATCATGCAGCGCCTGATCAGCGCGCCGCGTCTGCAGGTACTCAGTCGTCAGCAACGCACGGCCCATGAAACCAATGAACGCAGCGCCCATCAACCGAAGGTCAGCCATGGACACGGGCACAGTTGTTGCAACTCGGGTAAATGCACCCATCAGCCACGCGCTGAAGGGCAGCCGCCCCCCCTGAAGCAACAGAGTGGTCCGCGACGTCCGTGGATGATCAGTCACTGAGCTAGCAACCTAGCCGGTGCACGCCCAAGACGCAGGCCGCAGGGGGCCAGTTCATCCCCTACCCAAGGAGCCTGCATTCCGTGACAACCATGTCGGATGGGATATCCCAGCAGATGAAGCGTGAACTGGTCGTGATTCTGGAAATGGCCAAGCTGTTGGAAAAGCCACTGGATGCCCCGCGCACCATACAGGGGATTCTTCGGCTGCTCTCGCAGCTATATGGCCTCAACTGCGGCAGAGTCAGTCTGCCTGTGGCGTCGAACAACACAATTGAAGTGCGTTATTCCTACGGATTATCGCCAGAAGATCTCAAGGCCGGCCGCTTTACCCTGAACATCAATCAGGGTGTGACCGGCTACGTCATGCGCACCGGCTCTATCGGCCTGGTACCGGACGTTAACAAAGAGCCGCTGTTCATCTATCGGGTGGCGGAACTGTCAAACCATACCGGCGGACGCATGACTTTTATCGCGGTGCCTATCCTGGAGTCAGGCAGGCCGATCGGTGTGCTGTCGGTCCAGCGCGAGGGTCTGCATGAAAGGCCCTTTGATGGAGACATAAGCTTGATGCGTATCGCCGCCTCCATGGTAGGCCAGGTATTGCGCATCCATCAGTTTGTGGTAGATCAGACAGCGCACCTGGTAAAGGAAAACCAGCATTTACGTCACAGCATCGCGATCGAAGCGATGCTCAAGCAGAGCCTGGCCCACGGAATTCTGGGCACCAGTCCAGCGCTCATGGATGCCGTGCGCTCAACCATCCAGGTTGCCCGCAGCGATGCGCCGGTAATGCTGCTCGGCGAGTCCGGCACTGGCAAGGAAAAGTTCGCCCGGATGACGCACCAGCAAAGTGATCGGCGCGAGAAACCTTTCATCTGTATCAATTGCGCCGCTATACCCGCTGACCTACTCGAATCCGAGCTGTTTGGCCATGCCAAAGGGGCCTTTACCGGCGCCTCCCAGAACAAGCAGGGCAAGATTGTCCAGGCCGACGGTGGCACCCTTTTTCTGGACGAAATAGGTGATATGCCTCTGGCCCTGCAAGCCAAACTGCTGCGTGTACTACAGGAAAAAAAGGTGGACCCGGTCGGCAGCGACAGTGCTGTTTCAGTGGACTTTCGCGTGATCACTGCGACACACGTCAATCTACAGGAGTCGGTCAATCAGGGGCGGTTCCGTCTGGATCTGTTTTATCGACTGCATGTCGTTCCCGTGCAACTGCCTCCCCTGCGCGAACGCCAGGAAGACATCCGACAGTTGGCACTGCATTTTCTCAACGAGCTCAATCACCACTACGAACGCAACTGGAGCCTCGAAGCAGATGCGTTCGAAGTCCTTGAACGGTTTGACTGGCCAGGCAACATCCGGCAGCTGCAGAACGTCCTTGAGCGCACAGCCCTGACCAGTGACCAGGATTCGCTCAGCGGCGCAAAGCTCAAACACAGCCTTTCATCAGAAAGCGCCATCAATCTTCCCGAATACGCTATTACCGAGAAGCCGAGCCTTCCCGGCGCACCGGAAACACCTGCATATCAACCAAGCGGGCCCGGCCAAAGGCCTTACGGACGCTCCTATAACTGGGTTAACCAGGATGAAGCTGCGCAGATCCGCGCCATGCTGGTGGACACCAGCAACAACCAATCTGAAGCCGCCAGACGACTCAACCTGACACTCAGACAACTGCGTTATCGGGTCAGCAAGCTGGGTATCGACCTCAACTGACCTACCCAAACCAAGCAAGCCAGCGGAGGACTAACCAATGCGTCATGGAGATATTTCAAGCAGCCCCGATACCGTGGGCGTCGCGGTCGTCAATTACAAGATGCCCAGGCTGCATACTCGCGAAGAGGTGCTGGCCAACGCACGCAACATCGCAGATATGGTCGTCGGCATGAAAAAAGGCCTGCCGGGTATGGATCTGGTGGTATTCCCCGAATACAGCACCATGGGCATCATGTACGACAACGATGAGATGATGGCCACCGCGGCGACTATTCCCGGAGACGAAACACGTATTTTCAGTGAAGCCTGCAAGCAGGCTAAAACCTGGGGGATATTCTCTCTGACAGGCGAGCAGCATGAGGAACATCCGCACAAGGCGCCCTATAACACACTGGTCCTGATCAATGATCAGGGCGAGATCGTACAGAAATACCGCAAGTGCATTCCCTGGTGTCCGATCGAAGGCTGGTATCCCGGGGACCGTACCTATGTGTCGGAAGGCCCTAAGGGCATGAAGATCAGCCTGATTATCTGCGACGACGGTAATTATCCGGAAATCTGGCGAGATTGTGCGATGAAAGGCGCCGAGCTGATCGTGCGTTGCCAGGGCTATATGTACCCGGCCAAGGAACAACAGGTGATGATGTCCAAGTCCATGGCCTGGGCCAACAACTGCTATGTGGCGGTAGCCAACGCCAGTGGCTTTGACGGGGTGTACTCCTATTTCGGCCACTCGGCGATTATCGGCTTCGACGGCCGTACGCTGGGCGAATGTGGCGAAGAGGATATGGGTATCCAGTACGCCCAACTCTCGGTATCGCAGATCCGCGATGCGCGTGCCAATGACCAGTCACAAAATCATCTGTTCAAGCTACTGCATCGGGGCTATACCGGAATGTATAACTCCGGGGACGGCGACCGCGGTGTCGCTGACTGCCCATTCGACTTCTATCGTACCTGGGTTCTGGACGCAGAGAAGGCCCGCGACGATGTGGAGAAAATGACCCGCAGTACCATAGGCGTCAAGGACTGCCCCGTAGGCGAGCTGCCGCATCCCGGCAAGGACAAGGAAGCCGGAGCATGATATTGCCGAGGGGAGTCGGTAATGCCCTTTATCAATGAAGTGCTTGAGCACAACCAGCGCAAGGGGGGCACCACACCCTCCGTGCGCCAGTCACGATTCCAGTTCAATCTGGACACCGTCATGCAGCAGCTGCGCTCGCGCATCACAGGGCAGGATGCTGCCCTGGATGCCATAGCTGCGAGCCTGGCCCTGACCAAAGCCGAACTGGGCGATCCCCGCAAGCCGCTGGCTGTCATGTTGCTCATGGGGCCAACCGGGGTGGGCAAGACCGAAACAGTGCGTCTGCTCGCAGAGGCCATTCATGGCCGAGCCGATGCGCTGTGCAGGATTGATATGAATACCCTGGCCCAGGAACATTACGCCGCATCACTGACAGGTGCACCGCCTGGTTATGTCGGCAGCAAGGAGGGCAATACACTTTTTGATCGCGAGGCGATTGAGGGCAGCTTTGGCAAGCCAGGCATCGTGCTGTTCGACGAACTCGAGAAAGCCAGCGAACCTGTGACCCGCGCATTGATGAACATTTTTGATAACGGTGAACTGCGGCTCAGCTCCGGCACCACCACTTTGAATTTCCGCAACAGTCTGATTTTCATGACCAGTAATGTTGGCGCGCAAGCAATTTGGAGCTGGCAGCAGCGCCAGCAAAGGGGCTGGTGTCGTTGGTTACCTGAAGCCTGGCGAACACGTCAGGAGCAAAAACAGCACAGGCTGGCCCTGGAAAAGGCCTTCGTCCCTGAGTTTCTCAATCGGATTGACCAGCAGTTGATTTATCAACGCCTGGATGATGATCAGGTGCTTGTGCTGGTAGAGCTTGCACTGGAGCGATTGAACAATCGACTCGCCCGACACCAGATACAACTTGTCGCCAGGCCTGAACTGAAGAACTGGTTGGGCGAACGTGGCTTCGACCGACGCTATGGAGCACGCGCCATGTCACGTTGCTTTCGCCAATGGTTGGAACCGGAAGTCGCTAACGCGCTGCTACAGAGTCCCGATCGACCAGCAGGCTGCCTGCTGATTGCGGATCTGACCCCGCGGCAGGACGCGGTCGTACTGACCCTCGAGGCGCCGGCAGCTTCCGACTAACACAAAAAACCCCGCCGGAGCGGGGTTTTTGATTACCTATTGATCAGATGCAGTCTTCGACTGACTTCAGTGGGTAATGTGCCGGATAGGGCAGTGTCGCTACGCCGGAATCGATCGCGGCCTGGGCAACAGCGGCAGGCACTTCCTCGATCAGGCGCACATCCATCGGCTTGGGAATGATGTACTCGCGACCGAATTCGAGCTTGATCCCGCCGTATGCTTCGGAGATGTACTCAGGCACAGGCTCCTTGGCCAGTTTGCGAATCGCGTGAACGGCCGCAATCTTCATTTCTTCATTGATGCGGGTGGCACGCACATCCAGTGCGCCGCGGAAGATGAAGGGGAAGCCCAGTACGTTGTTCACCTGGTTCGGATAGTCCGAACGGCCAGTCGCCATGATCACGTCGGGACGCGAAGCGTGGGCCAGCTCGGGATCAATTTCCGGATCCGGGTTGGAGCAGGCGAAGACGATGGGGTTTTCAGCCATCAGCTTAAGCTCGGCCGGCTTGAGCAGGTTCGGACCAGAGAGGCCGACAAACACGTCGGCGCCCTTCATGGCATCGGCCAGGGTACGCTTGTCGGTTTCGGTCGCGAAGATGGCCTTGTACTCGTTCAGGTCGTCACGGCCGGCATGAATCACACCCTTGCGGTCGAGCATGTAGATGTTTTCGACCTTGCAACCCATGCTGACCAGCAGCTTCATACAGGCGATGGCGGCGGCACCGGCACCCAGGCAGACGATCTTGGCGTCTTCCAGCTTCTTGTCAGCCAGCTCCAGCGCATTGATCATCGCTGCAGCAGTAACGATGGCCGTGCCGTGCTGGTCATCGTGGAATACCGGAATATCACACTGTTCGATCAGCGCGCGCTCGATCTCGAAGCACTCGGGCGCCTTGATATCTTCCAGGTTGATACCCCCGAAGGTGCAGGAGATGCGGCGCACTGTGTCGATGAAGGCCTGCGGGCTTTCGGATTCGACTTCGATGTCGAATACATCGATACCGGCGAAGCGCTTGAACAACACGCCCTTGCCTTCCATGACCGGCTTGCTCGCCAACGGACCCAGGTTACCCAGGCCGAGGATAGCGGTGCCGTCGGAAATAACTGCTACCAGGTTGCCCTTGCCGGTGTATTTGAAGGCGTTGAGAGGGTCCTTGGCGATTTCGCGTACTGGCTCTGCAACACCCGGGCTGTAGGCAAGCGCGAGGTCACGGGCAGTGGCGGTAGGCTTTGTCAGCTCGACGCTCAGCTTGCCCGGACGTGGGTTGGCATGATAGTCGAGTGCATCGGTTCTCAAATCAGACATGTTCAATATTCCGGTCAAGTTGCTTATGCGGGGTCGAAGAGAATACAGAAAAGGACCTGCCCGAACAAGATCATTCACCGTATCAATGTCAAGGACATTATCTTACAACTTTGAGCCACTGCCCTGGTTGCGGCTGGCCATCCGGCCAGTGCCCGTTGAGCAGGCGCAGACGCGCCTCCGCTTCTTCGCCCAGCGGGCTGTTACGGGCCAGACGCGCATAGGTATCACCCTTGCCTGCGCGGACCAGCCGGATGTGCAGGGGTGCCGCTTTCTTGCGGTCGGTGGCACTCAGTCCACCGAAACTGCGAATGACACTGGTAAAGCCGGCGTCATGACTTTCGAGCCGCGCCTGACCGCGCACCGCACCGACAAACAGAAACAATTGGTCCCTGCGCAAAATGGCGCCGACCCGCCGCGGGCTCTGCCCCGGCAGGATAGCCATGACACCCTGAAAACCCGGCCCGGAAAATGTCTGCTCCTGCGCCAGCTGCTGTTGGCTACCCGCACGCTGGCGTAGCAGGTCGCGGACATTCGATCCGGCAGTTACCGTCTCCAGGGTCATCGCAATGAAAGCAGTTTCATCCGGTGTGTGCCCTATGACCACATCGGGGCGATTGAGAACGGCCCAACCCGCCGGGTAGTCGAGCCGCATGTCCAAAGGCACATGGTAGAAGCGCTGGTCGCGTATCACGCCCTGCGCTTCGCTATCGCCGTAGACCATTCCATTGATTGCCTTGAGATAGTCGTCGCGGCCTACGCGCTGGCTGGTGCCGGTGGACAGCGCCTGGGCCTGACCAACCACCTGTTGCAGCCGTTGATCGTGAGTCGGATGGCTGGCAAACAGACCGTGATAGCTCTCTACCTGCTTGCCCTGGGCCGCGGCTTGCTGGCGGGAGAACGTATCCTGGTCCTTGAGCACGCCGATCACCTCAAGCACAGCGTCGGGCCGATACCCCGAGCGCGCCAGGTACTCGGCGCCGAGGCCGTCCGCTTCCAGCTCCATGTCACGACCGTAGCCCGACACCAGTGCGCTGCCGAGCATATTGCTGAGATCACCTGCCGCCGGCATGCCGGTGCCCATGGTGACCAGCTGGCCAAGAATGCTCGAACCCATGGCCATGCTCTGCTGGCGTACGCCATGGCGTGCTGTCACGTGACCGATCTCATGACCCAGCACAGCCGCCAGCTCTGCTTCCGAGTTCATATAGGCCATCAGGCCGCGATTCATGTAGACATAGCCGCCAGGCAGGGCAAAAGCGTTGATATCGGCCGAATCGACCACCTGGAAACGGTACTCGAGATTACTGCGATGACTGTTGCGAGCCAGCTCTTCACCTATACGCTGCACATAGGCCTGCAGCGCAGCGTTCTCCACCATGGGCATTTGCTCGCTGATCTGCGCATTGGCCTGCCGACCCATCGCCAGCTCCTGGCTCTCGGACATCATCACGAAGTTCTGCTTGCCAGTAACCGGGTTTACCGCGCAGCCCTGGAAAACCAGCACTGCAAGAACGAGGAAAGGTAGAAAAAATGAGCGCATCAGTCGAACTCCAGCATGAAGGGGTGCCGCACTGGCAGCATGAACCTTTTATATGCAGTTAGCGATTGTCCTTGGCGCTGACGGTCCACTACCCAGCCGCGAGCCTCCAATGTACGCCCTGCCCATTGCCGGGGAGTACCGCCGAAGGCCTCCTGGAAGACTTCGAGTTCTTCCCGGCCAATGCGCAGCGTCACCGGACCGTCGAGATCCAGCCACAGGTAACCGCCGCCCTCCGAAACCGACGCGATCTTACCGCTTATGACGCTGAAGCCACCCGTCTTGACCACTGAAGCAGGCGTGATCGGCGAGCGGCTCCAGACGCCGCGATCGGCGGAGCGCGCCCGACGCTCGGCCACGCCGTGACAGTCTGCCATCCTGTCGTTGGGCGGCACCACCAGGGCGAACCCCAGCCCTTCTTCCAGCAGCTGCGCCTCGACATTGCTGCCATCGGCAGCGAACAGGTGTGCCAGAGTCCGCCCGTAGCGATCCCGAGGGGCTTCGCCCACGTGCATGCGCATGCCCGGCTTGCTCACCAGCGCCTCGAGGCGTTTTCTGGCAGCCTGGGCAAAGGGCTCGGAAGGTTCGCCGCGCCGGCCGATTTCCGGCGTATCTATACCCAGCAGACGTACCCTGCGCCCATCGACCAGCTGCAGAGTGTCGCCATCAATCACGAAGCGGCTGACCACCTCGCTGCCCCGGCCAACCGGAATACAGGTATCCGCCTGCAACGGCAGGGCTATTAGCCAGGCAACAAAAAAGGCGCTCCATAGGAGCGCCTTCTTGTTCACATGTCCCAGCACTTGCGAGTGGCCGGGCACGGTGATTACTTGGAGCTGACGGCGCCGAAACGCTGCTTGAAACGCTCGATACGACCGCCGGTGTCGAGGATCTTCTGCTTGCCGGTGTAGAACGGGTGACACTCGGAGCAGACGTCCAGGTGAATGCCATCTTTCAGCGTGGAACGGGTCTTGATCACGTTGCCGCAGCTGCAGGTTGCTTCGATTTCCTGATAGGTAGGATGCAAATCAGCTTTCATGGTATTTCCTCGGTAGGTGTGCCGCCACCCGATCGACCTGATCTGGCACCGCACTGTGGTTGTCTGCCGGTTCCGGCGCCGATGCGCAGAGACCGTAAAATAGGCCGGCGATAATACCAGAAACCTCACTCAACGCAAGTCTCATGCGAACCACCGTGCGATGCTAACATGCCGGGCTAACCAAGGAGCCAACGTGTCCGGACCCATACTGCAGGTCGCCCTGCCCTCGCCACTGCGACGACTCTTCGATTATCGCGCTCCCAGCGGCGTGCGAGCAGAAGATCTGCACCCGGGCCAGCGAGTTCGCGTGCCCTTCGGCCAGCGTCAGATGGTCGGGGTGATTGCCTCCCTTAGTGACGTCTCCGAGGTGCCCCCGGCCCGCCTGAAGCGTGCGTCCGAGCTGATCGATCTGAAACCATTGCTCCCTGAAACCCTCTGGCAACTGTGTTGCTGGACCGCGAGCTACTACCAGCATGGCCTGGGCGACACCCTGAGCTGCGCACTACCCACACTAGTGCGTCAGGGCGAGCCAGCCATCGCGCGCCAGGACCGCCTCTGGCAACTGCTGCCGGGCGCCTATCCGGAACACCCGGCCATCAGTCGCGCAGCAAAACAGAAGCAGGCGGTGCAGATACTCGCCAAGCATCCCCATGGGCTGTCCCACGCCCTGACCACACAATGGGGATTGAGTCGTGACACCCTCGAAGCGCTGGAGAAAAAAGGCCTGGCCCAACGTATCAGCCAGTCTCATCATCATACCAACGAGCCATTGCCGCTGCTGCGCGAACCAAGGCTAACCCCCAACCTCGAACAGTCCGCTGCGCTGCAGGTTATAAAGGCAAAATCGGGCTTTGCTGCCTGGTTGCTCGATGGTGTAACCGGCAGCGGCAAGACCGAGGTCTATCTGCAGGCAATCGAACACTGCCTGGGCGACGGCCGCCAGGTGCTGGTACTTATTCCGGAGATAGGCCTGACGCCACAGACCCTTGAGCGCTTTCAACGCCGTTTCAGTGTGCCCGTGGTGATCCTGCATTCGGGCCTGAATGACCGCGAGCGGCTTGATGCCTGGGTCGCGGCCCGTGACGGCGAAGCGGGTATCGTCATCGGCACCCGTTCTGCAATCTTCACGCCGCTTGCGCGACCCGGCCTGATCATCGTCGACGAGGAGCACGACCTGTCCTTCAAACAGCAGGAAGGGCTGCGCTACAACGCCCGGGACCTGGCGGTCTATCGCGCGCACCTGGAACACACTGCGATCATTCTCGGCTCTGCCACACCTTCGCTGGAGAGCCTGTATAACGTCAGACGCGGACGCTACCGGCACCTGCATCTGACCGAGCGGGCCGGTCACGCAAAGCCGCCCAGTTTCCAATGCATCGACATCCGTAGCCGCAAGCTCGAGGCCGGTCTCTGCCGCCCGATGATCGAGGCCATTGGTGAGCACCTGAATAAAGGCAACCAGGTGCTGGTGTTCATCAACCGCCGGGGGTTTGCTCCCACACTGATGTGCCACGACTGCGGCTGGATGGCCGAATGCACGCGCTGTGATGCGCGCATGACCGTGCATCAGTCGCCGCCGAGACTGCATTGCCACCACTGCAACAGCCAGCGTCCAGTTGATCGGGAATGCCCGAAATGCCAGAGCACCGAGCTGCGCTCCATCGGTGCCGGCACCGAGCGTACCGAGGAACATCTGGTCAGCTGTTTTCCGGATTTCCCGGTATTGCGCATCGACCGCGAAAGCATGGCCCGGAAAAAAGCCATGCAGGACATGCTGGCCCGTATCCAGACCGGCCAACCCTGCCTGCTCGTCGGCACCCAGATGCTGGCCAAGGGGCATCACTTTCCCGATGTCACACTGGTTGCCATCCTGGATGCCGATGGCGGACTTTTTTCCTCCGACTTCCGCGGACCCGAACGTATGGCGCAGATGATCACTCAGGTTGCCGGTAGGGCCGGACGTGCGGAAAAGCCGGGCCAGGTACTGATCCAGACCCATATGGCCGAGCACCAGTTACTGATCGACCTGACCGAACATGGCTACGCCACTATCGCCCAAAATGAACTCGATTCACGGGAAAAGGCCGGTCTGCCTCCGTGCAGCTTCATCGCCCTGCTCCGTGCCGAGGCCAACAACGCCGCGATGGCCAACGAGTTTCTCGAGTCCGCCTGCGAACTCGCCGAGCAGCTGTGCATTGATCTGGACCTGGCCAAGGTCGACACGCTTGGGCCGGTCCCCTCGCCAATGGAGCGCCGCGCCGGACGCTACCGGGCACAGCTTCTGGTGCAGGCTCCTCAACGCTCAGCCCTGCATCAGCTCCTGCATCACTGGCTGATACAGCTTGAAAGCCATAGCCTGAGCCGCAAGGTTCGCTGGTCAATTGATGTCGACCCGCTGGACATGTTCTAGCTGTGGCACCACCGGCTCCCCCGGCAAGACAGATTTGGCAATCCCTTGCCTAACCCGGATAATGACCGGCTTTCCACAGGCAGATGCCGGATACCCGAACGCATATGAAAAACCTTATCAGCCAGTTGCTCGCCAGTGCCGTCAACCGCCTCCAGAACGAAGGCGTGTTGCCTGCCGACATCGTGCCCTCCATTCAGGTCGAAATAGCACGTGACAAGGCCCACGGGGACTTTGCCAGCAATCTGGCCATGACCCTGGCCAAGCCGGCCCGAATGAAGCCCCGGGATCTGGCGGAAAAAATTGTGGCGGCGATGCCCGACCACGAAGCAATCGCCGAGGTAGGCATTGCCGGGCCGGGCTTTATCAATATCTTCCAGAGCAGGCAGTGGCTGGCCACCCGTCTGGATGAGGCCCTGCAGCATGAACGCCTGGGCGTGCCGGAAGCACATCCGCTGCAGCGGGTGGTGGTCGACTACTCCTCACCCAACCTGGCGAAGGAGATGCATGTAGGTCACCTGCGCTCGACGATCATCGGCGACGCGGTGACCCGGGTTCTCGAATATCTCGGTCACGAGGTAATACGCCAGAATCACGTGGGCGACTGGGGCACCCAGTTCGGCATGCTACTGGCTTACCTGGAAGAACACAGCGTAGACGCTGAGGCCGAGCTGGCCGATCTGGAAAACTTCTACCGCCAGGCCAAGCAGCGTTTTGACGAAAGCCCGGAATTTGCCGACCTAGCGCGTGAACGCGTGGTCCAGCTCCAGGCCGGCGATCCCCAGTGCCTGACACTCTGGGACAGGTTCAACAGCATTTCCCTCGGCCATTGCCAGGCAGTGTATGACCGGCTCGGCGTCAGCCTGACTACCGCCGATGTACGCGGTGAAAGCGCCTACAACGATCAGCTTTCCAGTGTGGTGGAGCAGCTTCGCAAGACTGGCCTGCTGACCGAAAGCCAGGGCGCACAATGCGTATTCCTCGACCAGTTCAAGAATGCCGAAGGCGAGCCCCTACCGGTGATTATCCAGAAGGCCGGCGGCGGCTATCTGTACGCCACGTCCGATCTGGCGGCAATGCGCTACCGCTACACCCAGCTCGGGGCTGATCGTGTGCTGTATTTTGTCGATCAACGTCAGGCACTGCATTTCCAGCAGGTCTTTGCAGTTGCCCGCCTCGCTGGCTTCGTACCGGAAAGCATGCAGCTCGAGCACATGGGCTTTGGCACCATGAACGGGCCCGACGGCAGGCCCTTCAAGACCCGCTCCGGTGGCACCATCAAACTCACCGACCTGCTTGACGAAGCCGAACAGCGCGCGCACCAGCTGGTCGCGCAGAAAAATCCCGAGCTGGCCGAGAGCGAGCTGCGCGGGATCGGCCATGCAGTGGGCATCGGCGCGGTGAAATATGCCGATCTGTCCAAGCATCGCAGCAGCGACTACAACTTCAACTTCGAACAGATGCTGAGCTTCGAGGGCAATACGGCTCCTTATCTGATGTACGCCTATACCCGAGTCGCCAGCGTGTTCCGCAAACTCGAGCGCAGCATGGCGCAGCTTGACGACCTGGGGCCAATGCAACTCGAACAGCCCGCCGAGGTCGAACTGGGAGCGCATCTGGCGCAGTTTGCCTCGACGCTGGATTATGTCGCCCGAGAAGGCACACCTCATGTACTCTGCCACTATCTATATGAACTGGCCGGGCGGTTTTCCAGCTTCTACGAGCAATGCCCGATCCTGGCCGCTGAGGAGCCGGCCCAGCGCGACAGCCGTCTGCGCCTGGCGGCCCTGACCGGTCGCACCCTGAAGCAGGGACTCGACCTGCTCGGCATCGACACCCTGGAGCGCATGTAAGCAGTATGGCCAAAGCACGCAAAGCCCCCAGACGCGGCGCCAGCCGGCAGCAGCCCGCGCCACGCCGCGCTATTCCAGGCTGGCTCTGGCTGGTCAGCGGACTGGCCATAGGCCTGTTCGTCGCCTTCCTGTTCCAGCTTGAGCCCGGGCGTGAAACAGTCAAGCGCGACAAGACCCCACCCACCCCGCCGCCGAGTCAGAGCAGCAAGGCGAGTGGGGAGCCCCGCTACGATTTCTACACCCTCCTGCCGGAGTCCGAAGTGATCGTGCCCCAGGGCGGTGCGCCAGACGTTCCTCCAGAGGCCGAAACCCCCTCCGACGGTGATACCGTAGCCGCGGCAGATACACGCACGCGGTTTTTCCTGCAGGCAGGCTCGTTCCGCAAGCAGGCCGAGGCCGATCGGGTCCGCGCACAAATACTGTTGCTCGGTCTCAATGTGCGCCTGGAAGATGCCCGCCTCGACAGCGGTGATGTCTGGTACCGCGTGCAGGTCGGACCCTACACGGATCGCACCAAGCTGAGCGATGCCCAGAAGGTCCTTACCGGTAACGGCTTCGACAACCTGCTGTTGCAGCAGCGCGACGCCAAGCCCTGAAAATAGCCCCGTTCGGGGCTGTTCCGATTACCAGTAGCACAATCGCAACTTGAAATAGCCATGGGCGCCCCAAGATACGTTGAAAGGGGCCAGCCCTGCTGCACCCCCTCCATTTCATTCAGACCAGCCAACCAGGAGTTGCGCGTGACTACAATCGTATCTGTTCGTCGGCACGGCAAGGTCGTGATCGGCGGCGATGGCCAGGTATCCCTGGGCAATACCGTGATGAAAGGCAATGCCCGCAAAGTTCGCCGCCTCTACAAGGATCAGGTCATCGCCGGTTTTGCCGGCGGCACAGCGGATGCGTTCACGCTGTTCGAGCGCTTCGAGGCGCAACTGGAAAAACACCAGGGCAACCTGGTCCGCGCTGCCGTGGAGCTGGCCAAAGACTGGCGCACCGACCGCGCACTACGCCGGCTTGAAGCCCTGCTGGCTGTGGCCAACAAGGACGCATCGCTGATCATCACCGGCAACGGCGATGTTATCGAACCTGAAGAGGGCCTGATCGCCATAGGTTCTGGCGGACCTTTTGCCCAGGCCGCAGCCAGCGCCCTGCTGCGCCACACTGATCTGTCCGCCCGCGAGATTGTCGAATCAAGCTTGAACATTGCCGGCGAAATCTGCATCTATACCAATCACAACCAGACAATCGAGGAGCTGGACGCCAATACCTGAGGCGGCCGGAAGCATAAGCATGTCCATGACCCCACGCGAGATTGTCCATGAACTGGACCGCTACATCATTGGCCAGCAGGACGCCAAGCGCGCCGTAGCCATCGCCCTGCGCAATCGCTGGCGGCGTCAGCAGCTACCTGATGCGCTGCGCAACGAAGTCACCCCCAAGAACATCCTGATGATTGGCCCGACCGGCGTTGGCAAGACCGAAATAGCCCGTCGCCTGGCCAAGCTGGCCCAGGCTCCGTTCATCAAGGTTGAAGCGACCAAGTTCACCGAGGTCGGCTACGTTGGCCGCGACGTCGAGTCGATCATTCGCGATCTGGTGGATGCGGCACTGAAGATGCTGCGGGTACAGGAAATCGAGAAGGTCGGCCACCGCGCCGAAGACGCCGCCGAGGAGCGTATTCTTGATGCATTGCTGCCCCCCGCCCGGCAAGGCGCGAGCGACCAGCCCGCGAAGGACGACAGCAGTACCCGCCAGCTTTTCCGCAAGCGCCTGCGCGAAGGCCAGCTGGATGACAAGGAAATCGAGATCGACGTCGCTGATACGCCTATCGGCGTCGAGATCATGTCGCCACCCGGCATGGAAGAAATGACCAGTCAGTTGCAGAGCATGTTTTCCAGCTTCGGTAAGGAAAAGCGCAAAACGCGCAAGCTTACCGTCAAGGAAGCCTTCAAGCTGATCCGTGACGAGGAAGCCGCACAACTGGTCAATGAAGAAGAACTGAAGGCCAAGGCCATCGAGGCAGTGGAGCAGAATGGCATTGTATTTCTCGACGAAATCGACAAGGTCAGCAAACGCGCAGACAGCGGCAGCGGCGCTGACGTCTCTCGCGAAGGTGTACAGCGCGATCTGCTGCCATTGATCGAAGGCTGCACGGTCAACACCAAGTTCGGCATGGTCAAGACCGACCATATCCTGTTCATCGCCTCGGGCGCGTTTCACCTGACCAAGCCCTCGGATCTGATCCCCGAGCTGCAGGGCCGCCTGCCTATCCGGGTCGAACTCAAGTCCCTGACTCCCGGCGATTTCGAGCGAATCCTGACTGAGCCGGATGCGTCGCTGACCGAGCAGTATCGCGCGCTGATGGACACCGAAGGGCTGACTATCGAGTTTGCCGATGAAGCCGTCACTCGCCTGGCCGAGATCGCCTGGCAGGTCAACGAGAAAACCGAGAACATCGGCGCACGCCGACTGCATACTGTGCTCGAGCGGCTGCTGGAAGAAATATCCTTCAGCGCAGCTGATCTCGCCTCCTCGCAGGATGGCGCGGCAATGGTGATCGATGCCGCCTATGTCGATGAGCACTTGGGTGAACTGGCAGTGAACGAGGATCTATCGCGGTATATTCTCTAGAACAAGCTGGACGTTTTGAGCTGGAAGCAGACCGTGCACATCGCAGTCTCTGCTTCTGGTTTCCAGTCTCGACTTTGCCTCTCAGGACCTCCCGATGCCAGCACCGATCCCGACGACCATCAAACTTCGAAAAGCCTCGCGCAGCCTCCTTTTGGGTTATGCCGATGGTCAGGAGTATGTACTACCGGCCGAGTATCTGCGGGTATATTCACCCTCGGCCGAGGTCCGCGGGCACGGCAAGCCGGTACTGCAAACCGGCAAACAGCATGTAGGACTGGTGGGCGCCGAGCCTGCTGGACGCTATGCGCTAAAGCTGACATTCGACGATGGTCATGACAGCGGGCTGTATACCTGGGACTACTTGTACGAACTCGCCGTTGAGCAAACTAGCCGCTGGCAGGCCTACCTTGATCAGCTGCAAAAAGCAGGCGCCAGCCGCGATCCGCATACCAGTACGGTGCGCTTGGTTCCCTAAAGCAAACGCACTGTTCTTTTCTTGTATACCCGTCTCCCGGCCAGTTATCGCCGGCCTGGCCGAGAAAATCTTTTTAACAGCAGCATCAGGCCATGCTAAGTTGTCTCATATGAACACACTTTCTGGCGATCTGCCGTTTTCCTAACAGCTCGCCAAGCCGTAATTCCCGAACTGTCAGCAATGGCTGAAAACTGCTACTACGGAGCTTTACCCGATGGCCCAAAACAAGAATGAAGAACTCAGCACAAGAGCCAGCGAGAGTATCCTGGGACCCAACCCAGTAATTGGTGCGCCCACGCGCGACATAATCAGTACCGCCAGACAGGTCATGCGCCAGACGGTCAAACAGCCGGTGCACAGCCTCAAGCATATCGGTCACCTGTCGATGGCAGTGACCAAAGTCATGCTTGGCCGCTCTGAAATAGCCCCGGCACCGGAAGACAAGCGCTTTCTGGACCCCACCTGGAGTCAGAACCCCCTGTACCGCCGCTACATGCAGAGCTATCTGGCCTGGCGCACCGAGCTGAACGATTGGATCACCTCATCCAACCTGCCGGAACAGGATGTCACGCGAGCACAGTTTGTTATCTCACTGCTCACCGAAGCCATGGCACCGACCAACACGGCGCTCAATCCGGCAGCGGTGAAACGCTTTTTTGAAACCGGCGGCAAGAGCATCCTAGACGGTCTGACTCATATGGCCCAGGACATCGCCAATAACGGCGGCATGCCCAGCCAGGTCAACATGAATGCGTTCGAGGTGGGCAAGAACCTCGCCGTCACCAAGGGCTCGGTGGTGTTTCGCAACGAGGTACTGGAGCTGATCCAGTACAAGCCACTGACCGAGGAAGTCTACGAACGCCCGGTACTGGTGGTACCGCCACAGATCAACAAATTCTATGTGTTCGACCTGTCACCGGAAAAGAGTCTGGCCCGCTACCTGACCGCAAACCACATGCAGACCTTTGTCGTGAGCTGGCGCAATCCGACCAAGGCCCAGCGCGAATGGGGTCTGACGACCTATATCGAGGCCCTGAAAGAGGCCATTGACGTCGTCCTGGAGATCACCGGGAGCAAGGATCTGAGCATGCTAGGCGCCTGCTCCGGCGGTATCACCACCGCT
Source organism: Halopseudomonas sp. (assembly GCF_041579695.1). GTDB lineage: Bacteria > Pseudomonadota > Gammaproteobacteria > Pseudomonadales > Pseudomonadaceae > Halopseudomonas. The sequence continues at coordinate 23,417 of NZ_JBFGFI010000001.1, forward strand.
TCCCTGCTCGGCCACTATGCGGCTCTGAAAGAAAAGAAGGTCCACGCCTTTACCTTGCTGGTCAGCGTTCTCGACACCGGCATCAAGACGCAGGTCGCGCTCTTTGCCGACGAGCGCTCGATTGAAGCTGCGCGACGGATGTCCTATCAGAATGGCGTGCTGGAAGGCAAAGACATGGCCAAGGTGTTTGCCTGGATGCGCCCCAATGACCTGATCTGGAACTACTGGGTGAACAACTACCTGCTGGGCAATGAGCCGCCGGTATTCGACATCCTGTTCTGGAACAACGATACTACGCGCCTGCCTGCGGCCCTCCATGGCGAGTTCCTGGAGATGTTCAAGACCAACCCGCTGACCCGACCCAAGGCCCTGGAAGTGTGCGGCACGCCCATCGACCTCAAGCAGGTCAAGGCCGACTTTTTCTGTATCGCGGGACTCAACGACCATATCACTCCGTGGGATGCCTGTTACAAGTCCGCCAAGCTGTTGGGTGGCAAGTGTGAGTTTGTGCTTTCCTCAAGCGGTCACATTCAGAGCATCCTGAACCCGCCAGGCAATCCCAAATCGCGTTTTTTCACCAATACGCACATGCCCGACGATCCCAAGCAGTGGCTCGAGACCGCCACCAAACAGTCGGACTCCTGGTGGGCCTACTGGCGCGACTGGCTGCACGCCCGTGGTGGCAAGATCAAGCCGGCGCCCGCAAAGCTGGGCAACGAAAACTATCCGCCGATGGAAGCGGCGCCCGGGACTTACGTCCACGAACGCTAGGAGCGTTTAACCGAGATCGATACATGCCTCAGAATTTTGTATTTCGCACCATTGAGCTCAATGGTCAGTTTTTGAGAACTGCCGTGCGGCCGGGCACCAGCAACCTTCCACCGCTGCTGGTCTTCAATGGCATCGGGGCGAACCTCGAACTGGTTTTTCCGTTCGTCAAGGCTCTGGATCCGGACCTGGAAGTCATCGTATTCGACGCGCCCGGTGTCGGCGGCTCATCAACGCCCGGGACACCGTTCCGCTTTCCGGGCCTGGCCAGGCTTGCCGCACGGATGCTCGACTATCTCGATTACGGCCAGGTCAATGTGATCGGCGTCTCATGGGGCGGTGCACTGGCACAGCAATTTGCCCACGATTATCCAGAGCGCTGCAAGAAACTGATTCTGGCAGCCACCTCTCCGGGCTTCTTCATGGTGCCGGGCAGACCTCACGTGCTGCTGAAAATGGCCAGCCCAAGGCGTTACATTCAGCCTTCCCACGTGCTCAAGATTGCACCTGACATCTACGGCGGCGGATTCCGCCGGGATCCGGACCTCGCTCGCGGCCACGCTTCCAAGGTTCGCTCGTCCGGCAAGTTGGGTTATTACTGGCAACTGGCGGCAGGCCTGGGGTGGACCAGCATCCACTGGTTGCACAAGATCCGGCAGCCTACGTTGGTAATGGCTGGCGACGACGACCCACTCATTCCGCTGGTCAACATGCGCATGATCGCCTGGCGTATTCCGAACTCCGAGCTGCATGTAATCGACGACGGCCACTTGTTTCTGATTACCCGCGCCGGGGCTGTCGCTCCAATCATCATGCGCTTCCTCGCCGAAGAGCGGCAACCAGCGGTTATCCGGCCGCGCGTCGAGCAGGTTGCAAAACACTGATTGCACCGCGCGGCCAGGGCAACACCGTGCCGGGCAGATGGAGTAGACTGCAAAATCATCCCTTTTGTATCTGGACAAGGACCGCTGGATGCCCGAGAGCAGTGCCCACACCGGATCGGCGGAGCTGGCAGGCGATCTCGTTGACAGCCTGCACGCGTTGCTGAAAACGCTGCCGGAACAACACTCCCACCACCTTCGCCATATCACTGCGCTGGCCCGCCAGCTGCTGAGCGCGGCAAGCGGATCGGGGTCACTCCCCGTTCCACCGCGCGAAAGTCGATTCGATCATCCCGCCTGGCAATCCAACGCCCTGCTCCAGCGTGCGCTGCAAGTCTGGCTAGGCAGTAATGCTCAGTACCAGCAATGGCTGGACGGCCTGGACATTGCCGAACCTGACCGCGCCCGCCTGCGCCAGGCTGGCGACATCGTCAGCGCCCTGCTCGCACCCAGCAATACCCTGCTCAATCCGGAAATACGTCAGCGCCTGCATGAGACACGCGGGGCCAGCCTCTGTCAGGGAGCGCGGAATCTGGCAACCGACCTGCTACTGCAGCAGCCATTGGCTCCGCTGTGCGCAGAAAACGCGTTCCATGTAGGGCGCGATCTGGCGGGTAGCCCCGGCCAGGTAATACTGCGCGAGCCGCTCTTCGAGCTCATCCAGTACAGACCCACCACGAGCCAGACCCATGCCAGACCGCTACTGATCGTGCCGCCACCGCTCAACCGGTTCTATCTGCTGGATCTGACCCAACGTACCAGCCTGGTCAGGCATGCGCTGGATCAGGGGCTGCAGGTGTTTCTGATCAGTTGGCGCAACCCACGAACAGAACATAGCGAATGGGGCTTCAACCATTACGTGAGCGCCTGCGATCGCGCGCTTGAGGCCACAAGCGAAGTCGCCGGGGGTGTGCCGGCGAGCCTGCTCGGGGTATGCGCCGGCGGCGTGCTCGGCCTATTGCTGCAGGGAGTGCTGCACTGCCGCGGCCAGGCCGCCAGGATCAGCGCCGCCAGCTATCTGGTCACGCCAATCGATGCGCGGCTCGATACCGGCCTGCTGCGCATGTGCGGGCCGGCCGCGCGTCAGCAGCTGCGGGCCAGAGTCTGGCGCCACGGGTACCTGCCGGCGGCAGATCTTGCCCGTGCATTTTCCTGGCAACGACCGCACGAGTTCGTCTGTCCGCAAGCACTGGACCGCTACGCAATGGGCCGCGACCCGACCCCGCGCACCATCCTGTCCTGGAGTCAGGACTGCACCCGCCTGCCTGCGCGTCTGGTCGAGGATCTGCTCGATTATTTCGAGCGTGACCCCTTTGTCCGCCCTGCGAGCCTGGTAGTGCAGGGGTGCGCCATCGATCTCAGTGCGCTCACCACACCCAGCTGGCATATGGGCGCGCAACATGACCACATCGTACCCTTTGCCAACAGCTTTCCGGCTGGCCGGCTGGGCGGTGACAGCGTTTTCGTGCAAAGCCACAGCGGACATATCCAGAGTCTGGTCAATCCATCCGATCATGCGGGCGCCTGGTTTCGCGCAGGCGCTGTCGGAGCCGGCGCTTTACCCCATTGGCTGGCGGAAAATCAAATGCAGACAGGAAGCTGGCGACACCACTGGGCAACCTGGCTGAAGAGCCACAGCGGTCCGTTGGGCCGAGCCCCTTCACAGCTCGGCAACCCGACGTTTGCGCCCCAGGAGCCGGCTCCGGGACGCTATGTACACCAGTCATGAGGAATAGTGATGAAGACACGTGAACGTATCCTGCAATGCGCACTGGAACTGTTCAACGAGCATGGCGAGCCCAATGTAACCACGCTGGATATCGCCAACGAGCTGGATATCAGCCCCGGCAATCTGTATTACCACTTTCGCGGCAAAGAGGCCCTGCTGGAAGAGCTGCTCGCCGACTTCATCGACAGAACGCACGGACTGCTGCATCCGCAAACACATCCCGAAGCGCTCGAGCCAGAGGACTACTGGCTCTTTCTTCACCTGCTGTTCGAATCAATCATCACCTATCGCTTCCTGTTCCAGGACCTGTCGAACCTGATGGGCCGTTACAGCCTGATCGCGCGCAGCATGCGGCTATGGGTCGATGCGCTGCGCTCCACGCTGGGCAGCCTGCTACTCGCCCTGCGCGAACAGCAGCGCTTGCAATGCGACAGCAAGGCTCTGCAGCGCCTGCTCGATGCGCTGTGCCAGACAGTGCTGTTCTGGCTTGATTATCAGCGCATCAGCCAGCGCGAAGACGGAGAACCCACCGAGGCAGTACAACAGGTGCTGGGGTTGTTGCTGCCCTACCTGGATACGGACACCCGCAACTGGATGAGCAACCTGATGGAGCGTTACGACTGACGGGTCCTGCATTTGCTCGGCACGGAAAACTGACAAAAAAACCCGACCATCGGCCGGGCTTCTTCTCCGCTGGCGGCAAAACGGCTGCGGCTATAGCTCTATTGAGACTTTTTCAGCGCCTTCGAAACCTCATCAAGCTTGGAATTCAGTGTCTCCATCTCCCTGCTGCTCGGGATTCCGAAGCGGCTGAGAAATTCTGCGCGACGTTCTTCAAGCGTTTTGGAAACCTTCTGCAGGCGCCCCCGGTAACGTCCTCGAAACGGGACTTCAATTCAGCCAACTTCTCGTTGGCGTTGTCTGCCTGCTCGGAGAAGAGCTCCTTGCCCTGCTTCTCCAACTCTTCGCCCTCGGCGACGAGCGTCTTGAAGTAATCCATGCTGTCCTTGCCGGCCTTGGCGCAGGCGCCCAGCCCTGCCAGCCAGAACTGACGCGTCCGCGTCTTCATCCCGCCGGAGATCTCGTTGAAAAAGTGCGCCCCTGACTCGAGGATATCGTCTGTTTTTACATTGGCCATGATCGTTACTCCCTGCTTGAAAGAAAGGTTCAGGAAGCTGTGAAACTGAAGCCTCAAAAACAGACTAACCAGTCATTCTAGAAAAACATACTAATGACGTTCTTTAGGCAATAAAAAACCCGACCTGCTTGCGCGGGTCGGGTTTGCTTTCAGAGCCAGCTGTCTGTCAGCGATCAGCTGTTAGACGGCTTGTCCGCCGAAGTTGCCGGGCTGGTCGCTGCGGGTGCCGCCGGAGCGGTCGCATCGGTCTTGCCTGGAGCCGCCTGCGGCTTGGCAACAGTACGCGAGCTTGCTGCTGCTCGCGGCTTGGCCGGGGCCTTGGGCTTGGCCCGCGCTTTCGCGGCGGCCGGAGCCTTGGCCGGAGCCGTCTTGGCCGCAGATTTCACTGGCGGCTTGGCGGCTGTTTTCGCCGGTGGCTTGGCAGCAGCTTTCGGAGCAGCCTTGGGCGCTACTTTAGCGGGCGCCTTTGTACTGGTCATCTGGCTGATCAGCCGAGTCAACTCGTCGACCTTCGCATTCAGTGCTCTAACTTCATCACGCGAGGGCACTCCGAGGCGGGAAACAGCGCTGTTGAGACGCTTGTCAAAAGCAGCTTCAAGCTCGTCCCATCGACCGGAAACCTTGCCCCTGGCCTTGTCGACCTTGGACTTGGTTGCCTCGACAGAGTCCTTCTTGCTCTTGCTGGCTTTGCCCTTGACGGCCTCGACCTGTTTGTCGATTTCGGCCTTGGCCGCTTTTTCAGCCTGCTCGCCATCCTTGATCAGCGTATCGAAGAGTTTGACACCCTCCTTGCCGACCTTGGCGTAAGCGCCCAGTCCAGCCAACCAGATCTGGCGCGAATAGTTTTCTATATCGCTGACCCAGCCCGTATCCTTGTCCTGCTTTTTCTTGCCCGCCATGGAGTAACTCCTCTGTGACTTACTTGCTTTCCATCGACTTGATTGCAGCCGTCAGATCATCCAGCTTAGCAGACAACTGGTCAACGTCCTTCTTGCTCGGGATGCCCATGCGGCCAAGCGCAGAAGCTACGCGCTCGTCGAAGACTTCCTCGACCTTGTTCAGGCTGCTACCAGTGCGAGTCTGGAAGCGCTCACGCAGGCTCTCGACCTTAGTGTTCACGCGGCTGGTGGCTGACTCGATCTGGCTCGAAACAAGTTCCTTACCCTGCTTCTCGACGGCTTCGCCTTCGTTGACCAGCTTCTTGAAGTAGTCTGCGCCTTCCTTACCAGCCTTGGCGTAGGCACCCAGGCCGGCCAACCAGATCTGGTGAGCGTAGTTCTTCATGTCGCCGGTAACCGATGCGGTGTTTTCTTCAACTTTCTTGGCTGTAGATTTGGCCATGTTGGTAACTCCTCAAATGGATCAAAAGTGGACCGGATATCGATCCTTGGAGCCCAAGTTACCGATCAGAATTAGAAAACACATACTAAAAGGACAAATCAGCTCAGATACTTGTCCAGTGCCTTGTCGATCTCGCCTTTGACCATGCCCGCCATCGGCGTGAGCATCAGGCCCAGCTTGACGGTGACCCGCACCTGATCCTCGCCCACGCTGATACAACCGTCTGCACCGCTGCGCTTGAACGTGAGGTCGTCGCCTTCCCAGGTACATTTCGCGTCCAGTTTCTGTGCCAGCTTGTCGGCCAGCTTCTGCGCGCGCACGCGCGCCTCTTCCTTGCCCAGATTATGTTCGCGGGTAATATCGACAGTTGCCATCGGGGGATCTCTCTCGTTGGATTCAAGGGCCATAGCATGCCCCAAAGCCGGCCCAGCGTCATCCTGGCCGTGCGACAGCCTGTCCGCCTGAAAACCCCCGCTCAGGCCGAAAAAATGGTTAGAATGGACGCTGATTTGCCCAGGCAGACGAGCCAATGACAGACGAGCAGAAAACAGATCGCACCACCCACTTCGGCTATCAGACAGTCGACGAGTCAGAGAAAGCAGCGCGGGTAGCCGACGTGTTCCACTCGGTAGCCGCCCGCTACGACCTGATGAACGACCTGATGTCCGGAGGCATCCACCGTTTGTGGAAACGCTTCACTATCGAGCTGTCCGGTGTGCGCCCGGGTAACCGCGTACTCGATATCGCCGGCGGTACCGGTGATCTCACCCGCAAGTTCTCCAAACTGGTGGGCATCGAGGGCGAGGTCGTACTGGCCGATATCAACGACTCGATGCTCAAGGTCGGCCGTGACCGGCTGCTCGATTGCGGCGTGGCAGGTAATGTGCGTTTCGTGCAGGCCGACGCCGAGGCGCTACCCTTTCCGGACAACCATTTCGATTGCATCACCATTGCTTTTGGTCTGCGCAACGTCACCCACAAGGATCGCGCGATTGCGTCAATGCTGCGCGTACTGAAGCCCGGTGGTCGTCTGCTGGTGCTGGAGTTCTCCAAGCCGGGTAACAAGCTGCTGTCCAAAGCCTATGACCAATACTCGTTCACCTTGTTGCCACTGATTGGCAAGCTGGTCACCAACGATTCGGAAAGTTACCGCTACCTTGCAGAATCCATCCGCATGCACCCGGACCAGGAAACACTCAAGGCGATGATGGAAGAAGCCGGGTTCGCTCGCGTGACCTATCACAACATGACCGGCGGCGTGGTCGCACTGCACCGGGGAATCAAGCCCTGATGCTGACCCGTTCGGTGCTCGCCGCAGCAGAGCGCAGCCTCAAGCTGGCGCTGGATCGCGACCCGCTCACGGCCAGACGCCTGGCAGCACTGGAAGGCAAAACCATTCTGATCCAGGCCAGCGATCCTGCCTGGCTGCTCTATCTGCAACCGGGCGTGGACGGCATTCGCCTGGCGATGGACAGTCCTGCCGATCCCGACTGCACCTTGAGCGCGCCCACCCGCCTGCTCGTGCAACTGTTCATCAGCGAGCGACGCCAACGACTACTGCAGGACCCGCAGCTGCAGCTCAGTGGCGACAGTCAGGTGCTTGTCAGCCTGCAGAATGCCATGGCTGATCTGCGCCTGGATGGTGAAGCCGAACTCGCGCGCTGGCTCGGGCCGGTAGCGGGCCACAGCATTGCCGGCGTGGCGCGAAGCGGCTGGCAGTGGGGCGGCGAAGCCAGACAAACCCTGAGTCGTGGCCTGGCCGAATACCTGACCGAAGAAAGCGGCCAACTGGTCGGCAATGCCGAAGCCCGCGCCTGCGCCGACCAGCTATACCAGCTGCGCCTGGATCTGGATCGCCTGGAAGCCCGGGTAAACCTCCTGAGCGTAACCGACCCGGAACCCCCAGAAGCATGAATCCGACCGCCCTTCTGCGCCTGCTGCGCATCGCCCGCATATTCACGCGCTACCGCCTCGACCAGTTGCTCTGGGCGTTTCCGCTGCCGTGGTTTGCCCGGCTGTTACTGCGCCTCGGGCCCTGGCGCCTGAAACCCGTACCCCGCGACCTCAGCCGCGGTGCACGCCTGCGTCTGGCCTGCGAGGATCTGGGTCCGGTGTTCATCAAGTTCGGTCAGATTCTCTCCACCCGCCGCGATCTGCTCGCCGATGATATTGCGCTGGAGCTTGCCCGCCTGCAGGACAAGGTGCCGCCCTTCCCCGCCGAGCAGGCCCGCCGGCGTATCGAGGAGCAGCTCGGCCAGACCATCGACTCGGTGTTCAGCAGCTTCAGCGACGAGGCGCTGGCCTCGGCCTCGGTTGCCCAGGTGCATGCCGCCCGTCTGCACAACGGAGACGAGGTGGTGGTGAAAGTGATTCGTCCGGGTATTGGCCAGACTATCCACCAGGACATGCAGTGGCTGTTCCTCGCCGCAAAACTGCTCCAGCGGGTCTGGGTAGAGGGCCGTCGCCTGCGGCCGGTGGAGGTAGTCAGTGATTACCAGAACACCATTTTTGACGAGCTCGACCTGTATCGCGAGGCAGCCAACGCATCCCAGTTGCGCCGTAACTTCGAGGATTCGCCCCTGCTCTACATTCCCAGAATCTATTGGGACTGGAGCCGTCACAAGGTACTGGTGATGGAGCGCATCAACGGCCTGCCGGTGACTGACATGGAGGGCCTGCTGGACCAGCGTACCGACATGAAGAAGCTTGCCGAACGCGGCGTGGAGATATTCTTCACCCAGGTCTTCCGTGACAGTTTTTTCCATGCCGACATGCATCCGGGCAATATCTTCGTCTCGCGCAGCCATCCATGGAATCCGCAATACCTGGCGGTCGACTTCGGCATCGTCGGCAGCCTGACGCCGGAAGATCAGAACTATCTGGCGCGCAACCTGATGGCCTTTTTCAAGCGCGATTACCGCCAGGTGGCGCAGCTGCATATCGACTCCGGTTGGGTACCCGCCGACACCCGGGTAAATGAATTCGAAGCAGCCATCCGCAGCGTCTGCGAGCCGATATTCGAGCGTCCGCTGAAAGACATATCCTTTGGTCAGCTGCTGCTGCGCCTGTTCCAGACGGCAAGACGTTTCAACATGGAAGTACAGCCACAGTTGGTGTTGCTGCAAAAGACCCTGCTGAACATCGAGGGTCTGGGCCGCCAGCTCTACCCCGACCTCGATCTCTGGAGCACCGGCCAACCCTACCTGGAACGCTGGATGCGCGAGCGCGCGATGCCGGCGCACCAGCTGCGGCATTGGCAACAGCAGCTGGAACAGGTTCCCGCCCTGCTGCACAGCGCCCGCCATGCCTTGGATAACCTGCCCGAGCGTCAGCCGAAAGTCGTGGTGCGTTCCGGCAATAGCGCCGTGCGCCTGGCCGGTCTTTTGCTGGTGTTGTTGGGGGCCAGCCAGTTGGGTGGCGATCCGGCTGAATGGGCCCAGGCAGAGCTCTCCAACTGGCTGCTGCTGGCGCTCGGTGGCTGGCTGGTATTGCGTCGCGCGTAGATTACATACCACTGGCGCAACCCGCCCCATAACTGGCACACTTCCACGCATGACCGACATGACTGAAAACACCGACTGGCTCGAGTGCGTGAAATGGGGTGCCGACGGCCTGATTCCCGCGATCGCACAGGATATCCATACCCAGCGCGTGCTGATGGTGGCATGGATGAATCGCGAGGCATTGCAGCTTACTGCCGCTGAAGGCCGCGGCATCTACTGGTCCCGCTCGCGGCAGAAACTCTGGCGCAAGGGCGAGGAGTCCGGACACGTGCAGGTACTGCACGAGTTGCGGCTGGACTGCGATGCCGATGTGATTATCCTGATGGTCGAGCAGATCGGCGGTATGGCCTGTCACACCGGACGCGAGAGCTGCTTCTACCGGGTTCTGCGCGACGGCGAGTGGCAAGCTGTGGACCCGGTCCTCAAGGACCCCGAGCACATCTATGAGCACAAGCATGAATGATACTCTCAGGCAGCTGGCCGCTGTGTTGGAGCAGCGCAAGCAGGCCAGTGCCGATAACTCCTACGTGGCCAGCCTGCACGCCAAGGGGCTGAACAAGATTCTCGAGAAAGTCGGCGAGGAATGCACTGAAACACTGCTCGCCGCGAAGGATTGCGAGCATCGCCAGGACAAGTCCGAGCTAATCGGTGAAACGGCTGATTTGTGGTTTCACAGCATGGTCATGCTCAGCCATCTGGGTCTGGGTCCGGACGATATACTCGATGAGCTGGAACGACGTTTCAATCTATCCGGTCTCACTGAGAAGGCATCCCGCCAACTGAAATAGGGCATCGCCCTGGAGGTTTCCAATGGGTTTTGGTGGCATCAGTATCTGGCAACTCGCGATCGTACTGGCGATCGTTATTCTGCTTTTCGGCACCAAGCGCCTGAAGAGTGTCGGCAGCGATCTGGGCGAAGCGATCAAGGGTTTCCGCAAGTCGGTCGGCAACGAAGACGAAAAGCCCCCGGTACAGGACAAGACCAGTGGCGAGACCCTCGACGCCGAGGCCGAACGCAAGAAGCAGGAAACACGGTCGGGAGACTGATCGTCCATGTTCGATGTCGGGTTCTTCGAATTACTGATCATTGGCATCATTGCCCTTCTGGTCCTCGGCCCGGAGCGGTTGCCCGGTGCTGTGCGCATGGTTGGTCTGACCATAGGTCGGATAAAGCGTGGCTTTGCCGACGTGAAGTCGCAGGTCGAGCGGGAAATCGGTGCTGACGAAATCCGCCAACAGCTGCACAACGAGCGGATCATGAGCAACCTGGAGAAGCAGGCAACGCATATCGATCCTCCAGCCTCGAATGTGAAATCCGGTCGTAACGCGACTGTCACGGACACGGAGCAGACTACAGAATCAGTTGAGCCTCCCAGCCAAGACACCGACCCTGAAGACTCCGATAAACGTGCCGCCACCCAGCAAAATTTCCGCAATGACGGATAAACGCACCCCCAGCCAGCTGGCCGAAGATATGCCCCTGGTGGCCCATCTCACCGAGCTGCGCTCCCGACTGCTGCGTATTGTTGGCATCTGGCTGCTGATCTTTGCCGGTCTTTTCTACTTCGCCAACGACCTGTACACATTCATTTCCGAACCCCTGCGCGTGTTTCTGCCGGAAGGCACCAGCATGATCGCAACGGATGTGGCTTCGCCCTTTCTGACGCCGTTCAAACTGGCGCTGGTCAGTGCATTGTTCCTTGCCATGCCGTTCATCCTGCACCAGTTCTGGAGCTTCATCGCGCCGGGCCTGTACAAGCACGAGAAGCGTCTGGCTATCCCGCTGCTGGCCTCAAGCATCGTCCTTTTCTACTCGGGCATGGCGTTCGCCTACTTCGTCGTCTTTCCGCTGGTATTCGGCTTCTTTACCAGTACAGCGCCAGACGGCGTGGCGGTGATGACCGACATCAACAAGTACCTGGACTTCGTACTGACGCTGTTCATGGCCTTCGGGCTGTCATTTGAAATCCCCATCGCAACCATATTGCTGGTGCTGGCTGGCGTGGTGGATGTAGCCAAACTGAAGGAGATCAGGCCGTATGTCGTGGTCGGCTGCTTCGTCATTGGTATGGTCCTGACGCCGCCGGATGTCATCTCACAGGCGCTACTGGCGATTCCGATGTGGCTGCTCTACGAACTGGGGATCCTGTTCAGCATGCTCATCAAGAAGCGCAAGCAGGCCGAGCAGCCACCGGAAGATCAGCCCGAGGCATGAATCTGGTATTGCTTCAGGATGCCGACTTTCTTTCCCATGACCGTGTCGAACTCCGGGACCGGCGCCTGCAGCAGCTGTGTAACGTGCATCGGGCGCAGCCGGGCGACACCGTCAAGGTGGGCGTACTCAATGGCCTGATGGGCGAAGGCCGCATCATCATTCTGAGTAAAGAGCGCGCCGAATTGCAGGTGAGTTTCAGCCAGCCTCCGCCGCCAAAGCTTCCGCTGACCCTGCTGCTGGCCATGCCCCGACCGAAGATGTTCCGTCGCATCATCCAGCACTGCGCGACCCTGGGGGTGTCTGAGATCATCCTGCTCAACAGCTATCGCGTGGAGAAAAGCTTTTGGCAGACGCCTTTCCTGCAAGCAGACCAGATCGAGCTGAACCTGATGCTCGGCCTGGAGCAGGCACGGGACACAGTGATGCCGCGGGTGCGCATCGAAAAACGCTTCAAACCCTTCGTCGAGGATGACTTGCCGGCAATCGTCGCAGGTTCGCTTGGACTGGTCGCCCACCCCGGCGATTACAGTGCCTGCCCCAGACAGGTTTCTAAGCAGGTGACCCTGGCCATCGGGCCGGAAGGTGGCTGGATTCCCTACGAACTCGAAAAATTGAGCGACGCAGGCCTTCAGCCAGTTCAGATTGGCGATCGCATTCTGCGCGTCGAGACCGCTGTTACGGCTCTGATTGGTCGCCTGTTCTGAGCTCGTTTGCGTCACTACTTCCCTGCAGGGTGTTCTGGCAACATCCCTTCATTCGCCCAGGCGGATCCGGGTCTGACCACTACATCCCGGGCACCCACCGGCTCGCCGCATTCGGAACAGACCGTTACCGGCCGCATTACCTTGCCGCAGCTTTTGTGCACGTGAAGCACCGGAGCGCCGCGCTCATCGGCCATGTGACGATCACCCCAGGCTACCAGGGCGAGAATGGCCGGGTGCAGATCCAGACCCTTTTCGCTAAGGCGATATTCCTCACGCACAGGCCGCTGCTGGTAAGCCACTTTCATCAGCACGCCATGCTCCACGAGTTTTTTCAGCCGGGCGGCAAGCAGATGCCGAGTAATGCCAAGACGCCGCTCGAACTCGTCAAAGCGCCGAATCCCTAAAAAACAATCGCGCAGGATCAGCAAGGTCCATTTGTCTCCGATTACTGCCAACGTACGCGCCAATGAACAGGGCTGCTGGTCAAGCTCTTCCCACCGCATAATTGATTCTCCTGAACAGTTGCTGCCCACAATAGCTTGACAGGTTCCAAAAAGAAACCGACTATGATTTCAGTTCCAAAAAAGAACCCAAGAGGAATAGTCATGGCCAGACCACCTGTTGCAGTTGTCATCGGCGCCGGAGATGCCACCGGAGGCGCGGTCGCCCGGCGTTTCGCGCGCGAGGGCTACACGCTGTGCGTGACCCGGCGCAACCTCGACCAGCTCACCCCACTGGTAGATGCGATTCGCGCTGCGGGCGGCGAGGCTCATCCGTTCGGCTGCGACGCCCGAAGCGAGGAACAGATGGTCGAGTTGTTTCAGCATATCGAAAGGGACGTTGGCCAGATCGAAGTGGTCATTTTCAATATCGGTGCCAACGTGCGATTCTCGATTACCGAAACCACAGAACGTGTCTATCGCAAGGTCTGGGAAATGGCGGCCCTTGCCGGTTTCCTGACCGGGCGTGAGGCTGCAAAGGTTATGCTGCCCCGCAATCGGGGTACCATTATCTTTACCGGCGCAACGGCTTCATTGCGCGGTAGCAGCGGATTCGCCGCATTCGCCAGCGCCAAGTTCGCGTTGCGCGCCTTGGCCCAGAGCATGGCGCGAGAACTGGGGCCCGAGGGCATCCATGTGGCTCACCCGATCATTGATGGCGCAATCGATACCGACTTTATCCGCGACACCTTTCCTGAACGCTACGCGTTAAAGGCAGAAGACGGAATTCTAAATCCGGAACATATTGCCGACCAATACTGGCAACTGCACTGTCAGCCCCGCGATGCCTGGACCCATGAGCTGGACCTGCGCCCATGGATGGAAACCTTTTGAGCCCTACCGAGCGAGAAACAAGCATGAGCAAACAGATTGAATTCTTCTTTGATGTCGGCAGCCCCGCCAGCTATCTGGCCTGGACCCAACTCCCTGCCCTGGCCGATCGTACCGGTGCGACTGTGCTATACCGGCCAATGCTGCTTGGCGGGGTATTTCAGGCAACCGGCAACCGGTCGCCTGCTAGCGTCGAAGCCAAGGGCGCCTACACTCGGGTCGATCTTCAGCGCTTTGCCCGGCGCTATGGCGTGACGTTGAATCACAATCCGTACTTTCCGATAAACACACTGCAACTGATGCGCGGCGCCGAGGCTTTGCGCGGAACAGATCAGCTGGAGCCCTATCTGGCTGCTATATTCACCGCGATGTGGATCGATGAGCAGGATCTAGGGCAGCCGGAGGTGATTGGCAAGGTGCTGGCCGCAGCCGACTTTGATCCGACCGAGCTGATGGAGCGCCTGAGCGCTCCGGAGGTCAAGCAGGGACTGAAGGATACGACCGAGGAAGCGGTGCGCAGAGGCGTGTTTGGCGCACCGACCCTATTCGTTGATGACGAAATGTTCTTCGGACAGGACCGTCTGGAATTCGTCGAGGCGAAGCTCGGTGGGCAAAGCTAGACTTCGAGCAGAAAGGTAACCGGCCCATCGTTGACCAGGTGTACCTGCATGTCAGCCCCGAAACGGCCGCTGGCTACCGGTGAATGCGCCGCGCCAGCCCGGCCCAGAAGATAGTCGAACAACGCGGCGGCCTGCTCAGGCTTGGCGGCGGTGGAGAACCCCGGTCGCAAACCCTTGCGGGTATCTGCGGCCAGCGTGAACTGGGACACCAGCAGCAGGCCGCCACCGATGTCACGCAGCGACAGGTTCATGCGTCCGTGCGGATCATTGAATACACGGTAGTCCAGCAGCCTCTCGAGCAGCTTGTCAGCGACCGTCTGATCATCTGCCGGCTCAACGCCAACCAGCACCAGCAACCCCTGCCCGATCGCGCCCACGGTCTCGCCGGCCACCGCCACATGTGCCGAGCTAACCCTCTGCAGTAAGGCCTTCATCGGTTACTCCACGCGGGGTGCGAGGCCGAGCAGTTGGCGCGACATGGCTTCGCTGGCTCTTACCAGTGCGTCTGCAATACCCGTCTCCGAAGCCGCATGGCCGGCATCTCGGATGATCTGCAGCTCGCTGCCGGGCCACTTGTGATGCAGGCTATACGCATTGTCCAGAGGGCAGACCATGTCGTAGCGACCATGCACGATGATGCCCGGTATATGTGCAATGCGGTCCATGTTCATCAATAACTGGTCCGGGGCCAGGAAGGCATGGTTGACGAAGTAGTGGCATTCGATGCGGGCGATGGCGTAGGCACGCCGCGCATCGCTAAAACGATCCACCACCTGCGGACTCGGCCTCAGTGTGGCGCACTTCCCTTCCCACAATGACCATGCCTTGGCCGCATGCATCCGGCAGATTTCGTCATCACCGGTGAGGCGTCGGTAGTAGGCACCCACCATGTCGCTGCGTTCGGCCTGGGGGATCATTGATACGTAATCCTCCCAATAGTCGGGAAAGATATGGCTTGCGCCCTTCTGGTAGAACCATTGAATATCCTGATCGCGGCAGAGAAAGATGCCTCGCAGGATCATGCCCATTACCCGCTCCGGATGCGCCTGGGCATAGGCCAGCGCCAGAGTCGAGCCCCATGAGCCGCCAAACAGGACCCAGCGCTCGATGCCCAGATGCTCGCGCAGCACTTCCAAATCTTCGATCAGATGCTGGGTGGTGTTGTTCTCCAGACTGGCATGGGGCGTAGAACGGCCAGAGCCGCGCTGATCATAGGTGATGATCCGATACACTGACGGATCAAAAAAGCGTCGGCTCAGACTGTCACATCCCGATCCCGGGCCGCCATGAATGAAGACCACGGGCAACCCTTCACTATTCTGACCGCTCTCGTCTGCGTACAGAACGTGGGGTGTCTGCACTGCCAGTTCGTGGCGGGCATAGGGCTTTATCTCGGGGTACAACAGCTGCATGGTTAAGACTCCTGGCCTGAATGACAGCCACGGGGGGCTGATTCCTTGGAGAGCGACGCCGGCAAACAGAGCCGACGCATTTCCGCACAACATTACTGTCCGGCTGACGATCTGTCATCCGGATCAAACACCGAACGGCTTCACTCCGATCAGCAGACCATGCAACCAGAGCGCAAATGCAACCCAGAGCGCCAGCCCCACTACGATGGCAATCGCATCACGGCTGATGCGCCCGGCGGGATAGCGCACACCAGCCATGCGGTCGCGCTTGCGCGAAATAATGTACAGCGGCACCGCCCAGGCAAGAAACCCACCGAACAGCAGCAGGTCGGCGAGCGTGCCGTTGGCCAGCAGATGCGCAATGGCCCAGAACTTGACGCCCAGCAGCATCGGGTGGCCAACGCGGGCCTTGATGTGGGTGTGCGGGACGTAGGTGGCGACCAGCAGAATAAACGCCGGAATAGTCAGCAAGGCGGCCAGATGTCTGGTCCAGACCGGCGGCACCCATAACCAGGTCGGGTCCAGCCTGGCCTGGCCGTAACCCCAGACGATCATCACCAGCCCGACCACAGCGGCTATCGAGTAGGCCGCTTTCCAGCGCCCAAGACCCATTTTGTCGATCTTCTTCGCGCGCCATTGGGGAGCGAACATCCGGGTGGAATGCACCCCGAGAAAAATCAACAGACCTATCACCAGAACCAGCATCGCAATATCCTTTTTATGTTTGAACAGCCAATCATCGTTCCAGGCGGACACTATAGCCGGCGCGGACTAACAGCGCATCCGTCCAGGCGAGCATTCAGAAACTTGAGCCGGGCTGCGTGAGAAATTCGATCTCGGCCATGGTCGAGGGACGCCCCAGGATGGCGTTGCGATGGGGGTAACGGCCAAACTGCAGGATGATCTCCTGATGCCGCAACTCGAACCGCAGATTGTCCTCCAGGCCCTCCTGCTCGAATAACGACACAGCCTGGCGGTGGATCTCCGCTGATTCGCTATGCATGTATGGCATATAGAAGAATCTGCGTTTATCGATTTCCAGAGCCATGTCGGCGCCGGCTCCGACCGCTTCCTGGGCCAGGACCAGTGCCATTGCATCGCAGACAAAAGCCCTTGGCGTGTTGCGCCAGATATTGCGCGAAAACTGATCGAGCAGAACGATTTCCGCCAGTCTACCCGCGGGCGTTACGCGCCAGCCAGCCATTTCACCGCGCGCTGCCTGGGCATGCAGCGCCCCAAAGCGCGCCGTCACTGTACCATCAACCTTGGAGTCAACCCGCCACCACTGGGCAGGATCGAGCTCCTCGAACCAGAACGAAATGACGTCATCCGGCGTCACAGAGGTAGGAAAGCGAGTAGGCTGCTGCATGAGTCAGTAGTAAGTCCTTGTCTGCCATTATCGGGTACGCCGTGTTCAAATTTTTTCGCCATCACAAGACGGCTGTAGTCGGATGTAGCTTAGCAATACTGCTGCTCATCGGCTGGCTTTTACCGGTGACCATTGCCGACCTCTGGCACTGGGGCGAGCGAGTATCCGGCCATCCGCTGGCCATGCTGGGCATCGTGCTACTGATGGCGACGCTGATGACCTTCGGACTCGCAGGCAGTTTATGTTTCTGGGTGATCGCGCCCTTTCACCCACCCTGGCTGAGCGTCTGCATGTTGCTCGTCGGCAGTGTCGGCGGTGCCCTCGGCGCCTATCGAGTGGGAGCAGGCGTTGGTAGAGCCTGGAACGGTGGCCGGCTTTCCCGGCAGATATTACGCCTGCTGACCAGCCGAAGCGACCTGATCACCCAATGTGCGCTGCGGATAATACCCGGGGTTCCACACGCCCTGATTAACCTTGCAGCTGGCGTCCTGCGCCTGCCACTGGTCACCTTTGCCAGCGCCGCAGTGCTCGGGCTGGCGGTTAAATGGGGCGTGTACTCGCATACCGTGCACGGCATGGTTTCAGCCTCCCGAGCAGAGGAAGCACTGGCTTTTGGAGCCGTAGTCCCTCTGCTCATTGTGGGTGCATTGCTGGTAATGGGGGGCGCAGCTCAACGCTGCTGGTTTCGCAGGCACTCGCGTGACGATAAGCCTGGTCAGTGAACTAACTTAGCCACCCGGTCGTGCTTACTGTTCCTACTTTCTCTTCTCCAACCTGTTTATCTTGATGTATGGCGCATATGCGGTTCGCCTCCATGCAAAAGAAAAGTTACCTTGAAGGCATGCAAACCAGGAGATAAACGATGATCAAAGCCAGTGTGATGTATCCCAACAATCCCAACGCCCGATTCGACATGAAGTATTACCTGCACACACATATGCCAATGGTAACCAATGCGCTTGGCGCAGCATGCCTCAAGGCGGAAGTGGAGAAAGGCGTTGCCGGAGGCACACCCGGCGCCGAAGCACCTTTTGTGGCGATCGCCAATCTGTATTTCGACAGTCTCGAGAGTTTTCAGCAGGCCTTTGCGCCCAATGCGAAGAAATTCGCCGAAGATATTCCTAACTACACCGACATAAATGCGCAGGTCCAGATCAGCGAGATTCAGGACTGAAGTCGTCGAAAAGAGAAACATGAAGCTTCCTGCAAGGTCGAAACAAGGGTTGCCGGCCGGATTTCTGCTTGTCGGCCCCATGCCAGACAGGAGGCTATATGCCCTATGACAAGATTTCGGAGTTGCCTGACAGCGTGAAGGACAGCCTGCCCAAGCATGGACAGGAGATTTATAAATCTGCGTTCAACAGCGCCTGGGACAAGTACGACGACCCTGGCGAACGCCGCGGCAACGATGATCGTGAAACCGTTGCGCACAAGGTTGCCTGGTCGGCCGTCAAGCAGGAATACGAGAAGCACGATGGTGACTGGGTAAAGAAGAAGTCCTGACCGGTCCTCCCTTACCCGGTTACGGGCACCCGGCGCCATCGATGTCATAAAAAACGTAAGATTGACTGCCAGCGATAGCTGTCTGGTGTCCTCAACCGGAGTAGAAAAAACATGACCGATCCAACCTATACGCCGCCCCGTGTCTGGACCTGGGATGCTGAGAGCGGCGGCAAGTTCGCCAATATCAACCGGCCGGTAGCGGGTCCGACCCACGACAAGGAATTGCCCGTGGGCAGACACCCTCTGCAGTTGTACTCGCTGGCCACGCCCAATGGGGTGAAAGTTACGATCATGCTCGAGGAGCTGCTGGCGAAGGGCTTTGAAGGTGCAGAGTATGATGCACATCTGATCAGGATTACCGAAGGTGATCAGTTCGGTAGCGGCTTCGTTGAGGTGAATCCCAACTCGAAGATCCCTGCGTTGCTGGATCGCAGCGCGGACCCGGCCATCCGGGTATTCGAATCGGGCGCAATCCTTCTGTATCTGGCCGAGAAGTTTGGCGCATTCGTGCCGACAGACCCGGCTGGGCGCGCGGAATGTCTTTCCTGGCTGTTCTGGCAGATGGGCAGCGCGCCGATGCTGGGCGGTGGTTTTGGACACTTCTACGCCTACGCCCCGGAAAAATACGAGTATCCGATCAACCGCTACGCGATGGAAGTCAAACGCCAGCTCGATGTGCTCGACCGACAACTGGCCAACTGCGAATATATCGCCGGCGACCAGTACAGCATCGCCGACATGGCCATCTGGCCCTGGTACGGGGCGCTGGTCACCAACAAGGTGTACGAGGCCGCTGAGTTTCTGCAGACCCATACCTACACCAATGTACTGCGCTGGACCCGGCAACTGGAAGAGCGCGAAGCGGTGCAGCGTGGGCGGATGGTCAACCGCGCCTGGGGCGACCCGAGCGAGCAGTTGCGCGAGCGTCATGACGCCAGCGACTTTCAGACGCGCACCCAGGACAAAATCGAGTCCGGCAGCAACTCCTAGGCTGATCGGCCAGCTCTGCGCCGGGCCGTTGCCAGGCGCATGACAGCTGGCTGTTGCGTCGCTACAATGCGCCACTGTCTGCCACCCCCGAGCGCCGCTCCGTCACCACGGATCCTACGCTCAGGCCCTCTGCCGGAGATACCGGCCAGGACCCACCATGATCCGTATCAACGAACTGCAGTTACCCCTTGACCACCCGCCAGAAGCCCTGCGCAGCGCCGTTCTAGCGCGGCTGAAGATCACAGATCCCGAGCTGATCGATCTCACCGTATTCAAGCGCAGTTACGACGCCCGCAAGAAAAACAGCGAGATCACCTTCGTCTACATTATCGACGTCGAGGTCCGTGATGAGGCTAAGGTGCTGGCCCGATTCGCCGGCGATCGCAACGTCCGGCCGTCACCGGACACCGCCTACTACCCGGTCGCCCAGGCACCAGCGGACCTGAACGAGCGGCCACTGGTCATCGGTTTTGGACCCTGCGGCCTGTTTGCCGCGTTAAGCCTGGCGCAGATGGGCTTTCGACCGATCGTACTGGAACGCGGCAAGGATGTGCGCACCCGGACCAAGGATACCTGGGCCCTGTGGCGCAACAAGGTGCTGTCGCCCGAGTCCAATGTGCAGTTCGGCGAAGGAGGCGCCGGCCTGTTCTCCGACGGCAAGCTCTACAGTCAGATCAAGGATCCTAAGTTCTATGGTCGCAAGGTGATGCATGAATTCGTGCGCGCCGGAGCGCCGCCGGAGATCATGTTCGTCAGCAAGCCACATATCGGTACCTTCCGCCTGACCGGGGTGGTATCGACCATGCGCGAGGAAATCCGCGAGCTTGGGGGTGAAGTGCGCTTCGACAGCCGGGTCACCGATTTTCTGATTGAGGACGGCCGGATCGAAGGCGTGACGCTGTCCAATGGTGAAGAGTTGCGAAGTCGTTACGTGGTATTGGCCCTGGGGCACAGTGCGCGTGATACTTTCCGCATGCTGCATGCCCGGGACGTGTATATCGAAGCCAAGCCCTTCGCCGTGGGATTCCGTATCGAACACCCGCAATCGATGGTCGACAAGGCGCGCCTGGGCAAATATGCCGGACATCCCGAACTGGGCGCAGCCGACTACAAACTGGTACACCACGCAAAAAATGGCCGCGCCGTTTACAGCTTCTGCATGTGCCCCGGAGGCACGGTAGTCGCCGCCACCTCGGAGCCCAACCGGGTAGTAACCAATGGCATGAGTCAGTACTCGCGTAATGAGCGCAATGCCAACGCCGGCATCGTCGTCGGTATCACGCCGGAACAGGACTTTCCCGGCAGCCCCCTGGCCGGTGTCGAGCTGCAGGAACAACTGGAGTCGAAGGCGTTCGAGCTGGGCGGCCAGGATTATTGCGCGCCCGGCCAACTGGTAGGCGATTTCATTCGCGGTCAGGCATCAACCACCTTCGGCGAGGTGGTGCCGTCATACAAGCCGGGAGTTCTGCTGGGCGACCTGGCGTCAGCATTGCCGGAGTATGTAATCGAAGCGGTGCGCGAAGCGCTGCCCGCCTTCGGTAAACAGATTCGCGGTTTTGACCGGCATGACGCAATCCTTAC
Source organism: Halopseudomonas sp. (assembly GCF_041579695.1). Classification (GTDB taxonomy): domain Bacteria; phylum Pseudomonadota; class Gammaproteobacteria; order Pseudomonadales; family Pseudomonadaceae; genus Halopseudomonas. The sequence goes on from NZ_JBFGFI010000001.1 coordinate 44,502, forward strand.
GGGTATCGAAACCCGTACATCCTCCCCGATCCGCATCAAGCGCGATAATCTTTCCCTGCAAAGTATCAATACAAGGGGTCTATATCCGGCTGGTGAGGGGGCAGGTTACGCAGGAGGCATTCTGTCGGCAGGAGTAGATGGAATCAAAGTGGCCGAAGCCGTTGCGCTGGCAATGCTGGAAGATCTGGACATAAGCCGGGATGGCAAGCTGGCGTCGCCGCTGGCGAGGACCTAGGGTAAAGGACCTGTCGCGACGGGCGCAGCAGGTCTCCGGCTAAAGACTATTGTGAATCAGTCACCGGAACGATCCGGAATCAGCCCCGGGCGCCTTCCTGTATCGCTTCACCACCTCTTTCAATGTCCTCTCCCGCGCCTTCTATGGTGTTACAACCAGCCACACCGAACAGCAAGGCCAGACCAAGCAAAATCGATTTGATTTCCAGGCTCATAAAAACTCCTTATCCCGCGCTTCAAAAGGTGAAGCAATAAAATCCAACGGCACCTTCCGGACAAGCCGAGCAGCGCCGCTGCTCCTCGTCTCCGCATCAGCCGCCATTGCAGTGCATGGCAGATGTAATCCGGTCCCGATAACAGTTAGAGTCCCGATTGATCGATTCGGTTCAATTGCAGCCAGGTAAATTAAAATGTCACTGCGTTGACGTTCGATTACTTCGGCTGGTTTCGTGAACGCTACCGCGAATCCATCTGGCGTTGCATCCTGTTTCCGCGGCTTGACTGACGCAAGCTCGTTACGGCGGATAGACGCCGGCGCGAACACGCATAAAGCGTGCGAAACGCGGAAGGCCGTTGGATGTGAGACCGCTGTATCGGTAGGTGACCCAGCTGCCTACCGGCGGAGGCTTCGCCCTATCGGCATCGGTCAGCCCGCTACCGAGGCGAAAGCGCCTTCCGTCCTCACTCTCTACCTCCAGCGCGCCGACCATACCCGCGTATTTTCCCTTGCCCTGGGTGTAGCCGACCACCCGGGCCTCGGCGTCCTCGTGCAGCTTGTACTTGAGTAAATCCTGACTACGGCCGGGAAGATAGAGTGCATCCTGGTGATGCAGCATCAGCCCCTCACCGTTCGCAGCAACCAGCTCTGCGAGCCAGCAGTCGAGCTCTTCGACATTATCGACCCGCGACTGCCTGACCGGCTGTAGCCAGGGAATGGAATAGGCGCGAATATCACGCATGGCTTGTACCCGCTGATCAAAGGGCCCGGCATGATCAGGCAAATCGAACACCATGAAATTCACTCTCTGCCAGCTGGTGTCATCGGGTTCGGCAGTGCGCACAATCGCGCTGAGGGCGTCGAACTGGTTTCGGGCAATCCAGAGCTCGCCGTCCATTTGCATCGCCGGCCAACCGCGGGTAAACCAGACTGGCGAGCTGATCCGGTAACCGCTGCGAGTCCACAGCGCCTTTCCATCCCAATGGCCACGCACCCCATCGAGCTTTTCGCTTACCCAGTACTCGGTCACGGGGGCTGAACCAGGGTAGACGCTGGATAGCATCGGCTGATGGCGCCCATCATCGGCGACAGAAGGCGTTACACACCATGAAATATAAAAAAGAAGTCCAAGGCAATGAAACTTAGGCATCAATGACATCCTTGTCGATAATTGGCAACACGCTAGTGCCCCGAGAAAATGGGTCGCCCGCCGGCCTCCAAATAGCCTGGCACAATCCCATTCAGCAGAAGTCTCGATAGTGCCGTGCAGAAGAGGAGCTGCCAACGCACAAGTCGGCCCCTTGTGCGCTGGTTCATAGGGTAGATGTGTCGGGCAATCCTCCAGGCTCAGAACGTTCTGAACCGCAACGCACTGGAAAAATTCCTGCAACATGCCGACGGCATGCCTGGAGACCAACGATCGAGGGCCGGCAAAGCTGGCCAGGAAGTCGTGCATTACCTTAAAATCGCGGGCTTTAAGCCTGCTTCGAAGTTTGCGCCTGCACACAGCGTATTGTTGTCCTCAAGGAGAATCCCTTTGGATTTAGCTACACTCATCGGCTTGCTGGGTGCCCTCGGTATCATTGGCTCCGCCGTAGCACTGGGCGCTTCACCACTGGTGTTCGTGAACATCCCCTCACTACTGATCGTGATTGGCGGCAGCTTGCTCGTTGTGCTGGCAAAGTTCAGCTTTGGGCAGTGCTTCGGTGCCTTCAAGGTGGCCGGTCGCGCATTCAAGTTTCGTCTGGAAGACATCGAATCAAGTATCGCCGAAATCGTGGAACTGTCGACGATAGCGCGCAAGCAAGGCGTCCTGGCGCTGGAGGACCAGGAAATCAGCAACCCCTTTTTAAGGAGCGGCATCCAGTTGTTGATTGATGGTCATCCGCAGGAAACCGTCAAAGCGATTCTGGAGAAGGAGCGGGTACTGACGCTCGACCGCAACCGCTGGGGAGCAAAAGTGTTCAGTGCCCTGGGCGATGTGGGTCCGGCGATGGGCATGATCGGCACCCTGGTGGGACTGGTGCAGATGCTATCAAACATGGAAGACCCCAAGTCGATCGGACCGGCCATGGCCGTGGCACTTTTAACCACACTTTACGGCGCGATGCTGGCGACCATGATCTGCCTTCCCATCGCCGACAAACTGTCGCTGCGCATGACCGAGGAAGCGCGAATGCAAAGCCTCTGGATCGACGCCGTGCTGGCGATTCAGGGGGGCACCAACCCTCGGGTTGTCGAGCAGCTGCTGACGAGCTATCTGCCGCCCGGGCAACGCGACAAGCCTCCCAGCGAGCCCGGAGCGACCTGATGGAGTTGCCTGAGGAGGAGGAAAAACCGAGCATTCCCGCCTGGGTAGTGACCTTCGCCGACCTGATGTCCTTGCTGATGTGCTTCTTTGTGCTGTTGCTGTCCTTCTCCGAGATAGACGCAATGAAATTCAAGCAAATCGCAGGCGAGCTGAGCAAGGCCTTTGGTGTGCAGCGCGACGTACCTGCCCTGGAAATTCCGATGGGTACCAGTCCGATTTTCGATAAATTTTCCCCCGGCAAACCCGAGCCGACCCCGGTTGATCAGGTACGCCAGCAGACCAGCGAAGAATTACCGCAGATCGATACTCTGCGTGCCCGGTTAGATGCTGAATTGGAGGCAGAGCTGGCACAAAAGGTAGAATCCACTACCGAGCAGCAACTGCAGTTCAACCTGCAAGCTCTCAAGAATGTCCTCGAACAGGAGCTGATCGAAGGACGCCTGCAGATGGAACAGGACCGCAAGCGCGTCATTATCAGGATCGAGGAGCGCGGTTCCTTCCAGTCCGGCTCCGCAGTAATGACGACCGATTTCGAAGACATGCTGTTCAAAATCTCCGAGGTATTGAGCGAGCTGCCGGGAGAGATAACTATCGAAGGCCATACCGATGATATTCCGATCAACACCACACGTTTTAATTCCAACTGGGACCTGTCAGCAGCTCGAGCCTCATCGGTAGCCAACGCCCTGCTCGCCACAGGCGCCGTCGAGGCGCAACGTCTCAAGGTTCAGGGCTACGCCGACACGCGCCCGCGCGCCAGCAATGAATGGCCGGAAACCCGTGCGCTTAATCGTCGGGTAGAAATTGTGGTGGATCTGGCTGAAGCCGCAAATCAGTACGAAACCCGATTGCGCCAGTTGATGGAGGACGATATTAAACAGGTTATCGAGGGCTATGAAGTCAAGGATATGCCCTGAGGCTCCCATGCTGAAGGCTGAATAGCCACCTCACCCCGCGATAACTCCCTAGAAAGCCCACAAAAAAACCCGCCAATCGAGGCGGGTTTTCTATACTACGTGCCGACTATTACTTGTTGGAACGCTTGCGCTCGTTCTCGCTGAGCAACTTCTTGCGCAGACGGATCGACTTGGGCGTGATCTCTGCCAGCTCGTCGTCCTCGATGAACTCCAGTGCCTGCTCCAGAGTGAAGCGGATCGGCGGTACCAGGGCAATGGTTTCGTCCTTGCCCGAAGCACGCATGTTGTCGAGCTTCTTGCCCTTGGTCGGGTTCACGCCCATGTCGTTGTCACGGCTGTTGATACCGACCAGCATGCCTTCGTACACCTCGTCACCGTGGCCCAGGAACAGCTTGCCACGTGCCTGCAGCGTTTCCAGGGAGTAGGTCAGAGCCTTGCCGGTGGCAACCGACACAAGTACGCCGTTCTGGCGACCGAACATTTCGCCGGACTTGATCGGCCCGTAGTGGCTGAAGATGCTGGTGATGATGCCCGAGCCGGAAGTCAGGGTCAGGAACTGGTTGCGGAAACCGATCAAACCACGTGCCGGAATAGTGTATTCCAGACGTACACGACCCTTGCCATCCGGAACCATGTTGGTCAGATCGCCCTTGCGCAGACCCATTTGTTCCATCATGGCACCCTGGTGTTGCTCTTCCAGGTCGATGGTGACGTTCTCAAAGGGCTCCTGCTTCTCGCCATCAACTTCACGGATGATAACTTCAGGACGGCCTACGGCCATTTCAAAACCTTCACGGCGCATGGTTTCGATCAGCACTGACAGGTGCAGTTCGCCACGACCGGATACCTTGAACTTGTCGGCACTGTCGCCTTCTTCCACACGCAGGGCTACGTTGTACAGCAGCTCCTTGTCCAGACGCTCTTTGATGTTACGGCTGGTGACGTACTTGCCTTCCCTTCCGCAGAACGGCGAATCGTTAACCTGGAAGGTCATGCTTACGGTCGGCTCGTCTACCGACAGCGGGGTCATGGCCTCGACATTCAGCGGGTCACACAGAGTGTCGGAGATGAACAGTTGGTCAAAACCACTGACGCAGACGATGTCGCCAGCGGCGGCTTCATCCACGTCGATACGGTGCAGACCGTGGTGACCCATCAGCTTGAGGATACGACCGTTGCGGCGCTTGCCTTCGGTGTCTATGGCAACCACCGGCGTGTTCGCCTTGACCCGGCCCCGGGCGATACGGCCGACGCCGATCACACCGAGGAAGCTGTTGTAATCCAGTGCGGAGATCTGCATCTGGAACGGACCTTCGCGGTCAACGTTCGGCGCAGGCACGTTGTCGACGATAGCCTGGAACAACGGGGTCAGGTCTTCGGCCAGATCATCATGGGCCAGACCGGCGATGCCGTTGATTGCCGAGGCAAATACAATCGGGAAATCCAACTGCTCTTCGGTGGCGCCGAGGTTGTCGAACAAATCGAACATCTGATCAACGACCCAGTCCGGACGCGCGCCGGGACGGTCTACCTTGTTCACAACCACGATCGGGCGCAGACCGGCCTGGAAGGCCTTCTGAGTCACGAAGCGGGTTTGCGGCATGGGACCGTCTACCGCATCGACCAGCAGCAGTACGGAGTCGACCATCGACATCACGCGCTCTACTTCACCGCCGAAGTCGGCGTGGCCGGGGGTGTCGACGATATTGATGTGATGGTCGTGCCAGTTGATGGCAGTGTTCTTGGCCAGAATAGTAATACCGCGTTCTTTTTCCTGGTCGTTGGAGTCCATCAAGCGCTCAGTGTCGAGCTCATTCCGCTCGAGGGTGCCGGACTGGCGCAGAAGCTTGTCGACCAGTGTGGTCTTGCCGTGGTCGACGTGGGCGATGATGGCGATGTTGCGAAGATTCTCGATCACTATGGACATCCTGGGTGGCCAGACGGCAGCCTGGCTAACTGAAAAAAGAGGGGGGCATTATACAGACCCTCGCGTGACAGTGTATGTTTTTTGTACGAAACGGCGGTTTTCTGCGTCGGGGGTGCAAGACAGGCCAAACGGGAGCATTATAGGTGCCGCCGTTTATTGCCCGCGCGATTGTCATAACTGGGAAATAAAGCTGCAGACGCACCATTATGGTTCGCACTCTGGCTTTTTTGCACTAAATAAGTGCGCACTTATTAAGTGCGCCCTGTTGTATTAGCAGCCGGAGGCCCGGTGATACGGGCGTTTCAGCGCATGCTCTGAAATGGCACACCTTTTGCTCCCTTGTAATGCAAGCGGAGCGCGGATGTTGTCCGCTCGAATTTAGTAACGCCGGGCCAGATGCCCGGCTAATGATTCCTTCTGGAGGAAACCATGTCGAAGACAGTTAAACTGATTAAAGAATTTGACGTGAAGTGGGTTGACCTGCGCTTCACCGATACCAAGGGCAAGCAGCAGCACGTCACCATGCCCGCCCGCGATGTAAACGATGACTTCTTCGAAGAAGGCAAGATGTTCGACGGTTCGTCCATCGCCGGCTGGAAGGGTATCGAAGCGTCCGACATGATCCTGATGCCCGATGACAGCACAGCGGTTCTCGATCCTTTCACCGAAGAGCCCACCGTCATTCTGGTCTGCGACATCATCGAGCCCTCCACCATGCAGGGTTACGAGCGTGATCCGCGCAGCATCGCCCGCCGCGCCGAGGAATACCTGAAGTCCACTGGTATCGGTGACACCGTATTCGTTGGTCCCGAGCCTGAGTTCTTCGTATTCGACGAAGTGAAGTTCAAGTCCGACATTTCCGGCTCCATGTTCAAGATCATCTCCGAGCAGGCTTCCTGGAATACCGACGCCGACATCGAGACCGGCAACAAGGGTCACCGCCCAGCAGTGAAAGGGGGCTACTTCCCCGTTCCGCCGGTCGACCATGACCACGAAATCCGTACCGCCATGTGTAATGCCATGGAAGAAATGGGTCTGACCATCGAAGTTCACCACCACGAAGTGGCGACTGCCGGCCAGAACGAAATCGGCGTGCTGTTCAACACTCTGGTAGCCAAGGCGGACGAAGTACAGACGCTGAAGTACTGTGTACACAACGTTGCCGACGCGTTCGGCAAGACGGCTACCTTCATGCCCAAGCCACTGTATGGTGACAACGGCTCCGGTATGCACGTACACATGTCCATCTCCAAGGATGGCAAGAATACCTTCGCTGGCGAAGGCTACTCCGGCCTGTCCGACACTGCCCTGTTCTTCATTGGCGGTATCATCAAGCACGGCAAGTCGCTGAACGCATTCACCAACCCGGCCACCAACTCCTACAAGCGTCTGGTACCCGGTTTCGAAGCCCCGGTCATGCTGGCCTACTCGGCCCGCAACCGCTCCGCCTCGATCCGTATCCCGTACGTTTCCAGCCCGAAGGCACGTCGCATTGAAGCTCGCTTCCCTGATCCGGCAGCCAACCCCTACCTGTGCTTCGCGGCACTGCTGATGGCTGGCCTGGACGGCGTCCAGAACAAGATCCACCCCGGCGATGCGGCTGACAAGAACCTGTATGACCTGCCGCCCGAAGAGGCGAACCAGATCCCTCAGGTCTGTGGCAGCCTGAAGGAGGCCCTGGAGTCTCTGAGCGCTGATCGCGAGTATCTGACCAAGGGCGGTGTATTCACCGACGAGCTGATCGATGCCTACATCGAACTGAAAGCAGCAGAAGAGCTCAAGGTACGCACCTTCGTTCACCCGCTCGAGTATGACCTGTACTACAGCGTCTGAACCCGGTGTCTTGACCGCGGTCGAAAAAGGGTGCCTTTCAGGCGCCCTTTTTTTTCGCCCGTCCGTCGGGCCTTGCCAGAAGCACGATTGGGTGCAAGGCTTGAAACTCGAATCACAGGAGTGACAATCATGCTGCGAATTCATTTGTGCTGGGCGCTGGGCGCCGTGCTCGTCTCGCTGGCCGGCCTCGCCAACGCCCAGATCTATACCTGGACCGATGCGAATGGCAACAAGATCTATTCCGACCAGCCTCACCCCGATTCGCGCCGGATCGATCTGCCACCCACCAATACAGTGGAGACAGCAGTCCCGCAAATGCGCGAACGCACCCCGGATCAAAACCAGGATGCCGAGGGAAAACCGACAAATAGTTACAACACCCTCCAGATTGCCAGTCCCGACCATGACGAAGCAGTCCGGGCGAATGACGGCAGCCTCACGCTGGTGGTCAACACCGAGCCGCCACTGGCGCCCGGACACATCCTGCGCGCCAGCGTCGACGGTGAGATGCGCCCGGCGGCGACTGCCGGCAACGGCCAGGCAACCCAGCGCCTGACCCTGACCGAGCTCGATCGAGGGTCGCACGATATTGTGGCAGTGGTGACCAATTCCCGGGGTGAGGAAGTGCAGCGCAGCCAGGGCATCACCGTGCACCTGCAGCGTACTTCCCTGCTCCAGCCTGGACGCACCGGCTCCAATGCCGCACCCCAGGCACCGCAAAAGCCCGCCGCAGGCAATCCTGCCCCCTGAACCCGGCTGCTCAGTGAGCCGACCTGACGCGGCGCACCAAATCAGTGCATACTGATTCCCGGTACGCCGGATTTCGTGCACGCTTCCCTTTCTCGGCCGGACATGGTTCCGCCCGGCTGGAGTGAACGTCCCGTCGCATCAGTTACCCATACTGGCGCGCAATCAAGCCGCAAACCCCTTAAGCAGCGGGCTTTGCAGCCCTGCATGATCCCCCGCACCAGCGTATTCGCCTGAACCTGTCCTGGCTCCCGACCGGCCCGCAGTCTCCAGCGTGATTTACGCCCTTTATTGGTTCGCTTCTTGCAACTGTCTGCACAAACCACGGGGTCTCTTATGCTGCCTGACCGATTTCTACGCCAGATACTCGACAACCTCACCACAGCTGTGCTCTTGCTGGACGAAGGTCTGTATCTTAGATACATGAATCCGGCCGCGGAAATTCTGCTCGAGGTCAGCGGCCAGCGCGTCTCCCAGCAGCCGATCGGCGATCTGTTCAATGACCATCGGACCGCCCTCGAGTCATTGCGCCAGGCGGTTACCGATGGCAACCCGTTCACCAAACGTGAAGCCCAGCTGGACCTTAACAACGGCCACAGCCTGACGGTCGATTACTCGGTCACCCCAATTGTGAGCGCAGACACTCACTGGCTGTTGCTGGAACTGCATCCCCGCGACCGACTGCTGCGGATCACCAAGGAAGAGGCCCAGCTTTCTAAGCAGGAGGTGACCAAGGTTCTGGTACGCGGCCTGGCCCATGAGATCAAGAATCCCCTGGGCGGCATCCGCGGCGCCGCCCAGCTGCTGGCCCGCCAATTGCCGGAGGAGTCGCTCAAGGATTATACGGACGTAATCATCGAAGAGGCTGACCGCCTGCGCAACCTGGTTGATCGCATGCTCGGGCCGTATCGGCCACCCAGCCTGCAGCCGCTGAACATCCACGAGATTACCGAGCGCGTCTACAGCCTGGTTGAGGCCGAAACCCAGCGGGAGCTGATTCTGCGCCGGGACTACGATCCAAGCATTCCAGAGATCATGGCCGACCGGGAACAGCTTATCCAGGCACTGCTCAACATCGTGCGCAATGCGATGCAGGCCATTGCCGAGCAAGGTGGCCTGCAGAAAGGTCGTATCGTTCTGCGCACCCGCGCGTTACGCCAGTTCACTATCGGCCAGGTACGTCATCGCCTCGTCTGTCGCGTACAGATTATCGACAACGGTCCGGGCATACCCAGCGACATTGTTGAGAGCATTTTCTACCCGATGGTCAGCGGTCGGCCCGAAGGCACGGGGCTTGGCCTGTCGATCACCCAGAACATTATCAGTCAACACCAGGGCCTGATCGAATGCGAGAGCAAACCTGGCCGTACCGTTTTTACCCTGTTCCTACCACTGGAACCCGTACCGGGAGACAAAACCCATGAGCCGAACTGAAAACGTCTGGATCGTCGATGACGACCGTTCGATACGCTGGGTGCTGGAAAAGGCGCTTCAGCAGGAAGGCATGGAATCGGTCAGTTTTGACAATGCCGATGCCGCCCTGGCGCGGCTTCAGCGCGAACATCCGGACGTCCTGATCAGCGATATACGCATGCCCGGCACCAGCGGTCTGGAGCTTCTCTCCACCTTGCGCGACCGACTGCCAAAACTGCCGGTCATCATCATGACCGCGCATTCCGACCTGGACAGCGCGGTAGCCTCCTACCAGGGCGGCGCCTTCGAATACCTGCCCAAGCCTTTCGACGTGGACGAAGCAGTTGCCCTGGTGCGCCGGGCACTGGCCCACAGCCGCGAGCAGGAAGGCCAGGGACCCGAGGTGAGCGACGCCCGCACGCCGGAGATCATCGGCGAAGCGCCGGCGATGCAGGAGGTGTTCCGCGCCATCGGTCGTCTATCCCACTCCAACATCACCGTGCTGATCAATGGCGAATCCGGTACCGGCAAGGAGCTGGTCGCCCATGCCCTGCACCGCCACAGCCCGCGGGCACGCAATCCGTTCATTGCGTTGAACATGGCAGCGATCCCCAAGGATCTGATGGAATCGGAGCTGTTCGGCCATGAAAAAGGCGCCTTTACCGGAGCTGCAGTACAACGCCGTGGACGCTTTGAGCAGGCCGACGGCGGCACGCTGTTCCTCGATGAAATTGGCGACATGCCGCCGGAAACCCAGACCCGCCTGCTGCGCGTACTGGCCGACGGCGAGTTCTATCGGGTGGGCGGCCACGTGCCGATCAAGGTCGATGTGCGCATCATCGCTGCCACACACCAGAACCTCGAGGATCTGGTACAGGCCGGCAACTTCCGCGAAGACCTGTTCCACCGCCTGAACGTAATCCGAATCCATATTCCCAAGCTCGCCGAGCGCCGCGAGGACATCCCTGCTCTGGCCCAGCATTTCCTCGCCCGCGCCGCGCAGGAACTGGCAGTCGAACCCAAGGTACTCAAGCCGCAGACCCGCGACTACCTGCGCAGCCTGCCGTGGCCGGGCAACGTGCGCCAACTTGAAAACACCTGCCGCTGGATCACCGTCATGGCGTCTAGCCGCGAAGTGCTGGTTGAGGACCTGCCCCCGGAAATGCTCAACCAGCACCACGACGGTGCAACAGATGGCCATTGGGAGCACAGTTTGCGCATCTGGGCCGACCAGGAACTGGACCGCGGGGTCACCAGCCTGCTGGAAACAGCCGTCCCCGCGTTCGAGCGCATCATGATTGAAACAGCCCTCAAGCACACTGCCGGCAGACGCCGCGATGCCGCGCAGTTACTGGGCTGGGGCCGCAATACCCTGACCCGCAAAATCAAGGAACTGGGTATGAATATAGACGGTCACGACGAGGAAGAGAACGAATAGCGAGCCAGCAAACGGCTTTTGGCACGCTTGATGCTTAGTTAACTGTGGGTGTATTTGAGGTGACTCCGGTTCAGGCAGGCTGGAGTCACCTTTTTTTATGGGCGAAAGGAAAGTAGCTGTTAGCTTGCCGCTGCGCGCGCCCCAGCCTAGACTTCGCCATCCACATTACCTACTGGCGCACCCATGTTCCACATCGCCCTGCTCGAACCGGAAATCCCGCCCAATACCGGTAACATCATCCGCCTGTGCGCAAATACCGGCTGCAGCCTGCATCTGATTGAGCCACTGGGTTTCGAGCTGGATGACAAGCGGCTGCGCCGCGCAGGGCTGGACTATCACGAGTTTGCTGCGGTCAGAACCCATGCGAACCTGGAGGCCTGTCTGGCGGCGGTGCAGCCACAGCGCGTGTTTGCGCTGAGTACCAAGGGCACCCGCAATTTCAGTGAGGTGGCTTTCAAGCCGGGGGATCTGTTTCTGTTCGGTCCCGAGAGCCGGGGCCTGCCGGCGGCGGTACGTGAAGGCCTGCCAACGGATCAGGTACTGCGGATTCCGATGCGGCCAGACAGCCGCAGCCTGAACCTGTCGAACAGTGCTGCGGTGCTGATATTCGAAGCCTGGCGCCAGCAGGGGTATGCCGGCAGCCAGTAGTGCCGATTCAGTCGCGAACCTGAACCACAACCTTGCCCACGGCCTTGCGTGAAGTAAGGATGTTCAGCGCGTCTTCGTACTGGTCCAGACGGAATTTTTCCGAAACCAGGGGCTTGAGTTTGCCCTCGGTGAACCAGGCAAACAGCTCCTCAAAGTTTTCCCGGTTGGTCTGTGGCTCGCGAGCAGCGAAGGAGCCCCAGAACACACCGACGATGGAAGAGCCTTTCAGCAGAGCCAGGTTCACCGGGAATTCGGGAATGCGGCCGCTGGCGAAGCCTACGACCAGCAGGCGGCCTTTCCAGTTGATCGAACGCACGGCCTGGTCGAACAGGTCGCCACCGACCGGATCGTAGATCACGTCGGCGCCCTGGCCCTTGGTCAGTTCCTTGACCGCATCCTTGAGGCTGACTTCCGAGTAGTTGATCAGTTCGTCGGCGCCAGCGGCGCGCGCTACCTCCAGCTTCTCGGCGCTGGAGGCGGCGGCGATAACGCGCGCACCCATGGCCTTGCCGATTTCTACTGCCGCCAGGCCCACACCACCCGATGCGCCGAGGACCAGCAGGGTCTCGCCCGCCTTAAGGTCGGCACGCTGCTTGAGTGCGTGCATGGACGTGCCGTAGGTCATGCTGAAGCCAGCGGCGGTCACAAAGTCCATGTTCTTGGGGATAGGCAGGATGCGCGAGGCATCAACGGCGATCTGTTCGGCGAAACTGCCGTAACCGGTCAGCCCCATGACCCGATCACCGGGCTTGAGATGACTGACCTTGTCACCGACGCTGGCGATCACCCCGGCGGCTTCACCACCCGGGGAGAACGGGAATGGCGGTTTGATCTGGTATTTGCCTTCAATGATCAGCGTGTCGGGAAAGTTGACCCCTGCGGCATGGATGTCCAGGACCACTTCGTTGGGTTTGGCAACGGGATCGGCGGTTTCTTCCAGTACCAGGCTGCTGGCGGGACCAAATTCTTTGCACAATACGGCTTTCATGATGACTCCATTATCAGGTTTTCACACAGTCTAGTCGCAAGCGGGGCAGCCGGGTCAATGACCATGCCCTTGATTGATTGCCGTTCATAACATCCGCCGCGGCGCTGGTTGGCTGGGGAGCCACCCTCGGCTATCCTGTGGCCAACCATAAGGAGTCTAACCCATGCGCACGTTTCTCGCCCTGCCCCTGCTGCTAAGCCTTTTCGCGGTGTCACACGTCCAGGCCGAGGATGCTCCGGTGGCCGGCGCCCAGTATGTCGAGCTAAAGCCGGCTTTTGTCGGCACCGTCGGCCCCGGCCCGAAGATCCAGTACATGAAGGTCGATGTTGCGCTGCGGGCCAACGACCCAGCCGCGGTGCCGCGGATTGAATATCACGATCCGCTGATACGCAATGCGCTGGTCAGCCTGTTCGCCCATGAGACCCTGGAAAGCGTCGGGACGCTGGAAGGCAAGGAAGAGCTGCGCAGTAAAGCGCTGACCGCGGTGCGCGAAGTGCTCGAAGAGGAAGAAGGCAAACCGCTGGTGGATGATCTGCTGTTCACCAACCTGGTCACGCAGTAAACGCCCGGTAAAGCCCCGTAACGCCCAGCACCGCCACACAGCCGGCCGGGCATTTCCGCCAGCTAGTCGGCGATGCCCTGGCTCAGGTAGCTGGCAACAAAGCTGTCAAAATCCGTTTCGTCAGACGCTTCGATAGACTGCTGGTCGGCCAGGGAGGCCGCGGCTTCGGCCCGATAGGCGGCGAGGGTCTGGTCATCCAGTGGCCTGGCGGCAAAATGTTCGCGGTGCAGCTTCGATTGTTCCAGGGCAAAGCGGAAGAAGCTGTTGCCGTGCCCTGCGATCGCATCGAGCACCCGAGCCGATGGCGTCAACGCAGGATTTGCGAGTTTGGCCCGCTGCTCTGTCAGGCTCTGCGTGTAAACCTCGGCCTGATGTACGCGATCCAGCAGCGCGGCACAGTAGCCGATACGCCCCAGCAATTCGTCACCCCAGGTGACCAAATCTCGCGATTCGCCGCCGTCTGACAGCTGCAGGCCAGGCTCGCGACCACGCTTGACAGCCAGGGCGAAATTCTCACCGGTTTCCACACAAGCTTCCTCTGTCAGCGGCGGACTCTCGTGCAGGGCGCAGTAGAGCAGGAAGCTGTCCAGAAAGCGGGCCGTTGCCGGCTCGATACCCAATGGCACGAACGGGTCGATATCCATGCAGCGCACTTCAATGTACTCGACACCGCGCGAGGCAAGCGCGTGCACTGGCTTCTCGCCGCTATTGGTCACACGCTTGGGCCGGATCGGACTGTAGAACTCGTTCTCGATCTGCAACAGGTTGGTATTGAGCTGCTGCCATTGCCCGTCGCTATCATGCGTGCCCATACGGTCATAGGCGGCAAAGGGCAGACTGATTGCCTCCTGCATGCTCTGGATATAACTGTCGAGCGAGTTGTAGCAGACGTTCAGTCCTGACTGGGCGTTGTTGTTGTAACCCAGGTCACTCATGCGCAGGCTGGTGGCATAGGGCAGGTACAGCGTGTTGTCACCCAGCTTATGCAACTTGTGGTCACGACCCTGGAGGAAAGTCGCGCAGACTGCCGGCGAAGCGCCAAACAGGTACATCAGGAGCCAGGCGTAACGGCGGAAGTTGCGGATCATCGCCATGTAGCGGTCGGACTGGTAGTCCTGGGCAGAACGCTGGTCGCTTTCCTGCTGCTGCAAGGTCGCCCATAGCTTGGCCGGTAACGAGAAGTTGTAGTGAATGCCGGCGATACACTGCATCGCCTTGCCGTAGCGGATCGCCAGGCCACGACGATAGACATGCTTGAGCATGCCCACATTGGACGTGCCGTACCAGGCAATCGGGATCTGCGCATCGGCAGGCAGCCTGCATGGCATCGACTCGGTCCACAGCAGCTCGTCACCCAGCTGTGCGTAGACGAAGCGATGGGTCATGTCGAGGCTGTCGAACAGCGCATCAAGGCTGGTGTTCACCGGGGTGATCAACTCGATCAGCGCTTCTGAATAGTCGGTGGTGATACTCGGATGGGTCAGTGCCGAGCCCAGCGCCACCGGGTGCGGCGTATGCACCAGCGTGCCGTCCGGCGTGGTGCGCAAGCTTTCCTTTTCGATACCGTGGCGGCAACCGCGCAAGACTTCGCGTCCGGCAGTGCTGTAGAGCAGATCGAGAGTGTCGCTGAATGCTGGTGACAAGGTTGTCACTCCTTAGCCAAACGGGCCCTGCGCATGGCGCACGGCAGACTGTTGAATACCGGATCAGATCCGCGCGAAGGTGCCCAGGGCCTTGGCCACCAGGGCACCGTCCTGGCGTATCTCGCCATCAACCACCACTGTGCGGGTGCCGGCATGCACGACCTTGCCGATGCACTCCAGCTCACCACCGACTACCGCGCGGGTGTAGTTGATCTTGCACTCCACTGTAGCAGTCGATTCATGGGGCTCCAGGACGCTGAAAGCAGCCGCCCCCATGGCTGAATCCAGCAGCGAAAAAATCACCCCCCCGTGCACCCGCTCGGTAGAGTTGAAATGATCTTCACGGATCGGCAGGGTCAGCGTGCAGGTGCCGACTTCGATCGACTTGAACTCAAGACCGAGCATCCGGGTAAAGGCGCTCATGCGATTTAATGTGGGATGTGGGCTCATTCTCAACGCTTCTTCAGGTCTTTGGCATTGGCAAACAGGTTGGCAAAGGTACCACCGGCGGCTGGCTGCGCACCAGCGCCGGCACTCTGACCGCGGCCCTGACCTTTGTTTTTGGCACGATCGCCCTGCGCCCGGGTCGGCCGATCGGAGGCACCGGGGCGCCCATGGGTTTCAGCGCCAGGCTCGTCATCCATGCGCATGCTGAGGCTAATGCGCTGGCGAGGGATGTCCACCTCCATCACCTTGACGCGCACGATATCGCCGGCCTTCACCACATCCCGCGGATCCTTGACGAATTGGTGGGCGAGCATGGAAATATGTACCAGGCCGTCCTGGTGCACGCCAATATCAACGAAGGCGCCAAAATTGGCGACGTTGCTCACCACGCCCTCAAGCTGCATGCCTGGCTTTAGATCGCGGAGGGTCTCGACGCCTTCCTGGAACGCCGCGGCCTTGAATTCCGGGCGCGGATCCCGACCCGGCTTGTCCAGCTCGAGCAAAATGTCGGTAATGGTCGGCACGCCGAAGTGGGCATCGGTGAAGTTCTTTGGGTCGAGCTTGCGCAGGAAGGCAGAATCACCAATCAGGGTACGCACATCGCGACCGGTTTCGCCGGCAATCCGCTCGACCAGCGGGTAGGCTTCCGGGTGCACCGCCGAGGCGTCCAGCGGGTTATCGCCATTCATCACCCGCAGAAAACCCGCAGCCTGTTCATAGGTCTTGTCACCCAGCCGCGCCACCTTGAGCAGCTCGCGGCGGGTACCAAAGGCGCCGTGCTGATCACGGTAATCGACAATGTTCTGTGCGATGGTCGGATTGAGTCCCGAAACGCGCGTGAGTAGCGGCGCCGAGGCGGTATTGAGATCTACCCCGACGGCGTTCACACAGTCTTCGACCACCGCATTCAGGCTGCGCGCCAGCTTTACCTGGGACACGTCATGCTGATACTGGCCGACACCGATGGCCTTGGGCTCGATCTTCACCAGTTCGGCCAGAGGGTCCTGCAGACGGCGCGCGATCGAGACTGCGCCGCGGAAGGTCACATCCAGTTCCGGGAATTCCTTGGCTGCCAGTTCCGATGCCGAGTACACCGATGCGCCCGCCTCGGACACCATGATCTTCTGCAGGGGCAGCTGCGGGCACAGCTTGATCAGTTCGCCTGCCAGCTTGTCACTCTCACGCGATGCGGTGCCATTGCCGATCGCCAGCAGGGTGACGCTGTGCTTGCTGCACAGCGCGGCCAGCACGGCCAGGGACTCCTGCCACTGGTTGCGTGGTGCGTGGGGAAATACGGTGGTGAAGTCCACCAGCTTGCCGGTCGCATCCACCACCACCACCTTGACGCCGGTGCGCAGCCCCGGGTCCAGCGCGAGGGTGACCCGCGGCCCTGCGGGCGCCGACAGCAGCAGATCCTTGAGGTTGCTGGCGAATACCCGGATCGCTTCGTCTTCAGCGCTTTCGCGCAGATCACCGAGCAGTTCGGTTTCCAGCTGACCCAACAACTTGACGCGCCAGGTCCAGCGCACCACCTCGACCAGCCAACGGTCACCCGCACGCCCCTCGTCGCGAACATCCACCGCCTGGGCAATCATCCCCTCGCAGGGATGCGGCGCGCTGGCCGGCCGGTCCGGCTCACCGAGTTCCAGGCCAATACTGAGGATGCCCTCATTGCGCCCGCGCAGAATCGCCAGCGCGCGGTGCGAAGGTACCTTGCGCAGGTCTTCGGCATAATCGAAGTAATCCCGGAACTTGGCGCCCTCCTGCTCCTTGCCCGGCACCAGTTTCGATACCACGCGGCCATCCTGACGCAGGGCGCTTCGCAGGCGCTCCAGCAGACTCGCCTGCTCGCTGAAGCGCTCCATCAATATGTACTTGGCGCCATCAAGTGCCGCTTTCACATCGGCAACGCCCTTCTCTGCATCAACAAACGCCGCCGCTTCCTGCTCGGGTGTCAGCGCCGGGTCGGCATACAGGCTCTCTGCCAGCGGACCCAGGCCTGCTTCCAGCGCTATCTGCCCCTTGGTGCGGCGCTTGGGCTTGTAGGGCAGATAGAGATCTTCCAGCCGGGTCTTGCTGTCGGCGCTGCGAATGTCGCGCTCGAGCTCGGCAGTCAGCTTGCCCTGCTCGCCAATACTGGCAAGAATGGTCGAACGGCGATCCTCGAGCTCGCGCAGGTAGCGCAAGCGCTCTTCCAGGTAACGCAGCTGGGTGTCGTCCAGACTGCCGGTGACCTCCTTGCGGTAGCGCGCAATGAACGGCACGCTGGCGCCTTCATCCAGCAGCCTCACGGTCGCGTCGACCTGCTCGGGACGAACGGCGAGTTCGGTGGCGATGCGTGAGGCGATAGATTCCATGGGCAAGATTTCCGAGTCAGTTTTACAGGCAGCGCAGTATAACCGACAGATTCGCTCACGGGGTGGATCGGGGGAACTCGGCGGCCGACTGCTCAGGGGTAAAAACTTATACAAAAGAAACCTCTTGTAACAATGCGCAGGCCCGCTAACAGGCGGGTTCATACACAATACAAACGAACTGAACAAGGGTGGAGCCGGTATGACCAGTGAAGGTGAAAAGATCCTGATTGTTGACGACGACGTGCGACTGCGCCGTTTGCTCGAGCGCTTTCTGACTGAACAGGGTTATCGCGTCAGGGCCGTGGAAAATACCGAACAGATGGATCGCCTGCTTGCCCGCGAACTCTATTCATTGATTGTGCTGGACCTGATGCTGCCCGGCGAGGATGGTCTGACTGCGTGCAAGCGTCTGCGCGACCAGGACAACAAGACGCCAATCATCATGCTGACCGCCAAGGGCGACGAGGCCAGCCGGATTCTCGGCCTGGAACAGGGCGCAGATGACTATCTGCCCAAGCCGTTTAATCCCCGCGAACTGGTCGCCCGCATCAAGGCGGTACTGCGTCGCCAGGCTCCCCAGGTGCCGGGCGCCCCGGGTGGCGAGGACGAAGAAGTCAGCTTCGGCGAGTTCGTACTCAGCCTGGCCACACGCGAACTGCGCCGTGGCGATGAAGTGCATATGCTGACCACGGGTGAATTCGCCGTGCTCAAGGCCCTGGTGCAGCATCCCCGTGAACCGCTCACCCGTGACAAGCTCATGCAGCTGGCCCGCGGCCGCGAATGGGATGCACTGGAACGCTCGATCGACGTGCAGATCTCACGCTTGCGCCGCATGCTTGAGCCCGATCCATCCAAGCCGCGTTACATCCAGACCGTATGGGGTGTCGGCTACGTATTCGTACCGGACGGCAAGGGTTCGTGAAAGGGGGTCCCGGCTGGCATCCATTGATGCCGCGCAGCTTCTTTGCCCGCACTATCACGCTGGTACTGCTGGTTACGCTGTTTTCAAAAATCCTGACCATGCTGTACCTGCTGGCCAACGAAGATCTGCTGGTCGATCGGCAGTACAGCCACGGTACCGCAATGCTGGTCACTTCCTACTGGGCCAGCGATCCCGCCGCCCGTGCAGAGATCGAGCAGGTCACCGGCCTGCGCCTGATACCTGCCCAGGAGGTACCCAAGGGAGAAGTTCACTGGCCCTACTCGGGCATATTTACCACTCAGCTTCGTGAAGAGCTGGGCGACATGACCCAGGTACGTGTGCGCATACAGGGCGAACCGCTGCTTTGGGTGCATCAACCCAGCTACGGCGACAACTGGTTGCAGGTGCCCCTCTACGCGCACCCACTTCGTGGCCAGCGTATCTGGATAGTAGTGCTCTGGCTGGGGCTTATAGGCCTGCTCTCCACCGCAGCCGCCTGGGTATTCGTGCGCCAGCTCAACAACCCGCTGAAAACCCTCGAGCGTGCAGCAAGGCGTATCGGAAAGGGACAGAGCGTGCGCCTGCTGGATACTAACTGTCCGGCCGAGATTTCCGAGGTATACCGGGCCTTCAACCAGATGGCTTACGACGTCGAACAGGCCAACCGCGACCGGGCAATGCTACTGGCCGGCGTATCCCACGACCTGCGTACACCGCTGACCCGTATGCGTCTTTCGACCGAGCTGCTGTCCAGCGCCGATCCCGACCTGACCGAGGGCATGATTCGCGACATTGAGGACATGGATGCGATTCTCGACCAGTTCATGTCCTTCATGCGTGACGGCAGTACCGAGGCGACCGAGGCCGAGGACATCAATGACATTATTCGTGAGGTAGTCGCGCCGCTGAATACCGGCGAGGAACTGGTCAGGCTATGCCTTGAGCCGGTGCCGCTGATCAAGCTTCGGCGCCTGTCGATGAAGCGGGTAATCGGCAACCTGATCGACAATGCACTGCACCACGGTGGCGCCGGCATAGAGGTCTGTACCTACGTTACCCGTGCCGCCGCGCAGCCCTATCTGGTAGTTGCGATTCTGGATCGCGGGCCCGGTATCGATCCCACCGAGTGCGAAGCCCTGTTCACGCCGTTCACCCGCGGCGACCGTGCACGCACTACCAAGGGTACCGGCCTGGGTCTGGCGATCGTCAAGCGCATCGCCGAGAGCCATGGAGCCACCGTGCAGCTGCTCAACCGCAGTGGCGGCGGCACCGAGGCGCGGCTGAGCTTTCCGGTCTGAGCGCCGGGCGTCAGGCGCGCAGCAGACCGGCGTTATTCAGGGTCTGCTCGATGCCGAGCAGATCGGGTATGCACAATGTCTGCGCCTCCTCGCCCAGCTTCACCGTCTGCAGCACATAAGGAACACAGCCCTGTTCGGCACTGATCTCGCCTCGGGTGATTTTGCGCGAACGGGGAATGCTCCATACGCGCAGGGCAATGAAATGCACCCCCGGCCGCTCGCCGATGGCATTGAGGATCAGCGTGCGTGGCTGTCTCCCGGTCTCATCAGGCTGCTCGTCGAGGAGCACATAGGGATCGACTACCGGCACCTGCTGGTCACGCCAGAGCGTCCAGCCAAGAAACCAGGGCGGAGCGTTACCGGGCTCGCGGTTGAGACGAAACCCCACCAGCTCCGCCACTGCCACGTTGGGCAGCAGCAGCGCCTGCTCCGCGAGCGGAACGATCAGTCCATTCAGGCTTTCCAGTGCGTCCGTCATACCGCGTCCTCTCGTATTTCTGTTTTGCCGCCGCGCTAAAGCGCAACCGGCCATTCCTGTGCTACCCAGTAGCGCAGCGCATCAGCCAGTGCTTCCGGTGAACCTTGGCGGCTACTGTAACCCGCATCTTTCACCGCCTCGGGCATGATCGCGCAGGCTGCGCTCTCGGCGTCCTGAGTCCAGACCTGAATTCCCTGGTCGCGCAGTCGGCCACATGCCTGCACGCCATCCTCACCCATCCCGCTGAAAATGATGGCACCACAGGCCGGCGCGAAGGCGCCGGCAACAGCATCGAGCAGTGTCTCGATAGAAGGCTGGTAAGGTCCGGGCCAGGGCGTGTCGCTGAGCCGTACCTGCCCTTCCGGCGAAAAGCTCAGGCTTCGCCTGATCGGTGCCACGAGAACCTCTCCCTCATGCAGATGAGCACCGCTGACACAGTTGAGCACCCGCCAGGTATTCTGCCGGCCGAGGATCACCGGTAACTGCGCCTCGAATCCGGCATCAATGTGCTGCGCATAGACGAATGCGACCGGCAGCGTAGCCGGCAACCGGTCAAGAAAACGCTTCACCGCTGCAGGCCCGCCCAAGGATGCCGCAAGCAACCAGATGCACCGGGCCGGCGGTAATCCAGGCGGCGCGTTTTCGAAACCGGGCGGCGGGCATTGCGGTTCCGGCGGCGGCCCCAGCAACGGTAGCAGCTTGGCCAGGAGCCGGCGTTTCCAGCGTGGATAATCCTCGCTTTCGTGATGCGGTACCTCCCCCGCCCCCAGGAGCACCGGTACCGGGCTTTGCTCAAGAAGCCAGTCGGCCAGCTCGGACTCATCGGCCAGCTCCAGCAACCAGGCGTCAGCCTCGATTGCCTCCAGCGCAGCACAGTCCAGGTCCTCGGGTGCGCCAGCGAAGATCACCCGATAACCGAAGCCTTCGAGCACCTCCTGCAACAGCTGACGCTTCTGCGTGGTGCCTGCCAGCAGCGCAATAGCAGGCGCAGCTGGCTCAATCACGAACCTTGACCAGCTTGCCAATTGCTTCCAGCAACTGGCTTTCCTGGTAGGGCTTGCCCAGATAATCATTCACGCCGATGGTCTTCGCGCGCTCCCGGTGCTTCTCTCCGGTACGCGATGTGATCATCACGATCGGCAGGTCCTTGAGCCGTTCGTCATGACGCACCAGCGTGGCGACTTCGAAGCCGTCCATACGGGGCATTTCGATGTCCAGCAGCATGATGTCCGGGTGCATATCCTGCAGCCGGGCAATTGCCTCGACCCCGTCCTTGGCGGTAACCACTTCCATGCCGTGACGCTCGAGCAGACGAGTTGTGACCTTGCGCACGGTAATCGAATCGTCGACCACCATCACCAGGGTCGCGCGCTCTTCTTCCTTTTCCGCGCCGCCCTGGGCACGTTCGGCCGCAAGACGCTGCTGGGACTGCAACGCCAGCTGGGCGCGGATGATCGCAAGCAGGTCGAGAATCACTACCACGCGGCCATCCCCGAGGATGGTGGCGCCGGAGATACCCGGCACCACGGCGAATTGCTTGCCCATACTCTTCACCACGATTTCCCGCGATCCGGCCAGTGCGTCGACCTGGACGGCCACCGTGTGCTCAGCGCCGCGTACCAGGATGACCGGCAGCGGCAAGCTGTGCCCGCTGAGTCGCGGCTGCTGCCCGGTTACCAGCAGATCACCGAGATAGCGCAGGTCATAACGCTTGCCGGCGTATTCGAACGGCGGGGCGTCGGGGGCGTAATAGGCCTCCAGCTCATAGCCGGAGACGCGCACGATACCCTCGATGGTATTCAGCGGAATTGCGTACAGGTCATCTCCGGAGTAGACCATCAGTGCCCGGTTGACCGATACGGTGAAGGGCAGGCGAATGGTGAAGGTGCTGCCCTTGCCCGGACGGGTGTCCAGGCTCATGCTGCCGCCAAGCTGCTTGACCTCCGAGTTGACCACATCCATACCGACGCCACGGCCGGAAATCTGGGTAACCTTGTCGGCGGTGGAGAAACCGGCCTCGAGAATGAACTGCAGCACTTCCTGGTCGGTCAGCTCGGCGTCGGCGTCCATCAGACCGCGCTCGATCGCCTTGCGGCGTACCGCGTCCAGGTTGATGCCAGCGCCGTCGTCTGACAACAGCAGGACGATCTCGCCGCCCTCGCGTTGCAGATCGAGGGTAATGCGGCCCTCCTCCGGTTTGCCTTGCTCCTGGCGCACTTCGGGCAATTCGATACCATGGTCCACCGCGTTACGCAGCATGTGCTCCAGCGGCCCGATCATGCGTTCGAGCACGCTGCGATCCATTTCGCCCTCGGCGCTGCCAATCTCCAGAATCACCTGCTTGCCCACTTCGCTGGCCACCTGACGCACCACCCGGCGCATCCGCGGCAGAAGCCGTTCAAACGGCACCATGCGCGTGCGCATCAAACCTTCCTGCAACTCGGTGTTAACGCGCGCCTGCTGCAGCAGCAACGTCTCCGCGTCACGGCTCTTGGCGGCCAGGGTTTCCTTCAGATCGAGCAAATCCGACGCGGACTCGAACAGCGAGCGCGACAGCTGCTGCAGCTGCGAATAGCGGTCCATTTCCAGCGGATCGAAGTCCTCGTAGGCCTGATCGATCTCTTCCTGGTGACGCGAAAGAATCTGCGCCTGGGTCTCCATGTCGAGACGACGCAGCTGATCGCGCACTCGCTCGATGGTGCTGTCGACGTCGTTCAGCGTATGGGCCAGATCGTTGACCTGCTGTTCGATCCGGCCGCGGAAAATGGATGTCTCCCCGGCCAGGTTGACCAGCTCTTCAAGCAGCTTGGCCGATACCTTGACGGTTTCCTGGCCACTGATACGTGCAGACTGATCATCGCTACCGGCATCACTGGCCGCCATTGCCTGTTGTAGTATGTTCTTGACCGCAGCCAGGGTCTGACGCGGAGCAGCTATTGCTTGCGGCGGCTCTCCGGCACTGGCGGTCGGAGGCGCCGACGGTGCGGGCGCAGCGATTTCGGGCATGGACCAGTCTGCCAGCCCGGGCTCGACGCCGCCGCCGAGACTTTCCACTGCCGCGTGCAGTTGCTGCAATTGGTTATTCAACTGCTCCGGCGACGCACTTGCCCCTTGCAGATCGGCTTCCAGTTTCTTGCTTTGCCCGGCCAGCTCGCTCTGGCCTGCCATCCGCGCACTGCCCTTGAGGGTCTGCACACGACGCACCAGTTCGTCAGCCGCGGCCGGTTCGTCCTGGCTGCGCGCCAGTAGCGCAGCGCAGGGGGCCAAGAGCTCGCGCGCCTCTTCCACGAACATGCCCAGCATGCCCTGCAATGGATCGGTTGCCAGTATCTCGGTGGAATCGGTTTCCTTTGCTTCGCGCTGCAACTGCGGCGCCACCTCTGCCTCATCGCTCTGACCAGGCAACTGCGGGGGCTTGTCGGGTTGCGCGCGATAACCCTTGATCGCGGCGATCAGGGCCGAGCCGTCACTGATCGGCCGGCCGGCCATCACACCCTCAACCATCTCGGCCAGACTGTCGTGGCAGGCATGCAACAGATCATTCAGGCCGGCGCTGGGCTGATAACGCTGGTTGCCCAGGCCTTCGTAGATAAATTCCAGCTCGTGGGCGAGATCACCGATCGGCGGAATCTCCGCCATGCGGGCGCCGCCCTTGAGGGTATGCAGATCCCGCTGCAGGGATTCCACTGCCAGGGTGTTCGCCGGATCGGCGATCCATTCCTGCAAACTGGCCGATGCGCTGTCGATGATCTCCTGAGCCTCCTCCAGGAAGATATCCACCAGCTCGGCATCAGTACCGGCATCCTGCGGATTCCAGGTGGCGCCGGATACAGCTGGTGCGGGCGAGACGGGTTCACCAGCCGCCTGAGGCGGATGCGGCAGCAGTGCATGCAATGCTGCAATTTCGGCTGTCGCCGGCGCGATATGCTGGTGGGCCGCTACCTGGTCCATCATGCCGATCAGACGCTCATGCGCGGCGGTCAGGGCCTCGACCTCAGGCTGGCGCAATTCAACCCGCTCGGTCATCAAGGCTTCGTGCATGTCCTCAAGGTTCTGACACAGCGACTCGATGACGTCCAGTTCCACGTCGCCGGCCACTTCGCCGAGCGCACGCAGGCTCTGACAAAGCTCGCGGCTATCGATTGCCGGACCTTCGCCATTCTCCCAGAGCGCCAGGGTATCGGTAACATCCAGCAGATGGTCGATACCCTCGGTCAGGAAGATCGACAACAGGCCAGCGTTGGCAGTGCCCTGGTCCAGGTCCGCGCGACTACTGTCGCGCGCCGCCAGACCGCGCTGGCGAACGCTGTCCAGGCGCTCGAGAAATTCGTCGGTGCCCTCCAGCGCACGCTCGGGCGTGCTGCCAAGCTGAGCGACGCCGGCTTCAAACAGTTCGACAGCATCATTGAGCAGATCGACCAGCGACTGGTCAGCCGGGATCAGGTTGGCCTTGAAGTCTTTTGCCAGCCTTTCCAGCGGCGTAGCAAGCACGGCAATAGGCTGGATTCCGGCCATGTGCGCGCTACCCTTGAGAGTATGCAGCGCGCGCTGCAGGGCATCGCTGACCGGACGGGGCAGTGCCTGTTCGCATTGTGCGATAAAGGCGTTGATCTGTTCGATATGCGACTGGGTCTCGTTGTAGAAGATCTCCAGTAGCATCGGATCCAGACCGTGCTCCAGGGCCATTTCCGCCAGTTCGGGTGCTGGCTGTTCGGCGTCGCCGATCACCTCGCTATCGGGCAGTTCCCAGGTCGTTTCAGGCTGTGCCGGGTAAACCTCTTCGGTCCCGGGCGCTGTTTCGGCCGTGGACTGCTCACCTGCTTCGCTCGCCGCAGGCTCAAGCTCTTGCTCGAGATCAGATTCGGGCTCGGCTTCGGGCTCGATTTCCAGCTCCACATCGGGAACCGGCAACTCACCCAGCTCTTCCCCATCTGCCAGCACTGTGTCGGCGGTTGCAACTGCGGCCTGCCTGGCAGCTTCTTCGATCGCATCGCCGCTGCTTTCGGATTCATGCTCGACGGCTAGCGCATCCTCTGCCGACTCCCCGCGTGAAAGGGCATCGGCTATAGCGGTCAGACGACCCACTTCCGGCAGAGCCTGCTGCTTGCTGAGGGCGAAATCCTCGACCAGTTCAGGCATCACGGCGCGTACCGCGTTGACCACCTCAAAGACTGCCTGCGTAAGCTCGATACTGCGGTCGATAACCCGGTTGAGCATATTTTCAACCGACCAGGCGAGCTCGGCCATGATGCCGGCCTTGACCATCCGCCCACTGCCCTTGAGCGTGTGAAATGCGCGGCGCACCTCGGCCCGGGCCTTGTGGTCGTCGTGGCTCGCTTGCCAGAGCGGAGTGAATTCGGTCAGCGTCTCGAGTACTTCGCCTGCTTCCTCGACAAAGATTTCGACCAGTTCCGCATCAAAATCCTCGTCTTCCGTCGCTGTCGAGGTTTCAGCCGTCTCGCTGACTGGCAACTGCTCTTCAGTCGGCTCCACGGTGGGCGGAACATCGCTCGCAGTGGTTTCGATCTCTGCCAGCTCGGCCGGAAGCTCGTCCGTTTGCAGATCGGCTGCAATGGCGTCCTCCTGCTCCGGCGCGGATTCAGGCTCAACCTGTTCCACCCCCGCCTCTACCGAACTCTCGGCCGCAGCCGATGTTTCCGGCAGGGCTGAATCCAGGCCATAGCCCAGCTCAACAAGTCGATCCGCGGCTACGGCAAGGATATTGTCGCCGCGCTCACTGTCGTCTTCGGCCAGCCGTTCCAGGTAGTAATCGACACTGGTTATTACGTCGGCCAGCGCGTCCAGCTCCGGCCAGCCCGGAATCTTTTTCGGAGTCAGCAACTGATCGATGACATACCGTCGGCAATTGCCGATGATCGCGGCGCAGCGCTCCAGCGGCAGCATTTCCAGACCGCCACGCACACTGTTTAACAGATCGTCGACCGGCTCCAGCTGGGAGTGGTCCCACTGACTGACGATGAAAGCGTTGATCGCCTCCCTGCTCTGCTCCAATGCATTTCGCGCTTCCTGCACCACCTGGCGATGGACCAGCACCATATCCTGGGCCGCTGCCAGGCGCTGCATGTCGCTGCCCTGACCTGAGCCAGGCGCCTTGCTGCGCTCACGCTCCATCCCCAGGATGCCGTGCAGGCTGGCCTCGACGTACAGCAGGCCGCCAGCCACATCCATCAGTGAGGAATCGTTGATCTCAGACTCCCCGCCGGCCAGCTGGCCAACCAGTTCGATCTGCTCCAGCAGTACCCGCCGGGGCTGACCCAGACCGAGCATTGCCAGGGTATCGGCTATCTGCTTCATCGCCGGCACCAGGGCCGCCAGCTCAATGGTCTGGGTCCGGTCGCTACGCACGAACAGATCCAGCCGGTCCTTGGCCTGCAGCAGCTCCTCACCCAGCGCCTCGACTACCGACTGCATTGCGCTGCGATCAGGGCCGACCAGGCGCGAGCCGGTTGCCTGGTTGGCAATATCATCCTCGGTGAGCAGGGCTTTGAGCTGGTAACGCTGTTTCAGTGCATCCAGTCTCGGACTGCCGCCCGGGCTCTTGGCCACGTAGAACAGCAGGTTACGCAGCAGTTCCAGCGCGGGCGGGTTATCCAGCGCGGCCGCGCCCTGGTCAAGCAGCTGCCGGACCTCGCGGTCAGCCTGCCGCAGCAATTGACGGATGGCTGCACCAGCGTCGATGCTGTCATGCTCTACGCCTTCGACTACACCGGCATAGGCAGCCCAGAGATCGGCATGGACAGAACCCTGGCAAAGCGCCTGCAGGCGGGTAAAAACCTTGCCGAGCCGCTGCGCATTGGCCGGAATATCCTGGTTGCGGATAATGCCCGCATGGGCGACCTGCAAGGCCTGGCGCAGTTTGCGTAACTGCCGCACGGTATCTTCGTCGGCGAGATTGCCCAGCCGTTCGGCACCCTCTGTTGGGCTGCCGGTATCTACATCGGGCGTGAACAGCGCATTCTCAGACAACAGGTTCTCGCCCCGCGCCGTACGCATGTCGTTGAGTAGCGGCAACAACACCAGAGGCAGGTCTCGTCTTCCCGACTGCACACGGTCCAGATAGGTTGGCAGCTGGAGTATGGCCTGCATCAGCACGTCGAGCGCCTCGCCCTCGCGACTGGTGCTGCCGTGCATCAATGCCTGGGCAAGCTTCTCCATCTCCTCGGCGAGCAGTGCAGCTCCGTAAAACTCGACCATCTGCAGCGTGCCATGGACCTGGTGAATATAGGTCAGACAGAAACGCAACCGGGTCGAATCGCCGGGATTCTCGACAAAGGCTACCAGGGCCTGACGCGCTTGATTCAGCGTCTCGGAAATCTCCCCTTTTACCCAGTCGAGGGCGACATAATCATGCCGATCACCCATAGTCACTCCACACTTTCGTGAATATTCCGCCGCACATAGGCCTGTACCCGATCGTCGGGTACCCGCTCTAGCAGAGGATTGTTCCAGTCCACTATCTCACCCAGTCCGATTATCAGCATGCCACCCGGAGCCAGTCTTTTGGCAAGCAGGTTGAGCAGATCGCGGCGGCGCCAGCGACGGAAGTAGATGAGCAGGTTCTGGCAGAAAATGATATCCAGGTCCCTTATCGGGGCCTGGGCCAATTCCAGGATGTTCAGCCTGGTAAAGCAGATTCGGTCGCGCAGCGCCGCCAGGATTTCCAGCTTGTCGCCTTCCACCGGTTGCATCCAACGCGCTTTTTCGACATCGGTAAGACCGCGCAGGCGATTCGCCGGATAGCGCGCCAGACGCGCCTGTTCCAGAGCCTTGAGGCTGATGTCGGTGGCCCATATCGCATAGTCGGGCGCTTTGCCGCCAGCGTCTGCCAGGCATTGCTCGGTAATCAGGGCCAGGGAATACGCCTCTTCGCCACTTGCGCAGCCCAGGCTCCACAATTGCAGTGGCTGAGCCGGTGAACGCGTGGTGAGCAGATCGCGGAGATGGTCCTGGACGCAGTCAAAGGAGGGGCGGTGCCGCATGAAACTGGTTTCACGCACCGTCAGACGATCTATCAGCGCCGACCATTCAATCGCACCGGCCGGCCCTTGGGTGACGTATTCGTAGTAACTCTGATAGTCCTCCATCTGGAGCTCGCGCATGCGAGTTGCCAGACTGGTCTGCAGAAAAACCCGGCGCTGGTCAGTGACGCAGACCCCGGTCCGAGCCTCCAGCAATGCCTGCCATTGACGGAATTGCTGCGTATCCATCTCCGGCAGTTGCTGTAATGACCAGTTTGGCGTTTTCTGCACTGTGTATCCCTTGCTCATTGCGGAGTGCAGATAGCCGCCAGGCTACCCGCGCGCCCATCTCAAAGTTGCTGCGGCAGAGTGAAGCCATCGACCGATTGACGCATCGATTCGGCCTGCGCTGCCAGATCGCCAATGCTGCGCGCTGTGGCCGTGGTACCGGCGGAGGTTTGCGAGGTGATTTCCTGGATCACGTTCATCGTATTGGAGATGTGACCAGCAGAAGACGCCTGCTGGCGAGCCGCGTTGGAGATGTTCTGGATCAGGGCTGCGAGGCTGGTCGATACCTTCTCGATCTCTTCCAGCGCCACACCGGCGTCCTGGGCCAGGCGCGCACCGCGGACAACTTCGGAAGTGGTCTGCTCCATAGAGATAACCGCCTCATTGGTGTCGGTCTGAATCGTCTTCACCAGCGCCTCGATCTGCTTGGTCGCCGCCGAAGAACGTTCCGCCAGACGCTGTACTTCGTCCGCTACCACCGCGAAACCACGACCCGCGTCACCGGCCATGGAGGCCTGGATCGCGGCGTTAAGTGCAAGAATGTTGGTCTGGTCGGCAATGTCGTTGATCAAGCTCACGATATCCCCGATCTCCTGGGAAGACTCACCAAGACGCTTGATCCGCTTCGACGTATCCTGAATCTGCTCGCGAATGGTGTCCATGCCGGTAATGGTGTTCTGCACCACTTCGTTACCCTTGTTGGCAATGGCTACCGAACGCTCCGCTACCGCCGAGGACTCAGCGGCGTTGGCCGATACCTGGTCAATCGACACGGCCATTTCGTTAACCGCCGCCGAGGCGCCGGCAATTTCCTGCGCCTGGTGCTCGGATGCCTCGGCCAGATGCATCGCCGTGCCCTGGGTTTCCTGGGCTGCAGCCGATACCTGCAGGGCGGTGTCGTTGATCGTGCCGACCAGCGCGCGCAGTTGGTCGATCGTGTAGTTGATCGAGTCGGCAATCGCGCCGGTGAAGTCTTCACTCACCGTGGCCTCTGCCGTCAAGTCACCGTCTGCAAGGTCGGCGATTTCGTCCAGCAGACGCAGAATTGCCGCCTGGTTCTTGTCGTTCTTTTCCGCGGTCTCAGCCAGACGGCGACGGGTTTCCCGAGTCATCTGCACGCCAATCAGCAGAATGCAGGCCAGAGCGACGATACCCAATAAATAGCCGAACAGGGTGTTGATCCAGCGGGCTTCGCTGCGCGCCTCGAAACCGCTGGTCAGGTCCGACACGTTGTTCAACAGCAGCTGCGAGTCAGCAAAGATCTGGTTTGCCGCCAGACTCACCTGATACAACTCGGGTGAAGTCAGCATAATCTCGTCCACCGAGTCGGAAACGAAGCGGAACAGATCGGCAATCTCGTTCAGACGCACAACTACGTCAGGATTCGTCACCTGGGAAATGCCCATGGTGGCGTTGCCCTCGAGCATGCCAAGCAGTACGCGACCGAACAGACTGGCATCGCGGCCGAAGCTGTCTGCCGCCATGACCGCATCTTCCTCACCCGCGAGTACCCGGTTCACCGAGTTCAGAATCCGTTCGCCGAGCAGTGACTGACGCTGGGCAATCGCTACCTGATCAGCAGCAGCTTCGTTGGCGATCAGCAGGTCTACTACTTCCTCGTACTCGACCTGCAGCTGTGGAATGGTGTCGGAGAGAGTCAACGCTACATCATTCAGCGATAGCACGGTGGCCTGGCTGGCAAGAATTTCGTCGGCGTTGGTCCGCACACTGCTCCAGTTTTCCTGAACCTGGCCAACCTCGTCATCGAGGACCGCAGGCGCCGAAGGCAGGCCGGTCTCGGAGTGTCCCAATGTCAGGTAGTCCCAGCGACGCTGGAAATCGTTACGCGCATCAAGCAGCAGACCGAAGGCTTCGGGCGTTCCCGTCGCCGCCTCACTGGCCGACTTCGAGATCTGCTGGGAGAGCACCCGGAGTTCGCCGGCGTGACCGATGTATTCGGTGTCGTAGCCACTCTGGATGTTGAGATACAGGAAGTTGACGAACAGCAGCAGCAGCGACAGTACCAGCGCTGCGAACAGGCCGGTAATCGTGCGATTGCTTCGCATTGCGGAGAAAATCTGGGTATCGAACTTTTTCATCATCTGGCCCCTACCTGGCCTACCGCATGGTTCTTGTTGTTGCTTTTGTCTGTCGCGTTACCGGAATATCCGGTCGCCCCCTGATCAAATCGCTACGTCGAGAAACGCCTGATCTCGCGCCAAAGCCCTGAAGTTGAATACCAGGGAAACCTGGTCCTGGACATAGGCTCCCACCACAAAAGGTCGAAACCCTTCATCCGTTGTGGGCACTTCGGTGGTAAAGCTGGTAACAGGAAAATGCTGCATGCCGAGCAGCTCGTCGACCAGCAGGCCGACAAAAAGGCCGTCACGATCAAGCACAAGAACGCGGCGCTGCTTGCGTGGTGCGCTGACGGCAGCGCCGAAGAAGCGACTCAGATCGATGATCGGCAACAGACGCCCGCGTACGTTGGCCACACCGCGAACCCAGGTCTTGACCCGGGGCAGCGCCGTGTAACGCGGTTCGTGGAGAATTTCGGCAACCTCGCCCATTGCTGCGACCATTGCCTGGCCGGCGAGCCGGAAACCCACTCCGCTCCAGGTTTCGCTGACAACGTCCTGCGCAGGCAAGCCCATGGCCTGGCTGCGACAGTGCTGCGCGAGCTGTCTGAGAGTATCGAAAGGATGCGTGGATTCTGACATGCCGTGCCTGTTCTGGTTATTATGCGGCATATGCCGGGGCCTTCAGGCTCCCAGCACGGACTTCAACGTCTTGATCAGGGTGGCTTCCTCGACCGGCTTGGTCAGGTAGTCCTTGGCGCCCTGGCGCTTCCCCCAGACCTTGTCTGTTTCCTGGTCTTTGGTCGTCACGATGATCACCGGAATATGCGCAGTTTCGGCGTCTTTGGTCAACTGCCTGGTGGCCTGAAAACCGTTGAGGCCGGGCATGACGATATCCATCAGAACCGCGTCGGGCTTTTCCTGGCGAGCCAAGGCTACACCATCGGCGCCGTTCTCGGCCTTGAGGACTTCGTGGCCATGCTTTTCCAGCATGCCAGTGAGCTTGTACAACTCGGTCGGCGAATCATCTACTACAAGTATTCGGGCCATATGGCTCCCCCGGTATGGCTGAAGGTGCGGAGGCTCACGCCTCCGAAGCACCTGCTAGGTCGTCGGATTGCGGAACATGGGCGCGGATAGCGCCCAGAAGCTCTTCCTTGCTGAACGGCTTGGTCAGATACTGATCAGAGCCGACAATCCGCCCCTTCGCCTTGTCGAACAGGCCGTCCTTGCTGGACAGCATGATCACCGGCGTTGAGCGGAACGCGCTGTTGTTCTTGATCAGGGCACAGGTCTGGTAACCGTCGAGCCTGGGCATCATGATATCGACGAAAATGATATCGGGGTTGTTGTCGGCAATCTTGGCCAACGCATCAAAACCGTCTACTGCGGTAATGACGGTGCAACCAACCTTCTTGAGCAAGGTTTCCGCCGTTCTGCGAATGGTTTTGCTGTCGTCAATAACCATGACTTTCAGGCTTTCGAAATTTTCTTCCATTTAACCAGCCCTTGTTATTAATGGTGAGTCGTCGGCGTCGACGTCAAAATGGCGGCGCCAGAACGCTCTGTCCCTATTCCGCGTACTTTTATCACAGTTTCCATGGCCAATCTATTTGCCAAGCAGGTATACCCGTTTTTTGCGTTCAAGGCATCAGATATGAGACATCTGACGACATTAGTCAACCTTTCGCCCCAAGCCTCGCGAGGTTACACTCCTTTCGCATTGTGCCCCACTCAGCGGACCGACTACTCATGCATATACGCCTCGGCATCGTGATGGATCCCATCCGTGCGATCAGTTACAAGAAAGACAGCTCGCTGGCCATGCTGCTGGCCGCCCAGCAACGCGACTGGGAGCTTTTCTATCTCGAGCCGCAGGATCTCTACCTCGCCAATGGCCAGGCCATGGGTCACTTGCGCAAGCTTCGCGTCTACGCCAATCCCGAGCACTGGTTTGACCTGGCCGAACCCGAGCATGCACCACTGGCTGATCTCGACGTGATCCTGATGCGCAAGGACCCGCCCTTCGACGACGAATTTCTCTATGCCACGCACATACTGGAAGCGGCCGAACGGGCAGGCGTGATGGTAGTCAATCGTCCGGGCAGCCTGCGCGATTGTAACGAGAAGCTGTTCGCGACCCAGTTCCCCCAGTGCGCACCCCCCAATCTGGTAAGCCGGCGCGCGGATATTTTGCGCTCTTTTATCGCCGAACACCGTGACGTAATTCTCAAACCGCTGGAAGGAATGGGCGGATCGATGATATTTCGCATCCGCGAGGGCGACAGCAACCTCAGCGTGATTATCGAAACCCTGACCCGGCACGGCCAGCAGCAGATCATGGCGCAGAAATATCTGCCGGAGATCAGCGACGGTGACAAGCGCATCCTGATGATCGAGGGTGAACCGGTGCCTTACTGTCTGGCGCGCATTCCACAAAAGGGAGAAACCCGCGGCAATCTGGCGGCCGGGGGCCGCGGCGAAGCGCGCCCGCTGACCGAGCGCGACCGCTGGATTGCAGCTCAGGTAGGCCCCTCGTTGCGCCAGCGCGGCCTGCTGTTTGTCGGTCTTGATGTCATCGGCGACTATCTCACCGAAATCAACGTGACCAGCCCGACCTGCATCCGCGAAATCGACAGCGCCTACCAGACCGATATCGGCGGTCAACTGATGGACGCCATCGAGCGTCAGCTCCAGGCACGCCCGGGTGCGTAGACATTTGCCGGATTGCGCGGCAGACTGCGCAGAAACGCCAGCCGCATCCCGCCCACGGACAGCATGAAAAAAACCGCTAGACCCGTCACCCCGACTGCCGCCGCCACTCCTGTGGAAGTAACGGCGCGCGATCGTCTGGGTTTTGCGCTGTTTCTGGCGGCCGTGCTGCACGCACTGATCATTCTTGGCGTGACCTTCGACCTGCCGTCTCCCAGCGAGTTATCGAAGACTCTGGAGATTACCCTCGCCACCCAGTCCAGCGAGCAGGCACCGGAGAAGGCCGACTACCTGGCCCAACTCAATCAGGAAGGCAGCGGCACACTGGATGAGAAGGCGGCGCCCAGCACAACCGAAGAAACGGTATTCCAGGATGCCGAGATCAACCAGGTGACTCCACCACAGGAAGCCAGCGCGCCGCCACCCACCCCGGCTGTGGAAAAGCAGGTGGTCACCACCACGGCGCCCCAACCGGAAAAGGCAGTCACCGCCCGCGATGCCCCGCCGCCAGAGGAAAAGGTCACGCCTTCGCTGCCACGCTTCAACCGCAGCCAGCTGTCGGCGGAAATTGCCAGCCTGGAAGCGCAGCTGGCTGAAAAAGAGCAGCTCTATGCCAACCGACCCCGCGTGCATCGCCTCAACGCGGCCTCGACGATGCAGGACAAGGGCGCGTACTACAAGGATGCCTGGCGTCGCAAGGTTGAGCGCGTCGGCAACCAGAATTACCCGGCAGAGGCCCGTAGCGAGCGCATCTATGGCAGTCTGCGTCTGCTGGTCTCGATCAACCGCGACGGCACCCTGCGCGAGGTTCAGATCCTTGAATCCTCCGGCCACAAGATACTCGATAACGCGGCGCAGCGGATCGTTCGACTGGCGGCGCCCTACGCCCCGTTTACCGGCGACCTGATGGATGTGGACGTGCTCGAAATCATCCGGACCTGGCGTTTCGAGCCGGGCAACACGATTTCCAGCTTCTAGTCTGCCCAGCGACAGCCGCCGATGCTTGAAGCTTGCCGCTCAAACCCCAATACTAGGCGCATGAGCCAAATCATCCCGAGTTACCTCAAGCATCACTTTCTGATCGCCATGCCACACATGGCCGATCCACGTTTCGTCAACAGCCTGATCTACCTGTGCGACCATGATGAACAGGGCGCAATGGGGCTGGTGGTCAATCAGCCGGGCGACCTGAACCTGGCGGACATTCTCGAGCAGCTGCAGCCCGCCACCGACATGCCCGGTTCGATCGCCAGCGTACCCGTGTACAACGGCGGTCCGGTGCAGACCGAGCGCGGATTCGTGCTCCACCGCGGCGCCGAACAATGGGAGGCGAGCATGGACCTGGGCCCGCTGCAACTGACTACCTCCCGCGACATCCTGCTCGACATGGCCCACGGCAACGGTCCGCGCGAAGTGCTGATCATGCTGGGCTACACCGGCTGGGAGGCCGGACAGCTTGACCAGGAGCTAGTCGACAATGTCTGGCTCAGCTGCCCCGCCGACAACCATATTCTGTTCGAGCTGCCCAGCGACCAGCGCCTGGCCGCTGCAGCGCGCACGCTGGGTATTGATCTGAACCTGCTCACCAGCCAGGCCGGGCACGCCTGATGGCGTCACTGCAACGGGCCATGGGCTTTGATTACGGCACTCGCCAGATCGGTGTAGCGGTAGGACAAAGCCTGACCTGCCGCGCCGAGCCTGTGGCCGTGTTGCGCGCCCGCGATGGCGTACCGGACTGGGAGCAGGTCGGCCGGCTGATCCGCGAATGGAAACCCGACACCCTGGTCATTGGCCTGCCGCTCAACATGGACGGCACCCCGAGCGAGATGAGCGGCCGCGCGGAGAAATTTGCCCGTCGCCTGCACGGACGATTCAATCTGCCCGTCGAGTGCATCGACGAGCGTCTTTCCACCTTTGAAGCCAAACAGAACCTGCGCGACAGCGGCCGCACGCCAGCGAGCTACCGGGACAACCCGGTGGACAGTCTGGCCGCAGCGCTGCTGTTGGAAACCTGGCTTGGCAACCTGCCCAAGGAGACGTCATGAGCGCTCTGCCCGATGTAGCCCCGATGCTCGAGCGCATGGCTGCGGACCTGACCGATTATCTGTCGCACCGCAATATCCAGGACCCGGCTTTTGTCGGCATTCACACCGGCGGCGTCTGGATTGCCGAACGCCTGCGCGACCAATGCCTGCCGCAGGCGCCGCTGGGCACCCTGGACATCGCCTTCTACCGTGACGACTTCGAGCAGAATGGCCTGCCGCCGCGGGTACGGCCGTCTGAACTGCCGTTCAGCGTCGATGACCGGCATCTGGTTCTGGTCGACGACGTGCTGATGACCGGCCGTACCATCCGCGCCGCACTGAACGAACTATTCGACTATGGACGGCCGGCGTCGGTGACCCTGGTCGCGCTGATCGACATTGAAGCGCGGCAACTGCCGATCCGCGCCGATGTGCTGGGCACCAGCATGACGCTACCCGAGGGGCAGCGCATCAAGCTGACCGGCCCGCAGCCGCTGCAACTGACCCTGAACCCAGTCGCCAAGTAGAGAGCCCAATGACCCCGATTCCCAGTCATCTGCAACTCAACCACCAGGGCCAGCTCCGGCACTTTCTGACCATCGAGGGGCTGTCGCGGGATCTGCTCACAGAATTGCTGGATACCGCCGATTCCTTTCTTGAAGTAGGTGAGCGCGCGGTCAAGAAGGTACCGCTGCTGCGCGGCAAGACGGTATGCAACGTGTTCTTCGAAAACTCCACGCGCACCCGTACGACCTTCGAGCTCGCGGCCAAACGCCTGTCAGCGGACGTGCTCAACCTGAACATCCAGACCTCCTCGACCAGCAAGGGCGAAACACTGTACGACACCCTGCGCAACCTCGAGGCCATGGCCGCGGATATGTTCGTGGTGCGCCACGGCGACTCGGGCGCCGCGCACTTCATTGCCCAGCAGGTGTGCCCGGACGTGGCGATCATCAACGCCGGCGACGGCAACCACTCGCACCCGACCCAGGCAATGCTCGACATGCTGACCATCCGCCGTCACCGCGGCAGCTTCGAGAACCTGTCGGTGGCGATTGTCGGCGACATTCTGCATTCGCGGGTTGCCCGCTCGAACATGCAGGCGTTGCACACCCTAGGCTGCCCTGACATACGAGTGATCGCTCCGCGCACCCTGCTGCCAGCCGGTATCGAACAATACGGCGTACGGGTATTCAACGACCTGCGCGTCGGCCTGCGTGATGTGGACGTGGTGATCATGCTGCGCCTGCAGAAAGAGCGCATGCAGAGCGGCCTGTTACCCAGCGAGGGAGAGTTCTACCGCCTCTACGGCCTGACCCGCGAAACCCTCGCACTGGCCAAGCCGGACGCGTTGGTGATGCACCCCGGCCCGATCAATCGGGGTGTGGAAATAGAATCGGAAGTCGCCGACGGCGCCCAGTCAGTGATTCTCAATCAGGTAACCTACGGCATCGCCGTACGCATGGCCGTGATGTCGATGGCCATGGCCGGGCAGAACGCCCAGCGCCAGCACAACCAGGAAGCCAAGCATGCGACTGACCATTGAAGGTGCCCGGGTCATCGATCCGGCCAGTAACCTTGACCAGATTACCGATCTGCATATCGATGACGGCCATATCGTGGCCATCGGCGAGGCTCCCCAGGTCTTTCAGCCGCAGCAGACAATCGATGCCCGCGGGCTGATTGCCAGCCCCGGCCTGGTCGATCTCAACGTCAGCCTGCGCGAGCCCGGCCAGACCCGCAAGGGCACCATCGACAGTGAAACCCGAGCCGCAGCCGCAGGTGGCGTGACCAGCCTGTGCAGCCTGCCCGACACGCGGCCGGTACTGGACACGCCAGCGGTGGCCGAGCTGATCCTTGAGCGCAGTGAACGCGCAGGTCATGCCCGGGTATTCCCCTTTGGCGCGCTGACCCATGGGCTCGGGGGCGAGCATCTCAGCGAGCTGGTGGCCCTGCGTGACGTTGGCTGCGTGGCCTTTACCCAGGGCCTGGCACCGATGAAGAGCAACCGCATCCTGCGCCGCGCCCTGGAATACGCGGCGGGGTTCGATGTGCCGGTGGTGTTCATGTCCCAGGATCCGGAAATGGCCCAGGGCGGCAGCGCGCACGAAGGCGCCACTGCGGCACGCATGGGGCTGGTCGGCATTCCCGAAACCGCCGAGACCATCGCTCTGGCCCGGGACCTGCTGCTGATAGAGCAGACCGGCGTGCAGGCCCATTTCAGCGGACTGAGCAGCGCCCGGGCGATGGAGATGCTGGCCGACGCCCAGGCTCGCGGGCTGCGCGTGACCGCCGATGTGGCGATGTACCAGCTGTTGTTGTGCGACGAGGATCTGGAAGGCTTTTCCAGCCTGCTGCATGTATTGCCGCCGCTGCGCAGCAGCAGCGACCGGCGCGCGCTGCGGCAGGCAGTACAGAGTGGCGTGGTGCAGGCGATTTCATCGCACCATCAGCCCCACGAGCAGGAAGCCAAGCGGGTGCCCTTTGCTGCTTCTGCACCGGGCATCAGCAGCATCGAGGTGTTGTTGCCGCTGGCGATGACACTGGTGGCCGACGGCCTGCTGGAATTGCCGGCACTCCTGTCGCGACTCACCTGCGGACCCGCCGCCGCCCTGGGCCTGCCCGCCGGTACCCTGGCAATCGGCGCGCGGGCCGACATAGCACTGTTCGACCCGGTCGACGCCAGCCTGATCGGTCATAACTGGATATCCAGAGGCGCCAACTGTCCCTTTATTGGTCAGGGCGTGCCGTGCAAGGTGACTCACACTATCTCTAACGGGAAGTTGGTCTACCAGGCCTGAGGCGGACGTATCGCCCAGGCCTGTCGATCGGCGGGAAACGGCAGCCGCTCAGCGCCTGTGGTCCTCGTCGTTACCTTCCAGTGCGAAATCGTTCTTGCCGCCAGACATCAACGATTTGCCGTCGGTTTCCGAACCCAGCTTGATCAGTAGGCGCAGGTCGTTGGCCGAGTCGGCATGGGCCAACGCATCTTCGTAGGTGATCTCGCCCTGGCTGTAAAGCTTGTAGAGCGCCTGATCGAAAGTCTGCATACCCAACTCAGTCGAGCGCGCCATCAGCGGCTTGAGCTCGTGCACCTCACCCTTGCGGATCATGTCGGCAGCCAGCGGCGTATTGAGCAGCACTTCGATAGCTGCGCGGCGGCCCTTGCCGTCGGGCGTGGGAATCAACTGCTGGGCGACGATCGCCTTGAGGTTGAGCGACAGGTCCATCCAGACCTGCTGGTGCATCTCGGTCGGGAAGAAGTGAATGATGCGGTCCAGGGCCTGGTTGGCGTTGTTCGCGTGCAAGGTGGCCAGGCACAGGTGACCGGTTTCGGCAAAGGCCACCGCGTGATCCATGGTTTCCTTGGTCCGCACCTCGCCGATAAGAATCACATCGGGTGCCTGGCGCAGGGTGTTCTTCAGGGCGATTTCGAACGAGTCGGTATCAATCCCTACCTCACGCTGGGTGACGATGCAGTTCTGATGCTGGTGGATGAACTCGATCGGATCTTCGATGGTAATGATGTGGCCGCTGGAGTTCTTGTTACGATAGCCAATCATCGACGCCAGCGAAGTGGACTTGCCGGTACCGGTCGCACCCACAAATATGACCAGTCCGCGCTTGGTCATCGACAGTTTCTTGAGAATTTCCGGTAGCCGCAGTTCTTCCATCGTCGGGATGTTGATCTCGATACGACGCAGCACCATGCCCACCAGATTGCGCTGGTAGAAGGCGCTGACGCGGAAACGGCCGATACCGCGGGCACTGATCGCAAAATTGCACTCGCGATTCTCGGCAAACTCGCGGCGCTGGGATTCGGTCATTACCCCGAGCACCGTTTCACGGGTCTGCTCAGGTGACAGGGCGGTCTTGGTCACGGGCAGGATCTTGCCGTTCATCTTCATGCTCGGCGCCACACCGGCGGTGATGAAAAGGTCCGAAGCGCCCTTCTCGACCATCAGCCGTAACAGTTTCTCGAACTCCATGGTATCTCTCTTCTAGGACATTTCGGGCATCAGCCCCGCATTGGCGCGGCTATCAGAATCCGTCGGGCGACTTGGCCTTCTCGCGGGCACTTTCGCGGGTAACTATACCCTTTGCGGCCAGGCCCTTGAGGCACATGTCCAGCGTCTGCATGCCCAGGTTGCCACCGGTCTGGATCGCCGAATACATCTGCGCGACCTTGTCCTCGCGGATCAGGTTACGGATGGCCGGTGTACCAATCATGATTTCATGCGCAGCCACACGACCGCCGCCGATCTTCTTCAGCAGTGTCTGCGAGATAACGGCGGTGAGCGACTCGGAGAGCATCGAGCGCACCATCGACTTTTCCTCTGCCGGAAACACGTCGACCACACGGTCGATGGTCTTGGCGGCGGAGGTGGTGTGCAGGGTGCCGAACACCAGGTGACCGGTTTCTGCCGCTGTCAGCGCCAGACGGATAGTCTCCAGGTCACGCATCTCACCGACCAGGATGATGTCGGGGTCTTCACGCAGCGCCGAGCGCAGGGCTTCGGCGAAGCCGAGGGTATCGCGGTGTACTTCCCGCTGGTTGACCAGACACTTCTTGGACTCGTGGACAAATTCGATCGGGTCCTCGATGGTCAGCACGTGCTGGTACTTGGTGCAGTTCAGATAGTCGAGCATCGCCGCCAGGGTGGTGGACTTGCCCGAGCCGGTGGGACCGGTTACCAGCACCAGACCACGGGGCACATCGGAGATCTTCTTGAACACATCGCCCATGCCCAGGTCTTCCATGCTCAGAACCTTGGAGGGAATGGTACGGAAAACCGCGCCGGCGCCCCGGTTCTGGTTGAAGGCGTTAACCCGGAAACGGGCCACACCGGGCACCTCGAAGGAAAAGTCGGTCTCCAGGAATTCCTCAAAATCCTTACGCTGCTTGTCGTTCATGATGTCGTATATAAGGCCATGCACCATCTTGTGGTCCATCGCCGGA
The DNA here is from genome assembly GCF_041579695.1 of Halopseudomonas sp. Taxonomy (GTDB): domain Bacteria; phylum Pseudomonadota; class Gammaproteobacteria; order Pseudomonadales; family Pseudomonadaceae; genus Halopseudomonas. Next base: position 84,923 of record NZ_JBFGFI010000001.1, read on the forward strand.
ACGTTGATACGACGTACATCACCATCGACTCGGATCATGGGCGGCAATCCTGCCGACAGGTGCAAGTCCGACGCGCCCTGCTTGGCGCTGAAGGCTAACAGCTCGGTTATATCCATTGGGTTCCCCATTGCAACCGGCAAGCATGTAGAATGCCTGGAGGTCTTTTCCGATATTGGCTAGGTAGTAATCTTGGTAATGTCTACGATAGCAGAGAATATTGCAAACGTTCGTGAACGTATTGCGCGTTCGGCGGTCATAGCCGGGCGTGATACCGCCGAAGTCACTCTCATAGCCGTGAGCAAGACGCGTCCGGCCAGTGCGATACGTGACGCCTGGGCCGCGGGTTTGAGGGACTTCGGCGAAAACTATCTGCAGGAGGCGCTGGACAAGATCGAGACGCTTGCCGAGCTGCCTCTGACCTGGCATTTCATCGGCCCCATCCAGTCGAACAAGACCCGGCCGATCGCCGAGCATTTCGACTGGGTGCATGGGGTCGACCGGCTGAAGATTGCCCAGCGTCTGTCCGAGCAACGCCCGACCGAGCTGGCGCCGCTGAACATCTGCCTGCAGGTGAATATCAGCCGCGAAGAGAGCAAGTCCGGCGTCATGCCCGAAGACGTGGCCGAACTTGCTGCGGCGGTCTCTGCACTACCACGCCTGAAGCTGCGCGGCCTGATGGCCATACCAGCACCGGCCGACGACAGCGAGGGCCGCCGTCGCCCGCTGCGCGAACTGCATGCACTGCTGCAATCTCTATCATTACCACTCGACACCCTGTCCATGGGCATGAGCGATGATCTGGGCGAAGCCGTGCAGGAAGGCGCCACCCTGGTGCGCGTCGGTACCGCCCTGTTTGGCGAGCGTGAGAAAACCGGCGCGCCGGCCGCGCCCTCTGCCCCCCACACCAAGACAAAGGACACCCCATGACCGCTCCCATCATCGGTTTCATTGGCGCCGGCAACATGGCCACCAGCCTGATCGGCGGCATGCTGCAGCAGAACATCAAGCCTGCACAGATCATTGCCAGCGACCGCACCGCCGAACAGTGCGAGCGGCTGGGCAAGCAATTCGGCATCGGCACGAGCTTGGATAACGCGGTCCTGGCCGCCGAGTGCGACGTGCTGGTGCTGGCGGTCAAGCCCCAGGTAATGCAGGCTGTGTGCCGCGACCTGCCGCGCGAGCGCAAGCCCGGCCAGCTGATCGTCTCGATCGCTGCGGGTATCAACTGCGCCAGCCTCGAGCAGTGGCTGGGTGAAGGCAGCGCGATCGTACGTTGCATGCCCAACACCCCATCGCTGCGGCGCCAGGGTGTCAGCGGTCTGTTTGCCAACGCAAGCGTCAGCGATACCCAGAAACAGCAGGCCGAGACCATCCTCAATGCGGTGGGTATCAGTCTCTGGCTCGAGCGCGAAGAGCTGATCGACGCGGTCACAGCGGTATCCGGCAGCGGCCCGGCCTACTTCTTCTATATGATGGAAGCGATGACCGCCGCCGGCGAAAAGCTCGGCCTGCCCCGCGACACCGCAGAGCGACTGACACTGTTCACTGCACTGGGTGCCGCCGACATGGCCGTACACAGTGACGTGGATGCGGCCGAGCTGCGCCGCCGCGTGTGCTCGCCGGGCGGCACCACCGAACAGGCAATCAACAGCTTTGCCCGCGACGACCTGCCAGCAATCGTCGAACGGGCGATGCAGGCCGCCGCGACCCGCGCAGCAGAAATGACTAAAGAACTTGCCTGAGGAGGCTGCATGAACAATTTGAACATGGCTGCGATCTATGTGATCCAGACCCTTGGCAGCCTGTATCTGGTTATCGTGCTGATGCGCTTTATCCTGCAACTGGTCAAAGCGGACTTCTATAACCCGATCTCGCAGTTCATCGTCCGTGCTACCAAACCGCTGCTGATGCCGCTGCGCCGGGTCATTCCGGGTTACGGTGGGATCGATTTCGCTTCGCTGATCCTCGCCCTACTCGTGCAGATGGTCTTGATGGCAATCATTATCAAGCTGATGGGCGCCGCGCTGCCGAACATCCTGCAGATCCTAGTCTGGTCCCTGATTGCAGTGACCGCACTGTTTCTGAAGATTTTCTTCTTCGCCCTGATTATCAGCGTGATCCTGTCCTGGGTAGCACCGCAGAGCGTCAACCCGGCCGCCATTCTGGTTCATCAACTGTGCGAACCCGTGCTGGCTCCTGTCCGTGCGATCCTGCCGTCGATGGGCGGCCTGGACCTGTCTCCGATCTTTGCGTTCATCGCGCTGCGCCTGATCGACATGCTGGTGATCGCCAATATCGCTGCCGCGACCGGCATGCCCCGCGGTCTGACGCTGGCGTTGTAAGCGCCCCGCATCAGACCGGCAGAAAGGCCCGGCGTCATCGCCGCCCGGGCCGCTGCGTCCCTGCCACAGGGCGCATATTGCGCAAGGCTCCAGCGCTCTTTAGACTGGCGCCTCGTTGGTTGGCGGCCCAGGGCTGGCAGTCGCCGAAACACACAGGAACAGGTTATCCATGTCCAGATTCCCCGCCGATTCCGTCGGCCTGGTGACACCCCAGCGTGAAACATTCTCCGATCCGCTCGCCCTGGCCTGTGGCAAGGCGCTGGACCAGTTCGAGCTGGTGTATGAAACCTACGGGGAGCTGAACGCCAACCGCAGCAATGCGGTGCTGATCTGCCATGCATTGTCCGGGCATCACCACGCCGCCGGTTACCACCGTAGCGATGAGCGCAAGCCTGGCTGGTGGGATGCGTGCATCGGACCGGGCAAGCCCATCGACACCAACCGCTTCTTTGTGGTCAGCCTGAACAATCTGGGCGGCTGCCATGGCTCCACCGGGCCATCAAGCATTGACCCGGCGACCGGCAAGTCCTATGGCGCGCATTTCCCGGTTCTCACAGTAGAAGACTGGGTCAACAGCCAGGCGTTGCTGGCCGACCGCCTGGGCATAGATTGCTGGGCCGCGGTAGTCGGCGGCAGCCTGGGCGGGATGCAAGCGCTGCAGTGGGCAATCAGTTACCCCCAACGCATTCGTCATTGCGTGGCGATCGCGACCGCACCCAAGTTGTCGGCGCAGAACATTGCCTTCAATGAAGTCGCGCGCCAGGCGATCATCAATGATCCGGACTTCCATAACGGTGACTATGCCGCCTTTGGCGTGATTCCCAAGCGCGGGCTGATGCTGGCGCGCATGGTTGGCCACATTACCTATCTGTCGGATGATTCGATGGGCGAGAAGTTCGGCCGCGAGCTGCGCACCGACGTACTCAATTACGACTTCACCAGCGTCGAGTTTCAGGTGGAAAGCTACCTGCGCTATCAGGGCCAGGAGTTTTCCGAGCGCTTCGATGCCAATACCTACCTGCTGATGACCAAGGCGCTGGATTATTTCGACCCTGCAGGCGCCCATGGCGGCAACCTGGCCAACAGCCTGGCCCCGATAGAAGCCCGGGTGATGGTGATGTCATTCACCACCGACTGGCGTTTCTCGCCGGCCCGCTCGCGGGAGCTGGTGGACGCGCTGTTCGCCGCCGGCAAGCAGGTCAGCTATCTCGAGATCGAGGCCGCCCAGGGCCATGACGCCTTCCTGCTGCCGATCCCCCGCTATGTGCGGGCGTTCCAGGCCTACATGAACCAGATCGAGGTGGCTTGATGAGCATGCGTGCGGATTTGGAGATCATCCAGGAATGGATCAAGCCCGGCAGTCGCCTGCTGGACCTGGGTTGCGGCGATGGCGAATTGCTGCGCTACCTGTCGGATCACCGCAAGGTGACCGGCTACGGTCTGGAGATCGACCCCGACAAGATCAATGCCTGCATCGAAAACGGCGTCAATGTGATCGAACAGAACCTGGACGCCGGCCTGAGCAACTTCGGCGACAACACCTTCGACAGCGTGCTCATGACCCAGGCGCTGCAGGCCGTTCACTATCCCGACCAGGTGCTGGAAGAGATGCTGCGCATCGGGCGCGAAGCGATACTCACCTTCCCCAATTTCGCTCACTGGCGCTGCCGCCTCTACCTGGGCAGCAGGGGCCGCATGCCGGTATCGGAATTCATGCCCTATACTTGGTACAACACACCCAACATTCACTTCTGTACGTTCAAGGATTTTGAGGATCTGTGCCGTCAACGCTCGATTCGCATCCTTGACCGGCTGGTGGTAGACCAGGCGCATCAAAGCACCTGGTTGAGCGGCCTCTGGCCAAACATGCTGGGTGAAATCGCCATCTACCGGGTAACCCGATAGGAGAACAACATGCTACGCACGCTGATCTGCACCCTCATGCTGACGATCGCCCCGCTCGCCATTGCCCAGGACCAAAGCCCGCAACGCTTCGGCGATATCCTGGTGTATTACAGTGCCTTCAACAGCAGCTACGTATCACCGGAAGTTGCAGCCAACGTCGGGCTCGAGCGCGGCCCTGATCAGGGCGTACTCAATATTGCCGTCCAGCGGGAAACATCCGAGGGCCCGGAGCCCGTGGATGCGCGGGTTACCGGCACAGTCACCACCCTACTGGAGCAGAAAAACGAACTGGATTTCATTCGTGTCGAAGAGGACCAGGCGCTGTATTTCGTTACCAACTACAGCGCTCCGGTACGTACCGTCCTGCGTTTTCAAGTCAATGTGCAGCCGGAAGAAGGCGGTCCGGTGCATACCCTGAATTTCCAGAAGGAATTCTTCCCGGATGAGTGAGACGCCCCGACTGCCGTTCCGCCAGCTGGTGCTGGCCAGCGGCAACGCCGGCAAGCTTGCCGAGCTGCAAGCCATGCTCGGCGATGACGTCGAGGTCTTGCCACAAAGCCACTTTGTGCGCCAGGAAGTGGAAGAAATCGGGCTGACCTTTGTCGAAAACGCCATCCTCAAGGCCCGGCATGCGGCCCGGGCATCCGGATTACCGGCACTGGCTGACGACTCCGGCCTGGCGGTAGATGCCCTCAGTGGCGCGCCGGGCATTTACTCGGCGCGCTATGCTAACGGCGGTGACCAGGCCAATAACGCCAAGCTGCTCGAAAGGATGCGCGACGTGCCTGACGATCAGCGTGGCGCGCGGTTCATCTCGGTACTGGTACTGATGCTTCACGCAGAAGACCCGACGCCCATCATCAGCGAAGGCGTCTGGCACGGCCGGATTCTGCATGAACCCCGCGGCAGCCAGGGCTTCGGTTACGATCCGCTGTTCTGGGTACCAGAGAGAGACTGCGCCAGCGCCGAACTGAGCCCCGAAGACAAGAATCACCTGAGCCACAGAGCCCGCGCGATGGCGGGCCTGCGCACGCGCCTGGGACTGGTGTGAGTCAGCTGGAAGCCGAACGCCAGACGCTGGAAGCGCAAACCCGAACAGACGACTCCCAGCTCTCGGTTCCAAGCTTCAGGCTCCCGCCCCTGTCAGCCTACGTCCACATTCCCTGGTGCGTACGCAAATGCCCGTACTGCGATTTCAACTCCCACGTCAGCGATGAGGGCCTGCCCGAGCAGGAATATGTGGATGCGCTGATTGCGGATCTGGAGCAGGATCTTCACACCGCCAGCGGACGTGAACTGCGCTCAATTTTCTTTGGCGGCGGCACACCCAGCCTGTTTTCCGCGGCCAGCCTGGGCCGGATCCTCGAAGCCATGGCGGCGCGGCTGCACTTTGCCGATGACATCGAAATCACCCTGGAAGCCAACCCGGGCACCTTCGAGCAGGCCAAGTTTGCCGACTACCGCAGCGCCGGCATCAACCGGTTGTCCATCGGCATCCAGAGCTTCAACCCGGTGCACCTCAAGGCCCTGGGGCGCATCCACGATGACCGTGAAGCCCTGGCAGCCGTCGACATGGCCCGCTGCGCCGGGTTCGACAACCTGAATCTGGACCTGATGCATGGCCTGCCCGGGCAGTCGGTGGAACAGGCACTGGCCGACATTGACCAGGCTATCGCGCTCGGTCCGGAACACCTGTCCTGGTACCAGCTCACGCTCGAGCCCAACACGGTGTTCTACAACAAGCCGCCCACCCTGCCGGTGGAAGATGTTCTCTGGGATATTCAGGAAACCGGTCAGCGCCGGCTGGCCGAGGCGGGCCTGACGCAATATGAAATTTCCGCCTATGCGCACCCGGATCGCCAGGCCAGGCACAACCTGAACTACTGGCAATACGGTGATTTTATCGGCATCGGCGCCGGCGCCCACGGCAAGCACACCCATGCCGACGGCCGGGTGGAACGCAACTGGAAAACCCGCGTGCCGCGTGACTATCTGGACCCGGCCAAGCCCTTCCGCGCCAGCGACAAGATCATCGAAGCGGCCGACCTGTCCTTCGATTTCCTGATGAATGCCCTGCGCCTGAGCGACGGTGTGCCGGCAGCCTATTACCAGGCACGCACCGGTCAGTCGCTGGCCAGCATCGCCCCGTTGCTGGACCGCGCAGTCGAGCGCGGCCTGCTGGAGCCCTGGCACGACCAGTTGCGCCCCACCGAACGCGGCCGGCTGTTCCTCAATGACCTACTCGAGATGTTTCTCTGAGAGCGAGCGGCTTGCAGCTTTCCGCTGGCTTCCATACAGTATCCCGAACTGTCTCATTCACCGAGGTACCCATGTCTCCTTTCCTGTTTGCCACCACTGCCCAGATTCTCTGCGAATCCGGCTCCGCCGCCCGTCTGGCCGAGCTCTGCAAGGAGCGCGGCGCATCCCGTGTAATGATAGTGACCGATCCGGGCATCACCAAACTGGGCATGCTCGACAGCATCACCCCCGGTTTCGCCAAAGCCGGCGTTGCCTATGAGATCTTCGACGAAGTCCAGGCGGACCCGCCGGAAGCGGTCGTCATGGCCGCAGTTGAACAGGGCCGCGCGATGAATGCCGACCTGGTCGTGGGTTTTGGCGGTGGCAGCTCCATGGACGTGGCCAAGCTGGTTGCATTCCTCGCGCACCCCAACTGCAACCAGCAACTCTCCGACATCTACGGCGTGGGCAATGCCAAGGGCCAGCGTCTGCCGCTGATCCAGGTGCCGACCACCGCTGGTACCGGTTCGGAGGTCACCCAGATCTCGATCATCACCACCGGCGAAACCACCAAGATGGGCGTGGTCTCACCCGTCCTGCTGCCGGACATGGCCCTGCTGGATGCCGAGCTCACGGTCGGCCTGCCGCCCGCTGTCACCGCCGCCACCGGCATCGATGCCATGGTGCATGCGATCGAGGCCTACACCAGCAAGATCAAGAAAAACCCGCTGTCCGATATGCTCGCCCGCGAGGCTTTGCGCCTGCTGGCAGCCAACCTGGACGAAGCCGTGCACAACGGCAGCAACCGCGAAGCGCGCCAGGGCATGCTGCTCGGCGCCCTGCTCGCCGGCCAGGCATTCGCCAACGCGCCGGTCGCCGCAGTCCACGCCCTCGCCTACCCGCTGGGCGGCCATTTCCATATACCCCATGGCCTGTCCAACGCTCTGGTATTGCCGGCGGTCATCGAATTCAACTCGTCATCCGCCGAGGTCCTCTATGCCGAGCTGGCGCCATTGCTGGTCAAGGATCTGAAGGCCGGCAATGCCGCCAGCCTGACTGAGCAACTGGTTGCCGAGCTGTCTGCCCTGAGCCCACGCTGCAAGCTGCCCACGCGCCTGCGTGATGCCGGTGTGCCGGAAGATATGCTGCCACAACTGGCCAAAGACGCGATGCTGCAACAGCGCCTGCTGGTCAACAACCCGCGGGAACTGACCGAAGCCGACGCCCTGGCGATCTATCGCAAGGCGTTTTGATTTTCTGGTACAGCAGAAAGCACGGAGCCAAGAGGTGCGTTGGCTGATACCTGTAGTAGACCGTTTATGCCCAGGGATGGGCATAGCGAGCCCCCAGGGATGGATCCACGGCGTGTCTACTGAGGGTGTCGGCTAACGCAGCCCGACCCGTTGAATCGAGTTTCCCCGAGAGAAGACCTTGTCATGAACAACAAACCCACACGTAACGATTATCCCTACCTGCACCCCATCACCACCCGCTGGCACGACAACGACGTGTACGGTCATGTGAACAACGTGGTGTATTACAACTACTTCGACAGCGCGGTGAACAGCTGGCTGATCGAACAGGGCGGGCTGGATATACACAATGGCGAGCAGGTGGCGTTCGTCGTCAGCTCCGGCTGCGACTACCTTGCGCCGATTGCATTTCCCGACGCCATCGAGATTGGCGTGCGCGTCGCGAAGCTGGGCAACAGCTCGGTGCATTACGAACTGGGCGTATTCAAGCAAGGCACCGAAACCGCCTGCGCTCTAGGGCGCTTCGTCCATGTGTTTGTCGAGCGCAGCAGCAATCAGTCCTGCGCCATCCCCGAAGGACCTCGCGCCGCCCTGACCCGCCTGATTCCCTGAACCCCACCCTGTCGGATCGGCTCTGCACCGGTCCGCTGTCTGCTACCACCCGATCAATAGTCAAACCCTATCGCCGTGTTTGCCATTTATCACTGTCCTCAATCTCCGTTCATTGACATGATCTGTAACCAGAGGTAGCGGAAGCCATGCTGCGGGATCCTTCTCGCCAGGCTACTCCACGGCAAAACATACCGGCAACAAGAGAACAGGATGCAGCCTAGCGCCGCATCATTTATCAGTACACGTGGGAGACAGACATGAGTGATATTCAAAGCGGCAAATGCCCCGTAATGCACGGCTCGAACACCAAGCTGCACGGGCGTGGCGTCATGAACAAGGATTGGTGGCCCAACCAGTTAAACCTGAACATCCTGCACCAGCACAACCCAAAATCAGACCCCATGGGTGAAGACTTCGACTATGCCGAAGAATTCAACAAGCTGGATTATGCAGCAGTTAAAAAAGATATCACTGCACTCCTGACCGACTCCCAGGACTGGTGGCCGGCTGACTACGGTCACTACGGACCATTCATGATCCGCATGGCCTGGCACGCCGCTGGTACCTACCGCGTAGCGGATGGACGCGGTGGCGCGTCCACCGGCAACCAGCGTTTCGCTCCCCTGAACAGTTGGCCGGACAACGGCAACCTCGACAAGGCCCGCCGGCTGGTGTGGCCAATCAAACGCAAGTATGGCAACAAATTGTCCTGGGCTGACTTGTACATCCTGACGGGTAATATCGCGATCGAATCCATGGGCCTCAAGCCCTTCGGCTTTGGCGGCGGCCGCGCGGATATCTGGAGCCCCGAAGAAGACATCTACTGGGGTGCCGAGAAAGAATGGTTGGCCACCAGCGACAAGGACAACAGCCGCTACTCCGGTGACCGCGAGCTGGAAGCCCCGCTGGCCGCCGTGCAGATGGGTCTGATCTACGTCAACCCGCAGGGCCCGGACGGCCACCCCGACCCGCTGGCCTCGGCCCGCGACATCCGTGAAACCTTCTCGCGCATGGCGATGAACGACTACGAGACAGTCGCTCTCACCGCCGGTGGCCACACCTTTGGCAAAACCCACGGCGCCAGCCTGGAAAGCCATATGGGTCCCGAGCCCGAAGCCGCGCCGATTGAAGACCAGGGTTTTGGCTGGAAGAACAGCCATGGCAGCGGCAAAGGCCGCGACACCATCACCAGCGGGCTGGAAGGCGCCTGGACACCCACCCCGACACAATGGGACATGAGCTACTTCGACGTCCTGTTCGGCTACGAATGGGAGCTGACAAAGAGCCCCGCCGGCGCGCACCAGTGGGCACCCAAGGGTCTGGCCGACAAGGACCACGCCCCGGATGCAGAAGATTCGACCCAGCGCGTGCCGATCATGATGAGCACTGCCGACATCGCCATGCGTGAGGACCCCTCCTACCGCAAGATCTCCGAACACTTCCACAAGAATCCGGAAGAGTTCGCCGATGCCTTTGCCCGCGCCTGGTTCAAACTGACCCACCGCGACATGGGCCCGAAGGTGCGCTACCTCGGCCCAGACGTACCGCAGGAAGACCTGATCTGGCAGGACCCGGTCCCGGCGGTCGATCACGAACTGGTCAACGACCAGGATATCGCCGATCTCAAGGCCAAGCTGCTCGCCTCCGGCCTCAGCAACTCCGAACTGGTCTACACCGCCTGGTCGGCCGCCTCGCTCTTTCGCGACTCGGACAAGCGTGGCGGCGCCAACGGCGCACGTATCCGCCTGGCCCCGCAGAAAGACTGGGAAGCCAACCAGCCAGAGCAACTGGACAGGGTACTGAAGGTACTGGAAGGCATCCAGAGCGACTTCAATGCTGCCCAGGCGGGCAACAAGAAAGTCTCGCTGGCTGATCTGATCGTGCTGGGTGGCGCGGCTGCGATTGAACAGGCCGCTAGCACTGCCGGTCATCAGATCACCGTGCCCTTTGCACCGGGCCGCACCGACGCGACCGACGAGCAGACCGAAGTGGACTCGTTCGAATGGTTGAAACCTGAAGCCGACGGCTTCCGCAACTACGCCAAAGCCAAGTTCACCGTGTCGCCGGAAGAAATGCTGGTCGACAAGGCCCAACTGCTTGGCCTCAGCGCACCGGAAATGACCGTACTGGTCGGCGGCATGCGGGTAATCGGTGGCAACTACGGCGGCAGCCAGCACGGCGTATTCACACACCAGCCGGGCACACTGACCAACGATTTTTTCGTCAATCTGGTCGACATGGACACCCAGTGGGCACCCACCCAGGCGGATCCAGACGTGTTCGAAGGCAGGGACCGCAACAGCGGCCAGGTGAAATGGACCGGCACTCGGGTGGACTTGGTATTCGGCTCCAACTCGCAGCTGCGCGCTCTGGTCGAAGCCTACGCCCAGGACGACGCCAAGGAGAAATTCGTCAAGGATTTCGTCTCGGCGTGGAACAAGGTGATGAACGCAGACCGCTTCGATCTGGTCTGATCCGGCGGTAAACGAAACCGGGCGCTGATAACAGCGCCCGGTTTTTTTATGCCTGCAAGAAAGTCAGCCGAGATTTCATCCGGGCTTTCAGCCGAACGCTCCCCGCAGGTCACCCGGCGTGAACAGCTCGATCCAGTAGCCATCCGGGTCGCGGATGAAGGCTATGTTGTTCATCTTGCCATCCTGCGGCCGCTTGACGAAGCTCACGCCCAGCTCCTCGAAGCGTGCGCAGGCTGCCTCCAGATCCGGCACCGCAAAGCCGATATGGCCAAAGCCCTTCGGCTCATCGTTGCCATTGTGGTAGGCAAAATCCGCGTCGTTCTCGGTGCCCCAGTTATGGGTCAGCTCGAGCATCGCCGGGCGGCCGAAGGTCTGCACCAGCCGTTCCTTCGGATCATCCGACCACAACCCCAGGTCCTTGCTGTCGACCGCAGCCAGAAAGTACAGGCTGAACTGCATCTGCTCGAAATCCAGCTTCTTGACCAACGTCATGCCCATGATGCGCGTATAGAAATCCAGAGTGCTCTCCGGTGACTTGATACGCAGCATGGTCTGGTTGAACACAAAGCCTTCGGTCGCCGGATCGCGGTTTTCACACAGTCCGGCGGCGGATTCGAAATGACGACTCATGATGGTCTCCTCTGTACCTGGGGTAATGGGCAGCTCTTACTTGAAGGGGCGCTCGTCCCACCAGGGGTAGAATGGCGGACGGTCCTTGCTCGGGCTCAGTTTGAACTGCGGCGGACGCTTCTCGAGGAAGGATTGTACCCCCTCCTGGGCATCAGCCGACTCGCCCATGAAGGCAATCGCCCGCGAATCAACCTTGTGCGCTTCCATCGGATGATCCGCACCCATCATGCGCCACATCAACTGACGGTTCAGCAAGGTGGACATGGGCGACGTATTCTCGACGATCTCTTTCGCCAGCTCATAGGCCGCCGGCAACAGCTCGTCCGGCTCGTGAAGGCTGAGCACCAGCCCGCCCTTCAGCGCCTCTTCGGCACTGAATACACGACCGGTATACACCCACTCGGCGGCCTGCATCGGGCCGACCAGACGCGGCAGGAACCAGCTTGAGCAGGCTTCCATGGTGATGCCGCGACGGGCAAACACAAAGCCGAACTTCGCCTTGGTCGACGCCATGCGAATATCCATCGGCAAGGTCATGGTCACACCCACGCCCACTGCCGCACCGTTGAACGCACCGATCACCGGCTTGGTGCATTCATAGATGCGCAGGGAAACCGTACCGCCACCATCACGCAGCGTATTACCTTCCGGCTCGCTCTGGCGCTTGTGACGGTTGAAGGTATCACCGCCCTTCTCCAGATCCGCGCCCGCACAGAACGCCTTGCCCGCGCCGGTCATGATGACCACGCGCACGTCATCGTCGGCATCGGCGGCGTCAAAGGCCGCGATCAGCTCACGGCACATCGCACCGTTGAATGCATTCATGCGGTCGGGGCGGTTCAGGGTCAGCGTGAGAATGCCGTCGTTTACCTGATAATCGAGCGTTTCATAAGACATGCGGATACTCCCTGTTGATCATATGCCGCTCAGTGTAGAACCGACCGGTCACAGCCACCAGTTGTGTTACCAAAGCGTATGTGGGGGTATTGTTGGGGTGGATGGCTCCCACTAGGGTTGAGCCTCCTGATCGATTGCCAACTGCACCTGCCGATAAAAAGCCAGGCGCTCTTCCCCCTGATTACCGCCCTGCATATCGGTAGCCTGAGGCCAGTTACCGTTCGAGGCGATCACCAGGTTCCGCTTGGGATCGATGAAGATGCCCTGGCCGAAAATCCCCTGCGCGATATAGGCGCCATCATCCATGGTCCACCATTGATAGCCGTAGCCATGCCCTGGCCTGCCGATATCCGCCTGCCTGGTGGTGGCCTCGGTGATCCAGCCGTCAGGCAATACCTGCTCCCCATCGGCTATGCCTCCAGCCATGATGAACAGCCCGAAGCGGGCGTAATCCCGAGTAGCCGCCTGGATGCAACAGCCGCTGACTTCATGCCCGGTGGATCCCAGTAACCAGGTCGCATCCTGCTCCATGCCAAAGGGCTGCCAGACTTTCTCGGACAGGTATTCCGCGAGCGGCTTGTTGGCGGCCGAGCTGGCCAGCACGCCAATCAGGTTTGTCTCACCGGTTTTGTAGACCCACTTGGTGCCCGGCTCCGCCTCGGATTCCAGTTGGCGCATATAGCTCACGGTGACATCAACACCCGGCTCGGCTTTGTGCGCGGTAAAAAGCGCAACGTCTGACTGGGGGTCACCATAGTCCTCATTCCACTTCACACCCGAGGTCATCGTCAGCAATTGTTTGATGGTGACATTGTCGTAAGCAGAGCCTTTCAGGTCGGGAATGTACTCCGACACAGTGTCATCGATGCTCTTGATGTAGCCGTCCTTGATAGCGGCACCGACCAGCGTCGAGGTAAAGGATTTGGCAACGGAGAAACTGGTCCAGCGACCCTCGGGCCCAAACTCCAGTCCGTATTGCTCAAGCCGTATTTTGCCATCATGAACGATCACCAGAGCAGCGGCGCGTTGCGATGCCATGTAGGCGTCGACATCCATCCCAATTTCCAGAGGTGCGCCCTTAGGCAAGGGATAGGCGTTCTCACCGGCGGCAATCACTCGCGACTCCGAAAGCACAGGTAAGCGGTCCAGAACCCGGAAAGCAGCATCGCGCTCCGGCGTCGACCAGAACAGCACATCGGTATTGGTGGGGAAATTCAGCACCAGCCGGCGCATATCCTGGTCAGCTGTTGCCCAGAACAGGGCGCAGCCGACCAACAGCAAAACGACAATCGAGATAATCGACTTTTTCATGCTTACTCCCATTTATTGTTATGTGCCTATCTTAGGGAAGAGCGCAGGTTCTCAGCCGGTGTATTTAAGCCAATAGATAGGGTTGATCGTTTGATATGACGATATTTTTGGCTCGCAGCCCGCTCTCTGATGAACGCCACTGACCCAGGAATCGACAGCTCGACTCGGCGTTTGCGCTACACTGCGCCCATTCAGGTAGAGGGGAAATCCTATGAGAGTATGTGGCGTCGATATCAACAGTAATGATGTGAATGTGTGCTTGCTGTCGCTGACAGACGAGCTTTTCGAGTTGCCTGATTTTCGCACTCGAAAGCTGACATTGAGGGATATCAACAGCACGCAAGAGCTGCGCTATTTTCAGCAGACATTTGCCAAGCTGATGGAAGACTACAAGGTCGACCAAGTGGTGATTCGCCAGCGACCGATGAAAGGCAAATTTGCCGGCGGCGCGGTCGGTTTCAAGCTGGAAGCGACCATAGAGCTGATCAAAGACCTGAAGGTAACCGTCATGCCCACGACGGATATCAAGGACTCGCTGAAGCGCAACCCGATCCAGATCGACTATGCCGAAACGGATCTCAAGGCTTTTCAGGAGGCTGCTTTCAATACGGCTTATGCTTATTTGATGAAGGACAAATTCGCTGCTAAGGATGAATAAAGGCCTCTAAAAAGGTCCCTTACCCACCGGCATCTCACCGGTGGGCAGTCCTGACGTCACTGCAATGGCAACTGCACAGAGCCTTTCAAGGTTACTGCGCTTGGGATTCGGGAATACCCGAGTGTGTACTGTGGGTGAAAGCCGTAGAGCATTAGACCGACCTCATCACCAGTGAGCAGCTGCGTGCTGGTGCCGACTAGCTCCGTTTGACGTGCGCCAGTGCCGCGCAGGGGCAGGATCTGATCATGCAGCAGTGCGGGGCTGAGCTGCCCCAGCCGCCTGATGCCCAGCCCGACGAACATACGTGGATCAAGTGCCGCCTCCCCGTCAATAGTCAGGTCTGCCAGCGGCAGCCCAGCAAGAATTTGATCACTGGTGGCCTGGTACAGAGGCACAAAGCGCGGAGCAGTTCCAAGATCCGCAAGAAGCGCTGGAGGCTGGGTTTCAACAAGCTCCGTCAGCAGCGAGGTTACCCGCTCAGAATCTATAGTCACCAAGCCAAGCAATGCGTCAGTCAGCAACCTGGCTGTGTCCGCAGATAGTCGGCTGAGCACCTCTGACAGGGTCTCGGGGTCGAGCTTGCGCAGCAGGTTGAGCACTACGTCAACCGACGGCGGACCGACCAGCAAGTTGCCACTGTTGAAATGCAGCTCCATGCCACCTTTAGGCACCTCATCGCTGATCACCCCTTGAACGCGATCCTGGGTCAGGCATACGCGCGGAATCGGGATAGTGCGTTGCAATTTACGCAGCTTGCCGTCAAGGAAGGTATAAGACAAATCAGCGATGCTATAACGGCTGTCGCCGCACTGCATGTCGTTGAAGAAGCCGCCAAAGTTAGCAGTGCCCCCATCGGAACCGTCCTGAACGGCTGGCAGAATATGTCCACCGGTCGTTACAAACAGGTAAGCATCATTCCCAGCATTACGCAGACAGTCGTAATTCCAGGCGGCTTCGTTGAAGTTGAATAGCGTGTCGTTCACGCCCTGGACGAAAAGGGCGTCGACCCTGGGTACGCCAAGGCCATCGGTACGCGGCCTGCAATACGCCCCAAGACCGTTGCGCGATAGACGCTCGCCCGCCCCCTCACTGGCAGTACCAGAGAGCGATTCGGCGTAAGCCTGAGTAAGCCAGGGCGCTTGGTTCTCCCTTGCGAGCCCACTTAAAACCGAGAGCCAAAGCGTCTTGGGAACGCCTTCCGGGCTCAGGCTGTAGGGCAATTCATGCCAGGTCATCGCCGGCACCAGCGCATCGAAACGGGGGTCAACACTGGAGCCAACGAGCTGGAATCCGCCGCCGTAGCTCAGTCCGATCCCACCCACCAGAGGGTCGCCTTTGAGGTAGGCCAAGTGCGGTGCGAGATTGCCTTCAGCCCAGTCAAGCAGGGCTTGTATGTCACGGCCCTCAATATCCGGATCCTGCGAATTGGCTTGACCACCGCTCTCGCCGAAACCGCGCTGATCAAAGCTGAGCACGAAATAACCAGATTCCCAGGCCTTGCGAGCAGCCTCAGTGAGCGAGTCGCCGTCGCTGAGATCCTTTGAGCGGCTGCCGCCCCAACCATGGCTGTACATCAGCAAAGGGGCTGGCTGATCCTGCGTCAGGGCTGGCTGAAAGACCGTTATCGCTATCTCTGTGCCGTCAAACGAGGTGACCGTGAGGTCGTATTTGCGCTGAGAGAGCGCCGCTCCACCCCCGTTGATAGCGCCAGCTATTTCTAGATTGCTGTTGCTAGATGCTTGGGCATTGGCTTGCGTAGCGGTAAAGCCAACCGGTATGGCGCTGGCAATGGCCACACTCAGAAAAGCGCCACGGGCGACGCCGAGATAGTTTCTGGTGGTCATATTGAAGTCTCTTTTGTTGTTTTGTGCCTGGAGTACAACTACTGATATTGATATCGGGCGCTATGCAGCCGACTCTTAAAATACAGGCCAATAGCTGCCGTCCCTGAAACCAATCCAGAGCACGAAGTACAGCCAAATATAGGAAAACAGGTTGCGGAATCAGGGTCAAGTCTTGCCTTTTGCCCGGCCATCAAGGAATCATTGAAGCGCTATCCGATCCAGATCGCCTACGCCGCGACGGATCTCAAGGCTTTTCAGGAGGCTGCTTTCAATACGGCTTATGCTTATTTGATGAAGGACAAATTCGCGGCCAAGGATGAATAAAGACTTATGAAGCGGATGGTCAGAAAACTTAATGTTCATCTGACCCCCATACGGGGGTATTCAACAAACCGCTCCAACCGTTCCTGCATCGCAGGGTGAGTGGACAAGTAGTTGCTCAAGGTGCTGTCTTTGGGCTCATTCCCCTCAGCCAGAAATTCGTCGCACAATTTCACCCGCTCACTTTCGGACAACTCATCGACAGGAATGTCATCATCCTCGCTGAGTAATTCCCGGCAGCGGGCGCTTTCGTCCATCCGCTGCAAAATATTCACAAAAGCCTGGCGCTTAATGCCTTGACGGTCGAGGTAGGCAACGGCAAAACGGTCCGCTTCCATTTCGTGATCGCGGGAATAGAACAGGGTCGCCGCCACTACCGGCAAGCCTACCAGCAGGTCGCCCACTGCCGAGGCATCGCCCACTACCATCAGATAGGCTATACCGATCACACTGTTTTGAATCATGGCGCGCAGGCTGTGGCGATGATGAATATGACCCACCTCGTGCGCTAACACCGCCACCAACTCCTCATTGCGCTCTGCCAGCGTCACGATTTGATCGGTAAAGATCATGGTGCCGTCGGGCAGGGCAAAGGCATTGGCGCCGAGGCGCTCCCAGCTCTTGCGAAATATGACCTTGAGCGGCAACTGCGGGTAGGCGGCCAGCACAGGGGCAAAGTCTGACTGCAGTTCAGCCTGCTTTTCTTCGGAAAGTTCGCTGGGCTCCAGGTACAGCTTGTCCATCAGCGCCAGGGTTTCTCTGGAAATGGTGTTGAGCGTTTCCGCTGGCAGGGCGTGAGCCATCCGCTCTGAGGCAGCCGGCAAGCCGTGAACAATGCTCGCCCAGGCGAGAACCAGAACCAGCACGGCAGTGACGACCACAAAGGGCAAGTGGCTTTCGAGCCGGTGAATCCAGCCCCTAAACCGGCTGGGCTGCCACTGATGCAGCAAGGCATCCACCGCATCATTGTCGCCAGTTTCCAGTACGCCGCCACAGGGCAGACGCACAAACCGCGGCGTTTGCCCGAGCCGCGAGCTGACATCCAGCTCGGCGGCATTCTCCCGCGCCAGCTCGCGGCCCTCCCCCTGCGCGACAATGCGCGCAAGACCCGACGGATCCACTGTCAGCTCGGCCGCTTCACGGCGAGCCTGGCCCGCCATAAACCAGCTACCTGCTATAGGCTGCATCACAGAATTCCCTAGAAGCCCACGTCGATATCAAACAAATCGCCTACGCCCTCAGCCACCGGACCCACGGCATCTCGCTCGGCAGCGGCAAAGCTATCCAGATCACCCACCGCCAGCACACTGGTATGTTCGGCTTTGTAGCGAGCAGTGCGCACGCGAGCCCAGGGAATAAAAAAGCCCAGGGTCACAAGGATGCCCAGCGTATTGGTACACAGCAGCCAAAAGTAGGACTGCACCTTCCACTGGGCCTCGAAGCGGTGCTCGCGCACATGAATATTGTTGTAGTTAAGGTTGCTGGTGGCCACGACAAAATAGGCGAAAGCACCTAGATACACAGCTGCAACCACCGGGAAAGCCAGCAGCGGCAGCACTATGCCAGCTAAAGATGCGGCAATACCGCCAATCACGAAAATCCCAAGCACTAGCAGAAAGACCACATAGTAAGCGCCCACGGTGGCCCTGAAATCGAGCTCTGCGGTGCCGTAAGCATGGTTGCTATAGACAAATTTTTGCTGCTGGTAATAGGCATAAGGCATCAGGATGCCGAGCGTGACAACGCCAAGCAGCGGCCACAGCAGAAACGCCATCGCGGCCTCACCCAGGCGACCGTGAAATACGAAAGGCACGTTGCGATACTGACTGTAGCGGGCGTTAAAACGCAGCGACGTACAGATCACCCAGGGTATGAACACAATTAACAACACAGCCATTATCACACCGGCGACAATACTCAGCTCCCCCGCCACGGCATAAACAACAAAGAAGACAAAGGCGATGATGCGGCCAATCAGAATCTTGACCGGACTGGCCGTGTAGGAAAAGCTGGCGCCATCAAGCAGGGTATTACCGTAAAAATACTGCTTGTTGCGTACCTTGGCCCAGGCGGAATAAATGCCAAGAGTAATAATGGACAGCAGGATGTTTACGATCCAGATCTTGAAATACTCAAAGCCGTTACCGGTAAAGACAAAAGGCACATGCTCTTCTGTCTTGTGTCTCGTTGCTGCACCGGTATTGGACGAGATTCGCTCGCCGCCGCCCCCAGTAGCAGTGGAAATGGCTGCAGCGTCGGAGGCTGAGGCTACCATCACAGGCTCAGGCTTCAAATGAGCAGCAATACCAATGCTGGAAAGCTTCTGCAGATACTTCTCCCCCAGGGCCTCATCAATACCCGCTTTAATCACGGCACGATTGCTGGCAAGAATTTTCTCGGCTGTCTCTTCGGTGGTCTTGAACAGCTCGGCCAAGGCCGAGCGTGCGTCCGTATGGCTAAAACCGGGCAACACACCGGAACACACCACCTGAAAGTTATTGCCTGTAGCAGAGTCGCTCATCACATTTCCTTTTTTAGTTATTTCTACATTCCTGTACTAGTGCCCCGGCAGGCCGGACCATTACGGTCGAGTTCCCCAGGTATGCGCCCACCGGCTAAACAATCAGGTCTACTTGTGGAGGGGGTTCTGGCACGCTACCGCCCATCCTTGCGCCCAAGAACACGCACAGCGTCGATCTGAACGAATAAAATGCACGCAAGCGGGATTGTCGGCATTCCTTGCCAAAATAGGAGGGAGTGCTGTCAAGCAAGCTTGGCCAGTGGGGTAGATATATCATGCGTTATGGCGCTAGAAAAGTGTTGCTGCCTGGTCGGCTTCCAACCGCTCCAGAAACATCGCCAGCGCCGCCATCTCCGTTTCAGCCCTTTACGCACCCGCAGCTTGTTGAGCCTGGATAACTCCCCCAGGCTGAAATGCTCCAACACGGCGGGATGGATGTAGCACTTGCAGCAGAAAACCCGGGTCAGATGAACATTTCCACTAATTACCACTCCAATTTTTGTTAACTGACTGGACCCTTTGTTAATAGCAGCAATTACCGTGGTGACCCGCTATACGCCTGTTCGACACCACTGCATTGATAACGATCAAGCCGTGGTAGGGCATTCCGGGGTTTAATTGGACCATACCTACAGCCTGAGGTGCTTATGGCGCTGCACAAGACCCATCAATGGAATCTGGGTTATTTCGCCTTTGCTTTCATCTTGCTGATGCTATTTCAAGGCTGGTGGGGCACCCAGCAGTCAACCACCACGCTGCCCTATAGCGAGTTCCTCGAGCAGCTTGAACAGGGCGCGGTGACGGACCTGGTTATCAGCCAGCATGACATTCAAGGTCGTTTTGTCTCACCGGCGGGCTCTCATACACGCTTTGTTACCCAGCGGGTTGATACTGATCTGGCGGAGCTGCTGGTGCGCCATGACACTGTATTCCGCAATCGGCCGAGTAGTACCTGGTTGAGCAATCTGCTCTCCTGGCTGTTTCCAATGCTGCTGATCATTGGTATCTGGGTATTCATGTTCCGCAATATTGCCAATCGCCAGGGCCTTGGCGGTATGGTCAATATCGGCAAGTCGCGAGCTCGCGTGTATGTCGAGCGCGATACCGGGGTGACCTTTAAAGATGTAGCCGGCATTGATGAAACCAAAGCCGAGTTGCAGGAAATCGTTTCGTTTCTCAAGGATCAGCCCCGCTACGGCCGGCTGGGCGCGCGTATTCCCAAGGGCATCCTGTTGGTCGGCCCGCCGGGCACAGGGAAAACCCTGGTAGCCCGGGCTGTTGCAGGCGAGGCAGGAGTGCCGTTCTTTTCGATTTCCGGTTCAGAATTTGTTGAGATGTTTGTTGGCGTGGGCGCGGCGCGAGTTCGCGATCTTTTTGTGCAAGCCCGTGAGGCCGCTCCCTGTATCATCTTTATCGATGAGCTGGACTCCCTTGGCATGAGGCGAGGAGTGGGCAACCTCGGCGGCAATGATGAAAAGGAGCAGACCTTGAATCAGTTGCTGGCTGAGCTGGATGGCTTTGATCCGCACGAAGGTGTGGTTCTGCTTGCAGCCACCAACCGCCCGGAAGTACTGGACCCGGCCTTGACCCGGGCGGGTCGATTTGATCGGCAGGTAATCATCGACCGCCCGGACCGGGTGGGCCGTGCGGCAATTTTGCAGGTTCATCTGAAGCGGGTTATCTGTGATGCCGATATAGATCCAGACAAGATAGCGGGCCTGACGACCGGTTTTACCGGTGCGGATCTTGCCAATCTGGTGAATGAAGCCGCGATCATTGCTACCAGACGCGATGCCGATAGCGTGGGCATGGATGATGTCACCCAGGCCATCGAACGTATTGTGGCCGGTTCCGAGCGCCATGGGCGGCTCCTGCAACCCCATGAAAGAGAGGTCGTGGCCTACCATGAAATGGGCCACGCACTGGTGGCGGCGGCGCTGCCCGGCATGGACCCGGTGCACAAGGTATCAATCATCCCGCGCTCAGTCGGCGCGCTGGGTTATACCCTGCAGCGGCCAACCGACGATCGCTACCTGATTACTACCCGGGAGCTGAAAAATCGTCTTGTGGTTCTGCTAGCCGGCCGTGCCGCGGAGGATGTGGTATTCCAGGAAATCTCTACCGGCGCGGCAGATGATCTTGCCCGGGTAACCGATATTGCACGCCAGATCGTCACCCGCTTTGGCATGTGCCCCGAGCTGGGGCAGGGGGTTTTTGAGCAGCACCAATCGCGCTTTCTGGGCGACAATCCTGGGGTGGGTCTGAGCCGCGACTATTCCGAGAAAACCGCCGAGAAAATCGACCAGTCGATCAAGCAATTGATAGACAGTGCCTACCAGGAGGCACATGCCCTGCTGGAACAGCGCCGTGACTTGCTTGAGCAGGGTGCGCGCTTGCTGCTTGAGCACGAAACCGTCACACCCGAGCAATTCCCGGCCTTGGTCGGCGAGCCTGCGCCCTAACCGCTCGAGCCACCGGGACGCTCTTGCGCCAAATCCGCTGACCGCTCCCATGGCAATATTCATACTGCCTGCCATGCTTGCTCAAATCAGGTCATTGCCTACTGGCGTCTCAGGCCACCCGCTCGAACTTCAGGTCCCACACCCCATGCCCCAACCGCTCGCCGCGGCGTTCGAACTTGGTGATCGGCCGCTCTTCCGGGCGCGGGACGTGGGTGCCGTCTTCGGCCAGATTGCGGTAACCCGGTGCGGCGCTCATGACTTCCAGCATGTGCTCGGCGTAGGCTTCCCAGTCGGTAGCCATGTGGAAGATGCCGCCGATTTTCAGCTTGCTGCGTAGCTGCTCGACAAACGCCAACTGCACGATGCGACGCTTGTTGTGCTTCTTCTTGTGCCAGGGATCGGGGAAGAACAGCAGTACCCGGTCCAGGCTGGCATCGGGGATGCACTGGTTGAGCACTTCGATAGCATCGCAGTCGAATACCCGCAGGTTGCTGACGCCGGTTGTCAGCACGCCGTTGAGCAGAGAGCCCACACCCGGGGGATGCACCTCGACGCCGATAAAATCCTGCTCGGGTGCGGCTTGAGCCATTTCCAGCAGGGATTGCCCCATACCAAAGCCGATTTCCAGGGTGCGGGGTGCGTGGCGGCCGAACATGGCGGCCAGATCCAGCTGGCCCTGGTCCAGGTTCAGGCCAAAGCGCGGCCAGCCGAGATCGATGCCGCGTTTCTGGGCCTCGGTCATGCGGCCGGCGCGCATCACGAAGCTGCGGATGGCGCGGCGCGGATGGGCTGCGCCCTCCTCGCCTGTAGCGGCTTCGGGCGCCGGGTTCTGGTCTTCGTCTGGCAGGTTGTCGGCGCTGTCGATCGGGGTCTGGGACATGTAGGACTCGTTCAGAAAAAGGTGCCGGCCAGCGGCGAGGAGGCGCTGGCGTAGAGCTTGCGTTCCATCCGCCCGGCGAGAAACGCGCCACGCCCGGCAAGTACGGCATGCTTCATGGCTTCGGCCATCATGACCGGCTGTTTGGCATGGGCGATGGCGGTGTTCATCAATACGCCGGCACAACCCAGCTCCATGGCAATGGCCGCATCGGAAGCGGTGCCCACACCGGCGTCGACCAGTACCGGCACGGTGGCCTCTTCGAGGATGATGCGCAGGTTGTACGGGTTGCAGATACCCAGGCCCGAGCCGATCAGACCGGCCAGCGGCATAACTGCCACGCAACCCATCTCGGCCAGCTGGCGGGCGATGATCGGGTCGTCGCTGGTGTAGACCATCACGTCAAAGCCATCCTTGATCAGTACTTCGGCGGCCTTGATGGTTTCGATCACGTTGGGGAACAACGTCTTCTGGTCGGCGAGTACTTCCAGCTTGACCAGGTTGCGCCCGTCCAGCAGTTCGCGGGCCAGGCGGCAGGTGCGCACGGCGTCTTCGGCGGTATAGCAGCCAGCGGTGTTGGGCAGGATGGTGTAGCGATCCGGCGGGATCACGTCCAGCAGGTTGGGCTCATCGGGGTTCTGGCCGATGTTGCTGCGACGGATGGCGACGGTGACGATCTCCGCGCCCGAGGCCTCGATGGCCGCGCGGGTCTCTTCCATATCCTTGTACTTGCCGGTACCAACCAGCAACCGTGAGCCGTACTGTACGCCGGCAATGGTAAAGGCATCCTGATTCAGATCTGTCATGGGTTCTCCGCAGGGCAGGCTAGCCGCCGCCAATGGCATGGACGATTTCGACCCGATCACCCTCGGCGAGAAAGGTCTCGCTGTGCTCGCTGCGCGGCACGATTTCCAGGTTCAGCTCGATGGCCAGACGCTTGCCGGTCAGACCCAGATGCTCGATCAGGTCGGTCAGGGTCATTGCGCGGTCAAGGACGAAAGGGTCGCCATTCAGTAGGATCTGCATGGACTTCTCGGGGGCTGGGGGTCATCGGAAAGCGCTATTGTAACGTGATCGCGCCGGGGCTGACCATGCTCAACGGCTCACAGGTGACGCCATACGCCCGCGCCCATGCACAGCCAGGCGAGCATGAAGGCCACACCACCGAAGGGCGTGATGATGCCCAGCTTGCCGATGCCGCTGAGCGCCAGGGCATACAGGCTGCCGGAAAACAGCAGGATACCGGCGACGAAGAGCCCACCGGAGACCTTGAACAGCGTACCCTCCGGCCAGCGCAGCAACAGCAGCGCGATGCCGACCAGTGCGGCGGTGTGCCACAGCTGGTACTGGACACCGGTCTGGAAGGCATTGAGCAGATTCTCCGGCAGTTTGTCGCGCAGGCCGTGGGCCCCGAACGCGCCCAGTGCTACCCCGGTAAATCCGCTGACAGACGCCAGCAAAAGCAATAGTTTGGCCATGGCCGAATACTCCGTTCTATACTGCGGGCCAACGCTGGGAAGGACCCATTAATGTTCAAGAAAGTACTGCTCAAGGTCGTCAAGTGGGTGCTGATCCTCATGCTGATCAGCCTGCTGCCGGTCATTCTCCTGCGCTGGGTACCCTCCCCCGGCTCGGCGCTGATGGTCGAGCGCTGGATCGAACACCGCGGCGATGACACTCCCTACGAAATTCGCCGCGACTGGGTGCCGTACGACAGCATACCCGATAGCATGAAAATGGCGGTGATCGCCGCCGAAGACCAGAGCTTTGCCGAGCACTATGGTTTCGACGTGGCTGCGATCAAGGCAGCGGTGGAGCATAACCGACGCGGCGGCAGCGTGCGCGGGGCCAGCACCATCAGCCAGCAGGTGGCGAAGAACCAGTTTCTCTGGTCCGGCCGCAGCTGGGTGCGCAAGGGCCTGGAGGTCTGGTTCACGCTGTGGATCGAAGTGCTCTGGCCAAAGCAGCGGATTCTCGAGGTATATCTCAACATTGCAGAGTGGGATCGCGGCGTATTTGGTGTGGATGCTGCGGCTCAGGCCCATTTCGGGATCGGCGCCAGCTACCTGTCTGATCGCCAGGCCAGCCTGCTGGCGGCCGTGTTACCCAATCCACGGGAGTGGAGCGCGGCAAACCCACCGGCCCATGTCCAGCGCCGCGCTCGCTGGATCCAGAATCAGTCCCGCCAACTGGGTGGCAGCCACTACCTGCGCGAGATGCAGGAGGGCCGGGCATTACCCGACTGGCTCTCCCTGCGTTACTGGCGTAACCGCCTGGACATCTGAGCAGCCGCTGCGGCTCTAGCGGGCGCCCTGCAATCCGAACATGATTGAATGCGCCTCGTCACCACTGACCGCAACCACCACGCCTTCGCGGCCATATACCCACGCCTGGTTACCTTCACTGACATCCATGCGCATGTCCGGCTCGCCCAAGGTGGCCATGATACGTTTCACCGCGACCGGTTCGGCCGGAATCAGGCTGACGCGCTCGACTGGTTGGCCGGCCAGCGCGGCACCTACCGAGGGCGACACCGACTGATCGCGCATACCAGCCTGCCAGTCCTGCGCCTGGACCAGGCTCTCCATGCGCTCGGGATCCAGCTCGATGACTGCCTGTATCCGCCAGTTGAGTTCGTCGCTCTCGATCACATAGCGGCTGACCAATAGCGGCTCGTCCTCGACACTGACCATCCACAATCTGCCCACGCCCAACGGCTTGTCCACCCCCGCCAGGGTCAGCTCGCCTTCGCGCAGCGGGGTCCAGATTGACTGCTGATATTGCTTCTGCCACTGCAGCGGCTCAGGTTCGCGCTGGTCCATGACCCAGGTAACGAGGAAATACAGGCCGATCACGACCACACTCAAAAGGGTGGCCATGCCGGCTCGGGGGCGATAACTCATGCGCTACTCCTGAAAGTTTGTTATTAGTTGCCGGGATTATGCCGGTTGGGGCGCCGGGGGGCCAGAAACACAAAAGGCATCCCGGAGGATGCCTTTTGCTGCTGGATGCCGTCGATTACTGCAATCAGGCGGCGTCTTCGCTGTCCAGATTCTTCTTCAACTTGTTCATCGCGTTCTTTTCCAGCTGCCGGATGCGTTCGGCCGACACCTGATACTTGGCCGCCAGCTCGTGCAAGGTGGCCTTTTCCTCGGCCAGCCAGCGCTGATAGAGAATATCGCGGCTGCGCTCGTCGAGCTGTTCCAGACCGTTCTGCAACTGGGCAACCGAACTGTCGGCCCAGTCAGAGGACTCCAGCTGGGTGGCCGGATCGTAGCGCTTGTCCTCGAGATAATGCACCGGCGCATAGGCCTTTACGTCGTCGTCCTCATCCTGGGCACCATCGAAACCGACATCCTGCCCGTACAGGCGACTCTCCATCTCACGCACTTCACGGGTCACCACGCCCAGATCGGCCGCTACCGCATTGACTTCCTCCTCGGACAGCCAGGACAGCTTCTTCTTGGCACTGCGCAAGTTGAAGAACAGCTTGCGCTGGGCCTTGGTGGTCGCGACCTTGACGATGCGCCAGTTACGCAGGATGAACTCGTGGATCTCGGCACGGATCCAGTGCACCGCAAAGGACACCAGACGCACACCCATCTCCGGGTTGAAACGCTTGACCGCCTTCATCAGACCGACGTTACCTTCCTGCACCAGGTCTGCCTGGGCGAGGCCATAGCCGGAATAACTGCGGGCGATGTGCACAACAAAGCGCAGGTGCGACATGACCAGCTGCCGCGCCGCTTCCAGATCTTCGCTGTAGAACAAACGATCAGCCAACTCCCGCTCCTCTTCAACACTGAGGATCGGAATTCTGCTCACCGTCTGGACATAAGCCTCCAGGTTCGCACCGGGGACCAGATTATGTACGGGCTGCAAAGCAGTGCTCATGTTTGTACTCCAAAAAATTGACAGCCGAGTATATCACTGCGGGATATGACTGTGAATGCTCGCTCAAGTTCAGCACAAGGACAGCTTTTTAGTGCGCTTCAGTGAAAGCCGCCCGCGTGCTTGCGCCCTCGTGCAAAGAGACAATCATTCCGGCTGGATGTCTGCAATGTGCCGACCAACGGCAAGCCATGCACCGACCAGACCGAGCAGCATCGCGCCGGCGACCAGTGTCAGCCCATCGACCACCGGCATACCGGCCAGCTCGAAGTCACTCTGGTACAGCGTCGCCACTTCGCGCACGGCACTGTTCAACCAGCCCATGCCGACCGCGAGCAACAGCCAGGCCAGCAGCCCGGCGATCAACCCGTACAGCACCCCTATATAGAGGAATGGCCGGCGGACGAAGGCATCGGTACCGCCGACCAGCTTGATTACCAGGATCTCGTCGCGCCGGCTTTCGATCGCCAGGCGGATGGTGTTGATCATCACCAGCAGCAGCGCCAGTACCAGCAATACCGCCAACCCGCCGGTGAAGCGTTCCAGAAGGGCGAGAATCCGCGTCAGCCGCTCTATCCACAGCAGGTCAATCTGCACCTGATCAACACCCTGCATGCCGGCCAGCCGGTCGCGCAGCGGCTCAAGGGTAGCGGCGCCGCCCTCGATACTCACCGGGGTAACGATTATTACCGCCGGCAACGGGTTGTAGGCCAGCTGGTCCAGCGCATCGCCCATTCCCGAGTGCTGCTTGAACTCGGCCAGGGCCAGTTCGGCATCCAGCAGTTGTGCATCGGCCACCTGCTCCTGCGCGCGGACCTGCTCCAGCAGGCTGCCAGCGGATTCGGCGCTCACATCCTCCTGCAGGTACACAGAGAGTTGCGCGGCTCGCTGCCAGTCGACACCCAGCCGCTCGACCTGGCCAATCAGCACTGCCAGACCCATCGGCAGGGCCAGCACGATGGTCATGACCAGAATCGTCATCGCACTGCTCAGCGGGTTGTGTCGCAGCCGCTCCAGCGCCTGGCGCGCACTGTCACGATGGCTGCCAAGCCAGCTGCGCAGCGAATGTTTCCAGCTGTGCTGTGAGCGTGCGGCACCCTTGGGCGCCTTTGCATCACGTTTGCCCGGCGTTTTCTGCTTGTCGTCAGCCATGCTATTCCCCGTCCCGAAGCAGACGGCCCTGATCCAGGGTCAGCATGCGGTGATCCAGCGTGGCGATCAGCGGTAGGTCGTGACTGGCGATAATCACCGTGACGCCCACGCGGTTGAAGTCCTCGAACAGCGACATGATCTCGGCCGACAATGCCGGGTCCAGGTTCCCGGTCGGCTCGTCGGCCAGCAGCAGCGCGGGCTTGTGCACCACCGCGCGGGCAACGCCGACGCGCTGCTGCTCGCCACCGGAAAGGGCGATGGGATACAGGTTTTCCTTGCTCAGCAGCCCGACCTTGTCCAGCGCTGCGCGCACCCGCCGGCCCACTTCACCGGGCGGCGTACCGTTGATGATCAGCGGCAAGGCAACGTTGTCGAATACCGTGCGGTCGAACAGCAGCTGGTGATTCTGGAACACCACGCCCACCTGACGACGCAGATAGGGGATGTCATCGCCGCTGAGTTCGCGCAGGTTCTGCCCGCCCACGTGTACCTGGCCGGACGTGGGCCGCTCCATGCACATGATCAGCTTGAGCAGCGTGCTCTTGCCCGCGCCGGAATGGCCGGTGATGAATACCATCTCACCGACCTTGATGTGGAAGCTCAGGTTATCCAGGCCCATGTGGCCGTTGGGATAACGCTTGCTGACCTGCTCGAAACGAATCATGGCCTACTCACGCCCGAATAGCGCCTTGACGAACTCCGGCGCGGTAAACGGCCGCAGATCGTCGATCTTCTCGCCTACGCCGATGAAGCGGATGGGCAGGCCAAACTGCTTGGCCAGCGCGAAGATGACGCCGCCCTTGGCGGTACCGTCCAGCTTGGTCAGCACCAGTCCGTCGAGACCCACCGCCTGGTCGAACAGCTTGGTCTGGGAAATCGCGTTCTGCCCGGTGCCTGCATCCAGCACCAGCAGGATTTCATGCGGCGCGTCCGGGTCGAGCTTGGTCATTACCCGTTTGACCTTCTTCAATTCGTCCATCAGGTTGTCTTTGTTGTGCAGCCGGCCGGCGGTGTCGGCGATCAGTACATCTACGCCACGGGACTTGGCCGCCTGCAGCGCGTCGAACACCACCGAGGCCGAATCGGAGCCGGTGTGCTGCGCCACCACCTGGATATTGTTGCGCTCACCCCAGACCTGCAATTGCTCGACTGCCGCCGCGCGGAAAGTGTCGCCCGCGGCGAGCATGACGCTGCGGCCCTCGCTCTGCAGGCGCTTGGCCAGCTTGCCGATGGTGGTGGTCTTGCCCACACCATTGACGCCGACAACCAGAATCACGAAGGGTTTTTTCTCCGGCGAGATCACCATGGGCTTGGCGACATCCACCAGCAACGTCTCGAGCTCGTCCTGCAATGCGCGGTACAACGCCTTGCGATTGGACAGCTGGCGACGGCGTACGCGCTGCTGCAATGACTCCATGATCAGCGTTGCCGCCTCGATGCCTACGTCGGCCATCAGCAGACGGGTTTCCAGCTCTTCGAGCAGCTCGTCGTCGATGTCTTTCTCGCCGAGGAACATGTTGGCCATGCCCTCGCCCAGATTGACGCTGGTCTTGGACAGACCTGATCTCATGCGCGCGAGGAAACTGCCTGCGGCGGGCTCCTGTTCCTCGGGCCGGGATTCCGGTCGCCGGGACTCCGGCTGCTGCTTTTCTTCCGCCTGACCCAGTCCGGAGAACAGCGACTCAGCCGCGGCGCGCGCCGCTTCATCGCTGCTCTGAGTCGTGCTCTCAGGAGCGCTCCTGGGCGCTGACTCAGGCGTCGGCTCAGGCGTCGATTGGACCGGAGCCTGATTGTCGGTGTCTTCGGTCTTGCGTCTGCCCCAGCCGAACAGGCCCTTTTTCTCGGACTTGCTGGCCTCGGGCTGGTCTTTGGCTGTGGCGGGGCGGTCTGACTTGTCTTTGGAACCAAACATTGACTTTCACTATCTAGGATCGGGCAGCGGGTGTTTGACCGCCGCATTGAAGGTTGGGTTATCCTACCCCACTTCCGCCACAGGCGGTACGTTCCTACAGGATGCTTGCATGCTACGGCTGAAAATCGCTTTTACTACCTTTATCCTCGCCCTGGCTGGCCTCCCCGCCCAGGCGCAGGAGCCACGCCAGGCCACCCACGAGTTCCATCTGGACAACGGGCTGAAGGTGATAGTTCGTGAAGATCACCGCGCTCCGGTCGTGGTCTCCCAGCTCTGGTATCGGGTCGGCAGCAGCCATGAGCCGCCGGGCCAGACCGGCATCTCCCACGCGCTGGAACACATGATGTTCAAGGGCAGCGAAAACCTGGAGCCGGGCGAGGCCTCGAAACTGCTGGGCAGCCTGGGCGCCCAGGAAAACGCGTTCACCAGTCGCGACTACACAGCCTACTACCAGGTGCTCAGCCGCGAGCACCTGCCGATAGCGCTGGAAATGGAGGCCGAGCGTATGCATACCGCGCGGCTGCCGGAGGACGAGTTCCTGCGCGAGATGGAAGTTATAAAGGAAGAGCGCCGGCTGCGTGTGGATGACAATCCCAACAGCCTGGCTTATGAGCGATTCCTTACCCAGGCCCATATGGCCAGCCCCTATAGCAAGCCGATCATCGGCTGGATGCACGACCTGGAGCGCCTGACCATCGAGGATCTGCGCGCCTGGTATCGCACCTGGTACCAGCCGGGCAACGCCATTCTGGTAATCGTCGGCGATGTTTCGCTCGAGGAAGTGCGGCCACTGGTCGAGACCTATTTCGGTCCCATTCCGGCCGGCGAACTGCCACCACAGAAAGCGCCGCTGGAGTTGCCGGGCGGAGCCCAGCGCAATGTCACCATCGAGGTCGACGTGCAGCTGCCGAGCCTGATCATGAGCTTCAATGTACCCAGCCTGAGCACCGCCGCAGAAGCCTGGGAGGTGCATGCTCTGCGTCTGCTCGAGGGCGTGCTGGATGCGGGCTACAGCGCCCGGCTGGCCAGCCGGCTGGAGCGTGACCAGGCGATAGCTACCTCGGCTAACGCCAGCTACAGCGGCTTTGCCCGCGGCGACACGCTATTCATGCTCAGCGGCCTGCCCAATCCGTCGCGCGGGGTTACCCTGGACCAACTCGAGGAGGCGCTCTGGGCAGAGGTCGATCTGCTGAAGAACACGCCGCCGGACTCCGCAGAGCTCACCCGGGTCAAGAACCAGTTGATTGCCGAGGAGGTGTACGCGCAGGACAGCATCACCCATCAGGCCAACCAGATTGGCCAGCTCGAGAGCGTCGGACTGGACTGGGAGCTGATTGAACAGGATGCCGCCGCGCTGGAGGCCATTACGCCAGAGCAGATCAGCGCAGTGGCCGCAAAGTATCTGGTAGCCGAACGGCTGACCCGCGGCCATGTCATTCCCGCGAAGCCGGCTACAGAGTCCGAGCCACCGGCGTCGGAACCGATGCCGCAAGCGCCCGCCACCCAGGCCCCGACGAACGAACGCCAAGGAGCCAACTGATGTCCGCCAGACCCATACCCCTCGTGCGCTGGCTGCTTGCCGGTGTTGTGCTGGTTCTAGTATTCGGCCTGTTATTGAGCAAATCCATTAACCGCGACGATCAACCCACGCCGGCAGCGGCTCAGGTTGACGACGCCGCTCCCGCAAAGACCGCCGACGACACCTCGCCCGACGCGGACCCCGATCAGTTGCCACCGCTCGAATCATTGCAGCGGGTCGACCTGGACAAGGCGCCAGCACGTCGCAGCCTGGACCTGCAGCACTGGACCACCGATGAGGGCGCGCGGGTCTATTTCATGCAGGCCGCCGAGCTGCCCATGCTTGATCTGCAACTGATGTTTGCTGCTGGCGCCAGCCGCGACGGCAATCTGCCGGGCCTGGCCCTGGTGACCAACGGCATGCTCAATGAAGGCGTCGAAGGAATGGACGCCGGCGCCATCGCTGCCAACTTTGAAAAGCTCGGCGCGCAGTACAGCAACAGCTCACACCGCGACATGGCGCTGGCCAGCCTGCGCACGCTGACGGCCAACGACAAGCTGCAGCCGGCACTGGACCTGTTCGCCCGGGTAGTCAGCGAGCCGGCCTTTCCCGGTGACGCGCTGGACCGATTGCGCAACCAGCTACTGGCCAGCCTGCAAATGCGCCAGCAGAGCCCTTCGGCGCTGGGCAGCGAAGCCTTCTGGGCGGCGCTGTATCCCGAGCATCCCTATGGCAGTCTGCCTTCCGGGCAGCCCGACAGCCTGGCACTACTGAAGACGGAGACGCTGGAAACCTTCCATGACGAATACTACACAGCGGGCAATGCGGTAATCGCCCTGGTCGGCAACGTCGACCGGCAACAGGCCGAGCGTATTGCCAGCCGGATTGCGCGCGCGCTGCCACAAGGGCCTGCCGCTGCGACGGTGCCAGAGCCCGATGCCGTACAGGCTCGCCATGAACATGTGCTGTTCGATTCGCAGCAGACCCACATCCTGCTCGGCCAGCTCGGCATCAGCCGGCATGATCCGGACTATGCCGCGCTGTACGTCGGCAACCAGATTCTCGGCGGCTCCGGTTTCGGCTCGCGCCTGATGGAGCAGATTCGCGAGAAGCGCGGGCTATCCTATTCGGTAAACAGCAGCATGGTGCCGATGCAGGCCGACGGCCCCTTCCAGATCAGCATGCAGACCCGCAGCGATCAGGTCACGCTGGCGCTGGAAGTGATCGATACCACGCTTGAAGAGTTCGTGCGCGACGGCCCGACACAGGCGGAGCTGGTGCGCAGCAAGCGCCAGATCATGGGCGAGTTTCCGCTGTCCACCGCCAGCAACAGCGCTATCGTCAGCCAGCTGAGCATGATCGGCTTCTACGATCTGCCGCTCAACCATATGCAAATATTCCTCGATCAGGTGGAAAAGCTCACAGTCGACGAAGTGCGTGATGCATTCCAGCGACATGTCGATCCCGACCGGAGGGTGATCGTTACCGTGGGGCCGGAGATGGTGCTTGAGGAAGTCGAAGCGCTCGAGGGCGTGGAGCCGGCCGAAGAACTGATGACTCCGGCAGAGATGATGGAGCCCGCGGAATGAAACCAGTGTCCAGCCAGCAGAGTCAGTTGCGCATCATTGCCGGTGCCTGGCGTAGCCGCCGCTTCGCCTTCCGCGTGCAGCCGGGCCTGCGACCGACCCCGGACCGGGTGCGCGAAACCCTGTTCAACTGGCTTAGTGGCCACGTGGAAGGTGCGCGCTGCGTGGATCCGTTTGCCGGCAGTGGCGCGCTGACGCTGGAAGCGCTGTCCCGCGGTGCTGCATGGGTACTTGCCGGCGACACCAGTCGGGAAGTGGTCAACACCCTGCGCGAGCACTTGCAGACCCTGAACTGCGACCGCGCCGAGATACGCCAACAGGACGCCCTGGCGATGCTGGCAACCGCTCCGGCCGAGCCGTTCCAGCTGGCGTTCCTCGATCCACCGTTTCGCCAGGACCTGCTCGCCCCGGCTTGCGCCGCGCTCGAAGACAATGGCTGGCTGAGCCCGGACGCGCTGATCTATACCGAAAGCGAGTGCCGGCCGAGCGAGCTACCGCGGCCGGCGAGCTGGACGCTGCACCGCGAGAAGCGCGCCGGTCAGGTCTGGTATAGCCTCTGGCAACGCCACGCGTGACGCCGTTTCGCCCGGCCAGATGGCTGCCCGGTGGCCATTTGCCTACGCTGTATGCCCCTTTGTTCCGCCTCTCGCCGGTTTTGCAGCGCCGGCGTGAACGGGTGACCCTGGCGGACGGCGACTTCCTCGATATCGACTGGTACGGGCCGGAAGATTCAGGCCACCCCTGCGTGATCCTGCTGCATGGCCTGACCGGCAGCTCAAGCTCGCTGTACATTCTCGGCCAGCAGCAGGCCCTGGCGGCAATCGGCTGGCAGAGTGTGGCGGTGAACTGGCGTGGCTGCTCGGGCGAGCCGAATCATCTGGCTCGCGGTTACCATTCCGGCGCCAGCGAAGATCTTGCCGAGGTGATCGAACATCTTCACCAGGCCGCGCCGAATCGGCCTCTAGCCGCAGCGGGTTACTCCCTGGGTGGCAACGTGCTGCTCAAGTATCTGGGCGAGCGTGGCGCCGATGCACGATTGCAGGCGGCGGCCGCGGTTTCCGTGCCGTTTCGCCTGGACCAGTGCGCCGACCGGCTTCAGCTGGGCTTTTCCCGGGTGTACCAGGCCCGCTTCATGCGCGACATGCTGGCCTATGTGAAGAACAAGCAGCGGCTGTTCGCCCATCAGGATCGCGGGGCCGAACATGCCCGGCTGGCTGCGCTGGGATCACTGGAAGGCATGGATTCATTCTGGGATTTCGACGGACGGGTGACAGCGCCGCTGCATGGCTACACCAGCGCGGAGGATTACTACCGGCGCTGCAGCAGCCGCTTCTTCCTCGGTACCATCGCGGTGCCTACGCTGATCATCCAGGCGCTGAATGATCCCTTCGTCTACCCACACAGCCTGCCCGAGCAGGTCGAGCTGTCGCCCGGCACACAAATGGAACTGCACCCCGGTGGCGGGCACGTGGGCTTTGTCGAGGGCTCCGTTGCAAAACCGCGCTTCTACCTCGAACGGCGCCTGCCGCAGTGGTTCGTCTCGCAGTGTGCCAGCGGCGGATAACCGGGTT
Organism: Halopseudomonas sp.; assembly: GCF_041579695.1. Taxonomy (GTDB): domain Bacteria; phylum Pseudomonadota; class Gammaproteobacteria; order Pseudomonadales; family Pseudomonadaceae; genus Halopseudomonas. The sequence goes on from NZ_JBFGFI010000001.1 coordinate 118,899, forward strand.
CACAGCGGGACGTAGTAATAATCCAGCATGGCCTGCACGGCCTCGCGCGAACGGGCAGTCAGCAGCCCGCGCTCCTGCGCCAGCACCTGGTAGACCCCGCGGCGCAGCAGCTCGGGCGTCAACTCAGGCTGTTCCGGATCCAGTACGGTGGTGTACAGGTAACCTACCCAACCGGTCATCAGCAGCCAGCTGTTGATCGCCAGCGCCTGCGGATCGGTCCGCTCCCGGCAGAGAATATCGGCATCGACCAGGCCCTGGTAGATCGCCTCGCCGCTGTGCACACAGCGCTGTGAAAACACCCGATAGCGCTGGGCCAGATCCGGATCACTATTGAGCAGATGCTCCAGATCGCGATGCAGAAAGCGGTACTCCCAGAGCCCGGCAAAGATCGACTCCAGATAGCGCGCCTTGTCGGCAATTTCCAGCGGGCGGCCCTGGGGCACGCTCAGATAGGCATCGACCTGCTGCTCATAGGCGCCGAACAGCTCGGCGATGATCTGCTGCTTATTGCGAAAGTGGTAATACAGGTTCCCCGGTGACATGCCCATGTGCACCGCGATGTGATTGGTGGTTACCGTGCGCTCACCCAGCTCGTTGAATAGCTGCAGGCTGGTATTGAGTATGCGATCGCGGGTTTTCATGCCTATTCCCAATAGTTGGAACATATCGAATGCCGTCGCCGATCCGGCAGTTGCATTGACAGCCTAGAGCAATTGCTCTAAAAATACCTTTCCTCAAATACTAAACCGACCTGACAGAGGTCCTGCCGGAGCGTTCACATGGTAGCCGATATTGCTTATATGCAGGACCAGCAACAGGCGATTTCACGCATGCAGCAGCTGTTCGAGCAACAGCGTGAGGCCTTCCGCCACAGCCCGATGCCGTCGGCGGAAAACCGGATCGATGCACTCAAGGCGCTCAAGGCTGCATTGCTGCGCTACCAGGAGCCGCTGATCCATGCCATCAGCAGCGACTTCGGCCGCCGCTCGGCCGACGAGACAAAGCTCGCCGAAATCCTGCCGGCGCTCGAAGGTATCAAGTATGTGAGCAAACGCCTGCGAAGCTGGATGAAACCCTCGTCTCGCCACGTCGGCATGGCCTTCCAGCCGGGCAAGGCCAAGGTCATCTACCAGCCGCTGGGTGTGGTCGGCGTAATCGTTCCCTGGAATTACCCGCTGTATCTGGCGATGGGCCCCCTGACTGGCGCCCTGGCCGCCGGCAACCGGGTGATGATCAAGATGAGCGAGTCCACGCCGGAGACCGCGAAGGTTTTCGCCCAGATGCTGGGTGATATTTTCGCCGAGGACCAGGTGGCAGTGATCACCGGCGAGGCAGAAGTCGGCATGGCCTTCTCGCAGCTGGCATTCGACCATCTGCTGTTCACCGGCAGCACCGGCATCGGCAAGCATGTGATGCGCGCTGCCGCAGAGAACCTGACCCCGGTCACGCTGGAGCTGGGCGGCAAGTCGCCGGCCATCGTATCCAAGGATGTGCCCATGGCCGACGCCGCTGAGCGCATTGCTTTCGGCAAGGGAGTTAATGCGGGGCAGACCTGCGTCGCCCCGGACTACGTGCTGTGCCCGCGCGAGCGCGTGGACGACCTGATCGAAGCCTTGCGCAGCCAGTTCGCCCGGCTCTATCCCAGCCTGCGTGACAATGCCGACTACACCCAGGTGGTCAATCCGCGCCAGTACCAGCGCATTCAGGGCTATCTGCAGGATGCTCGCGACAAGGGTGCACGGGTAATCGAGCTGAACCCGGCCGACGAGGATTTCAGCGATACCCGCGTGCTACCGCCGACATTGCTGCTGGATGTCACCGATGACATGAAGATCATGCAGGAAGAGATCTTCGGTCCGCTGATGCCGATTCTGCCGTATGACCGCATCGAAGAAGCGATGGACTATATTGCCGACCGGCCGCGCCCGCTGGCGCTCTACTATTTCGGTTACGACAGGGCCGAACAGGAGCGGCTGATGAACCAGACCCACGCCGGCGGCATGTGTATCAACGACACCATCCTGCACGTGGCGCAGGATGACATGCCCTTTGGTGGCATCGGCCCCTCCGGCATGGGCCACTACCATGGCCATGAGGGTTTTCTGACATTCAGCAAGGCCAAGGGTGTGTATATCAAGCAACGCTTCAACGGTGCCCGGCCGATCTACCCGCCCTATGGAGGCGCGGTGCTCAAGCTGGTCTACAAACTGTTCATCCGTTGATCGTCAGGAGCCGAAAATGACGTCTCTAACTTCCGCGCAGCTCAATCGGCGCCAGTTTCTCAAGCTCGGCGCGGGTGCCAGTGCCGCGCTCGCTACCGTCGGCATGACTGCCACCCTGTCCGGTTGCAGCAGCAGCCAACCAGCCAGCGGCTATGCAGTGCTGCGTGACAGCGATATTCCGGTCGTGTCAGCAATAATGCGCGGCCTTGTGGGACCGCATCCGGCTGTCGACCGGGACAATCTTCAGGCCGCGATACAACAGCTCGACACCACCCTGGCCTGGACCTCTGACGCAGTGCAGAGCCAGGTCGGCGATCTGCTCGGCATGCTCTCAATGCCGCTGACCCGTGGCCCGCTGACCGGCATCTGGGGTAGTTGGGACTCCGCTTCTACCGCCGATGTGCAGGCGTTTCTGCAGCGCTGGCGCGACAGCCGCCTGGACATGCTGCGCCAGGGCCATAGCGCTCTGAGCCAGCTGCTGCTGATGGCCTGGTATGCCACCCCCGCTTCCTGGGCCGCCGCCGGCTACCCCGGTCCGCCCCAAATCTGATTCTCTGCAGGTAATTTCCATGCCCGTTCCTGATCTGTTTTTACAAGGCATTGACCGCGGCTGGCACGTGCTGGATGCCAGCGATTTCAACTCCGAACGGACCTTCGAAGCCGACGTAATCATCATCGGCACCGGTGCCGGCGGTGGTACCAGTGCCGAAATCCTGGCCCAGGCCGGCCTCAAGGTGCTGCTGGTGGAAGAAGGCACGCTGAAGACCTCCAGCGACTTCAAGAACGATGAAGCCAAGGCCTATGCCGAGCTTTATCAGGAGGGCGCTGCCCGGGCTACCGCCGACGGCGGCATCGGCATTCTTCAGGGCCGTACGGTCGGCGGGACGACTACAGTCAACTGGACCAGCAGCTTCCGCACCCCCGACCAGACCCTGACCCACTGGGCTGACGTGCATGGCGTCAAGGGGCTGGACTCGGCCAGCATGGCGCCCTGGTTCGCCCGCATGGAAGAGCGTCTGGGCGTGGCTCCCTGGGCCGTGCCGGCGAATGCCAACAACGACGTCATACGCGCCGGCTGCGAGTCCCTGGGCTGGCACTGGCAGGTGATTCCGCGCAACGTGCGTGGCTGCTGGAACCTCGGCTACTGCGGCACCGGCTGCCCGACCAATGCCAAGCAATCGATGCTGGTCACCACGATACCGTCGGCGCTGGACAAAGGCGCCACGCTGATCCACACCGCACGGGCGGAAAAGCTGGTGCTGGAGGGCGACCGGGTGACCGGTGTGCAATGCCGGGCGATGAATGACCGGCTGACCAGCGCCGATGGCCAGCGCTTTACCCTGCGCGGTCGTCATGTGGTGCTCGCTGGCGGCGCGATCAACAGCCCCGGCCTGCTCCTGCGCTCCAACGCGCCGGACCCGCACGGCCGTCTGGGCAAGCGTACCTTCCTGCATCCGGTGAATTTCAACGTCGCCCAGTACGACACCGACATCAACGGTTTCTATGGCGCCCCACAGTCGATCTACTCCGACCAGTTCCAGTGGAACAACGGCACTACCGGGCCTATCGGTTTCAAGCTCGAAGTACCGCCGATGCAGCCGAGCATTACCTCTGCACTGCTGGGCGGGCATGGCCAGACCAACTTCGAGCGCAATCAGAAGCTGGCCCAGAGCAACATCGTGATTGCACTGATGCGCGACGGTTTCGACGAACGCAGCCAGGGCGGCAGTGTGGCGCTGCGCGAAGACGGCAATCCGGTGCTGGACTATCCGCTGGATGATTACATCTGGGACGGCGCCCGCCGCGCCTGGCTGGCCATGGGCGAGATCCAGTTCGCTGCTGGCGCCTCTGCGGTGATGCCGGTGCACAGCCAGGGCCAGCTGAGCCGCAGCTGGGCGGATTTCCAGCAGCAGGTCGAGGGCTTGCGCTATGCGATCTACGATGTGCGCCTGGCCAGTGCCCACGTGATGGGCGGCTGCGCGATGGGTGAGGACCCAACGCAGGCGGTGACGGACAGCCTGGGCCGCCACCACCAGATCGAGAACCTGTCGATATTCGACGGCTCGCTGTTCCCCACCAGCATCGGCGCCAATCCACAGCTGTCGATCTACGGCCTGGTATCGAAACTAGCGAGCAGCCTGGCCACCCGGATGCAAGCATAGGCATGGGGCTGGAGCGCACTGGTTGGCCCCGGCGGCGGCATTGGGCTACCATCTGCGCATCAACCCCACTGTTGCAGGATCACGCGCAATGAACACGGTTCTTTATCCCGGCACTTTCGACCCTATCACCAAGGGCCATACCGATCTGGTGGAGCGCGCCTCCCGCCTGTTCGACAAGGTTATCGTCGCCGTCGCCGCCAGCACCAAGAAGAATCCGGCGTTCACCCTCGACGAGCGGGTGAACATGGCCCGTGAAGTATTGGCACATGTGCCTAACGTGGAGGTAGTGGGTTTTTCCGAGCTACTGGCGCACTTCGTCAAGAAGGTGGATGCCAACGTTTTGCTGCGCGGCCTGCGCGCGGTATCGGACTTCGAGTATGAATTCCAGCTGGCGAATATGAACCGGGTGCTGGCACCCGATGTCGAAAGCCTGTTCCTGACGCCGTCGGAGCAGTATTCTTATATCTCCTCCTCGCTGGTGCGTGAGATTGCCGCGCTGAACGGGGACGTCACCAAGTTTGTGCACCCGACCGTCAACGAGGCGCTGATCAAGCGTTACCACGAATAGACTGTCGGGCCTTCACGCGGAGCTCCCGATCCATGTCCCTGATAATCACCGACGATTGCATCAATTGCGACGTCTGCGAACCCGAATGCCCCAATAACGCCATTTCCCAGGGGGAAGAGATCTATGTGATCGACCCCAACCTGTGTACCGAGTGTGCCGGGCATTTTGACAAACCCCAGTGCCAGCAGGTGTGCCCGGTCGACTGCATTCCACTCGATCCGGAACACGTTGAGAGCCAGGAAGAATTGCTGGAGAAATACCACACTCTGACAGGCCAATAAGCCATGACTGCACTGCGCGCGCCATTCGCCACGGGCCTCAGGAGCCTGCTACTGATTCTCTCTCTCGCCAGCGCGGTGCCCGCCATGGCTGCGCTGGATCAACAGGCGGTGGCCAGTGCACATCCTGCAGCCACTGCCGCCGGCCATCGGACTCTCGATCAGGGCGGCAATGCCTTCGACGCCGCGGTGGCCGTGGCAGCGACGCTCGGTGTGGTCGAGCCCTACAGCTCCGGGCTGGGCGGCGGCGGATTCTTTCTGTTGCGTGAAAGCGCCGAGCCAACAGCCCGCTACCTGTTCCTCGATGCGCGGGAAACCGCACCGCTGGACGCCGGTCGGGATTTCTATCGGGATAGTGAAGGTGAAGTGCAGCGCGACCCGGCCATCAACGGACCGCGCGCCGCCGGTATTCCCGGCCTGCCGGCTGCGCTGGTCAAGCTCAGCGTGGAATACGGCAAGCTGCCCCTGAGCACCAGCCTGCAGCCGGCGATCGAGGCCGCAGAGCAGGGTTTCGCGGTTACAAGCCGCTACCGCGCTCTTGGCGCATTCCGCCTCGAAACCATGCGCGCTGATGCCGAGACTACCCGGCTGTTCCTGCGCGATGGTGAACTGCCCGCCGAAGGTACAATATTGCGACAGCCGGAACTGGCCGAAACTCTCCGCCAGCTCGCCGCCAAGGGCCGTGCAGGCTTCTACCAGGGTCCGGTTGCCAGCCAACTGCTCGCTGCGGTGCAGGGCGCAGGTGGCGCCTGGCAGCAGGCTGACCTCGATGCCTATCGGGTGATACCGCGCCAGCCTGTCCGTTTCCGCAGTCACGGCCACGAGATTATCAGCGCCCCGCTGCCCTCTGCCGGCGGCATTGCGCTGGCCGGGATCCTCCAGGGTCTGGAAGCCTTGCCCGACGCGGCGCCTGGTTCCACAGCGCGCACCCACCAACTGGTCGAGCTGATGCGTCGGGTCTACCGCGACCGTCTGCTGCTCGGTGACAGCGACTTTGTAGCGGTACCGGTCGAGCGTCTGCTTTCAAAGGAACATGCCCGTAACATCGCCGCCGACATCGACTCGCAGCGTGCCACGCCCAGTCTGGAGCTCGGCCCGCCCGCGCCCTTCAGCGAGGGCAACAACACTTCGCACTTTTCCCTGGTCGATCGTCACGGCAATGCGGTCGCGGCCACCCTGAGCATCAATCTGCCGTTCGGCGCGGCCTTCACTGTGCCGGGCATCGGTGTACTGCTGAATAACGAGATGGACGATTTTGCCGCCGACCCGGAGGGTGTGAATGCCTACGGACTGACCGGCAGCGCGGCCAATGCAATCGCACCGGGTAAACGCCCACTGTCGAGCATGACGCCGACCATGCTGGAAAATGACCGGCACCTGGCGGTACTCGGCACTCCCGGCGGCAGCCGCATCATCACCATGGTGCTGTTGGGCGCGCTGGAAGCCGTCAGGGGCGAGCCGCCGCACGCCTGGGTCAGCCGGCCGCGCTTTCACCACCAATATCTGCCCGATCATATCCAGGTCGAGGATGATGCCATCAACACGGAGCAGCGTGCCGAGCTGGCAGCCATGGGTCACAGTTTCAAGGCTGTCGGCCGCGACTATGGCGACATGCATGCAGTGCAGTGGGACAAGACTGCCGGCACGCTGAAGGCCGCCAGTGACCCGCGGGGAGTCGGACAGGCCCGGGTCGAGGCGCCGGGAGAAACCTCACCGGCCGCCGGACCCGCCGCTGATACCCAGGCCCGGCCCGCGGTTACGGCAGAGTAAGCGAAGGCTCTATTCTCGCTGGCGGCTCACCCAGCACGGCGTCGATCGGCGCCAGCGGCTTTTCTACCAACACCCCGTGGGCGCGGAACAGGTGACGCCGTATACGCAGCGCAGCATGCAGGTCATTGAGCATTGAAGTCGCCTGCCAGCCGTCCAGCTGGCGGTCGCGCAGGTGATTCTGAACTGTCTGCTGATAATGCTCGGCAAACAGCGCTTCCTCCTCCTCGTAGCGCTCGAACAACTCCGTCTGCGCCTCGCGGTCGCCATGCATATCGAGTAGCCGGCCCAGCTCGACCACGGCCAGACCGCACTGCTCGCGCAACATGTCGTAGGCCTGGTGAATCGCCGGCTGGGTACTGTCGATCTGCTTGCGCAGGTTGCGTTGCAGGTAGTTCGCCGCCTTCACCGCCTCAATCAGCTCCCGCGCCGCGGCATTGTCATCCAGCAGCAGTTTCTGCTGTTCCGGTCGCAGCGAACGGTCGATCCGACTGCAGAAGTCGATGATGTCGGCATACACGCCCTTGACGTGCCTCTCGTAGAGCGCCTCGGCGTCCTCGCGTTGCTCCAGCGGCACTGCGCGCAGCACCAGCCGGTGCAATCTCTCACGCGAGATGTCCTGCAGCGCCGCTGGGGGCAGATATACCGCCGCGGCGACCACCTGTCTGGCCAGCGCCGCCAGATTGCGGACCTCCTGATCCAGCACCTTCAGCGCGGTATCGCTGTGCAGCAGCGCGCTGTCATTGAGAAATCGCGCACGCATCCGTGGCTGCTCGCTGAGACTCAGCGATTCGTCTGTCGGGGTCGCCAGCGATGGCAGATCCGGCAGCCAGCGCATCAGGTATTTCACCAGCAGCGGAATCATCGGCAGCATGATGACCAACCCGAGGACGTTGAACAGCGTATGGAACAGCGCCAGCTTTAGGGTGTGGGCGTCAGCCGCGATCCCCAGCAGCGCCGCAGTCCAGTCCACCGACCTGACCAGAGCGGGCAGAAAGGCCAGCGCCACCACAGCGGTCACCAGATTGAACAGGATGTGCGCGGCAGCCAGGCGGCGGCCGGCATTATTGCTGCCAATGGCGCCGATCACCGCAGTGACCGTGGTCCCCAGGTTGGCCCCCACCGCCATGGCCAGCGCATTGCCGTACAACAGCTGGCCGCTGGCCAGGGCAGCCAGGGTAAGCATCAGCGCGGCGTGGCTGGATTGCATCAGCACGGTGGCCATCAGACCGATAAACGCATAGATCAGTACGCTGGTCCAGCCGGATACAGGCATGCTTTCAAGCCTGAGCAGACCCTCGAATCCGGCAAATCCGGCCTTCATCAGATCGATACCCAGGAACAACAGGCCGATCCCCAGGAGTAGCTGGCCAAGGCCCTTCCAGAGATTTTCGACGCGGCGTCCCAGCAGCACGCCAAATACCAGCAGAGGCATCGCCGCGATCGACAGGTCGACCTTCAGGCCGACCAGCGCAATCAGCCAGGCGCCGGTCGTGGTCCCCAGGTTGGCGCCGAAAACGATGCCGATGCCCGCCACCAGGCTGATCATCCCGGCACTCAGGAACGCGATCGTCAGGAGGGTGATCAGGGAGCTCGATTGCACCAGGGCCGTGCTGGCAACGCCGAACAGCAGACTTTTCCACAGCCGGTTGGTGCTGCGCTTGAGCCAACGTTCCAGCGCCCCACCGGTAAAGGCGCGAAAGCCATCCTGCAAGTGGAACATGCCAAGCATGAAAAGCGCGATACCGGCCGCCAGGGTAGCCAGGTCCGATTTCCAGACAAAAAGAACGATGAGCGCCAGCAAAAGTACCGGCACCCAGAAGGGTTTGAATATATTGCGCATCAGCCTACTACTCGTGAAAGGCTGCGGACTGCTGCCGCGGGTCGACAGCCCGCGGCCACCAGGATCAGCGACGCTCGTCGCTGTGCTTGCGGCCGTAACCGCTCTTGGTGCAGCCCAGGCAGCGGACAAAGGTCGCCTCGCCAGGCCGTACTACCAGCTCGCGTCCGGCCTCAGCGGTATTACCGGCCGCCAGCGTGAAGGGCAGACTGACCACAAAAGCCGCGGCACCGATTGCGGTAACGCCCGCGAGCAGCGGGCGGGCGATGAGCAGATCACCAATCATCGCGAAGTAGCCAGGCTCATCTGTGTATCCGACGTATCCGGTTTGATTCGGCTCGACAGCCTGTGCAGCAGCGCTGAGCAGCAGGCCAGCCATCAAGGCTGTGGTGTGACGTAACAGGCGCATATTGGGAATCCCTGGTTGTGGCCCGAGAGGCCTTTGGTCTTGTTGAGCTATCCATCCGGGATAGCCGTCACTCATCATTGTAGGCACATTTGCGGAATTGCGGAATTGCGGAATCCGATGCCGTGGAAATGCGACCCGCGTGGGCCAAGAGCTCTTCGACAGTAAGCCAGAACCCTGCGCCAGGCACAATACACCGGCTGCAAGCCTCCGCCGGAAGATAGGTTAACGTTGGCAAAGACGGCAAAAAACCGAGCTGCGCTGCCCCAGGCGGGTCTCCGACAAGGTAGTGCCGCAAAGCTTGCACAATTCACCGCCGCGGCCATAGACGAACAGCTCCTGCTGAAAATAACCTGGCTGGCCGTCGCCACCGGTGAAATCGCGCAAGGTAGTACCGCCACGCTCGATCGCATGCGCGAGTACGCGGCGGATTTCTGCTGCCAGGCGCTGGTAACGGGCGCGGCTGATACGCCCGGCTTCGCGGCGAGGATCGATACCGGCAGCAAACAGCGCTTCGCTGGCGTAGATGTTGCCGACACCGACCACCACCGCGTTATCCATGATGAAGGGTTTGACCGCACTGGTCTTGCCCCGCGAGCACTGGTACAGGCGCTCGCCGTCAAACAGATCGGACAACGGCTCGGGACCCAGCCGCGAGAGCAGCGGGTGCACCTCGCCGGCCTTGATCCAGAGCATCGCACCGAAACGCCGCGGATCGGTGTAGCGCAGCGCCAAACCGGAATCCAGTTCGATATCCACATGCTCATGCTTGAGCGACGGAGTACCCACTGGCACCAGGCGCAGGTTACCCGACATGCCCAGATGGCTGATCAGGCTACCGCCGCCAATATCCATCAGCAGATACTTGGCCCGGCGGCGGATCTGGCTGAAGGTCTGGCCCTCGATCTGGATCGCCAGGTCTTCTGGAATCGGCCAGCGCAGCCGACGCTCGCGCACCACCAGCCGGGTCACGGTGCGCCCCTCCAGATGCGGCGCGATACCGCGCCGGGTGGTTTCCACTTCGGGTAGTTCGGGCATGCTCGATCAACCTGTCATCGGGTTCAGGGTCTCAGCTGTGCCACCAGTAGGTGGCGAACAACAGCAGCAGCAGCAGCGGCATCACGCTTGCAACAAAGCGTCCGTTCCAGCCGAAGGCCACGCGAAAAGGCGTTTCCCCGCTATAGCGCGCCAGTATCAGCGTCGAGGGGCCGAATGGCGAGCAGATCATTGCCAGCGAGAAACCACACATCAGCCCCACTGCCGGCGTCATGATCGGCACGCCGAGCAGCGCCAACTGGGAGAGCAACCCGGCGATCAGCGACAGCGAGACGATCGGTGCCACACCGAGCACCGCCAGGGTAATAGTACTGAACAGACTCACTACCGCCAGCAGCAGATTGTACTTGGGCTCGGCGGCCAGCCACGCGGCTATTTCCTCCAGCGGGGCGATTGCGCCCAGCGCGCCGCCGAGCAGCGCAGCGCAGCCGAAGATGAACATCTCGTTGTGCATGCTCGACATGTTCTCGGCGATCTCGCCCAGCGCCTGCTTCGGCGAGCGGTCACGCCAGAGCAGATACAGCGTCACGCCCACCGGGACCAGCAACATCGCCGACTGCGGTGCGCTGAGTACCGTCTGCCAGGCCAACAGACCGATCAGCATCAGCCCCAGCAGGCTGCCACCCAGCAGACCCCACATGCCCTCGGCGCGGGTGGTGTCGCCGATATCGTCACGCAGCGCCAGCAACCCGCGGGTTTCGCGGCGCCAGCCAACCAGGATCATCATCACCGCGGCCACCGCGCCATAGGGCACCATGCTGCTCCAGGACAGTTCGGGCATTTCCCGGGAAATGATCGCAATGGTCACACTGGTCGGCGCCAGCAGCGGCACCAGCGCAAAGCCGCGCAGGGTGGTGACCATGACGCTGCGCAGACCCTCGCGGCGCTGCAGATCGGTCAACGGATAGCGCCGCAGATGGGTCGCCAGGGTGCCGCAAAGCAGGTTCATCATGCCGAAGTTGAGGATCGAGCCGATGCTGCCGGCGGTCAGCACATAACGCGGGTAGAGCACTACCTTGGAACCTGATAGCAGCGCCTTGTGCAGCTCACTGAGCTGCGGCAGCCGCTTGGCCAGCAGTTGCATCAGGCCCAGGGCGCCGAGGAAGCTGGTGTAATAGGCCGCCGAACCGGCCAGCTTCGGCCATAACGAGGCGTCGGTTCGGGGATTGAATGCAGCCGCCACCAGGACGCCGAGAGTGATGATGCCCAGCCAGCGCGGGTAAGGATTGAGGCGGTTGAAATGCAGCAGGAAGTACGCCAGAAACGCCAGTGCTGCCAGCCAGCTGAGCCACGAGGTCTGGCTGAGCAGCGCCAGCAGTTCAAGGGCAACGCCCAGCGGCAGAAGCACAGTAGTCATGGGCGGCCCGGCTCACAGCTCACGGCAGATCCTTGCGGTAGGCACCTTTCTTGAACACGCCCTCGCCGAAACCCAGCAGGGTGTCGTTCTCGTCGAGCAGATCGCAGGCAGCCATGAATATCTTGTGCCCGCCACTGCGCCGGGTAGCCACCGCGCGTACCCGGGTGCCCAGGGCTGCGGTAGCGGAGAAATTGACGTTCATCGAGAGCGTGATAGCGACCCGGCGCTCTTCGGCGCTCGGCGCCCAGGTGCCACACAAACCCATGGCGATGTCGAGCAGGCTGGCGGTCACACCCCCGTGCAGGTTGCTGGCGTTATTCAGATGTTTTTCGGTCAGGGTCAAGGCAACGACGGCGCGGCCCTCGGAGTATTCGAGCAATTCACAGCCCAGGTCCTGAAAGAATCCGGTTACGGACTGTGCCACTGCCTGGCGATGGTCGGGGTTCACGGCTAGGTCACCTTTTGTTCACTACACTGATGCAGATATTGGCTTGGAGGATTGGCTGCAGAGTATGCCACAGGTCCGCCATCGACGAACTTGCGCTCATCCGGCGCAGGATTTAATCTCGCACGGTCATGAACGAAATACTATTTCGCACAGCGAAACAAGAATAACCGAGGAGGCATTGCATGTTCAACCGAATTGGCGTGATCGGCGCAGGCGCGATGGGCCGTGGTATTGCCCAGCTGTTCGCCAGCAGCGGTCAGCAGGTCCTGATCCATGATACGCGCTCTGAAGCCATCGACGACGCGATCGACTTCAACCGCAACCTGCTCAAGCGCTCGGTTGCCAAGGGCAAGCTCAGCGAAGCCGATTTCGACGCGACCATGCAACGCATGCAGCCGGCGGCAGAACTGAGCGACCTGAAGGATTGCGATCTGGTGATCGAGGCGATCGTCGAGCTACTCGAGGTCAAGCAGAAGCTGTTCGACCAGCTTGAAGCCCTGGTCAGCGATGAGTGCGTGCTGGCCACCAACACCTCATCGCTCTCGGTGACCCGGATCGCCAGCAGTTGCAAGCGCCCGCAACGGGTGGCCGGCTTCCACTTCTTCAACCCCGTACCAGTGATGAAAATCGTCGAAGTGGTGCGCGGCGAACGCACGGAAGAAGGCGTTATCCAGAACCTGGTCAAGCTGGCCGAAAATGCCGGTCACTTTGCCGCGATCACGCCGGACACCCCCGGCTTCCTGGTCAACCATGCCGGCCGCGCGTTCGGCACAGAAGCGCTGCGCATACTCAGCGAAGGCATTGCCACACCCGCGCAGATCGACCGCATCCTGCGCGACGGCCCCGGTTTCCGCATGGGTCCGTTCGAACTGTTCGACCTGACCGGCCTGGATGTATCCCACGCGGTAATGGAGTCGGTCTACGAGCAGTTCTATCACGACCCGCGCTATACGCCCTCGTTCATCGCCGCCCAGCGCGTAGCCGCCGGGCTGCTGGGTCGCAAGACTGGCCAGGGTTTCTACCGCTACGAGGACGGCCAGAAAATTGAGCCGCAAGAGCGCGCGCCGGAAACCGTAATCGTCGACCGTCCCTTCTGGCTGCAGAGCGAAGATGCCGCGCTGCGCGCGAACGTTGCCAGCGTGCTGGAAAAAGCCGGCGCCTCGCTGGAAAGCGGTGCGCAGCCCTCTGATAGCGCCATATGCCTGATCACACCACTGGGTGAAGACTGCACCGCTGCCCTGACCCGCCTGCAACTACCCGCCGCCCGGACCCTGGCGCTGGACAGCCTGGCCAGCTGGGACAAGCGCCGCACGCTGATGCGCCAGCCCGCCGCCGAGGCTGCACTGGTGGCGCAGGCACACCAAGCGCTGTCTGCAGACGGCGTACCGGTGGAAGTGATCAATGACTCTCCGGGTTTCGTGATCCAGCGGCTGATCGCTGGCGTCGCCAACCTGGGCAGCGAAATTGCCCAGAAAGGCATTGCCACCCCCGAAACGCTCGACCGGGCGATCCAGCTGGCCCTGGGTTATCCGAAGGGTCCTCTGGCGTTTGGCGAGCATTACGGCAAACAGAACATCCTGACCATTCTGACCAACATGCAGCAGACCTACGGCGAGCCCCGCTACCGTCCCAGCCCCTGGCTGCGCCGCCGCGTGCAGCTCGATCTGCCTCTCACTACACCCGATTTCCAGGAGTAAGCGTTAATGACTGCCTATATCTATGATGGTTTGCGTTCCCCTTTCGGCCGCCACGCCGGCGCTCTGGCCAGCGTGCGCCCGGATGATCTGCTCGCCGAAGTTATGCGCGCTCTGGTTGCCCGTAACCCCTTCGATCAAGGTGACTATGAAGACGTGGTGATGGGTTGCACCAACCAGGCCGGCGAAGATGCGCGCAACATTGCCCGCCATGCCGCGTTGCTGGCTGGCCTGCCGCAGGAAGTACCCGGCCTGACGGTCAACCGCCTGTGCGGCTCCGGTCTGGCTGCGGTTCTAGACGCCCATCGCATGGTCCGAGCCGGCGAAGGCGAGCTGATTATCGCCGGTGGTGCCGAGAGCATGAGCCGTGCGCCATTCGTTATCGCCAAGAGCGAGAGCCCCTACTCCCGCGAGTTCCGCGCGTTCGACAGTACTATCGGTGCGCGCTTCCCTAACCCGAAAGTGGAGAAGGAATACGGCTGCGACACCATGCCCGAGACCGCCGACAACGTCGCCGAGAAGCTGGGCATCACTCGCGAGGAGGCAGACACCTACGCCGCCCGCAGCCAGGCGCTGTATGAAAAAGCCCGCGCTGAGGGATTCTTCGCCGAAGAGATCCATCCCATCGAGGTCTCCCAAGGTCGCAAGAAGCCAGCCAAGCTCGTTGACCAGGATGAGCATCCCCGTCCGCAGAGCGATATGGAAGCACTCGGCAAGTTGCGCCCGCTGTTCGAAGGCGGCGTGGTCACCGCCGGCAACGCCTCAGGCGTAAACGATGGCGCCGCGGCGCTGCTGATCGGCAACGAAGCGGTAGGCAAGAAATACAACATTACGCCGCGGGCACGCATCCTCAGCGGCGCGGTGGCCGGTGTTGAGCCACGCCTGATGGGCTTGGGCCCGGTCGAAGCCTGCAAGAAGGCTCTGGCCCGCTCAGGCTTGACGCTGGATGACATGGATGTGATCGAGATCAATGAGGCCTTTGCGTCCCAGGTGCTGGGCTGCGCGAAGATGCTCGGCCTGGATTTCAACGATCCACGGCTGAACCCCAACGGTGGCGCGATTGCCGTCGGCCATCCCCTCGGCGCCTCCGGTGCGCGTCTGACGCTGACGGCGCTGCGCCAGCTGGAGCGCACCGGCAAGCGCTATGCGCTGGTCAGCCTGTGCATCGGCCTGGGCCAGGGTGTCGCTGCGGTCATCGAGCGAGTCTGAGTGCAAACCCCACCGCTCCCGGACGAGAGAAGCACAGCGCTTTTTCTCCGAATCGGGCCGGTGGGTTTTCCTGTTCATCTTCCCGCCCGGCACTCTATGCTGCATCGCCTGCGTACGGCAGTAGACCGACTTCTGCTAAGGTATGCCTGCGCTAACGCCTGAATTATCGTGGAAACAATTAATGCAATTATCGTCCAATCCCTTTGAATGGCTGGGTGAAGCTCTGGGCACACTGGTCCGTCTGGTTGTCGACAGCCTGGCCTGGGTATTCGACGTCCTGAGCGGTGCGAGCAGCGCCTTTGTAGACGGATTTTCCCGCGCACTGGGCGTAGACAGCAATATCTTTACCGTCGTCGCGGTCATCATCGGCCTGCTGCTGATCTATGCCGGCGTGCGCTCGCTGCTGCGGCGGCAGTTTGTCGGAGCAGTGATCTGGCTGCTGTTTGGCTTGTGGCTGCTCAGCGCGCTGATTCGCTGAGAACGCATTCTCGATCGATCACTCAATCGCTGAAAATCAAGGAGTACAGTATGGGTTTCGCATTTTCCAACGACATGCAGCTGACCAGCGGCGCCTTCAGTCACGATGGCGCCATCCCCGCCCGCTTCACCGGTGAAGGAGAAGATGTTTCCCCGGCGCTGAGCTGGAGCAATCCGCCCGAGGGCACCCAAGGTTATGCTGTCATCTGTCACGATCCGGATGCGCCGCTGATCTCGGCCAATGGTACTTACGGGTTCGTGCACTGGACGCTGTACAACATCCCCGGCTCTGTAACCGAGCTAAAGGAAGGCACCGGCGACTTCACTCAGGGCAAGAACAACTTTGGCAAGACCGGTTATAAAGGCCCGATGCCGCCCGAGGGCCACGGCCAGCACAAGTACTACTTCTGGGTACTGGCACTGGACCAGGAGCTTGATCTGCCGGCCAATCTCAGCCTCTGGGAACTACTGGCCAAGGTCGAGCCGCATTGCCTTGCGATGAACCGCCTGATTGGTACCTACCAGCGCGGCTAACGCTGAACCTTCAGGACAGCGCCAGCAGCTTTACCAGCTCTGCACGCAGCGGAGCGTTGAGCAGCTGGCGTGATTCACGGTAGGCGCGGCGGTCAAGCGCGGCAAGCGTGGTGAGCTTCTCGCGCGCCTTGCCCAGCAATTGCGCCGGCGAGGCCAACTCGTCGAGAAAGCCGGCCGCCAAGGCCTGTACCGGATCAAGTGCTTCAGCCTGCAGCGCACAACGCGAAAGCCAGGTGGGTGCCAGGCGCTCGCGCGCCAGAGCCATCGCCGCATCCGGCATGGTCATGCCGATCGCCACTTCGTTCAGACTCACCCGGAAACCTCCGGCAGCCCCCAGCCGATAGTCGGCCAGCAGCAGCATGAAACCGGCCTTGGCCATCGCATGCCCGGTACAGGCAATCACCAGCGGCGCGGGATGATCCAGCAGGGCCAGGGTCAGCCTGTCACCGGCGGCCCGCATCGCCACACTGGCTGGCCCACCGGCGGCGATCAATCGACGATCATAACCGGCACTGAAGCATCCGGAACGACCAAAAATCAGCACCGGCAGATCGGCTTCAGCAGCTTTGCTCAGCGCGACCAGCAGATCCCCTATCATCGCCTCGGAGAGGGCGTTGACCTTGCCGTCGTCCATCGCGATTTCCGCCAGGCCATTGTTCACCTGATATGTCAGCGCGCTCATGAAGCAACCTGAGCGCGTGCTTCATCGCGCAGCACCCGGCGCAGCAGCTTGCCGACGGTGGACTTGGGCAGATCGTCGCGGATCTCTACCGAGCTGGGCACCTTGTACCCGGTCAGATGCTCTCGGCAGTGGGCAATGATTGCGTCCTTGTCGAGACTGTTGTCGCTCAGGCTGACGAACAGCTTGATCGCCTCGCCCTTTTTCTCGTCGGGGATACCCACGGCCACACACTCGCGAATGCCCGGATGCTGCATGACCACATCCTCGATCTCGTTGGGATAGACATTGAAACCCGAGACCAGAATCATGTCCTTCTTGCGATCGACCAGTTTGAGAAAGCCTTCCTGGTCTATCACGCCAACATCGCCGGTCTTCAACCAGCCATCCTCGGTGATGCTTTCTGCGGTGGCTTCCGGGCGCTGCCAGTAACCCTGCATTACCTGCGGGCCGCGGATCAACAGCTCGCCGGGCTCGCCGCGCGGTGTCTCCTTGCCATCGTCGTCGACGGTACGCATTTCGGTATCGATCACAGCGCGGCCGATAAAGCCTTCCTTGTAGGGCGTGAACGCGGTGGAGGCGACGACTACCGGCGAGGTCTCGGTCAGGCCATAGCCTTCGCGCACCACGCTGCCAGTCCGGGCCTGCCAGCGCTTGGCAATTTCGGTGTTCAGCGGTGCACCACCGGAGTTGACCCACTTGAGGCGGCTGAAGTCGATGCTGTCGAACTCGGGGTGCGCCATCAGCGAGACGAACAGTGAATTGATGCCGGTCAGCAGCGTGATCCGGTGACGCTTGAGGTCGGCAATCATGCCGTCCAGATCGCGCGGGTTGGTGATCAGCACGCTGTGGAAACCGGTGGCCACCGAGGCGATGCAATTGGCCGTGAATGCGAAGATATGGTACAGCGGCAACGGCGACACCCGGACCTCATTGCCATACTCCACGTCACCCGGACGAATGATATTGGTCGCCTGCAGCACGTTGCTGAGAATATTGCGGTGCGACAGCATCGCGCCCTTGGATACTCCGGTAGTGCCGCCGGTGTATTGCAGCAGCGCCAGGTCATCCAGATCGCGTTCGGGCTTTACTGGCGGGAGCTTTTCGCCTTCGCGTAGCGCCTGCATGAAGCGCACTTCGTCGTCGGCTTCGCTGACATATTCGGGATGGGCGAAATCATCCAGGCCGGTGACGATCAGCAACTCGATCTCAGTTTCGCCCTGAATCTTGCGCACCAGCGGCACCAGCTTGTCGAGCACCACGACGGCCTTCGCGCCGGAGTCGGCAAACTGGTGACGTGCTTCGTAGGGGGTGTATTGCGGATTGGTATTGACGATCACCAGCCCGGCTTTTAACGCACCGAAAATGGCAATGGTGTATTGCAGCAGGTTCGGTAACTGGATGGCCAGCCGATCGCCCGGCTGCAGGCCGGCCGGTCCGCGCAGGTAGCGGGCAAAAGCGTCGGCGCGTTGTTCCAGCCCGGTGAAGCTCAGCGTATCGGTACCGCAGGAGAAGGCCGGTTTGTCGCCATAATCCTGGCAGGCTTTGGCCAGCACGTCGCTGATATTGGTGTGTCCCGACTGCGCCAACTGGGCACCGACGGTAGAGTGAGCGGGTGTCGACATGAGAACCTCTTATTTGGATCGTGATTTTGCACAGCGGAATACAATACCAAAAAGATGCTATTCTATCGCCTTTCGCTGTGCAATCATTGGGACGCACGCAAAATCGTACCGCCAGGCAGAATCGGTACGATTCCGCGCTCGTCACAATAAAAACAGAACAAAGCCGCCCCGATCACGCCGTACAGTGATCGCGAGTGCAGGCTGCGCTTTAGCAAGGTAACCGGCCATGAACGACGACCTCAGTACACTCAGTGAAGCCACACCGGCCAAGGATCGCAAGTTTGTCGAGGCGCTGTCGCGCGGTCTCGATGTGCTGCGCGCTTTCAGCCAGGGCAGCGTCGTGATGGGCAATCAGGATATCGCCCGGATCACCGGCCTGCCCAAACCGACCGTCTCGCGCATGACCTACACGCTGACCAAGCTCGGCTATCTGAGCTACTCGCCGCAACTGGAAAAATACCAACTCGACTCAGGCGTGCTCGCGCTGGGCTACGCCTACGTCTCCAATCTGCGCGTACGCCAACTGGCCAAGCCCTACATGGATGAGTTTGCGCGCTCGACCAACACGTCCGTTGGCCTGACCTGCCGTGACCGTTTATCGATGATCTATGTGGAAAATTGCCGCCCGGCGGAAACCACCTCCCTGCGCATGGACGTCGGCGTGCGCCTGCCGCTGGGCACCACGGCCGCCGGTCGCGCCTATCTGGCAGCCATGAAGGAAGAAGAGCGCAGCCATGTGATCGCCGCACTGGCCGACCGCAGCCCCGACACCTGGCCGGAGACCGCCGTGCGCCTGGAGAAAGCCTTCGAGGACTACGCGCGCCACGGATTCTGTCTTTCCCTGGGTGACTGGGACCGCAACGTCAACGCTGCTGGCGTGCCGCTGCAGCTGCAGGACGGCACCTTGATGGCCCTGACCTGCGGCGCGCCGTCGTATCTGGTGTCGGAGGAGAAGGTTCAGAACCAGCTGGCCCACCAACTGGCGATGCTGGCGCGGGATATCGAACGGCTAGGTGTCTGATGCTGGAAGTTATCCAGAGGCAATCTAGATCTACCACCGCCTGAAGAGTCCAATTACGGACTCCAGGCGGGCAATGGTGTCCCCTAGGCCATCACTCCAGCTGATCGGTGTGTATTTCATTCTTACCAGGCATCGACAACGGCTTTATTTTTTTGTATTTTGCCTAGCGGAATATGATTTCATTATTTCGCATAGTGAAACTGAATACGCATAGCGAAACAGCTTTTATCATCACAACAGATGGAGATTGAGCATGTCGGACGTGGTCACACTGGAACGACAAGGCGCCATAGCGGTTGTCAGGGTCAACAACCCCCCGGTCAACGCCCTGGGTATCGCGGTACGCGAGGGCCTGCAGGAAAGCTTCAACGCCGCCGAAGCCGATCCCGAGGTCAAAGCCATCGTCCTGGTCTGCGAAGGTTCGACCTTTATGGCCGGTGCCGACATCAAGGAATTCGGCAAGCCGCCGAAAGCGCCTGGTCTGCCGGAAGTGGTCAATGGCATCGAAGCCGGCAGCAAGCCGAGCGTTGCCGTCATTCACGGCACTGCGCTGGGCGGTGGCCTGGAAGTGGCCGTCAGCTGCCACTACCGCATTGCGCTGAAGAGTGCGAAAGTCGGCCTGCCGGAAGTCAAGCTGGGTCTGCTGCCCGGCGCCGGTGGCACCCAGCGCCTGCCACGCCTGGTTGGCGTACAGAAAGCCCTGGACATGATCGTCAGCGGCAACCCGATAGGCGCGGTCGATGCTCATGAGCTGGGCATAGTCGACGAGCTGATCGAGGGCGACCTGACCGCTGCCGGCATCGCCTACGCGCAAAAGCTGATTGATCAGGGCAAGGGTGCCCGCCGCACCGGCGAGCGTACCGACAAGCTCGAAGGCATCGACAACGCGGCGCTGGTTGCGGCCAAGCGTGCCGAGATCGAGAAAAAGATGCCTGGCCTGTTCTCGCCACAGCGTTGCATCTCCGCTGTCGAAGCCTCCTTCACGCTGCCGCTGGAAGAGGGTCTCAAGCGCGAGCGCGAACTGTTCGCCGAGTGCCTGGTGTCGCCGCAGCGCGGAGCACTGGTGCACGCTTTCTTTACCGAGCGTCTGGCCTCGAAGATCGACGACCTGCCCAAGGACACGCCGACCCGCGAGATCAAGTCTGCCGGCGTGATTGGCGGCGGCACCATGGGTGTCGGCATCGCGATGTGCTTTGCCAACGCCGGCATTCCGGTGAAGATTCTGGAAGTCAGCGAGGACGCCAAGAGCAAAGCCATGCAGCGTTGCCGCGACACCTACATGATGAGTGTGAAGCGCGGCAGCGTGACTGAAGACGCGATGAACAAGCGTCTCGCGCTGATCGAAGGCGTGACCGATTATGCCGATCTGTCCAGCGTGGATCTGGTGGTCGAGGCCGTTTTCGAAGACATGAAGGTCAAGCAGGCCGTTTTCGAAGCACTGGACAAACACTGCAAACCCGGCGCGATCCTGGCCAGCAACACCTCTTCGCTGGATCTGAACCAGATTGCCGAATTCACCCAGCGTCCGCAGGACGTGGTGGGCCTGCATTTCTTCAGCCCGGCCAACGTGATGCGTCTGCTCGAAGTCGTCCGCGGCGAGAAGACCGCCAAGGACGTCCTGGCGACCGCGATGGCGATCGGCAAGAAGCTGAAGAAAGTCGCCGTCCCGGTCGGCGTCTGCGACGGCTTTGTTGGCAATCGCATGGTCTTTCAGTATGGCCGCGAAGCCGAATTCCTGCTCGAGGAGGGCGCCACTCCAGCCCAGGTCGATGGCGCACTGCGCAAGTTCGGCATGGCCATGGGCCCGTTTGCGATGCGTGATCTGTCCGGCCTGGACATCGGTCTGAGCATCCGCACCCGCCAACGCGAAACGCTGCCGGCTGAATTCAAGCTGCCGACGATCCTTGATCGCATGGCCGAGGCAGGTATGCTGGGTCAGAAGACCGGTCGCGGCTTCTACCTGTACGAAAAAGGCTCGCGCACGCCACTGGACAATCCAGCCCTGCCGGCGATCCTCGAAGCGGCTTCAAAGGAACAGGGTATAGAACGTCGCCAGCTGTCGGAGGAGTACATTCTCGAGCGTACCCTGTTTGCATTGATCAACGAGGGCGCGAAGATCCTCGAGGAAGGTATTGCCCAGCGCGCCAGTGACATTGACGTCATTTACATCAATGGTTACGGCTTCCCCGCACATCAGGGTGGCCCGATGTTTTATGCTGACAGTCTTGGGCTGGATCAGGTGTATGCCCGGATCAGCGCTTTCCACAAGGAGCACGGCGCCTGGTGGAAACCTGCTCCATTGCTGGAGAAGCTTGCCAGAGAAGGCCGTAAGTTCGCCGATCTCTGATAGCCGATCACTAATGACCGGGGCCGCGCGGCACAAACCGCAGGCCCGGAACTGTATTTAAACGAGGACCTGACATGGACATTCATTACACCCCAGAAGAACTCGCTTTCCGCGATGAAGTGCGGGAGTTCCTGAAGAACGAGTTGCCCGAAGACATCTCTGCCAAGGTAAAGAACGGCAAGAACCTGTCCAAGGAAGACCATGAGCGCTGGCAGAAAATCCTGTCCAAGCGTGGCTGGTACGCACCAGGCTGGCCAGTCGAGCACGGCGGCACTACCTGGGGACCCGTTGAAAAACACATCTTTGACGAAGAGTCTGCTGCTTTCGGCGCGCCGCGCACCGTTCCGTTCGGCGTCAACATGGTTGCTCCGGTGATCATCAAGTTCGGCACAGAAGAGCAGAAGCAGCACTACCTGCCGCGCATTCTCTCCGGTGAAGACTGGTGGTGCCAAGGTTATTCCGAGCCAGGCGCCGGTTCTGACCTGGCCTCGCTGAAGACCCGCGCAGTCCGTGAAGGTGATCACTACATCGTCAGCGGTCAGAAAACCTGGACTACCCTGGGCCAGCACGCCAACTGGATTTTCTGTCTGGTGCGTACCGATCCCGAAGCCCAGCAACAGCGCGGTATTTCCTTCCTGCTGATCGATATGGCGACTCCGGGTATCACCGTACGTCCGATCATCACCCTGGACGGCGACCATGAAGTCAACGAAGTGTTCTTCGACGACGTCAAGGTGCCGGTAGAGAACCTGGTCGGCGAAGAGAACAAGGGCTGGACCTGCGCCAAGTACCTGCTGACCCACGAACGCACGGGCCTGGCCGGCATCGGCGCCTCCAAAGCGGCGCTGACCCACCTGAAGAAGGTGGCCAAGCAGCAGCACAAGAACGGCAAGCCGCTTATCGACGATGCGGTTTTCCGTGCCCAGGTCGCGGAGGTTGAAATCGAACTGATGGCCGCCGAAATGAGCACGCTGCGCATCATCGCAGCCGCGAAGGAAGGTGGCGTACCCGGTGCCGAGAGCTCGATCCTCAAGGTCAAGGGCACCGAAATCCGTCAGGCGATCACCAATCTGCTGCGCAAGGCGATTGGCCCGTATGCCCTGCCCTTCCTGCCGGAGGAGCTGGAATATGATTATGACGGCGAGATGCTGAACACCGAATCCAGCCCGGCGCTGGCAGGTGATTACTTCAACATGCGCAAACTGTCGATCTTCGGCGGATCCAATGAGATCCAGAAGAACATCGTCTCTAAAATGATTCTGGAACTGTAGGAGATTAGTCGTGGACTTCAAACTCACAGAAGAGCAACAGATGCTGCAGGAAACCGCGGCGCGTCTGGTACGCGACGCCTACACCTTCGACAAGCGCGAGAAATTCAGCGCGAGCGAGACTGGCTTCAGCCCTGAATTCTGGCAGCAGATGGGTGAACTGGGCCTGACCGCCATTCCTTTCCCCGAGGAACTCGGTGGCTTTGGCGGCACCGGCGTGGAAAACATGCTGATCATGCAGGAACTGGGTCGCGGTATTACCCTGGAGCCCTACATGGAATCGGTCATCCTGGCCGGCGGTCTGATCACCCAGCTGGGTTCGGACGCACAAAAGGAAGAGCTGCTGGGCGCGATCGCCAGCGGTGAGCTGCAGGCCGCCGTCGCATTCGACGAGCCGAGCAGCCATTACCTGCTCAACGATGTGCAGACCACCGCCAAGCAGGACGGTAGCGACTGGACCCTGAGCGGCCGCAAGGCTGTAGTCATCGGTGGTCACACCGCTGGCAAGATTCTGGTATCGGCCCGTACCGCTGGCGACGTCCGTGACGAGCAGGGAATCAGCCTGTTCATCATCGATTCCAACGCTGCCGGCGTCAGCCGCCGCACATACGCGACTGTAGATGGTCGCAAGGGTTGCGAGCTGTTCCTGGACAATGTTCAGGGCGAACTGCTCGGTACGGCCGGTGAAGCCTTCGCTGCCATAACCTATCAGGCTGGCCGCGCGATGGCCGCGCTGTGCGCCGAAGCCATCGGCGCGATGGAAGTGGCCTGCGACATGACGCTTGACTACCTCAAGCAGCGCAAGCAGTTCGGTGTACCGATCGGCAAGTTCCAGGCACTGCAGCACCGCATGGTGGATATGCGTACTGAACTGGAGCAGGCTACCTCGATGACCATTCTTGCCGCCTGCGTCGCTGACGAGGCTGACAGTGAAGAGCGCAGCCGGACTCTTGCTGCAGCCAAGTTCCTGGTAAACCGTTCCGCGCGCAAGGTTGCCGAAGAGGCGATCCAGCTGCACGGCGGTATCGCGATGACCTGGGAATATTCGCTGGCCCACTACGCCAAGCGTCTGGTCATGATCAGTCATCAGTTGGGTGACGACGACCATCATCTGGAAGCATACGCTAAGCTGATGAGCGTAGCCTGAGCGACATCTCTACCGGAATAACGGCAATTTCGCCGTTATTCCGGCACTTTTGCCATGTGTTTTAGCAAATTGGCACTATCGGGCAGTGTATTGGCTCGGTATCCTATGCAACCCCTTAATTGTCATGCGCCTCCGGGCGTCCCATAGACTTGTGGAGGACTAGCGTCCATGAAAATCCTCGTCGCCGTTAAGCGCGTGGTTGATTACAACGTCAAGGTCCGCGTCAAAGCGGACAATACCGGTGTCGATCTCGCCAACGTCAAGATGTCCATGAACCCCTTCTGCGAAATTGCCGTGGAAGAGGCCGTGCGCCTGAAAGAAAAAGGCGTCGCGACTGAAGTTGTCGCTGTGTCCATTGGTCCGACCGCTGCTCAGGAGCAGCTGCGTACCGCCCTGGCCCTGGGTGCCGATCGTGCCATCCTGGTTGATTGCGCCGAAGACCTGAGCTCGCTGGCTGTTGCCAAGCTGCTCAAGGCTGTTGTCGACAAGGAACAGCCCCAGCTGGTCATTCTCGGTAAGCAGGCCATCGATTCCGACAACAACCAGACAGGCCAGATGCTCGCTGCACTGAGCGGTTACGGCCAGGGCACCTTTGCCTCTGCTGTTGAAGTTTCCGGCGAGAGCGTCAAGGTTACCCGTGAAATCGACGGCGGCCTGCAGACAGTCGATCTGAAACTGCCTGCCATCGTGACCACCGACCTGCGCCTGAACGAGCCGCGCTACGCGTCGCTGCCGAATATCATGAAGGCAAAGAAGAAGCCGATGGAAGTGCTCAAGCCCGACGAGCTCGGTGTCAGCACCGCTTCCACGGTCAAGACTCTCAAGGTTGAAGCCCCCACCGCTCGCAGTGCCGGTATCAAGGTAGGTTCTGTGGACGAGTTGGTCGACAAACTGAAGAACCAAGCCAAGGTGATCTAAATGACAATTTTGGTTATTGCCGAACACAACAACGCCGCGCTGAATGCCGCGACCCTGAACATCGTTGCCACGGCCAAGGCCATCGGCGGTGACATCGACCTGCTGGTAGCTGGCGAAGACTGCTCTGCGGTAGCTGACGAAGCAGCCAAGGTCGAAGGCGTCACCAAGGTCCTGCTGGCGGATAACGCTGTCTATGGCCATCAGTTGCCAGAAAACATCGCGCTGCTGATTGCCGAACTGGGCAAGAACTACAGCCACGTGATCTGCGCTGCCAGCACAAACGGCAAGAACTACATGCCGCGCGTTGCTGCCCTGCTCGACGTTGATCAGATCTCCGAGATCATCGCGGTCGAGAGCGCCGATACCTTCAAACGTCCAATCTATGCCGGTAACGCTATTGCTACCGTGCAGTCCGATGCCGCGATCAAGGTTATCACCGTGCGCACCACCGGTTTCGATCCGGTTTCTGCCGAAGGCGGCAGCGCCAGCGTTGAAGCTGTATCCAGCGCGCAGGATGCCGGTGTATCGAGCTTTGTCGGTGAAGAGCTGGCCAAGTCCGACCGTCCCGAACTGGCCGGTGCCAAGATCGTCGTTTCCGGCGGCCGCGGCATGCAGAACGGCGACAACTTCGAGATGCTCTACAAGCTCGCCGACAAGCTCGGCGCTGCCGTAGGCGCATCCCGTGCCGCTGTTGACGCAGGCTTCGTACCTAACGACATGCAGGTCGGTCAGACCGGCAAGATCGTTGCACCGAACCTGTATATCGCGGTGGGCATCTCCGGTGCCATCCAGCACCTGGCCGGCATGAAGGACTCCAAGGTGATCGTTGCGATCAACAAGGACGAAGAAGCGCCGATCTTCGGTGTTGCCGACTACGGTCTGGTTGCTGACCTGTTCGAAGCGATTCCAGAACTGGAAAGCAAGGTGTAAAGATCAGCTGCAAGCGACCAGCTTAAAGCTGCAAGAAAGCCCCGATTCGCGAGAATCGGGGCTTTTTTATGCTTGCTGGTTAATGGCAAAGGCCCCAACAGACCTCGTCATTACCGCGAAGGCGGTAATCCACGCGAACTGTCAGCTTTGCAAAAAACGCCAGCAACTGGAACGCCTGGCTTTTGGTTTGTTTTACGCAACAATCTGTATCCCTTATTGTATTTTACGCCTGCCGGATTAACCTTTCATTACGCTATGCCTTTTGCAATGTGTCCCATGGAAAGTAAAATGGCGTTCTGATAAGCGAAACATAAATATAAATACGTTCCGCACAGCGAAACACAATAAGGTCTTTTCTTATGCGACTCTCCCTGTATCGGCTGGTGGCCACGCTGGCACTGGTGTTGGCCTTGCCCTTGTCTGCCACGGCAAAAACCACTAACGACTCCACCCTCCCCCGCGTCATGGTCTGGACCGCCTACGGTACCGGTGCCGCCGGTTATGCCCAGGCTGCCGCTCTGGGCGGGCTGCTCAAGTTCGAGGAAGGCAGCAACATCCGCATTCTGCCCGGGCGCAACGATGTATCACGGATGATTCCGCTGAAAACCGGCCGCGCGGGTTATTGCCTTTGCGGCATCGCCAGCTATTTTGGTCAGGAAGGCATCTTCCTGTTCAATAAGCCCGACTGGGGCCCGCAGCCCATTCGCATGGTATTGGCCTCCCAGGGCACCCAGAGCTTCGGGCTTGCCGCCGCGGCAGATACCGGACTGGAGCATCCGAGTGAACTCAAGGGCCAGAAGGTGATCTTCATTCGCGGCGCCGACTCGATCAACATGATCACCTCAGCGGTACTCGCCTATGGTGGCCTTACCTGGGAAGACGTGCGCCGCGTGGATGCCTCCGGGACCAACGAAGCGATTGAGGCCATCATCAACGGCCATGCCGATGTCATGCCGATGTCTACGCGCACCCCGCTGATGGAACGTATCGCCGCCAGCCCGCGGGGTATCAACTGGCTGGATATGCCCAACGAGACCGAGAAAGAACAGGCGGCATGGCAGCGGGCGAAGAACGTGATTCCCTACTACCTGCCGCAATTCGAAACCCGCGGCGCGGGCGTGTCCGAAGAGGATCCGTGGCATGGCGGTGGCTATGCGCTGCCGATTCTGGTGACCAATGCGGACCGCGATAGCGAAGAGGTGTATGCGCTCACACGGTTCGTCGATGAGCACTACGACGACTTCAAGACGCTGGCACCGGGAGCCGAAGGCTATGAACTCAGCCGTCAGGTATTCGACTGGGTGATGCCCTATCACGAGGGCGCTGTACGTTATTTCCGCGAGCAGGGCGTATGGCGCGACGAACATGAAACGCACAACCAGAGTCTGCTGGCGCGGCAGGCGCTGCTTGAACAGGCCTGGGAGCAGCAGCTGGCCGAGAGCGACGGAGACGACAGCCCGGCTTTCCAGGCCAGCTGGAAAGAGCGGCGCGCCAACGCATTGCTGGAAGCCGGGTTTGATCCAGGCTTTCGCCGCTAGCAACCCGCCAATCCGATTGCGCGGGCATAGCCTGCGCAACTGACCACGATTCGAAAAGAGGCAGCACATGTCCGAAGAACAGGAATCCATCCGCCACCCGGTCGCCGGCAATCTGCTGCGGATCACCGCCGTGGCGACAGCGGCGCTGGCCATCTACCAGATTTTCAATCTGGGCAGTTATACCGGCTTCACCATGTTGACCAGCCAGTACATCTACGGCTTGCTGGCGATGATGTTACCCATGGTCTTCGTCGCGATTCCGGCTGGACGTGGCCGCCGAGTGGATCCAACGCCATGGTATGACTGGCTTCTGGCTCTGGCCAGCATCGGCTGCTGTGTGTTTTTCATCATTCATTCCAATCAGGCCGTGGACGAAGGCTGGGAATACATGGCGCCGCAGCATGTGGTGTATATCAGTCTGCTGACCTGGGCTATCGCCCTCGAAGCCACCCGCCGCTGCGGTGGCTGGCCGATTTTCATCGTGGTGTTCCTGGCCTCGATGTTTCCGATGCTGGCCGGTTATTTGCCCGACAGCTTCGCCGGCATTTCCACGCCGATCGACCTGGTCGCGATCTATCACACCAACAGTGATGAAAGTCTGCTGGGCATTCCCTCCCAGGCATTCGCCAACCTGGTGATCGGCTTTCTGCTGTTTGGTATCGCGCTGCAGCGCACCGGCGGCGGCAAGTTCTTCATCGATCTGGCCTTCGCCCTGCTGGGCAAGGTCCGCGGCGGCCCGGCCAAGGTGTCGATCTTCTCCAGCGGCCTGATGGGCTCGATGTCCGGCAGCGTGGTAACCAACGTGCTGACCACCGGCCCGCTTTCAATTCCGGCAATGCGCAAGGTCGGCTTCACCAAGACCTACGCCGCCGGCGTGGAAACCTGCGCCTCGACCGGGGGCGTATTGATGCCGCCGGTGATGGGTGCAACCGCGTTCGTGATGGCGACCTTTCTGGACATCCCCTACGGCGAGATCGCGCTGGCGGCTGCGGTTCCCTCGGCACTGTATTTCTTCGGGCTGTTCATCCAGATCGATTTCTATTCGGCGCGCAACCGGCTCAAGGGTCTGCCGGCCATCGACCTGCCGAAAATACGCCAGACGCTGAAGGAAGGCTGGCACTATATCTTCGTTTTCGCCTTCCTGATCTGGATGTTGCTGTTCATGAAGCAGGAGGCCATAGCGCCGTTCTATGCCACCGCGTTGCTGCTGGTGATCAACCAGCTACGCAAGCACAGTCGCTGGCAGTGGCAACAGTTCAAGGAGTTCGCCGAAGCCTGTGGTGCGCTGTTCGCCGAATTGACCGGCCTGATGGCCGGCGTTGGCCTGATCATGGGTGCGCTGGCCGTCTCGGGCATGTCCGGCACCATCGCGAATGATCTGCTGTTCATCGCCGGCGGTGACATGCTGGTGCTGCTGATCATGGGCGCGCTGACCAGTTTCATCCTGGGTATCGGCATGCCGGTCACCGCGGCATACATATTCCTGGCGATCGCCCTGGCACCTGCGCTGATCAACGGCGGCATGAACCCGATGGCGGTACACATGTTCATTCTCTACTGGGGCATGCTCAGCTTTATAACCCCGCCGGTGGCCATCGGCGCCTTCGCTGCCGCATCGGTCGCCGGCAGCAGTCCGATGAAAACCAGCTTCGTGTCGATGCAGATGGGTAGCATCATCTATTTCATACCCTTCTTCTTCGTACTCGAACCCGCACTGCTGCTGCAAGGCAGCGCGCTGGAGATCATCGTGGCGATTGCCTGCGCACTCGGCGGCATCATCCTGATCGCCGGAGGTCTGCAGGGATATCTGCCGCGGCTTGGCGATCTCAGCGAGCGAGGTCTGCTGCACTGGCCGCTGCGAGCATTGTTTGTGGTCGGCGGCCTGTTTCTGGCGATGCCCTACAACCCCTACGTGCCCGTCAGCGAGACCATGCTGTTTGTCCTCTCATTCGGATTGATTGCGGCCGCGATCGGACTGACCTGGATGCATCGCCGCCTGGTTCCTGCCTGAGCAGCGCAACCGCAGCAAGCGCTCTTTTCTGGTGCGATCGCCTGCCCCGCAGGTAGCGCTATCGCACCAGAACAGAGCGACAAGAGTCGGTCCGATGCGAACACCCGGGCTAGACAGGCCTATCCCGTGCTGCCGACTCCAGTAATGTCTCTGATGGGTGCGTTTCTTGCAAAGAGAAGCACTATCCATTCGCATCAGAGAGAGTAGTCGTGTCCATACGCAGTGATGAAATGGCCCTTACCGGGGCCGAGCGCAGCTGGCTTCCCTGGTTCGGCTCGGCGGGCAAGCTCAGCATGGGCTGGGCGTGCCGAATCAACAGCAACCGCTATGCGCAGCTTGAAGAGATCTTCAACAGCGTTGCCGACACCCGCATGCGTCTGCTGCAGCAATGGTGCGACAACCAGTGGACCACGCTGGCAAGCATCGCTCGTGACGTGGAAAACACCAGCAATGGCGTCGAGCGCCCGCAATTGCTCAAACTGATGCGCAAGATGGCTGACGCCAGCGAGCTGTTTCTGGTCGACCCAAGCGGTCGCACCCTGGTCAGCACCGCGCAGTCGTTGCCAGCCTCCCCGGCGAACACCAAAGCGCTGAACCAAGGCGTGCGCGCGCCCTTCCTGCATGGTCCCTACATAGATCAACGCACCAAAGAGCTGGGACCGTCGACCTCCAGCTTTCACGATGCGGTGACGCTGATGTTCTACCAGCCAGTGCAATACCAGAATCAGCCGTGCTGCCTGTGCGCGCGGGTGCCGAACGACGTGCTCGGCGATCTGATCCAGCGCGAAGCCGGTCATATCTATCAGGAATCCGGTGACAACTACGTGTTCATGGTGGAGTCGCACTTCGATCCGGCCATCGAGCCCGGCCGGGCCCTGTCGCGCTCGCGCTTTGAAGACAATACCTTCAGCCACGGCGGCAATTTGAAAGAAGGTATCGCGACCGATTACGGTACCGTCAGCGTGCGCGAGCACACCGAATTCGAGGTGCGCTTTACCGACCCGGCCACCAAACAATTGCACCCGGGCGTGCGCGAGACCATCCGCAAGGGTCAGAACCTGTTCGTCACCTATCCCGGCTACTCCGATTACCGGCACATTCCGGTAATCGGCAAGGGCGTGACGTTCAGCCTGGCCGGCTCGCCGGACCGCTGGGGGATGATGTGCGAGGCGGATCTGGAGGAGGTCTACCGTTATCGATCACTGAGCTACAGCCTGATGAAGCTCTTCCTGCTGTTGATGCTGGTCATCAGCGGCTGCCAGATCGCGATCGCCTGGTCCGGCTTGGGCCTGCCGGCAGCGAGCGGCCTCAATCTGCTGGTAGTGGGGCTGTCGGCCCTGTGGTTCTGGCGTCGCGGCACGCGCAAGCTGGCCAGGCGGATGGGCCGCATGACCGAGATCATCCGCAACATTGCCGAGGGCGAGGGCAATCTGAGCCAGCGCATGGATACCACCCGTCTGGTCGCCGACGAAACCGGTGAACTGGGACGCTGGACCAACAGCTTTATCGACAACCTCGATACCATCGTCGGCCGCGTCAAACACGCCAGCCGGCATGCCCTGCAGAACAGCGAGCAGATGCTCGAGCACAACCAGAAGGCCAGTGACACAGCCGAGGAAGTGACGCTGACCATCCAGCAGATGCTTCGCATGATCGAGGCCCAGGTGCAGACAATCGACAGTGCTTCACATACCGCGGCGCAGATGAAGCGCACCATGGCCGAAGTGGTGGAATCGGCTGGCCAGCGTCTGGAGACGGTTTCCAACGGTACGCGCAAGATCCGCGATATTGTCGCGACATCGGCCAGCAGTGTGCAGCAGGTGGATCAACGCTCCAACGAGATTGCCGGCATGGTGTCGATGATCACTGACATTACCAGCCAGACCAACCTGCTGGCGCTCAACGCTGCAATTGAAGCGGCGCGCGCCGGGGAGCACGGGCGGGGCTTCGCCGTGGTTGCCGACGAAGTCCGCGCGCTCGCCTCGCGCACGGCCACCGCCGCGGCAGAGATCAATCAGGGCATCACCGCGATCCGCGGTGCGACACATCAGGCGGTCGACCTGATGGAGCAGGGCGTGAGCGACGTCGATCAGCAGCTGACCCAGGCCGATGACGCAGCCAACGACAACGACACCCTGCATCAGACGGTAGAAGAGCTGTTCGAGGTGATCGCGGTCATGGACACCAATAGCAAGGAACATGGAAGGCAGGCGGGCCACGTGGCGGAGGTCACCGCCTCGATGGCCGGCGTGATCAGCACCCTGCGTTCCAGCTCCGGGCAGGTGCGGGAAACCGCCACCCGCCTGCACCAGCTGTCGGACAGTTTCCAGGTCAGCGCCGACCGCTGATCAGACCAGTGCCACCGGCGTGACGGGCGAGCCTACTGCGCCCGGCAGCCGCAATGGTGGCGCAGTCAGCATGAAACGACTGCGGCCTGCGGCGCGCAGGTACTGCGCCAGTTCGGTCAGGTACCAGAGCTCGCCGAGGTGAATGCCCAGCTTGAACAGGCAATGCTCGTGTAACGGTAAAGCAGCGCAGCAGCCCTGGCCTTCGCGCGCCGGATAAGCCTCCACTGCGTAATTATCAGCAATCAACAGGCTCAGCCCACTGTCGGTAATCCACTGCAGCAAGGCCGGATCGCGACCATCGAGCACCGCGCAGCTGGATGCCAGCACCGCGGCGTCAGGCTGCTGTTGCATACCCAGAATCACATCGGCAAACCCGGTATACATGCAGACCATGTCACCGGGCTCTACGGTAACGCCATCAGCCTGCATGATCTGCTGCAGCCGGGCATGGTCGACCAGCACCCGCTCGTGGCCGCAGTGACGCTCCAGGTCGATCAGCACCGCGCGGCCACTGACGGCCGTCTCGGCCATCTTCTCGATACCCAGCCGCCGGGCATTGACGCCCTCCAGCGCATCCTCGTGTCCGGCCGGACCCTGAATATCCTCCCCGGCGCGCCAGCCGTTGTAATACAGCGGCTCCGCGACGCCGTCACCGTCGGCATCGAACAGACTGCCGACATGCGCCAGCGCGTCCCACTGGGTCGAGTACTGGGTGTACAACAGCACCGCATCATCGCTGACCACGTCGGTAAAATCAGGGTTAATGCGGTTGAGTGCAAAATTGTAGTTGAGCTTGTCGCCGCGCCCGGAGGTAAAACGCCGCGGCGCGTGGCGCAACTTGTTCAACGCGTTGCCGCCCGGATAGTCCAGTGGCAGGCTGAGACAGAAACTGCGGCCCTCGCGTACTTCCGCGACGCCCTGCAGTACCTTTTCCGCCGTGAGCAGGTTGAGTCTACCCAGTTCGTCGTCGGGACCAAAGTCGCCCCAGTTAGATCCCTCTGGTCGATTTTTCCAGCGCATGAACTGCCTCTTTCTGTTGTTCTTGTTGGTAAGCCTACGATGCCAGACGCGCCGGCATCTGGTCATCCCGATCATCGGCGTGGTTGATCGACTATAGACCAGAGCACATGGTCGGGGAGCGAGCATGATCTCGATCAATGCGTGCGCTGGCATGCGGGGCTACCCTTGCTGCCTTTTTTATTGCACGCTGACGGAGTTCTTCCATGCCCAATGCCCCAGAGCTGCTCGCCCCTGCAGGCACCCTTAAAGCCATGCGTTATGCCTTCGCCTATGGCGCCGATGCGGTGTACGCCGGGCAGCCCCGCTGTAGCCTGCGCGTGCGCGAAAATGACTTCCATAACCCCGAGGTCATGGCCACTGCCATTGCCGAGGCCCATGCGCTGGGCAAGCGTTTTTATCTCGCCAGCAACATTGCAGCGCACAACAGCAAGGTCGCGACCTACCTGCGCGATCTCGAGCCGGTGGTGGCAATGGGGCCCGATGCGCTGATCATGTCGGACCCGGGACTGATCATGCTGGTACGCGAACGCTGGCCCGAATTGCCGGTACATCTCTCGGTGCAGGCCAATGCGGTCAACTGGGCAACGGTCAAATTCTGGCAGCAGCTGGGGCTGGAGCGAATCATCCTGTCGCGCGAGCTGTCGATCGAGGAAGTCGAAGAGATCCGGCGCCGCTGCCCGGACATCGGTCTCGAGGTGTTTGTGCATGGCGCGCTGTGCATCGCCTATTCCGGTCGCTGCCTACTGTCCGGATACTTCAATCATCGCGACGCCAATCAGGGCGCATGCACCAATGCCTGCCGCTGGCCATACGATGTGCAACCGGCAATCCAGACGCCGGAAGGCAACATCGAGGCGCTCGCCCGACCGGTGCATGTGATCAGCCAGAGCGACAAGCCCGAAGAGCAGATGGCGATCGAAGAGGACGAGCACGGCACCTACATAATGAACTCCAAGGATCTGCGCGCGGTGCAGCACGTGCAGCGTTTTGTCGATATGGGGCTGGATTCGCTGAAGATCGAGGGCCGCACCAAGTCGCACTTCTATGTGGCCCGCACGGTACAGACCTATCGCCGCGCAATCGATGATGCGGTGGCCGGCGTGCCGTTCGACCTGAGTCTGATGGACGACCTGGAGAGCCTGTCCAACCGTGGCTACACCGAGGGCTTCTATCGCCGCCATCCGCCGGGCGTCTACCAGAACTACGAACATGGTGCCTCGCGCATGGAGCGCCACCAGTTCGTCGGCGAGGTACTTGAAGAGGTGGATGGATGGCTGCGCATCGAGGTGAAAAACCGCTTTGCCCCTGGCGACCAGCTGGAGCTCATGACGCCGGCCGGCATCCACACGTTCATTCTGGAAGCGCTGCACGATGACCACAATCAGCCCACGCCGGTCGCCCCCGGCGATGGTCATGTGGTACGCATCCGCAGACCCGGCGAGGCTACGGTGGATTTCGGCCTGGTGCTGCGCTATCTGCCGGAGCAGGCGGTAAAATCCTGTCGCTGAGCCCGTCGCAACTGTCGCCTGAGGAAAGCGGGCGTGGTTTAATTGCCGCCTCGCTCACTCGCACAATGGATTGCTCTTCATGGATTGGCTGCAAGTCGTGGTTCTGGCGGCAATACAGGGTCTCACCGAATTTCTTCCTATTTCGAGCTCAGCTCACCTGATTCTTGCCCCGGTGCTGTTTGGCTGGACAGATCAGGGCCTGGCATTTGACGTTGCCCTGCACCTGGGGAGCCTGGCCGCAGTAATGCTGTATTTTCGCCACGACCTGATCAACATGACAGTCAGCTGGACCCGCTCGGTGACCCACCGTGAGCTGGACGACGACGCACGGCTGGCCTGGGGGGTGTTGTTCGCAACCATCCCGGTGGGCCTGGCCGGGCTGGTTTTCAAGGGTGCGATCGAGCAGCAGCTGCGCTCGCCGCTGTATATCGCCGCTGGCCTGATCGTGTTCGGTCTGGTGTTGAGCTGGGCAGACTGGCGCCACCGGGGTGCCCGTGAAGTCAACCAGATGAACTGGAAAGACGTTTTGCTGATCGGCCTGGCCCAGGCCATAGCCCTGTTCCCCGGCACATCCCGCTCGGGCATAACGATGACCGCCGGCCTGTTGTTGGGGCTGAGCCGCGAGGCCACCGCGCGCTTCTCGTTCCTGCTGTCGATTCCAGTGATCGTGATTGCCTGCGCGCTGAAGTCCTGGGACCTGTACCAGGCCACGGTTCCGGTCGACTGGGGATTCATGGCCGGCGGCGTGGTGATGTCCGGGATCAGCGCCTTTCTGTGCATACACTACTTTCTGGTCTTTATCAGCCGCATCGGCATGCAGCCCTTCGTTATCTACCGGATCATCCTGGGCATTGCGCTGATATGGCTGTTCGCCTAGCTCAGCCTGCGCCAGCGGTACTGTTCGACTTGACCAGCAGTACAGTCCCTTCCCTGCTGGCCAATCCGTGCCCGGCCAGATCGGGGCGACGAAGCCAGCTCAGTGCCGGCAAATCGCCGTCAGCGCTCTGCAGGCTACCGGCAAGGACCAGCAGCTCACCGGGGCCGGCGGGCAAATCCACAGCCTGGCCGGCTGCGCAGCTGTAGAGCACCGTCTCCTCTTCAGCGAACCGGTGTAATACACATATCACGGCTCCGTCCGCTCGCTTCTCCCAGGTCTGATGAGAGGGGCGCAGACGCACTTCGCGTGTATCCCCTGCGGCGAACTGGTTGAGTTTGACGAATATCACACAGCCTTCCCGGGAAAACGGACTGTGCCGTGAGCCCGCCGGACTGCGCAGGTAGCTCCCGGGCGGGTAATCGCCGCTCTCGTCGCTGAACACACCCGCAAGCACATGGATTTCTTCCCCGGCGGGATGCTGATGCTCGGGGAAGCGGGCATTCGGCAGATATTCCACCAGACTGGTTACCTGGCCACTTTCCGGCGCCTCGCGCTCCAGTGGCCAGCGTCTGACTGGAGCCTGCGGCGCATCCTGCCACGTCTGATCGCCGGGACGGACGCAGACCGCAATGCGGCGGTCCATATTCAGTGGCACGAAGGAGTCGGTTGTCATGGCATCTCTTCAGCGCGGGTTATGAGCAGGTGGCCATGCTGGCCCCCGGATGACCATAACATAGCCGGATGAACCACCTATGGCCAGCAGCTGTCCGATATAGAACCAACAGTACGCGAAGGAGTAGCACATGCTGCGCAGTCTCAACCAGCTCAAGGGCGCCACCATCGATGCAACAGATGGGGACGTCGGCAAGGTCAGCGACTTCTACTTCGACGATCGGCAGTGGGTCATTCGCTATCTGGTGGTCGAGACCGGCTCCTGGCTGTTCAGCCGCAAGGTATTGATTACACCGATGTCGGTCGGTACGCCGCAAATCGAATCAGACGTGCTGCAAGCCAGGCTGACCCGTCAGCAGATCGAGGACAGTCCTGATATCGACACCGAGCGGCCAGTCTCCCGCCAGCACGAGCAGATGCTGCTCGCGTATTACGGCTATCCAAATTACTGGGCCGGCGATATCACCGGCAGGCTCGGTATGGCGCCGGGACGAGTCGATGGCTACCTCAGCCAGGTGATCAACAGCGAAGTCGAGGAGCGCCAGAACCGCAACGACGACGAACATCTGCGCAGCTGTCATGAAGTCGAGCGTTACCACATAGACGCTGCCGATGGCGAGATCGGCCATGTGGAAGATCTGCTGGTCGACGAAAACTGGGCAATCCGCTATCTGGTCATCAACACCCGCAAATGGTGGTTCGGACATTCGGTGCTGATCCCCCCGCAGTGGATGGACAGCATCGAGTGGTCCAGCGCTACCGTGTCGGTCGGGCTGAGCCGGGATGCCATCAGGGAAGCACCGGAATACGATACGTCGCGACCGCCGGACGCCGAGTTCGAGCAGCGGCTCGAGCAGCACTACCGGCAGCAAAGTCCCGGGGCCGGTGGCGGCCAAGCTTGACACTGCTGGCGCGACTCAGTAATACCACTGATACCATGGCGCTGGTGTCGCCAGGCGCGGCTCGACTTCGATTCAGGTAAGGGAAAAATACCATGCTCAAACGCCTCGCGATCGCGGCCATGGCGGTACTTGTCTGGCTGCCCACCGGGCCTGCCCCGGCACTGGCCCAGGAGGGCGTGGAGACCGCCCCGGAGATCCGGGTTACCGACACCCCCAGCGATACCGCGATACGCGAGCGTCTCGAGGCCGTCCTCGCCGCAATAGACAGCGTGGAAGACATCCAGGTCAGTGTCGACCAGGGCGTGGTCACGTTGGCCGGAGACGTGACCAACGCGCGCTCTGCCCGGGAGCTGATGGATATCGCCAGCCGGGTCGAGGGTGTCATTCACGTGCAGAGTCGCCTGATCGAGGAAACCGACGTTGCCGCACGATTGCGCCCGGCGACCCGCAAGTTTCAGGAAATGGGCGCCAGTGCCCTGCAGATGCTGCCGGTTGCACTCGTGGCGCTGCTGATAATCGCGGCGTTCTGGTTCCTCGGGCAGTGGGCGGGGTCGCGCGGCGCCTGGCTGCGGCGTATCGGACTGTCGGAGCTAGCGTCCAATCTCGGTAAACGGATCGTCCGGATGATCATCACCGGCCTGGGTGTACTGATAGCGCTGGAGATTCTCGACGCCACCGCGCTGGTGGGGGCGATGCTGGGCGTTGCCGGGGTTGCCGGCATTGCGGTGGGCTTCGCCTTTCGTAATATCGTCGAGAACTATCTGGCCGGCGTGCTCCTCAGTGCACGCAATCCGTTCGATGTCGGCGACATCATCGAGGTCGGCGCCTTCATCGGCACGGTGGTAAGGCTGACATCACGGGACACTGTGCTGATGACGCGCGATGGCAACCATCTGCGTATTCCCAACAGCATGATCATCACCTCGGCGATGACCAATTTTACTCGCAACCCGCTACGCCGGCTGGAGTTCAGCGTCGGCGTCTCGGTCGATCTGGATCTGCAGCAAGCGCGTAAACTGGGCATCGAGACCCTGGGCGCGATGACCGGCATACTCCCTGACCCGGGCCCCCAGGTACTGGTGGCCGAACTGGGTGACAGCACTGTACAACTGCGCTTTCTGGCCTGGATCAATCAGCACGACAGCGATTTTCTGAAGGCCCGCAGCGAAGCAATACGCCAGGTCAAGGCAGCCTTCGACTCGGCTGGCATTGAGATGCCGGAACCCATCTATCGGATACATCTGCGCAGCCCGATCGCGCTGACTCAATCTGACGTGCCTGCTCCGGCTCCGAGCTTGCCGCTGCCGGACAGGGCCGCACCGGCACCCCCCACCAGCGCAGACGACGTGGCTGCTGACTACACGATTGACCGTCAGGTTGCCGAGGATCTGCGTTCCTCCGATGAGGAAAACCTGCTGCAGAAAACATGACATAAGCTGACCCCGGTCAAGGTTCCCGCTCACCGAGCATGCTGTAATCGCCATGATGGCCAGAGCCATCAATTAGCCATTACCGCTCATGAAAATGAATTGTCTGCACGGAACCTGTCTTATGTCCACATTCGGCGAAATCCTTCGTCAGCGGCTGGTCACGCTGCTGCCGGGGGAACTCAAACCGCGGGAAATAATCGCTTTGCTGGTGCCGAACCGGCACAGCGTACTCCTGACCCAGCGACGGTCGACGATGATCGTCAACCGGGTCAGGTTGTTCGCCTTTCTGTTTGCGGTGCTCACTCCCCTGTGGAGTGTGATCGACCTGATGGTCTTTCCGCTGCCTCTCTGGCTGGGCCTGGCAGCCTGCCGGATTCTGGTCTGCGCTGCCTTCATCTGGTTGCTGCTGATGTACCAACCCAGAGGCAGCCTGCTCGATGCCTACCGGGCGGTCGCCATTCTGTTCGCGATTCCTACGGCGTTCTACATCGTCTCGCACACGATTCTCGGTCATTACCAACTCAGCAGCCTGTCTGCAGCCGTCGGCGCTGGTTATGCCTTCCTGCCGTTCGTGCTGATGGCCGGGCTGGCGATCTTTCCGCTGGCGCTGCTGGAAAACGCGGTCATGGTAGTGATCCTTCTGCTGGCTCAGGCATGCGCCGGAGCTCTGAGCTGGACCGTGCTGAACTGGCCATCCTTTGCCGGCGCTCTCTGGTTGTTGATGCTGATCGGGGCGGTGAGCTCGCTCGCCGGCATGAGCCAACTGGCGTTCATGATCGCACTGGTCCGCCAGGCCATCCGTGATCCGCTTACCGGAGTCTTTTCCCGTGGCAGCGGTGAAGAAATCCTGAAGCTGCAATGGGAAAACGCTCAACGGCAGAACAGCACGCTGGCGATCGCCTTCATCGACCTGGATCACTTCAAGTCACTGAATGACACCTATGGCCATGAGGCCGGGGACCGTGCGCTGATCGAAGCCAGTCGAATTCTGCAAAGCGCGTTGCGCGGCAGCGACACACTGGTGCGCTGGGGCGGCGAGGAGTTTCTGCTGCTGATGCCGGGAACCAGCCTCTCGCAGGCCGCGACTGCACTGGAGCGCGTTCTGCAGACAGGGCTCGGTGTGCGGCCCGATGGCAGCGCGCTGACTGCCAGCATCGGCCTGGGTGAGCGTCGTCAGGACGCAGCAGCCAATTACCGCTCCCTGCTCGAACAGGCGGATCAGCGCATGTACCGGGCCAAGGCAGCCGGGCGCAACCAGCTGTGCAGCGGGGCTGATACCCGCCCCGACCCGGTCGCGGCCTGAGGCCGGTCGACGATCAGCTGGGCTGCAGCTCCTGCCAGCGCACCGCGAATGCCTCAGGGGTCATCGGTCGACCGAGCAGATAGCCCTGACACTGGTCGCAGCCGTGCTGTTGCAGCCACAGTTTCTGCTCCACCGTTTCCACGCCCTCGGCTAGCACTGACAGCTGCATATTTCTCCCCAGAGCGATAATGGTCTGAACCAGTTGGCAGTCGCTCGGATCACTCGGCAAACCGGCCAGGAAGCTCTTGTCGATCTTCAGTTTATCCAGCGCAAACCGTCGCAGGTAGGCAAGGGATGAATACCCGGTGCCGAAATCGTCAATCGAGATGCGCACACCGAGCGCGCGCAGCTCGCCCAGCGTCTGTTCGGCCTGGGCGGTGTGCTGCATCAGCGCTCCCTCGGTGATCTCTAGCTCCAGGCAGCCGGCCGGCAAGCCGCTGACATCCAGTGCGGCGCGTACGACCTGGACCAGATTCTGCTGCATGAACTGGACCGGCGAGAGGTTAACCGCAATGGTCTCGATCAGCAGGCCATCGCGCCGCCAGGCGCTCGCCTGCTGACATGCCTGATGTAGCACCCAGGTTCCTATCGCGACAATCTGGCCACTCTCCTCGGCCAGCGGAATAAAGCGGTCCGGCCCCACTACACCGTGATCGGCACTGTGCCAGCGCAGAAGCGCTTCCGCACCAATGCCGCGACCTGTCGCCAGATCGACCAAGGGCTGGTAGTTCAGACTCAGCTCATCGGCGCGCATGGCTCCGCGCAGCGAGCGCTCGAGCTCGAAGCGGGCCCGCGCCTCTTCTGTCAGGCACGGCAGGTAGTGAATGTAGGTATTGCGGCCCTGCGCCTTGGCACGGTACATCGCCGCATCCGCATTGCGGATCAGCTCATGGGCACTGCCTCCATCCTTGGGATACAGTGCAATTCCTATGCTGGCACCGACGTAGAGCTCACGGGCCTCATCCAGCACCAGCGGTGCTTTCAACGCCTCGAGCAGGCTCTTCGCCACCTGGCTGGCAACACCTGGGCCGGGCAACTGCTCGAGAATCAGCAGGAACTCGTCACCGCCCAGGCGGGCGAGCGTGTCCTCATCACGACAGCGCTCCTGCAGACGTTGCGCTAC
Source organism: Halopseudomonas sp. (assembly GCF_041579695.1). GTDB lineage: Bacteria > Pseudomonadota > Gammaproteobacteria > Pseudomonadales > Pseudomonadaceae > Halopseudomonas. Next base: position 159,584 of record NZ_JBFGFI010000001.1, read on the forward strand.
AGACTGCAACACCAGATCGCCGAAATCATGTCCGTAGCTATCGTTCAGCGTCTTGAAACGATCAAGGTCGATGAACAGCACGGCCAGCCAGCCACCGCGCCGGTCTATGCGGTCCTTGGCATGTTCCAGGCGGTCACGGGCCAGCACCCGGTTGGGCAGTCCGGTCAGCGGATCGAAATGCGCCATCGTACGCAGGCGGTTCTGGTAGCCGTCGACAAAGCGGATGAGCAGCTGCGAGCCCAGCAGCACGCCGAGCATCAGCACAAACACCGCAATCGCGTAGATCGGCGCGCGCTCAATGAATATCTGTTGAAAGGATTTGCCGCTGACGATCACGGCCAGCGCCCCGGGACCAGCGGAACGCAGAACCCAGGCGCCCACCGGGCGCTCCAAGCCCCAGAGAGTGAAGCCACCCAGTTCTACCCAGCGCGATTCCGGGCCAGCGGCCGCCAGCAGCTCGCGTTCGGCCGCAGTTTGCGCATCGGCACGCAGCACGACCGGCTGTAGCGGCCCCTGCAGTTGCAGCGCAGGCTCACCCTGCCAAAGCTGCAACAGGCTGAGCGCCTCCTGCTGTCGACTCTGGTTCACGCTGCGCTGCTCCAGAATCATCGCAACGACCACCAGCACCAGTACGCTGAAGAAAGCCACTCCATTGACCGCCCAGAATTTGTAGCGCAACGCTAGTTGCCGCCCTGCCTGCATTACCCGCTCCCCATCAGGTTAACAAAGGCAGCTATTTTAGAACCTGCGCGGGAGCTCGTCTTGATGCGGATCAAAAAAAGGCAGACCGGAGTCTGCCTCGTATAGCCACGGCAAAGATCACATGCCCGGCATGAGCACCGCGTCGATCACGTGGATGACGCCATTGCTGGCTTCGATGTCGGTCTTGACCACATTGGCCGAATCAACCATCACGCCGTTACTGGCGTCAATCTCGATCGCGCTGCCCTGCACTGTCTCCGCGCTATCCATGGCAACCACGTCCGCCGCCATCACCTTGCCCGGAACCACATGGTAGGTCAGCACCTGCGTCAGTTTTTCCTTGTCGGCGAGAAGGGCATCAAGATCTGCCGCCGGAATCTTGCCGAAGGCCTCGTCGGTCGGGGCGAATACGGTGAACGGGCCCTCGCCTTTCAGCGTGTCGACCAGCCCGGCCGCCTGTACGGCTGCAACCAGGGTCGTGAAGCTGCCTGCAGCCACCGCGGTATCAACAATGTCTTTCTTAGCCACTTCCGAGTGATGATCAGCGTGGGCGGGCACGGCTGCGAGCATCCCGGCACCAAGTACCGCCAACATCAGATGGCGGGCAGTACGGGTAACGTTCTGAGTAAATGCAAACATGTGATCCTCCAGAGGACTGTTATGTGAGTTGCCATATTATTAGTACATGACTTGTACACTTACGTCTCCTTTGTACAACTTAAGTTACACAGTCCCGCACGGTAAACTTCCGGACAACCCCCTGATGGCCAGTAGAAGGGCCTGCCAGTCCGAAGTGACTGGCGGTCGTGTCAATCGACACGCAGCTGGTTCATAATCGGCTAGCGGCTAACCGCCGTTCCTGCTTGAAAGTTTTCTCAGAGAGGTGGATTCAATCCATGTGGTATCAAGGTTTACTCCAATTATCCGGCTGGCAGATCCTGGCCGTGATCCTGGGGCTGACGCATATCACCATCGTCAGCGTGACCGTTTATCTGCATCGCTATTCAGCGCATCGCGCCCTCGAATTGCACCCTGCGCTCAAACACTTTTTCCGTTTCTGGCTGTGGCTCACAACCAGCATGAATACACGCGAATGGACAGCGATCCATCGCAAGCACCACGCCAAATGCGAAACCCCGGAAGACCCGCACAGCCCGGTACACAAGGGGCTGACAACGGTACTGCGCAAGGGCGCCGAGCTGTACATGGCCGAAGCGCGTAACGAAGAAACGCTGCGCATCTATGGCAAGAACTGCCCGGATGACTGGGTGGAGCGCAACCTGTATTCGCGCTTCCCGCTGGCCGGCGTCACCCTGATGGCTGTTATCGACCTGGCCCTGTTCGGTGTCCTGGGTCTGACCGTCTGGGCCGTGCAGATGATGTGGATCCCGGTGTTTGCCGCAGGCGTCGTCAATGGTCTCGGCCATGCCGTGGGTTATCGCAATTTCGAGTGCCGCGACGCTGCCACCAACATCCTGCCCTGGGGCATCCTGATCGGCGGCGAAGAACTGCACAACAACCATCACACCTACCCCAACTCCGCCAAACTGTCGGTGAAGAAATGGGAATTCGACATGGGCTGGATGTGGATACGCCTGTTCAGCCTGCTGGGCCTGGCCAAGGTTCGTCGCACGGCACCCATCGCCCACCGGGTTGAAGGCAAGCAGACCCTGGATATGGATACCGCAATGGCAGTACTGAACAACCGTTTCCAGATCATGGCGCAATACCGCAAGTTGGTGATCAAGCCGCTGGTAGCGCAGGAAATGCAACGCGTTGACGACTCCGTCCGGCACCTGTTCCGCCGCGCCAAGGGTCTGCTCAGCCGCGAAAGCAGCCTGCTCGACAGTCGCAATGAAGAGAATCTGCAACAGGTACTCGATCACAGTCAGCGTCTGCGGATAATCTACGAGAAGCGCCTGGCCCTGCAGCAGATCTGGACACGCACCAGCACCAATGGTCATGACATGCTGCAGGCGCTCCGTGAATGGTGCAACCAGGCCGAGGCAAGCGGTATCAAGGCGCTGCAGGACTTCGCCGCGACACTGCGCACCTACTCGCTGCAACCGGTGCCGGTGACGCGCTGAGCCAAGCCATTGACTAACCCGCATGTGCGGCTCGCCAGAGTCCGTGCATCCGGGTAGGATTGCCCAATCTGTTACCATCACTTCACCATGAGGGTTGCAAAGGATGCGAACCTTTTTTCTGGGCCTGACGCTGCTATTGGCGAGCCCTCTGCTGTCTGCCTCTACCATCTACAAATATACTGACGCCAAAGGGGTCGTGACCTATACCGACAAGGAGGTCAAGGGCGCTAAGGTCTTCGTGTTCACCGACACCATGGTCGAGACCTTCGACAAGCAGGTATATGTCACCACCCAAAAGCACCCCGGTGGCGAGACACTGATTGTGCACAACGATCTCTATGCGCCGGTGGAAGTCGAACTGAGCATCGAGTCTGCCAAACATCTGGCCGGCGTGCCGCAGAAACCCGTGCGCTGGGTGTTGCAGCCGCGTGAGCAGATTCGACTGCTGACGCTTTCCCCCACTGGCGACGGCGCGCCGAGCTACAGCTACAAGCTGCGCCACGCGCTCGGCGACCCGCGCGCCAAGCATGCCCTGGTCGATTACCCCTTACCCTGGCAGGGCGGCCCGTACCGCGTGACCCAAGGCCCAGGCGGGCGCTACAGCCACTCCGGACCCAAGGGTCGGCATGCAATCGATGTAGCCATGCCCGAGGGCACTCCGATTGTGGCCGCCAGACCCGGCGTAGTGGTCAAGGTGGAGAACAATCAGAGCGGTCGCGGCACCCACCCCTCAGGCAACTTCGTCAGGCTGCTGCATGACGATGGCACCATGAGCGTGTACCTGCACCTCAAGCACCGCTCGGTGGTCGTCAGCGAGGGTCAGAGGGTACGCACCGGCACGCCGCTGGCGAAATCGGGCAACACCGGCAACAGCACCGGCCCTCACCTGCATTTCGTGGTCCAGAAGAACATCGGTCTGGCTACCGTCTCGATTCCGTTCGCCTTCACCCAGCCCGTCGACAGCTTGCCGAACTTTGCGGTAGGCGGCGAATAGGCTGCTGCAGGATTCACAGGCAACAAAAAACCCGCCGAGGCGGGTTTTTTGTTGCAAGCCAGATCTTACTTGATCTTGGCTTCCTTGTAGTTCACGTGCTTGCGAACCACCGGATCGAATTTCTTGATTTCGATCTTATCGGGAGTAGTACGCTTATTCTTGTCGGTAGTGTAGAAGTGACCAGTACCGGCAGAAGAAACCAAACGAATCAATTCACGCATGGGACTGCTCCTTAGACTTTTTCGCCACGACCGCGCATTTCGGCAAGCACTACATCAATCCCGCGCTTGTCGATAATACGCATGCCCTTGGTGGACGTACGAAGACGTACAAAACGCTTCTCTGACTCAACCCAGAAACGATGGTGCTGCAGGTTAGGCAGAAAACGACGTTTGGTTCTGTTGTTAGCGTGGGAAACGTTGTTCCCAGTCACTGGACCTTTACCGGTCACCTGACATACTCGAGACATGGTTAACCCTCTCCAACCACTTGCCCAACCCGAACTGGTTGGAAGCCATAAAATAATTTGTTTTCCAGCCGGGGCGAGCATCGTACAGACCTGCCAAACGAACTTGAGCAGGCGCAGCCCCGAGAAGAGCGGAGCTTTATACCAAAACACGCCCCTGCAAGCAATGACTTTTAATTTTTAATGCCTTCAGAGCAGCCCCCGCTCAGCGAATGAAACCGGCTCGCCATCACCTACCACCAGGTGGTCAAGCACGCGGATATCGACCAGCGCCAGCGCCTCCTTAAGCCGCCTTGTGAGCATCTGGTCGGCCTGACTGGGCTCGGCCACACCCGACGGGTGGTTGTGCGTGAGAATCAATGCAGCGGCGTTGCAGGCCAGGGCACGCTTGACCACTTCACGCGGATAAACACTGGCGCTGTCCAACGTGCCACGGAACAATTCCTCGAAGGTAATCACCCGGTGCTGGTTGTCCAGAAACAGGCAGGCGAATACCTCATGGGGTAAATGCGCCATGCGGCTGCGCAGATAATGTCTCACTGCGCCTGGTGAGGTCAGCGCGGTACCGCGCTTGAGGTCCTCGAACAGGTGCCGTCGACCCATTTCCATGACTGCCTGCAATTGCGCGTACTTGGCTGGCCCGAGACCGGCATGCAGACAGAAATCGGCTTGTTCGGCCTGCAGCAACGCGCGCAGACTGCCGAAGGCACCGAGTAACTTGCGGGCCAGATCAACCGCGCTGATGCCCGGCAAGCCAGTGCGCAAAAAGATGGCCAGCAGCTCGGCGTCGGAAAGTGCAGCGGCGCCCTGATTGAGGAGTTTTTCCCGGGGGCGTTCGGCCACCGGCCAGTCGGTGATGGACATGCGCAAATCCCTGCGTAAGGGCACGTACTTCCTGTTCGTGCGGTGTAAGATGAGCGATCAGTATAGGAGCTCCGACCCCGGCGGTCGAGGCAGGAGCCTGGCGGCCCGTGCTGTGTTATTTTAATCGGGTTTTTTGCTCATACAGCGCCCCGGAGGTGCAGGTGTCGGGAGTCAGCATGCAACGGTTGGTGAACAAGAGAGTGCTTCTGGGCGTCAGTGGTGGCATCGCCGCCTATAAAAGCGCCGAACTGATACGCCGGCTGCGTGATGCCGGGGCGGAAGTACGGGTGGTGATGACCCAGGCCGCCCGCGAATTCATTACTCCCCTGACGCTGCAGGCACTGTCCGGGCATCCGGTACATGGCGATCTGCTGGATCCGGCCGCAGAAGCTGCCATGGGCCATATCGAGCTGGCACGCTGGGCCGACCTCGTGCTGATAGCCCCGGCCACAGCCGACATGATGGCGCGCCTGGCCCAGGGTCGCGGCGACGATCTGCTGACCACCCTGGTGCTAGCCTCCGACGCCCCACTGGCGCTCGCCCCCGCAATGAACCAGGCGATGTGGCGGGACCAGGCTACCCAGGCCAATCTGGCGCAACTGCGTGACCGCGGCGTGCGTATCTTCGGCCCCGATGCCGGAGAACAGGCCTGCGGTGATGTGGGCCCCGGCCGCATGCTCGATCCGACCGAGATTGCACTGCTGGCCAGCGACTGTTTCGAACGCGGATTGCTCACCGGCAAACACGTGCTGATCAATGCCGGCCCCACCCGCGAGGCAATCGATCCGGTGCGCTACATATCCAACCACAGCTCGGGCAAGATGGGCTTTGCGCTGGCCGAAGCCGCGGCCGAGGCCGGCGCGCGGGTGACCCTGGTAGCCGGGCCGGTCAATCTGCCGACCCCGCCGCGGGTCAATCGAATTGATGTGATCAGTGCGCTGGACATGCATGTGGCTTGTGAAGCGGCGCTGCCGGCGGATGTCTTCATTGCCTCTGCCGCTGTAGCGGACTATCGACCGGCGGAATGCGCTCCCAGCAAGCTGAAGAAAAATCCGCAGGCGAACAATGGGCTGACGCTCGAGCTGATACCCAATCCGGATATCCTCGCCGGGATCGCCAATCATCCGCAACGCCCCTGGTGTGTCGGCTTCGCCGCCGAAACTCACGATGTGCTGGCCTATGCCGGTGACAAACTGACCCGAAAGAACCTCGATCTGATCATAGCCAACGACGTGAGTGCGCCCGGCATCGGCTTCAACAGCGATGATAATGCGGTCACGCTGATTGATCGCAACCTGCAGCAGGAACACCTGCCCCGGGCGAGCAAGCACAAGCTGGCCAGGCAGATCATCGGAATTATCGGAGCGCGCCTGGGCGCCGGCGCCGAAAACAACAACACATGACAGGAACGTCCATGCACACGCTGCAAGCCAAGATACTCGACTCCCGCCTCGGCCAGCAGTGGCCACTCCCCCATTACGCCACGCAGGGCTCGGCTGGCCTGGACCTGCGTGCCCTGCTGCAGGAACCGCTGACTCTGCAGCCGGGACAGACCGAGCTTTTGCCTACCGGTCTGGCCATCCATATAAGCGATCCCGGCCTTGCCGCAATGATCCTGCCGCGCTCTGGCCTGGGCCACAAACACGGCATCGTGCTGGGCAATCTGGTGGGCCTGATTGATTCGGATTATCAGGGCCAGCTGATGGTATCCTGCTGGAACCGCGGCGCCCGCCCTTACACTATCGAGCCCGGCGAGCGGATTGCACAGTTGATACTGGTACCGGTAGTGCAGGCACAGCTGGAAGTGGTTGATGAGTTCCCCGACAGTGAACGGGGTGTCGGCGGATTCGGTCATACAGGCAGTCGTTGAGCCAGGCTCGACGTCAACGGCAGGGAGGCAGTACCCAGTGATTAAATTGCAGACCAGGGATCCGGCAAAAACCTCGGCAGCATTCCCCAGTACGCTTGTGCCCCTGCTGATTGCGCTCACGGGCCTGGCTTTGGCAGCCGGGCTTATCTGGCTGGCGCTGTTTGCCCAGAGCAATGACCGTTACCGCGACGACATGGCCAGGACCTATGCCACCCAGCAGCTTGGGGCCCTCAACCAGGCAACGGAGCAGCTGCAGAACGACCTGGACCGGCTGGCGGCAAATCCCCAGCTTCAGGTCGCCCTGCAGCAGGGCGGCAGCACCACTGTGCAGCGCATGCTGCGCTTTTATCTTGCCGACAATCAGTCGATGCGCATCTTCGCCGTCGGCCAGGCAGAGAACGCCGCCAATGGCCAGCAGCCCCCGAGCTTTGCGGTACTCGACATGATCCGCCGCGCCGAGCGCAATATGCCGGTGCCGATGGAAGCGCATCCGGTAGATGGCACCTGGCGGCTGCATGTGGTTGCGCCCCTGCGGGTGTCCGACAATGCCCCGATTGGTGGCACCCTGGTCGCTGCCTTCGATTTGCAGCGGCTAGTGACCGCGCTTCCACCGCTGGATCCGGATGCAGGGCAGCTGCAACTGGTACAGAATTTTCCAGGAGCGCCGGCCCAGATGCTGTATCAGGCTGGCAGCGGCTTCGGCGAAGTGCTGACCCTGCCCTCGGAAAATCCGATATGGCGTATCGAGTTCCAGCCTGGTGCAGCGCTGGTCTCCAGCATGGCCAACCCCCTGCTCCTGCTCGGGTCGGCACTGCTTGCGCTGTTTGGCATAGTGGCCGGTCTGGTCTGGCTGCAGCGCAGCTGGACTGCCGATCTGAAATCCGACGCCTCGGTACTCAGCCGGCTCGCACAGGGCCACAAGGTCGCCGGGCTGCGCCTGGGCCCGCTGGCACCGGTGGCCCAGCAGATCATGCATCTGGCTTCCGGCAATGGCCGAAAACTGGGACCAAGCCCCGACCGCGAGGACCCGCCGGCGCAATCAGACAAAAAAGCATCAGCGCCGTCGCGACCGGTGCCCAGAGACACCGAAATACTCGATATCGACATCATCGATAACATTGACGATCTCGAAGACGACATGTTCGGCGCCAGCAGCACCCCTGCATCGCCGGCGATCCCGGAAGTGCCGTCGGAAATCTTTCGCGCCTATGACATCCGTGGTGTAGTCGACCGCACCCTGACAGCTGATACTGTCTACTGGCTCGGTCGCGCGATCGGCAGCGAGAGCATCGCCTGCGGTGAATCCAATATCGCAGTGGGCCGTGACGGTCGCCTGTCCGGCCCGGCGCTGGTGGAACAGCTTATCCGCGGACTGATGGAAAGCGGCTGTCAGGTGATCGACCTGGGCATGGTGCCTACACCGGTCCTCTATTACGCAACCCACACTACCCAGGCCACGTCCGGCGTCATGCTCACCGGCAGCCACAACCCGGCCGATTACAACGGCTTGAAGGTTGTCATCTCCGGCGAAACACTCGCTGACCAGCGCATCCAGGCCCTGCACCAGCGGCTCAGGGAAAACGATCTCAGCGAGGGTTCAGGGGGACGCCAGCAACTGGAGCTGCTCGACACCTACCGGCGCCAGATTGCCGAAGACGTGGTTCTGGGCCGCTCGCTGAAAGTCGTTGTCGATTGCGGAAACGGTGTTGCCGGTGTAGTTGCGCAGGCGCTGCTCGAGGACCTGGGTTGCGAGGTTGTACCGCTGTTCTGCGAGGTTGACGGCAATTTCCCGAACCATCACCCGGACCCCGGCCACCTGGAAAATCTTCAGGATCTGATTGCCGAGGTCAAGCGGACCGACGCCGATATCGGCATCGCCTTTGATGGCGACGGCGACCGCCTGGGCGTCGTCACCCGCTCTGGCGAAATGATCTATCCCGACCGACTTTTGATGCTATTCGCCGAAGACATAGTGACCCGCCACCCCGGAGCGGACATCGTGTTTGATGTAAAATGCACCCGCCGACTGCCTGCGCTGGTCAGCCGCATGGGCGGTCGCCCGGTCATGTGGAAATCCGGGCATTCAATGATCAAGGCCAAGATGATCGAAACCGGCGCGCTGCTGGGGGGCGAAATGAGCGGCCACCTGTTCTTCAAGGAGCGCTGGTATGGCTTCGACGACGGCCTGTACAGCGCCTGCCGACTGCTCGAGCTGATCTCGATCCAGCCGCCGGAAGCTGAACCTGCCAAGGACATATTCAGCAAGTACCCAGCCGGACTGGTCACGCCTGAAATCAACCTGAAGGTCGGCGAGCAGCGCAAGTTCGAGTTGATCGAGGCACTGAAAAAACAGGCCCAGTGGGGCGAGGGACGTATCACTACGCTGGATGGTATACGCGTCGATTTTCCCAATGGCTGGGGTCTGGTCCGCGCCTCGAATACCACGCCGGTACTGGTACTGCGCTTCGAGGCCGACAAACCCGAAGAGCTGGAGCGCATCCAGCAACTATTCCGCGATCAACTGGCCGGTGTGGCCGGTGATCTGCAACTGACATTCTGATCTTTCGAGGAGAGACCTGACACTATGTTGAGTCGTGATGCTGCCACCCAGGTATCCCGGGTATTGACCGAGGCGCTGCCATATATCCAGCGCTTTACCGGTAAGACCATTGTCATCAAGTACGGCGGCAATGCGATGGAAAGCGAGGAGCTGAAGAACAGCTTCGCCCGCGATATCGTCTTGATGAAGACCGTCGGGATTAATCCGGTAGTCGTCCACGGTGGCGGCCCGCAGATCGGCGATCTGCTCAAGCGCCTGAACATCGAGAGCCAGTTCGTCGACGGGATGCGCGTAACCGATACCCAGACCATGGACGTGGTGGAAATGGTGCTCGGCGGCCAAGTCAACAAGGACATCGTCAACCTGATCAACCAGCATGGCGGCAGCGCAATCGGCCTGACCGGCAAGGACGCCGGTCTGATCAAGGCGCGCAAGCTCAAGGTCACCCGTCACACCCCTGGTCTCGACAAGCCCGAAATCATCGATATCGGCCATGTCGGCGAGGTGGTTGAGGTCAATACGCGCCTGATCAACCGTCTGGTGTCCGACGACTACATCCCGGTCATTGCACCAATTGGCGTCGGTGCCGACGGCGCCTCATACAACATCAATGCCGACCTGGTGGCGGGCAAGGTTGCTGAAGCGCTGCAGGCAGAGAAACTGATGCTGTTGACCAACATTGCCGGACTGATGGACAAGGCCGGTAACGTGCTGACCGGCCTGACAACCGCCCAGGTGGACGCGCTGATTACCGACGGCACCATTTATGGCGGCATGTTGCCCAAGATCCGCTGTGCGCTGGATGCGGTGCAAGGGGGTGTCAGCAGCGCCATCATCGTCGACGGACGAGTACCCAACGCGATCCTGCTGGAGATCTTCACCGATACCGGTGTCGGCACACTGATCACCAACAACAAGCAGGACGTATAGCCGATGCAACAGGATGATTTTCGTTTCAGTCACGCCTTGCGCGTACGCTGGGCAGAAGCTGATATGCAGGGCATCGTCTTCAATGGTCATTACCTGACCTACGCCGATGTCGGTATCACCGAATATTTTCGCGCCATGGGCCAGACCTACAGCGGCGAGACGGGAGCCAACGGGAGCGATTTCTTTGCGGTGAAGACCCTGCTGGAATACCGCTCACCGGCGCGCTTTGACGATATGCTCGAGGTGCACGTGCGTATCGCTCGCCTGGGGAATTCGAGCATGCAGTTTCTGATCGGGATTTATCGCGGGGAAGAGTTGCTGGTCAATGGTGAGATTGTCTACGTGCATGCGGACCAGGCAAGCCGCAGGCCTTCATCGATTCCACAGAGTTTCCGCGAGGCAGTAGCAGCATTCGAGCGGCTGCAGCCCGAGGGCGGCCCAGCCTGATACCGGCCCTGGGTTCAGTCCTCCAGCAGCATCTCGAGCCTGGCACGGCTGACCTCGAAGCTGGCCTCGACTTCTTCGATTTCCTGTTCCTTTGCCGCGATGAACCGCTCCAGGCGCCCCGCCTCGGCATTCACCTCGGCAATTTCGTGGATCACTGATTCGTCCAAGTCGCGGCCCGAGCGCTGCTGAGCGGCTGCCTTGCTTTGCAATCCCTCGCGCTGGACCCGCAAAGCCGCGATATTGGTCCGGGTGGTGGCTATCAGGTTATCGATCTGGTCCAGCTGACGTTTTTTTGCCCGCTCCAGGTCCGGAACGCTGCTGTAAAGGCGCAACAGGGTCGTGTCTTCCTGCAATTGGCGCGCCTGTTCTGCTCGCGCAGCCCGCATCGCGCCCAGCTCTTCTGCACTGGGCGCGGCGGGAACGGTTTCCTTGACCCGACCGTGATCATCGAGCACTTCGTAACCGTGCCTGACGTACTCCGCCGGGACACGGCTATCGAGCACCGTTACCCCGTTCTCGTCGAGATAACGATACAGTTGGGCCTGGGCAGACAGCGCAACCCCGGCGAATCCGACAACGACCAAGCAAAACGACCTCAGCATAAGCAGTAACTCTTGATAGGAATCCACGACTCCGGTTACGTAGCGAAGGCCGGGTCCGTCAGGACTGCCCTGCCTTGATACCATACTCCGCGCGATAGGCTTCTACCGCCGGCAAGTGGTGGCGCAACTCCGCATCCTCTTCGAGAAAGCTCAGTACCTGCGCCAGGGAAACAATACTCACAACCGGGATACCAAAGTCGCGTTCGACTTCCTGAATCGCAGACAACTCACCCTGCCCGCGCTCCTGACGATCCAGTGCGATCATCACCGCAGCAGGTGTAGCACCCGCCGCCTGGATGATCTGCATCACCTCGCGCACCGCAGTGCCCGCAGTTATCACATCGTCAATAATCAGTACCCGTCCTTCAAGCGGCGCGCCTACCAGGCTCCCACCTTCGCCATGATCCTTGGCTTCCTTGCGGTTGAAGCAGTATGGCACATCGCGATCAAAGCTATCAGCCAACGCCACCGCTGTCACGGCCGCCAGCGGAATACCCTTGTAGGCGGGGCCAAAAATCACGTCCACATCATCGATCGTGCTGTGTACAAAGGCCTGGGCATAGAAACGCCCCAGCCGACTGAGCGCCGAACCGGTATTGAACAGACCGGCATTGAAGAAGTACGGGCTCTTGCGACCGGATTTCAGCGTAAACTCACCAAATCTAAGGACCTCGCGATCCAGGGCAAAACGTATGAACTCGCGCTGATATTCGTGCATCCGGTTCCTCTTCTTAACAAAAAAATGCTGGCTCGGTTATCATACACTTTCGATTTTGGGGGAGCCATGTATGCGAATCATCAGTCTGAACGTCAACGGCATCGAGGCAGCGGCAGCCCGGGGCCTGTTCGACTGGCTGCGCACACAGGATGCCGACGTCATCTGCCTGCAGGATATCCGCGTGACCGCGCCGGAACTTGAGCAGGATCCCTACTGGCTGGATGGCTACTGGCAGTATTGCTTCGAGGCCGAGGTTCCCAGCCAGGGCGGGGTCGCCATCTACACCCGAACCGCGCCGAAGGCCATCATCATGGGCCTTGATTTCGAACTGGCGGACCGCTACGGGCGCTACATTCAGGCTGACTTCGACAAGGTGAGCATCGGCTGTCTGCTGCTGCCTTCCGGCCGTGGAGGTGATGCCGAGCTGAATCAGAAATTCAAGTTCATGAACGACTTTACCGGCTATCTGAACAAGCAGCGCCGCAAGCGTCGTGAATTCATCTACTGCGGCTCGCTGTATACCTCGCACCTCAAGCTCGACGTGAAGAACTGGCGCGATTGCCAGAATGAGCCAGGCTTCATGGCGCCCGAGCGCGCCTGGATGGACGAGATATTCGGCAACCTGGGTTATGTCGATTCACTGCGCGAAGTGACCCGTGAGGCGGAACTGTACAGCTGGTGGCCGGATAGCGAACAGGCAGAAAACCTCAATCTTGGCCTGCGCTTCGATTACCAGATCCTGACTTCCGGCCTGCGCCGCTTCGTCAAGAATGCGCGCATACCGCGCAATGCCCGCTTCTCACAGCACGCTCCGGTGATCATCGATTATGACTGGACCTTGAGTATCTGACCGGGCTTCAAGCCTACAGATGATCCGCAGCTCCGCGGCGAAGCTTTTCAGCTCGCCGCGTGAAGCTTGCCCTACTTGATGATCCGCCAGCAGAACGGATAGCGGTAGGCCTGCCCCTCGTTGGCCTTGATCGCGGCAATAATCATCAGAATAACGGCGCCGATGATCACTACCCAGATCAGCAGAAAGCCGATGACAATAATCATCAACAGCACGCAGACCAGTCCCGCCAGGGCCACGCTGATCTGGAAGTTCAGCGCCTCCTTGCCCTGATCATCGATAAAGGGGTCCTGATCCTTTTTCAACTGCCATACCAGCAAGGGCCCGATCAGGCTGCCGAAGGGTATCAGGCAACCGAGAAAGCCCGACAGATGAGCGATCATCGCCCATTTGCGCGCTTCCGGACCCGGCTTGCCAGCCTCTGCGATGGGCTGGGTTTGATCTGTCATCTTCTGCTACTCCTTATTCCATCAAAGAATCTGCTGGCCAACCTGGTCGGTCTCAGTCTTCCAGCGCTGCCAGCTGCATGGTGAACAGCTGGTCCACACCCTTTCTAGCCAACGCCAGCATGGCATTCAGCTCGTCCGGGCTGAAGGGTGAGCCTTCAGCGGTGCCCTGCACTTCGATAAAGCCGCCCTTGTCGGTCACTACCACGTTCAGATCGGTTTCCGCTGCCGAGTCTTCAAGATAGTCCAGATCGAGCACTGGCACACCCTGATAGATGCCCACCGAGATCGCCGAGATCATCTGCACTTCGGGTATCTTCTTGATCGCGCCGCGCTGCTTCATCACTCGCAGAGCGTCGACCAGCGCCACGCAGGCACCAGTGATCGAGGCAGTACGAGTACCGCCGTCGGCCTGGATCACATCGCAATCGATGTAGAGGGTATTTTCGCCCAGGCTTTTGAGATCCACCGCTGCACGCAAAGAACGGCCGATCAGACGCTGGATTTCCAGGGTACGACCACCCTGCTTGCCGCGGCTGGCCTCACGCTGCATGCGCGAACCGGTGGAGCGCGGCAGCATGCCGTATTCGGCGGTTACCCAGCCCTGGCCCGAGCCACGCAGAAAACGTGGCACGCCGGATTCGACACTGACAGTGCAGATGACCTTGGTATCGCCGAACTCGACCAGTACCGACCCCTCGGCATGCTTGGTGTAATGGCGGGTCAGGGTTACCTGACGCATTTGATCGGCTTCGCGGCCACTGGGTCGTTGCATGTTGGAATCCTTGTACTGCGGGTATGTGTTCACGGATTATACGGGTCAAGCCGAGCGGGCGACACCTGTGACTCCACCGGAGTAGAATGTGGCTTCGACTAGGACCAGGAGACAACCCGATGGTTTACAGCATGACCGCTTTCTCACGCTGCGAGCTGAGTACCGATCAAGGCAACCTGGCCTGGGAGATCCGCTCGGTTAATCATCGCTACCTGGAACCCACGCTGCGCCTGCCGGAAAGCTTTCGTTCCCTGGAAGGGCCGTTGCGCGAGCGCCTGCGCAAGGAATTTGCGCGCGGCAAGCTGGAGGTCACCCTGCGCTTCAATCCGGCGCCAGCCAGCGAAAGCACGCTGCAGGTCAATCAACCGCTGGTTGACGAGCTGCTGGCCGCGGCCAAACGCATCAGCCGCCAGATGGACAGCCCGTTCAAGGTAAATCCGCTGGAAGTACTCGCCTGGCCCGGCGTGCTCGCCGGCACCCGGCAGGACGACGACCAGCTGATCCGCCAGGCAAGCGAACTGTTCGAGGACGCTGTCTTGGCGCTGAAGGCCCAACGCGCACGCGAAGGCAGCGAACTGAAGAAGTTACTGGAGGAGCGTCTTGTAGCAATAAGCGAGAGGGTCGCCAGCCTTCGCGAAATGATGCCGGGACTGCTCGGCGCCCACCGGCAGAAGCTGATCGACCGCTTCAACGAAGCCAGGCTCGAACTGGATACCACCCGCATTGAGCAGGAACTGGTCCTGCTCGCGCAGAAAATGGACGTTGCCGAAGAGCTCGACCGGCTGGACACCCACGTCGCCGAAGCACGCCATGTACTAGCCGGCAGCCAGGCCATGGGCCGCAGACTGGACTTCCTGATGCAGGAGTTCAACCGCGAAGCCAACACGCTTGGCTCCAAGGCGATCGACAGCCGCAGCACCCAGGCAGCGGTGGATCTCAAGGTCTATATTGAGCAGATGCGCGAGCAGGTGCAGAACATCGAATAGTACTAACGGGGGCCGTCAGGCTCCCGGCTAGCCCGCCACCAGATTTCGCAGACGCTGGCGATCCTCTTCCAGCGCCATGGCAACGTCGGTGTGACGGAGCGCATATTGCGCCTGCACCCGGGCGCATCTGGCCAGGTGTTCGCCCTGTCCGGCCAGCAGCAATAGACCCTTGTGCAATCTCATCTGCACTTCGAGCAGGCTTGCCCCATCTCGGGCAATCGGCGCAAATATGTCATCGAAAAGATCATTTAGCTCAAGCGCTGGAACATGTACCCGTAGGTAAATGGGGGCGGCCTGCATCTCGGCAACATTCTCCTCGGAATAATAGGAAAGAATCCTGACGGCTCGCCCGAGCACATCGATGGCGGTCCCCGGATCATTGACCGCAGGCGACAGCGCACGCGACGCAATTTCTGCAAGCACGGAGAGGCCAAAGCGTGGGTCCTGCTCGAATGACCGGTCATTGCCGAGAGTAAATGCATTCCGAATGGCTTCATCCGCCTTATCCGCGTCCTCTCCCCGCACTCCCTCAACCCAGGCCAACGCGCGCGGCTGACTGACAAAAGCCCCAGGCAAGCACTCAACCCAGATTGTCCAATCGTTTTTCTCGGCCAGCCTGGATAACTCGGCCATATCCAGGTGCTGTATCACCCCTGTAGAGCGGGCATGAACTGGCCAGGCAGAATCTGCCAGTGAAGACTGATCTCCTTTTATCGTTACACCACCCAATCCCGGATTGCATATGCGTTCCTTCAATGCGTCCAGCGTGACTGTCTCGACCCTTCCGGTTGTGTCGCCTACGCGGCCAAAATGCGACAAATGCTCAATCCATCGCAAAATCGTCATCACGATAAGCAGGAGAACCACCAGGGTTACCAGAAACAGGATAGCCCGGCCGCTATCGTCGTAGGCACCGGTACTCAGCGCAGTGATTCCCACCAGGCTGAACAGGAAAGTGCCAATGAAGGTGCCGAGAACATTCTGAGTCGTCGTGTCCTGCATCAGGAGGCGAGTGGCTCGGGGAGTGGCGTTATTCGTCGCGGCCGCATAAGCCATGACCATCACGCTAAGCGAAAAGGTGGTCACCGCGAGCATGCTTGAGGCGAGGATATTCAGGATGTTACCGACAGCGTTCTCGCCCAGTCCGAGGTCAATCTGGAAAGGTAGCCTGCCCTGCAACGCCGCAGCGCCCAATGCAGCACCGACCCCGAGCAAAGCAAACAATGCCGCCCGCACCCACAGCGTGCGCGTCAACTGCAGAACCAACCACTGCCATTTCGAAATCATCTCTGCTCCTCTCGTAGACCCGTCCGCTTCGCCGCATGACGGCACGGTCGAATATCCCTATAATCAACTCCAACATTCTAGTTGTTAATTTGCAGGACATCCTGACCAATGACCCATGCCACCGGCACCCTTTATATCATTTCCGCTCCGTCCGGTGCCGGCAAGACCAGCCTGGTCAAGGCACTGCTCGAACAGACAGACAACCTGCGGGTCTCCGTCTCGCACACGACCCGAGCCATGCGTCCAGGCGAAATCGATGGCGTGAATTACCACTTTACTTCACGCGAGGCCTTTGTGTCCCGGGTGGCAGATGCTGATTTCCTCGAGCACGCCGAAGTGTTCGGCAATCTCTATGGCACGTCCCAGAGCACCGTCGAGAGAACCTTGGCGCAAGGTAACGACCTGATCCTGGAGATCGACTGGCAGGGCGCCCAGCAGGTGCGCCGGGCAATGCCGGATGCGCGCTCGATTTTCATTCTCCCGCCTTCACGCGCCACACTGCGTGAGCGCCTGACCACGCGCGGCCAGGACGAGGAAAGCGTCATCGACGGGCGCATGGCGCTGGCTGTCGACGAGATCAGTCACTATGTCGAATATGACTATCTGGTGATCAACGACGATTTCAATACGGCGCTTGATGACCTCAAATCCATTCTGCGCAGCGCCCGGCTGAACGTTTCCCGCCAGGTAGAACGTTATCAGGCCCTGTTAACGGCGCTTGTGTCGTAGATCTTGTCAATCTTCTTGTCATAGCAGTGGCCAATTCAGTACACTGCATGGTCCTGCGTTCCTTTCCTGGGCGCCTCTCGTTTTGATCGTCAAGCCGTTCCGGAGTACACCATGGCCCGCGTTACTGTTGAAGACTGCCTGGAAAATGTAGAAAACCGTTTTGAGCTGGTCATGCTGGCCACCAAGCGTTCGCGCCTGCTTGCCACTGGCGGCAAGGAACCCAAGGTCGCGTGGGAGAATGACAAACCCACAGTGGTTGCACTGCGGGAAATTGCAGCAGGTCTGATTTCCAACGAGATACTGGCGCAGGAAGCGATTCAGGATCAGCAGGAGCCGCTGTACTCGATGGAATCCGACCTCGAGGAGTAACCCCTTGGGCCGCTCGATGTCAGGCCAGAGCCGCACGCCCGCGACGGGCGTGGAAGTAGCATCCGAGCAGGTCCGGGAGGGTCTGGTTGCCAGCCCCGAGAGCGGATCGCTGGCAATCGAAGCATTTGCCGAGCGACTCACCAGTTACCTCGAGCCGGACCAGATCAACCTGGTCCGGCGCGCCTATTACTATGCCGAGCAGGCCCACGACGGCCAGACGCGACGCAGTGGCGAAGCCTATGTCACGCACCCCCTCGCAGTAGCCCATATTCTTGCCGACATGCACATGGACCATCAAAGCCTGATGGCCGCCATGCTGCATGATGTGATCGAAGATACCGGCATTCCCAAGGAAGCCCTGGTTACCCAGTTTGGCGAAACCGTGGCCGAGCTGGTCGATGGCGTCAGCAAGCTGACCCAGATGCCGTTCGAGACCAAGGCCGAGGCCCAGGCAGAGAATTTCCAGAAGATGGCCCTGGCGATGGCTCGCGATATCCGCGTGATCCTGGTCAAGCTGGCCGACCGCCTGCACAACATGCGCACCCTGGGCGCCCTGGTGGCGGAAAAGCGTCGGCGGATCGCCAAGGAAACCTTGGAGATCTACGCGCCGATCGCCAATCGCCTGGGTATGCACAGCCTGAGTACCGAATTCGAGGATCTGGGTTTCAAGGCCATGCACCCCATGCGCTCGGACCTGATCCATCGCGCCGTGCGAGCTGCCCGCGGCAACCGCAAGGAACTGCTGAACAAGATTCTCGACTCCCTGCAGAATTGCCTGGAGCGCGAAGGCCTGCCGGGCAAGGTCATGGGCCGGGAAAAACACCTGTTCGGCATCTATCAGAAGATGCGCGGCAAGCGTAAGGCCTTCCACGAGATCATGGATGTCTACGCATTCCGCATCATTGTCGACAAACCCGATACCTGCTACCGCGTGCTGGGGGCAATTCACAGCCTGTACAAACCCTTCCCGGGACGCTTCAAGGACTACATCGCCATTCCCAAGGCGAACGGCTACCAGTCCCTGCACACCACATTGTTCGGCATGCATGGCGTGCCCATCGAGATCCAGATCCGCACCGAGGAAATGGAAGAGATGGCCAACAACGGGATCGCCGCGCACTGGGTCTACAAGTCCAAGGATGAGGTGATCAACGGCCACCACGCGCGCACCCGCCAGTGGCTCAAGGGCGTGCTCGAGCTGCAGCAGAATGCCGGCAACTCACTGGAATTCATCGAGAACGTGAAGATCGACCTGTTCCCGGACGAGGTCTATATCTTTACGCCCAAGGGTCGGATCATGGAGCTGCCCAAGGGCTCCACGCCGGTCGATTTTGCCTATGCCGTGCATACCGATGTGGGCAACAGCTGCATCGCCTGCCGGGTCAATCGCCGCCTGGCGCCGCTGTCCGAGCCGCTAGAGAGCGGTCAGACTGTGGAAGTGATCAGCGCGCCTGGTGCCCGGCCGAACCCGGCCTGGCTGAGTTTTGTGATCACCGGCAAGGCGCGCAGCAATATCCGGCATTTTCTCAAGCACCAGCGCCATTCCGAGTCCATTGCTCTGGGCGAGCGCCTGCTGGACAAGGTCCTGGCGAGTTTCGACACCAACCTGGCAGCGATTCCCGAGAGCAACGTCAAGCAGGTGCTCAAGGACTGCAAGATGGAGCTGATGGAAGATCTGCTGGCGGATATCGGTCTGGGCAATCGCATGGCCTATGTAGTCGGTCGTCGCCTGCTGGCCAACGAAACCGCGGCAGACCCGGAGACGAAGAAGCGGTCGGTTGCCGAGCCCGCAGCCAACGCGGAGAAACCCCTGGCCATTCGCGGCACCGAGGGCCTGGTCGTCAGCTTCGCCCGTTGCTGCAATCCGATTCCTGGCGACCCGATTGTCGGCTACCTGTCATCTGGCAAGGGTATGGTGATTCACCAGGAAAACTGCAGCAACCTGGCCGAAAATCGCCATAGCAACGAGAAGACCCTGCATCTGACCTGGGACAAGGACGTCAGCGGCGAATTCACCGTGGAACTCAAGGTCGAGCTGGAAAACGAACGTGGCATCATCGCTCAGTTGGCCACCGGTATAACCATGGCCGACGCCAGCATCGACAAGATCAGCGTCGACGAGCGCGATGGCCGCGTCAGTGTCGTCCAGCTGGTAGTCCGGGTCCGCGACCGCCTGCACCTCTCACAACTGATCAAGCGCATACGGGCCCTGAGTGGCGTGATGCGCATCACCCGTCTGAAAAACTGATCCGACTCCGGAGATTCAATGAACAAGCAAGTCATTACCAGTGACCAGGCACCTGCTGCCATTGGCCCTTATTCGCAGGCCATCAAGGTAGGCAATACCGTATACCTGTCGGGCCAGATCCCGCTGAACCCGGAGACCATGGAAGTAGTCGAGGGGATGGAACAACAGATTTGCCGGGTGTTCGACAACCTGACCGCTGTCGCCGAAGCTGCTGGCGGCACGCTGCAGGACATCGTCAAGCTGAACATTTTCCTCACCGACCTGGGCCACTTCAGCCTGGTCAATGAAGTCATGGCTCGCTATTTCAAACAACCCTATCCGGCACGTGCTGCCATTGGCGTAGCGTCCTTGCCCAAGGGCGTGCCGGTAGAGATGGACGGCATAATGGTGGTCAGCTGAGAATTCTCAGCTTTCCAGTACCGCATCAAGGGTAATGTTTGCTTTCAGCAGCTTGGAAATCGGACAGCCCATCTTGGCCTTGTTGGCAATCTCTTCAAACTGCCCATTGGCGATACCCGGGATGCGCGCACGCATTTCCAGGTGCACCGCGGTCACAGCAAAACCGTCGTCCTGCTTTTCCAGCGTCACGGTAGCTTGGGTGTCGATCGCCTCAGGCGTGAAGCCCTCTTCGCCCAGCAGCATGGAGAAGGCCATCGAGAAACATCCGGCATGCGCCGCCCCGATCAGTTCCTCGGGGTTGGTGCCCGCACCGTCTTCAAAACGCGTATTGAAACCATAGGGTTGCTTGTCCAGCGCCCCACTCTCGCTGGAAATAGTGCCTTTGCCCTGCTTCAGATCGCCTTCCCAGTGTGCCGAGGCTGTCTTGTTGATCTTCATCGATTGCTCTCCTGTCTGTCGGTGCGTACCGGTACATCCGTATGCCGCACCCGGTTGATTTACAGCTATTGGACAACACAACAGCGCATTCACTCCATGCCCTGCTCCGCAGACTTTAGCATCTCACCGTAACCCTCGCGGTAACTGGGATATCTCGGCTCCCAACCGCTTTCACGCGCCAGCGCATTGCTGCAGCGTTTACTGCCGACCCGGCCTGGCGTCGAGCCTTCGGCCAGCAGCGAGGTGCCAAGTTGTGCGGCCAGCCAGCTGGCCACTTCGTGCATGCTCGCCGGCTCGTCATCCACGCCCAGATAACAGGGCGCCAGCAGTTCGTCCTTGTCCGCTTCCAGCAGCAGATGTTCGAGCAGCGCCACGGCGTCATCGCGGTGGATACGGTTGCTGTACTGCGGCGGCTCGGTGGGCACACAGAGGCCATTGCGCACCTGCTCGATCAAACGGTTCCGGCCTGGGCCATAGATACCTGCCAGGCGCACCACCGAGGCCGGAAAGCCACAGCGCAACGCCGCATCCTCAGCCTGAATCAATATTTTACCGGTCTCGGACTCGGCCAGTGCCGGGCTGTTTTCGGTGACCCATTCACCTTCCTTCTGGGCATACACACCGGTACTGGACACCTGCAGCAGATGCGCCGGCAGGCGACGATTCTCCTTGGTCCACGCCAGCACGTGCTCCAGACCCTGCACATACAGCTGCTGGTACAACTGTGCATCGCGCTTGCCGGCGGCCGGACAGTAGACCAGATAGTCCACCTTGTCGGGCCACTGCGCCGGTTTGTCGGCGCAGGTCAGGTCGGCTGCAATCGGCTCGACCCCCTCGGGTAATACCGAGGTATCACGGCGCAGGCCAAATACGCGCCAGCCCCTCTGCCTGAGCCTATGGGCCAATGCTGTGCCAATATCGCCGCAACCTGCTATCACTACCTGTTTCATCTGATTGTTTTCCTCTATCGATCAACCCGTTATGCTTGGGCAGATTAAACATCGGAGCAGTATATACGCCATGACCCTGACCGAACTGCGCTACATCGTTACCCTGGCCCAGGAACAGCATTTTGGCCACGCCGCCGAGCGCTGCCATGTGTCCCAGCCAACGCTCAGCGTCGGGGTAAAGAAGCTCGAGGACGAGCTCGGGGTGATGATTTTCGAGCGCAGCAAGAGCGCCGTGCGCGTCACGCCTATTGGTGAACGCATCGTGGCCCAGGCGCAGAAAGTACTGGAGGAGTCGCTGACCATCCGTGAGCTGGCCACCGCCGGCAAGAATCAATTGTCAGCGCCCCTGAAAGTCGGGGCAATCTACACCATAGGTCCATACATGTTTCCCCACCTGGTGCCGCAATTGCACAAGGTAGCGCCGGAAATGCCCCTGTATATCGAAGAAAACTTTACCCACGTACTGCGCGACAAACTGCGCAATGGCGATCTGGACGCGATCATCATCGCCCTGCCCTTCAATGAGCCAGATGTGCTGACCCGGCCCCTGTATGACGAGCCGTTCAGCCTGCTGATACCCGCTAGCCATCCCTGGGCCCGGCGCGACAACGTCAGCCTCGAGGAACTGGACGACAACAAGTTGCTGCTGCTGGGCGAAGGCCATTGTTTCCGCGACCAGGTCCTCGAGGCCTGTCCGACCATACGCAAGGGCGATGAACAGGCCCGGCATACCACGGTGGAGTCCAGCTCACTGGAAACCATCCGGCACATGGTCGCCTCCGGCATCGGCATGACCGTTTTGCCGATGTCCGCCGCCGATGATCGCTATTACAGTTCCGATCTGCTGGTCACCAAGGCGTTCAAGACGCCTGCGCCCTATCGCACGGTCGCGATCGCGTGGCGCGCCAGCTTTCCCCGACCCAAGGCGATCGAAATCCTCAGCGACTCGATCCGACTGTGTTCGGTCGGCCAGCCCCAGGCCCGCAAGTAAGCCGTGCCAGCGCCACTGAACATGCCCGAGAAAACCGCACTGACGGTATTCAAGGGTGTCGGCCCGGCGCTAGCGGAGAAACTCGCCAAGCTGGGGCTGAACTCGGTTCAGGATGTGCTGTTCCATCTGCCATTGCGCTATCAGGACCGCACCCGCGTGACCCCGATTGGCGCCCTGCGCCCCGGCATGGATGCGGTGGTGGAAGGTACCGTGCAGGGTACCGATGTGGTCATGGGCCGGCGCAAGAGCCTGCTGTGCCGGCTGCATGACGGAACCGGCGGTCTGAGCCTGCGCTTCTACTACTTTTCCGGCGCCTTGAAGGCAAGCCTGGAACGGGGCAGTCACTGGCGCTGTTATGGCGAGGTACGGCCCGGCGCGTCGGGCCTGGAGATCTACCATCCCGAGCTGCAAAACCTGGATGCGGCCAGCACGCTGCCGGTCACCGAGACGCTGACGCCGATATACCCGAGCACCGAGGGGCTGTCGCAGCAACGCCTGCGCAGCCTGAGCAAAGCCGCGCTGGCCTGGCTCGATCAGGGCAATAGCCTGACCGAGCTGCTGCCACCAGAGGTGCTCGACGAGTACCAGTTGGGCTCTCTACGTGACGCTATCCACACACTGCATCGCCCGCCGCCCTCAGTTGACCTGGAAGCCCTGCAAGACGGCCGACATTGGGCCCAGCACCGCCTCGCCTTCGAGGAACTGCTTGCCCATCAACTGGCCATGCTGCGCCTGCGCGCGCAGATTCGCCGCCATGAAGCGCCAGCGATGCCGCCAGCGAAGGAGCTGCCGGGGCTGTTTCTGGCACGCCTGGGGTTTGGCCTGACTGGCGCGCAACAGCGCGTGGGCGAGGAGATTGCCCAGGATTTGCAGCAGCGCCAACCCATGCTGCGTCTGATACAGGGCGATGTTGGCTCAGGTAAAACTGTGGTAGCCGCAATGGCCGCGCTGCAGGCACTGGAGGCTGGCTGGCAGGTGGCGCTGATGGCCCCCACCGAGATACTTGCCGAGCAGCATTTCAACAACTTCAGCGCCTGGCTGGCGCCACTGGGTATTTCGGTGGCCTGGCTGGCCGGCAAACTCAAGGGCAAGACTCGCCAGAACCAGCTGCAGATGATTGCCACCGGCGATGCGGCCATGGTGGTGGGCACCCACGCGCTGTTCCAGGGCGAGGTGCAGTTTTACAACCTGGGGCTGGCGATCATCGACGAACAGCACCGCTTCGGGGTACAGCAGCGGCTGGCTCTGCGCGACAAGGGCGCTGCCGGCCGGTTCTCGCCCCACCAACTGATAATGACTGCCACGCCGATACCGCGAACGCTGGCGATGAGCGCCTATGCCGACCTGGACACCTCGGTGCTCGATGAGCTGCCGCCCGGCCGCACGCCAGTGAATACGGTGCTGGTGTCCGACAGTCGCCGCGAGGAGGTGATCGAGCGCGTGCGCATGGGCTGCGCGGAGGGCCGGCAGGCGTACTGGGTTTGCACCTTGATCGAGGAGTCCGAACAACTGCAGGCCCAGGCCGCCGAGGGTACCTGGCAACTACTCTGCGAGAGCCTGCCTGGCCTGTCCATCGGGCTGATTCACGGCCGCATGAAGCCGGCGGAAAAAGCCGAAATCATGGCTGCATTCAAGGGCGGCGACCTGCATCTGCTGGTCGCCACCACGGTAATCGAGGTGGGTGTGGATGTCCCCAATGCGAGCCTGATGGTGATCGAGAACCCCGAACGGCTCGGCCTGGCACAGTTGCATCAGCTGCGCGGCCGGGTCGGACGTGGCAGCACGGCCAGCCACTGCGTGCTGCTCTATCAGGCCCCGCTGTCACATCTCGGGCGTGAGCGCCTGGGTATCATGCGCGAAAGCACAGACGGTTTTGTCATAGCGGAAAAAGACCTGCAGCTGCGCGGCCCCGGCGAGGTGCTGGGTACCCGACAGACTGGTGTGGTGCAGTTTCGCGTTGCCGACTTGCTGCGCGATGCGGATCTGTTGCCGCGGGTGCAGCAAGCCGCCGGCCTGATGCAGCAGCGGTATCCGCAGCTTTGCCAGCCGCTGATCGATCGCTGGCTAGCCGCCGGTCAGCAATTCGCGCGGGTGTGAACCGGTGCACGGCTCGTGCGGGGCAGCCCCGACGCCGCCGTGCTAATATCGCGCAAGCGCAAAAAGACGACTCGAGTCCACCGAGATGCCACAGCGGTTCGCCTCTCTGGACTCTGAACATAAAGGAACTTGCCGATGAAGACCCCTGCTGCGTCCGCGGAAGCCAGTGCGAGCCTCCCGCATCTGATCGAGAAGCTACTGCAACAACAGGCCATCGAATATCAGTTGCGGCCGACACCCCAGGATATTCCCGGCAACCAGGAGGTCCAGGCATGCCTCCTGTGTGACAGCATCGGCACTGTACTAGCGCTGTTTCCCCGGGATCATCTGCTGGATCTGAAAAAAGTCGGTGCGTTGCTCGGTCGCGAGCTCGAGCCGGTGCGGGGGGTCCAGCTGCAGCGGATACTCGCCAAGCATCAGCTCAACCAGTTGCCAGGCATCCCGGTATTGTTCAGTTCACCCTGTGTAGTCGAGCAGAGCCTGCTGACGCAGCCAAGCCTCTGGCTGGACAGCGGACTCAGCGGCTGGAGCCTCGAGCTCGAGCAGAAATCCGCGCACTTGCTGCTGGCCAAAGCCAGCGCAGCGCATTTTGCGGTGCCGCTGGACGGTCTCGGCAGCCTGTCCGACGATCTGGCACAGGACGGACAGGACCTGAGCCGCGCGGTCAGCAATTTTACTGCACTGCGCATGCGCCAGCGGCTGGAAGAGACCATTGAGATACCACCGCTGCCGGCAACGGCGCAAAAGATCATGCGATTGCGCAGCAATCCCGAAGCCGGCATCGTCGAACTGGCAGATCTGGTAGAGACCGATCCCAGCCTGGCTGCGCAAGTTGTCAGCTGGGCATCGTCACCCTTTTATGCAGCACCGGGCAAGATCCGCTCGGTAGAGGACGCCATTGGCCGTGTGCTCGGGTTCGATCTGGTTATCAACCTGGCGGTCGGGTTGGCGCTAGGCAAGACTTTTGCACTGCCCAAGGACGCGCCGGAAGGTGCAACCGGCTACTGGGAGCAGGCTATCTATACTGCGGCTGTAATCGAGGGTCTGGCCAAGGCCATGCCCCGTGCGCTGCGCCCGGAGCTGGGGCTGAACTATCTCGCTGGCCTGCTGCACAACTTCGGTTACCTGGTGCTGGCGTATATTTTCCCGCCCTACTTCAATGCCATCTGCCGCCACCAGGAGGCCAACCCGCACGTGCAACCGCACTTGATCGATCAGCATCTGCTGGGCGTCACCCGCGATCAGATCGGCAGCTGGCTGATGCGTTTCTGGGACATGCCCACGGAAATATCGACCGCTATACGCTATCAACATGACGCCCATTACGCCGGCGAGGATCACGTGTATGCCAACCTGGTATATCTCGCCCAGGCACTGCTACAGGAGCAGGGTATCGGTGAAAGCGCACCCATGCCCATACCCGAGTCGCTGCTCGCCCGCCTGCAGCTGAGCGAGGAAAAGGCGTCGACGGCTGTTCATAAGGTCCTGGACGCGCGGGAGGCATTACGAACGCTGGTTACGCAGTATCAGCATGGCTGAGTGCCGAGGGGTTCCGGCATTGCCGGTTGGTATTTGAGCAGGCGGTAACAGGAGTTGGTGCTAACCGGGGTGTGCTAACCGGAATGACCGAGGGGGAGTAGCGCAGGCCGCCATGCTTGTGGCGTGTGGGCAGCCTGCGTACCGGGTATATCAGTTGATCGATTCTTTCAGGCTCTTGCCTGGCTTGAAGGAAACGGTGTTACTGGCCTTGATATCGACAGGAGCACCGGTTTGCGGGTTCTTGCCGGTACGGGCGCCGCGATGGCGTTGCAGGAAAGTACCAAAGCCTACCAAGGTGACGGTGTCTTTGCGGCTAAGGGCTTGGGTGATTTCGTCAAGAACAGCGTTGAGTACTCGGTTTGCCTGGTCTTTGGTCAGGTCAGCCTTGTCAGCGATAGCTGCAGCGAGATCCGGTTTACGCATATGAAGCCTCGTCATGTTGTTTTTGTTTTTTACCGCTGCATCCTCGCAACGGTTGCCACGCCGACCAGAGCTGGCTGGCAGGGCGTCTACTGCGCGGCCAGCATCGCATGACTTGGCATGATGTGCCAGTCGTATAGGCCGCGGCCTGTGCGGTGTTTCACCGATTTCCCGACAAAAGGCAATATGGCCCGCCAAATTGCCCGATCTGTCAGCCTAGCCAGGCCGGCAACTGACGGTTCAGCTGCAGTTTTTCGCTCACCACCGCTCCGGTCAGCGCATAGCCATGAAGCGTGCCTTTAGCGTCGTGGAACAGTGCGCGTATATCCTGACCCTCGCCCTCGACAGTCCACAGGCCTTCGGAGGTGGTCACGGGCGGCGACACCACTAGGGGGCAGGCCGGCGTCTTGACCATCACCGGCATCACCGGATAGCTGACTTCGGTAGGCTGACCCGACAGCGTTTTCGCCAACGCACGGGCACCGGCCATAAGCGGCATCACGTACATCAGCTGCATGCCCGTCACTTCGGCGCAGTCGCCCAGGGCATAAATATGGGGATCCGAGGTGCGCAGGAAGCGGTCGACCTGAATGCCACGACCGCAGAGCAGGCCCGCGTCGCTGGCCAGCGCGGTATTGGCAAGCAAGCCGATCGCGGAAAGCACCTGATCAGCTTCCAGCCGGCTGCCATCGTCCAGCTCAAGA
Source organism: Halopseudomonas sp. (assembly GCF_041579695.1). Taxonomy (GTDB): domain Bacteria; phylum Pseudomonadota; class Gammaproteobacteria; order Pseudomonadales; family Pseudomonadaceae; genus Halopseudomonas. Next base: position 187,052 of record NZ_JBFGFI010000001.1, read on the forward strand.
CTCAAAGCGTCGCCGGCCTGGTGCACGGCGGCGACTGACCGGCCCAGATGAAAGCGCACACCGAGCTCTTCCAGCGCCGCCTGCACCGGTCCCGCCACCTGGGCGGGAATCAATCCCGGCATCAGCTGGTCATCAGGAGCAATGACCTGCACCTCCAGGCCGCCCAGTGCCAGATCATTGGCAAACTCGCTGCCAATCAGCCCAGCGCCAATAATGGCCACACGTTTGCGTCCCTCCAGGGTGTGGCGAAACTGTGCATAGTCGTTCAGATCGTTGATCGACAGCACCCGCTCGTGCATATCCCCAGACAGTGGCAGGGGCCGCGCATGTGCGCCGCAGGCCAGAACCAAATCGCCATAGCTCAGCTCACCCTCGTGCATCAGCAGCTTGCGCGCCTGCGGGTCTATCTCCCGCACCTGGCTATGCGTGAGTATCCGCGCATCAAGTTGCCCGGCCATGGTTGCAGCATCCTGCATCGCCAGCTCGTCGGCCTGCTTGCCCTTGGCAAAGCCGGTCGACAGCAATGGTTTGGAGTAGGACCGGCCGTCGTCAGCAGTGACCATAATCAGTTCCCGCTGGCTATCGAGCTTGCGAAACTCCCTGGCCAGGTTATAACCGGCCAGACCGGTCCCTACTATCAGCAACGGTCCACTATCAGGCACGTCAAAACTCCTTTTCCGGGGTTCAGCCCATCTCGATCATTTCAAAATCTTCTTTCCCGACGCCACAGTCGGGGCACTGCCAGTCGGCCGGCACATCTTCCCAGCGAGTACCGGGGGCGATGTCCTCGTCTGGCCAACCTTCGGCTTCGTCATAGATGAAACCACATACAACACATTGCCACTTCTTCATGCAGTTATCCTGAGAGAGGGGGTTTGAAGGGTTAAGGGGACACTACCGCAATTGCTGCGGCGCGCCAAGGTACCCCCTGCAGCGAGCCAGCGCGCTTTCATGCTAACCTTGCGCCTCCGATCAACTGCTCTGCGACGATGCCTGCCGTGACCCTGCCTGACTGGTACGCTGCCCCATTACACCCCGCGCCACCACCCGAACCGCTGCTGGACTGGCTGTGCGATCAGGGGTCGCTGACAGCACGCCTGGACGCTGCCGGAGATCACGACTTTGCCGTCGAGGTGTTGTCTCAGCGCAGTGAACAGGCCAGGCCCGACGAGGCGTCGGCTCTGGGCTTGCGCAGCGGCGAGCCGGTCTGGGCGCGCGAGGTCCTGCTGCATACCGGTGGCGCGGCCCGGGTCTTCGCGCGCAGCGTAGCGCCACTGGCTGCGCTGGGGCGATCAACGCTGGAGCTGCGGGAGCTGGGTACACGCAGTTTGGGCGAGCTCCTGTTCGGCAAACCGCAGATCCGCCGCGGCACGATAGAAATCAGCCGCTACCCGGCCTCCCGACTGCCGCCAGGGCTGCGCGGCGATGACTGCTGGGCCAGACGGTCCCTGTTCCGTGACGCGGACCTGCGCCTGCTGGTCTGCGAAGTATTCCTGCCAGGCTGGCCACCAGCCTGAATCTGTCCGCCCTCGGAGGAAACATCTTGTGTCATCTTTGCTAATGAAAACGGCGGCCCGCCTCCATCCCCGTGGACCGGACTTCGTCCAGCTGATGCGCCTTGACCGCCCCATCGGCACCTGGCTGCTGCTCTGGCCGACCCTGTGGGCGCTCTGGCTTGCCGCCAATGGTTTTCCGGATATAAGAGTGCTGGTGATCTTCGTACTCGGCGTGTTCCTGATGCGCGCAGCCGGCTGCGTTATCAACGACTATGCCGACCGCAATATCGACGGCCACGTCAGCCGCACCCGGGCCCGCCCGCTGGCAACTGGCAGGATCAGCGCGCGCGAGGCGCTGATCACCTTCGGCATACTGGTGGCGATTTGCGGATTTCTGGTGCTGCTGACCAACCGCCAGACGGTGCTGCTGGCGTTCGGCGGCCTCGCGCTGGCCGCACTCTACCCGTTCTGCAAACGCTTCACCTTTTATCCCCAGCTGGTCCTGGGCGCCGCGTTCTCCTGGGCCATTCCGATGGCTTTTGCCGCCCAGACCGGAAAATTGCCGCCGATCCTCTGGCTGCTCTATCTCGCCAACCTGATCTGGACAGTGGCCTACGACACCGAGTATGCGATGTGCGACCGGGAGGACGATCTGCAGATTGGCGTTAAATCCACCGCCATCCTGTTCGGCGAGGCGGACCGGGCAATCATCGGCATCCTGCAGGGTCTTACCCTGTTGTGCCTGCTGGTGGCCGGCGCCCGCTTTGACCTGGGCCTGTACTTCCACCTGGGCCTGCTGGGCATGCTCGGTGGTTTTGTCTGGCAGCAATGGTTGATACGCGACCGGGCGCCAGATGCCTGCCTGCGCGCGTTTCTGTCCAATCACTGGGCGGGTATGATCGTGTTCATCGGCCTGGCACTCGACACCATGCTGAGCTGAGGCACCAGGCCTATTCATTGACTCGTCATTGCCTGGTCACACAACTGCAACAAAAATGTTATCTAATCGTTGCATCTGAGAATCAGCAACGGATGGTGATCCATGGCAGGCAAGACCATACTGATAGTCGACGACGAAGCACCGATCCGCGAAATGATCGCGGTCGCGCTGGAAATGGCCGGATACGATTGTGTCGAAGCAGAGAATACCCACCAGGCGCACGCGAGCATCATCGATCGGCAGCCAGACCTGATCCTGCTCGACTGGATGCTTCCGGGCACTACGGGTATCGAGCTGGCCAGACGGCTCAAGCGTAACGAGCTGACCGCCGATATTCCGATCATCATGCTGACGGCCAAGGGTGAGGAAGATAACAAGATCCAGGGTCTGGAAGTCGGTGCCGATGATTACATCACCAAGCCCTTTTCCCCCCGTGAACTGGTAGCCCGGCTCAAGGCCGTGCTGCGCCGCGCCGGCCCGGCCGACAGCGACGCACCGCTGGAAGTCGACGGCCTGCATCTGGACCCGGCCAGCCATCGGGTTACCATCGATGACAAACCGGCCGAGATGGGTCCGACCGAGTACCGCCTGCTGCAGTTCTTCATGACCCACCAGGAGCGCGTATACACCCGGAGCCAGTTGCTCGACCAGGTCTGGGGCGGCAACGTATATGTCGAGGAGCGCACAGTCGATGTACATATCCGCCGACTGCGCAAGGCCCTGGGGGAGGATTACGAATATCTGGTGCAAACGGTCCGCGGGACCGGTTACCGTTTTTCGACCAAGGGCTGACTCCTGTATTCTGGCGGCTGGTTGCCAACCGCGCCTCGCGGTAGCTCAATTGGCTGAGATGGGAGGAAGCAGGTTTGCGCACATATTCGCTGGGTAGCGTATTCAAGGGGCTGTTCTGGCTACTGCTGGCCTGCGCGCTGGCAGGTCTGCTGGTCGGTCAGCTGGCCTGGGCCCTGGTCGGCGGACTGAGCCTGTATCTGGCCTGGCATCTGCGCCAGATGGCGCGTTTGCAGCAATGGCTGAGCAACCATCAGAACGACCCGCCGCCAGACACCCGCGGTGTGTGGGGCGACATCTTCGACAGCATCTACCATATACAACGCCGCGACAGCCGCATGCGTGCCAAGCAGCAACTGGTGATCGACCGGATCCAGGCGTCCACCGCAGCGCTCAGCGACGCCGTGGTCATGGTCGACGCCAAGGGTCGGCTGGAGTGGTGGAACCATGCTGCAGAACGGCTACTGGGTTTGCGCGCTCCCGACGACAGTGGTCAGCATGTAACCAATCTGCTGCGCGACCCGCGTTTTGTCGAATATTTCGAAGCCAATACCTTTCGCGAACCGCTGGACATTGCTTCCCACTTGAATCCCAATGCACACCTGCAATACACGATTACCCATTATGGCCAGGGCGAACGTCTGCTGGTGGTAAGGGACACTACCCGACTGCACAACCTCGAACAGATGCGCAAGGACTTCGTCGCCAACGTCTCCCATGAACTGCGCACACCGCTTACCGTCATTGTCGGTTATCTGGAAACGCTGCAGGACTCCGAAGAGCCGGTCAACCCGCGCTGGAAGCGGGCGCTGCAACAGATGCAGCAGCAGGCCAGGCGCATGCAGAATCTGCTGAATGATCTGTTGATGCTGGCCCGACTGGAAAACGACAACGGACTGATCGAGCAGAACCCGGTCGATGTCAGCCAGATGCTGCAATCGGTAACCCAGGATGCCAGGGCACTCTCAGCCGAACGCTATCATCAGATCCGTCTTGAAGCGGAGCCGGGCGTATGCCTGCGCGGCGCCCACGAAGAGCTGCGCAGCGCCTTTTCCAACCTGGTTTTCAATGCCGTGAAATACACGCCTGATGGTGGCGAGATCTGTGTGCGTTGCTGGCGTGATGATGGCGGCGCCCATGTCAGCGTCAGCGACAATGGTGCCGGTATCGCTGCCCAGCATATCAGCCGCCTGACCGAGCGCTTCTATCGTGTCGACTCCAGCCGCAGCACCAATACCGGCGGCACCGGGCTCGGGCTGGCCATCGTCAAGCACGTGCTGCTGCGTCACAATGGTCGGCTGGATATCAGCAGCACGGTCGGCCAGGGCAGCATATTCACCTGTCATTTCCAGCCCAACAGACTGGCGTAGCCGGCCTGTTGCAGTGCTGGCGCAATGCGAAGCTCAAGCGCTGGGCGAATAGTGGCGCTGGGCACTGCCCGAGGCAATCAGACGGGAAAGGTAGTCGAGCTTCTGCGGATCCTGATCGACAAACTTCAGCGTGACCTTCAGCCATTCGCAATCCATCGTCGGTTCCATTGACGCCACGGCGTGCACATAGGCATTGATACGCGCCACGCTCTTGTCCGAATCCTGCTCCAGATCGAGCACCCCGCTCTCGAATACCTGTGGCATGTGCTCGCCGCGGCGGACAACCACCAGAGCATCACGCAGGCTCAGCGTCTTGACCACGCAGGCGAACTGCCCACCGGCCAGACGCAGCTGCGCTTGCCCGCGCACATGCTGCGTGACCGGTCGTCCCTGATCGTCAGTGACATCGGACTCGGTTGCTCCGCTTTCACTGATCGCGGGCTCGATAACCGGGGCCGCCACCGGGGCTATGGATGCAGTGGCCGCAGGCGCAGTCGTTGCGGCCTTGGCTTCGGACTTGCCGCCCATCAGATTGGCGACCGAATCCTGCGCAGTACCGCCACTGGAGGGCGCCTGACGACCTTGCAGCAACTGCAGCTTGCCGCTGCGGTGCAGCGCCTTCTTCACCTTGACCGCCAACTGTTCGTTGGTAAACGGCTTGCCGATAAAGTCGCTGACACCGGCCTGGATCGCCTCGATGACATTTTCCTTGTCGCCGCGACTGGTGACCATGATGAAAGGGGTCTTTTCCGATCCCGGCTGGCCGCGGAACCACTGCAGCAACTCAAGCCCGCTCATCTCCGGCATTTCCCAGTCACAGAGAATCAGGTCGAATGCCGCACGACTCAGGGTCTGCTGCGCCTTGCGACCATTCACCGCTTCTTCGATCTGCATACCGGGAAACTGGCTGCGTAATGCTTTTTTTACCAGGTCGCGAATGAAGGGAGCATCATCCACCACCAGGGCCGACACTTTAGCCATCTCTTTTCTCTTCGCCTGGTTACCCGCCTAGCTTAGCGCAGACGGCCCCCAAACCACAGCGTGAAGCCGGCCCTTTTGCTCAAAGCACCCCGTTAAGTGCATTGAGAAACAGCTGTTGATAACCAGCGGCGTCCATTTTCACCGCGTTGGTGCGCGCGGTCACATCCCGGGCGGACATCTCACCGACAGTTTCCGCCCGCGCGTCGTCGATACCGATCTCGGCCAGTGTATGGGGTATCCCGAGCTCGGTGCGCAGTTCAAGTACCCACTCTAGTACGCCTTCGAAGCCTGGCCTGGGCAGATCAAGATAACGCGCCAGACGCGCCATCTCGGGCTCGATGGCCTCGCGGTTGGCCATCATCACGTAAGGCATCATGACCGCATTGAGCAGACCATGGTGGGCGTCGTAAAGGGCACCCAGGGTGTGTGAAACGGCATGAATCGCGCCCAGCCCGCGCTGGAATGCGCTGGCGCCCATGCTTGAGGCGACCAGCATGTGCTGGCGCGCTTCAATGTCCTTGCCGTCCGCCGTGGCGCGCGGCAGGTATTCCTTGATCAGGCGCATGCCTTCCAGGGCGATACCCTCGGCTATCGGATGGTATACCGGAGTGCAGTAGGCCTCGAGGTTGTGCGCCAGCGCATCCATACCGGTCGCCGCGGTGAGCTTGGGCGGCAGTCCGACAGTCAGCTCGGGATCGAGAATAACAATGCCCGGGACCATCTTGAGGTGAAAGATCGGACGCTTGAGATGGTTCTCATCATCGGTAATAACCACCGCCTGGCCGACTTCCGAGCCGGTTCCGGCGGTGGTGGGCACTGCAACGACGGGCAGCATCCTGCTCGCATCGATGGTTGCCGGACCCGCTTCCCACAGACTGCAGCTCTGATGCGCAATCAATGCCACGGCCTTGGCCGCATCGATCGCTGAGCCGCCGCCGAAGGCAATCACGCCGTCGTGCCCGCCAGCCTTCAATGCAGCTACACCATCGGTCACATTGCCGCCGGTGGGGTTGCCCTTGATCGCGCTGAAAATACCCACCTGCAAACCGGCGTCGCGGCAATTCTGCAAGGCCTCCGCCACCATGGGCATAGCCGCCAGACCGGGATCGGTGACCAGTAGTGGCGCCTTCATGCCCAGTTGTTTACAGGCCTTGCCCAGTTCGCGAACGCGCCCCGCCCCCACCCGAATTGCGGTCGGATAGTGCCAGTTCATGCTGTAGGAAGTGATCTCCATGGTAACTCCGATAGCGTTGCAGGATATGAATCACAAGCGTCACATGGTTCTCCTGGCCGGCAGGGATACAGTTCGCTTTTGTGTCCCGAAACATACCCAAACGGAGTCGCCGCGTCTATGCCCAATACGCGCGAAGTAGGCCGCCTAATCCTTTTTCAGTTCCTCTTTCAGGCGCTCCAGCCCGATGTAGCGGACGTCGGTGCCCTTGACCAGGAATATCACCTGTTCCGCCACGTTGCGCGCGTGGTCGCCAATACGCTCGAGCGAGCGCAGCACCCAGAGAATGCTCAGGACGCAGCTGATGGACCGTGGGTCTTCCATCATGTAAGTCACCATTTCACGCATCGCGCTCTTGTACTCCCTGTCCACCAGCTTGTCTTCACGGGCGACCTGAAACGCCAGATCAATATCCAGCCGGGCAAAGGCGCTCAGGGCGCCTTGCACCATCTGCCGAACGTGATTACCAATATGCCGGCATTCGACATAGCCCTGGGGTGACTGGCCCTGATCAACCAGCAACAAGGCACGCTTGGCGATTTTCGAGGCCTCGTCGCCAATGCGTTCCAGATCGACGACAACCTTGGTGATGCACATTATCAGTCGCAGGTCGCTGGCCGCCGGATGACGGCGCGCGAGAATGCGCATGCACTCGCCATCGATCCTGCGTTCCATCTGGTTTACCACGTCGTCGCCAGCACGCACCTGCTCACCCAGCGTGCTGTCTCCTTCGATCAGCGCAGTAATCGCATCAGTCACCTGCTTCTCGACCAGCCCGCCCATCTCCAGCAACTGCGTGCGGATTTCTTCCAGTTCTTCGTTGAACCGGCTGGATATGTGCTGACCAAAGGCTTCTTTGCCGTCTTTCATCACGCCTGTCTCCTTGGGGGCGGCCGCAAAGGCCGGTATTCCAGCAGCCACGACCTCCGGCTATACAACCGCTAGAGGTCAACCGTACTGCGGGAATGGGACAATTGTGTGACAGTCGCGAACACGACCAGATTGAACAGGACAGCAACTGCGTCCGGGTGCGCTGCGCTCCCCGATGCAGCGCCTCTAGTGCGGGGGACTGCGCGGGAGACAAGCATTGAGACGCAGCGCACAATCCCTTACCATAGCGCCGCACGGAGAATGTCAATAGATTCATTGCATCCGGGCATAAAACAATTACAACAGACCTTTCGGGTATCCCATGCACGAAATAGACAAGGACCCGGTGCCAACGGGGGAGTTGGCACTGAAGATCACCGCGTTGCCGCGCGACAGCAACAGTTTCGGTGATATTTATGGCGGCTGGCTGGTATCCCAGATGGATGTAGCCGGTACCAGCACTGCATCGCGTCTTGCCCGGGGCCGCGTGGCGACCGTCGCCATCGACCGCATGGGTTTCATGGTTCCGGTGCCTGTTGGCGCTCAGTTGGCCTTTCACTCCCATGTGCTGGAAGTCGGGCGCAGCTCAGTGAAGATGCTGGTCGAGGTCTGGAGTGAAGATCTCGCCCATGACGGCAGCCGCAAGGTGACTGAAGCGATCTTCGTGTTCGTCGCGATCGATGATCGGGGCCGGACGCGGGTCATACCGTCCTGACCGGCTTCTGCCCGGTGGGAAGCAGCGCCTGAATTCAGGGCCCAACGGTTTCCCCATGGCGCGGCAGCGCCAACGAAAAGACCGCCGCGATAGCGATGAACAGGCTCGACACCCAGAGACAGGCTTCCAGGCCGTAGGCCTGGTATACCCAGCCCGACAGCAATGTGCCGATCAATCGGCCCATGGCGTTTGACATATAGTAGAAGCCGACATCCAGTGACACCCCGTCCTCCTTCGCATAGCTCACGATCAGATAGCTGTGCAACGACGAGTTGACCGCAAACAATACCCCGAACAACAGCAGACCCCCGACCAGCACGAGCTGGGGCGGGTAGCCCGCGGCGAGGCCCAGCGCGATCCCGGCAGGCAAACCTGCCAGCAGCAGCGCCCAGATCAACGCCGCGCGGCCATCCGGAACGCGGCCGTTGCTCGTGCGAGTGATTGAGGGGGCCACTGACTGCACAATGCCATAGCCGATCACCCAGCTCGCCATGAAGCCGCCCACCAGCCAGAAGTCCCAGCCGAATACGGCGCTGAGATAAACCGGCAGGGCAATCACGAACCAGACATCACGGGCGCCGAACAGGAACATGCGCGCCGCAGAGAGGACATTGATCGCCCGACTCTTGGATAGCACATCGCGGAACCTGGGTGTCGCGCTGGCCTTGCCCAGATCCTTCTTCAGGAAGACCAGACTGCACATCCACACCACGGCGAGCACGGCCGCCATCAGTAACATTGCGCCTCTGAATCCCAGTGTCGCCAGGAGCACGCCGCCAAGGAAAAATCCCACGCCCTTGAGCGCATTCTTCGAGCCAGTAAGTATGGCGACCCACTTGTACAGCGTGCCCTGCCGGGTGTTCGGCACCAGAAGCTTGATCGAGCTTTTGGCCGACATCTTGTTCAGATCCTTGGCGATGCCCGACAGTGCCTGCGCTCCCATCACCAGCGGCACCGTCAACCAGGCGGCAGGCACCGTGAGTATCAGCAGCGCGACGACCTGCAGTGCCAGACCGATATTCATCGTACGATTGAGGCCTACTCGGGCGCCGAGATAGCCCCCAACCAGATTGGTCACCACCCCGAAGATTTCGTAGAACAGAAACAGCGCGGCAATTTCCAGCGGCGAGTAGCCGAGGGTATAAAAGTGCAACACCACCAGCATGCGCAACGCGCCATCAGTCAGCGTGAACGCCCAGTAGTTGCCGGTCACCAGCAGGTACTGACGGATTTCCAACGGCAGTGCTGCCAGCCCTTTCATGCAATCGCTCCGCTCAGATCGCCTGTCCGACCAGCCGGGCCAGTTCTACCGTGCGGTTGGCATAACCCCACTCGTTGTCATACCAGGCATAAATCTTCACCTGGGTACCGTTTATCACCATGGTCGATAACGCATCGATGATCGATGAACGCGGATCGGTACGGTAATCGATCGATACCAGCGGGCGCTCTTCGTAGCCCAGAATGCCGGCCAACGGCCCCGCCGCCGCTGCCTGGAACAGCTGATTGACCTCTTCCACGGTCGTTTCGCGCTCAACCTCGAACACACAATCGGTCAGCGAGGCATTGGCCAGCGGAACCCTGACGGCGTGACCGTTGAGCCGCCCTTTCAGGTCCGGAAAGATCTCGGCGATTGCCGTCGCAGACCCGGTGCTGGTCGGGATCAGACTCATGCCGCAGGCCCGCGCCCGGCGCAGGTCCTTGTGCGGCTGATCAAGAATACTCTGGGTGTTGGTCAGGTCATGGATAGTGGTAATGGAGCCGTGCCGGATCCCCAGGGTTTCATGGATCACCTTGACCACCGGAGCCAGGCAGTTGGTCGTGCATGACGCCGCCGTCACAATGCGGTGCAGCGCCGGATCAAATAACTGCTCATTGACTCCGATCACCACGTTAAGCGCACCTGCCTCCTTCACCGGCGCACTGACCACGACCCGCTTCACGCCCTGATCAAGGTAGCCTTGCAGAACAGCCACGGTCTTCATTTTACCGCTGGCTTCGATCACCAGGTCGCAGGCGGACCAGTCGGTGTCGGCTATGGCCTTGTTCGCGGTGAGCTGCAGGCGCTTGCCCGCGATCAGGATGTTATCGCCCTCACTGGTGGCCTCGTGGGTCCAACGACCATGCACCGAATCGAAGTTGAGCAGGTGCGCGTGGGTAGCCGCATCGCCGGCCGGATCGTTGATCTGCACGAATTCCAGCTCCGGCCAGTCCCACGCAGCGCGTAAAGCGAGGCGGCCAATACGGCCAAATCCATTGATACCTACCTTGATGGTCATCGCTCACTCCTCATCGTTGTCAGCCCGAAACGCCGGACCGGTTTACCTACGCCTTTATTGGCGCACAGAGCGCTACGTTCCCTGCAGCAGCGCAAGCACGCTCCACCCGCTCGACATTGCCCTGCAACCAGTCAGCATTCGCCTTCAGCACCAGCGCCAGCATCTCCGTCACCCAGGCAGGCAGATCCGGATGTAGCCGGTAGTACACCCACTGGCCGCGACGCTCGTCCTCGAGCAATCCGCACCCGCGCAGCTGGGCGAGGTGACGGGAAATTTTCGGCTGACTCTCATCCAGAGCAGCGGTGAGCTCGCATACGCATAGCTCGGACTGCCGCGCGATAAGCAAGGTCATCCTTGCCCTGGTTTCGTCTGCCAGGCATTTGAACACGCTGATCGGTGTGAGTGTATGGGTCATCTGATTACCGTCTGTTGACGTGCGAGCCGGACAGGTGCGCGGCACTTAAATATGGTATCGCGAATATATGGAAATATGCATATGAAGTAAACGCCGCTTTGCAGCGCAAAAATACGCATTCCCCGGCACCTCAAGGCGGCGCGCAACCTGTGCTACGCTAGCGCCGCCGGCAAGCCATCGTGGCCTGTTCACCCGCTCCGCCGCCCATCAACTTTCTGCCTGACGCTGGATTGCTCAATGCCCGGAAGCACCGCTTCGTACGCCCTGACCCTTTCAAGCCGGATCGACAAAATGACCGCCTGGCTCGGTCGTGTGCTGGCTTGGCTCACCTTGCTGATGGTGCTGCTGACCGGCGCAGTCGTACTGCTGCGTTATGTTTTCGGGATTGGTGCCACGGCGATGCAGGAGCTGGTTCTCTACGCCCATGCGCTGGTTTTCATGGGTGCCGCGGCCTGGGCCCTGCAGCGTGACGCGCATGTGCGGGTCGATATCTTCTTTCGGCGGATGTCAGCAAAGCGCCAGGCCCTGGTCGATCTCACCGGCGGACTCTTCTTCCTTTTGCCAGTGTGCCTGTTTCTGGCCTGGAATTGCTGGGACTATGTCGCAGCATCCTGGGTCCGCAGCGAACGCTCGGCGGATGCCGGCGGTCTGCCCTGGGTCTATCTGCAGAAAAGCATCATTTTGCTGTTGGTTGCCACCCTGCTGCTGCAGGCTGTAGCCCAGATCATCAAGACGCTGTGCGTGCTCACCGGCGCCCTGCCCAGCCATCTGCCCAGCCGCCACGGGGAGCATCTGTAATGGCTGAGTTCATGGCTATCGCGTTGTTCATCTGCTTATGCCTGGCGCTGATGCTCGGCTATTCCGTCGCATTCACGCTGGGCGGCATATCCTTGCTGTTTGCGGGCGTCGGCGCCCTGATGGGCGTGTTCGATCCCAGTTTTTTTGGCGCGCTGCCCAGCCGGCTGTTCGGCACAATGAACAACCAGACCCTGCTGGCGGTGCCGCTGTTCGTGTTCATGGGCGTGATGCTGGAAAAATCCAGGGTGGCGGAGAAATTGCTGGAGTCGATGTCGCAACTGTTCGGCGGTTTGCGCGGTGGTCTGGCGTTTTCCGTGTTGCTGGTTGGCGCGTTGTTGGCCGCCAGCACCGGTATCGTCGGCGCCACTGTCGTCACCCTCGGGCTGCTGGCGCTCCCGACCATGTTGCGCCGCGGTTATGACCCCGCGCTGGCCACCGGCACCCTGGCCGCCACCGGCACGCTGGGGCAGATCATCCCGCCGTCGATCATCCTCGTGCTGCTCGGCGACGTCCTCTCCAACGCCTATCAACAGGCGCAGTTGCGCATGGGCATCTTCTCGCCGAAAACGGTCACGGTCGGCGATCTGTTCATCGGATCGTTATTGCCGGGGCTGCTGCTGGTCGGCCTGTATCTGCTATATCTGATCGGTGTGGCGCTCTGGCAACCGAAGAAAATGCCGGCGCTACCGCTCGAGGAACGCGGCCAGGTCAGCATCATCGGCCTGCTCACCAGCCTGCTCCCTCCACTGTTGCTGATCGCTGCCGTGCTCGGATCGATTCTCGCCGGCATCGCCACACCGACCGAAGCCGCGGCAGTCGGCGCTATCGGCGCGATGCTGCTGGCACTGGCGAATGGTCAGTTGTCTATTGCGCGGCTGCGCGAGGTCAGCCGGGCAACGACTGAAATCAGCGCGATGGTGTTCATGATCCTGATCGGGGCCTCGATCTTTTCCCTGGTATTCCGTGGTTTCGGCGGCGAGGACATGATTCATGGTCTGTTCCAGCAACTGCCTGGTGGCGCCTTTACCGCCACCGTGCTGGTGATGCTGGTGATCTTCCTGCTTGGCTTCATACTCGACTTTATCGAGATCACCTTTGTTGTGGTCCCGATCGTCGGTCCGGTCCTGCTGATGATGGGTATCGATCCGATCTGGCTGGGGGTGATGATCGCACTCAACCTGCAGACCTCCTTTCTGACGCCGCCCTTCGGCTTCGCGCTGTTCTATCTGCGCGGTGTCACGCCGCCCGAGGTGCCGACCTCAGCGATCTATCGCGGCGTCCTGCCGTTCATAGCCATCCAGATCCTGATGCTGGCAATAGTCGCGCTATGGCCGGGTTTGGTGACCTGGCTGCCGGGTGTTCTGTAGCGATTTTTCGCGACCGGCTGGAGCGTTCATTCCGGTAATTCCGGCTTTGCTATCCTGACCAGGGAACGGCTGCGCTTTTCATATGTCAGAGGCAGCTGACAAACGCATTCCTGCAGATTTCTCCATTATCTGACTGCACTACCGGAGACCCAATGCCCAGAACCGCACTGACCCTCTCATCGCTGATTATCAGCATCATTCTCCTGATCAGTGGTAACGCCTTTTTGATGACCCTCCTCGGCCTACGCCTGAGTATCGAGGAGTTCAGCGCCGGACTGATCGGCTGGATTCTGGTGCTCTATTCCTTCGGCTTTGTTGCCGGCACACTGTGGGCAGGGCGCATTATCGAGAAGGTAGGCCACATCCGCGCCTTTGCCGTGTTCGCCGCGGTGCTGGCGGCATCAATCCTGATTTACCCGATGGCCGTGGAGGCAGCACTGTGGGGATTGTTGCGCGCCCTGGGCGGTTTTGTGATGGCCGGGCTGATGATCGTGATGGAGAGCTGGTTCAGCAGCAAAGCCGACAATCGCAACCGCGCCACCCTGTTTGCGGTATACCAGTTGGTGTTCTTCCTCTCCACCGCTGGCGGACAGGTGCTTATCCGCGTCAGTGATCCGGTTGGATTCATTCCCTTCTCCCTGGCAGCCATCCTGATCGCGCTGGCGCTGGTGCCGCTATCGCTCACCCGGCAGCTGTCGCCCACCATTACCCAGGGCGAGCGGATGTCCCTGCGCAAGCTCTACACGGCTTCGCCCCAGGGCGCTCTGGGTGCGCTGGTCGCGGGGCTGCTGATCAGCGCCTTCTATGCGATGGGACCGGTGTTCGCCAACGGCATCGGGCTGGACGTGGGTCAGCTCTCCAACTTCATGGCCGCCGCGATCATAGCGGCAATGGTGCTGGCCTGGCCGGTCGGCCGCCTGTGCGACCGCTATGACCGCTATCAGGTCATGCTGGTCGCCTCCTGCGTGGCGGCCGTGTGCAGCCTGGTCGCCGCGCTGATTGGCGACTTCAGCATGGTGCTGCTGGTGATCTTTGTCGGCCTGTACATGGGCATCACCGCCACGCTCTATCCCATTGCGGTGGCGATCACCAATGACCTGATGGAAAGTCATCAGATCACCGCCACCAGCACCGCGCTCCTGCTCAGTTACGGGGTCGGCAGTTGCATCGGCGCGCCGCTCAGCGCGCTGTTCATGGAGCTGCTGGGGCCGCGTGGACTGTTTGTCAGCAATGCGCTGGTGCTCAGCGGTCTGATCCTGTTTATGCTTTTCGGCCCCAGCCGCAAGCACCCTGCCGTCGCTGATCAACAGCATTTCATTACCCTCTCGCCGGAAGCGTCACTGGGCCTGGCCGAGCTGGATCCGCGCTACACCGAGTTCGAGGAAGCCACCGATACAGGGCCTGAAGCGACAGATCCAGAAAAAGAGCATGACGAACATATCAGCGAAGCACCGGTATCACGGCAAGCCTGAACAACAGGGCCTCCCGTCATCAAGCGTGTCAGTGTGGTGCATCCGCGGCGGGTTGACCGTCAGTATGGCTGACGGTCGTGCTTCACCAGCCAGGCCAGGAACGGCGCGCCGGATCCTTCAATGTCGATCTGGCTCAATCCCAGCTCCCTTATCCGCACCGGGTGGACCTGGCCGTATAGCTGTTCGGCAATGTTGCCGTCGGCGAAGCCGGCACGGTTTGCAGTCTCCTGGGATGCAGCAAACACGATTCGCGGAATACGTGCCCAATGGGCGGCGGCTAGGCACATGGGGCAAGGCTCGCAGCTGGCATACAGGATGGTATCCGGAAGGTGCGGGGTGGCCAGATCTCTGGCGGCCATACGTATGGCCAATACCTCGGCGTGGGCGGTAGGATCGCAGTCCAGCGTAACCCGATTGGCGGCCCGGGCCACAACCTCGCCGCCGCGGACCACCAGTGCACCAAAGGGTCCCCCACCGTTTTCGATGGATTCAACAGCCAGTTGCACGGCCTGGTCCAGAAAGGCCCTGTCGGTTACCTCGTTTACGGCATAGCTCACGTTCGCCTCCTGTTCGCCCGTCGATTGTTCCAGAAACCCTGGCCTGGATAACCGCCAGGCGCTACAACAAAAAAAGCTCCGGCCCCAACAGGGACCGGAGCTTTTCAGCAACTGCCGTTTACTCAGTAAGGGCAGTTTCCGCGATACTCGGAAATGTCGCGGTCCGATTCATGGTCAGGTCCACACAGGAACTGATTGTAGCGCTGATCCTGATCCAGATGCAGCTTCATCCAGGAGACCCCGAAACGGCTCAACACATCGTCATACTGACCACCGCCGTTGCCACAATAGTGGCTCCCACCGTTGATTTCGACGAATGCCTTATCGGTGCTGGCAGGAATCTGACCATAGAATGGCGACGCATGGCTTCTCACCGGTGCCACGGTATCTGACTCACAGGCAACTATCAGCGCAGGCGCGCCCACATTGCGGAAACTGATCGTGTCATACGGCGCCAATGGAATGACCGCCTTGATACGACCTTCAGAAGCAACTCGCAAGGCACCGCCACCGCCCATCGACCAGCCAACAACACCGAGACGGTCAGTATCGATCATGTTGCGGACCGGACTGTTGTAGGAAGAATTCTCTGCGACGAGATAGTCCAGCGCACTGTTGATCTGAGTGGCGCGGCTGCGTGGCTGATCGTAGCCACTGTTGGTATCGATAGTCATGACCACGAAACCGTGTGAAGCCAGCTTGGGCCCCCACCACGCGATAGAAGACTCCGCAGAGACAAAGCCCGGGATGACAACAATGGCCGCCATCGTGCCGGTGGTACCCTGCGGATAATGGATGGTGCCTCCGCCAAATCCGCTGACCAGGCTGGATACACGGCTAGTGCTTACCGAGTAAGGTCCGCGCGCCGACTCAAGGAGAGAAACGCTCGGGTCAGGTCCGCGCTCGAAGCCCTCGCCCGGTTCACCCGGTACCGGTGTTGGCTCTGGCTCGGTCGGTGGTGGGTTGTAGGCGAAAGTGGAAGCAGAAAACAGCAGCGCGCTCGCTGCCATCATTGTTAGCAAGGATGAAGACATATTCTTGTTTTTCATTGGAACTCCGTCAGTCGGTATTATTGTTTTTACTCGCCAGGATGCAGGCTCAAATAAATATAATTCCCTGCAGCAAGACATGAGTCTTGATCGCAACTAAAGGAGAGTCAATATAGAAACGTAAGTTTCACCCGAATTGGGTATAAGAGCGCAGGATATAATATAAGCATTAGCGATCTTTCTCTTTAATTGCACATATGTAAGGATCACACTTCAGCACATTTAACCCGCATGGGGTATATCAGAGTTAACCTCATGATGTTACGCGGAAAACTAACAAACGTAGCGCAGGCAAGGCTAGCACCGTTGATTTCAACAAACGCCTTGTCTATCGCTTCGGAAATCTGATTGTAGAATAATGAGTTTCTACTGTAACTAATGATGCGTCAATTCACCCATTCAGGTTTAACCCAAACGGGTTATAGTGCGGATCGAAAACTGGCGCTGATGATAAAGACAACTTATTAGCACGCAAGTGTATTGAACCCTCGACCACACAGGTCTTGTCTTAAAAAGAACAGAACATCGTATCTTTTATACAAAGATCAACTGCAACCTGTGTGTTCGGCTGAACGATCATGCTCCGCGCACTCACCACGGGGACACTTTAGCGCCGTCGTATCCCGGACGCAGTGCGTACGCAGCAGCGGCGCCGCAGCGGTTCAATGAATACCTGAACATTCTGGCGGCAGGGTCGTCTTAGGGGGACGGCAGCTAAAGCTGTATGCTGGGAAATGTTCATCTGGCCCCATTGATTCAATTTTAGTTTTTCCAGGAGAAAAAGAATGTCAGACACCAACATTGAACTTATTTCAACCATCAGCGAAGACAACAAGCTGGAACTTGCCCTGCGCGAGATCGAGACCCCCCAACCAGGCGAAAACGAAGTGGTCATCCGCGTCGAAGCCGCCCCTATCAACCCGTCTGACCTGGGAGTGATGTTCAGCGCGGCCGATATGACCACTGCCAAGCAATCCGGTAGCGCCGATCGCCCGGTCATCACTGCCGATGTGCCGGCCAAGTTCATGGGTGCGGTTAAAAAGCGGGTTGGCAAGTCTATACCCGTGGGTAACGAAGGCGCCGGTACAGTCATCGCTGCTGGCTCATCAGCCGCTGCGCAAAGCCTGATGGGTAAAACCGTTGCGTTCATTGGCGGTGGTAGCTACCGCAAATACCTGCGTGCCAATGTGCAAAGCTGTCTGGAACTGGAGCCGGGTACGACTGCAGTCGAGGGCGCTTCCAGCTTTGTTAACCCGCTGACGGCATTGACCATGGTAGAAACCATGCGCGCTGAAGGTCACAAGGCGATCGTTCACGCTGCTGCCGCCTCCAACCTCGGACAAATGCTCAACCGCATCTGCATCGCCGACGGCATCGACCTGGTCAATATCGTCCGCAAGCCGGAACAGGAAGCCTTGCTGCGCGAGCAAGGTGCCAAGTACGTGGTCAACTCCAGTAGCGACAGCTTTATGGCCGACCTGACCCAGGCACTGATCGAAACCGGCGCGACTATCGCCTTCGATCCCATCGGTGGCGGCCGTCTGGCCAGCGATATTCTCACCTGTATGGAAGCCGCAGTCTCGCGTGACATCACTGAATACAGCGTGTATGGATCTACCATCTTCAAACAGGTTTATATCTACGGCGGTCTTGATCGCGGCCCGATCACGCTGAACCGCACCTTTGGTTTTGCCTGGGGTGTGAACGGCTTCCTGTTGTTCAACGCGTTAGGAAAGCTGGGTAACGACACCGTCGCCGCCATGCGCAAACGCATAGCCGCCGAAATCAAGACCACCTTCGCCAGCCACTACACTCACGAAGTATCCTTGGCCGGCGCGTTACAACTGGATGCGATCTCGGTTTACGGCAAACAGGCTACCGGAGAGAAGTTCCTGATCAAACCGCAGAGCTAACGCTTAGCGTCTTGTCGGGCGCTGGAGTCGGATTGGCTTCAGCGCCTGCACAAAGGTAATCCTGCCGAGCAATGACTCTGACCCCATTGACCCATTGATCCCCAGCTTCAGCAAAAAACCAGACTTTCAGTTGGCGCGGAAGTATGGGACCGGCACTTGCCGCACTTTATAACCAACGCATGCCGATTGCTCACCGGTGAAAGGTGCCCATGGGCGACGGATCGAAAATCCCGCTATCAACCCCGTAATCCGTACATCGCCTGCTCACTGATCGCGTGATAGGCCCATACTTTCTCGCGGAAGGCTTCCATCGAGTCCCACACCTGGCGGTTCAGCGCACCGGCGTTGGCGGTTTCTTCCAGCACTTCCATGGACAACTCACGCAAGCGCGCGAGCACTTCATCCGGCAGGCGGCGCAGGTCTACGTTGTGCTCGTTCACCAGGGTGTTGAGGGCGTCGGCGTTACGGCGAGTGTATTCGTCCAGCATGAACTGGTTGGTGGCCCGGGCCGCTTCGCGGACGATGCCTTGCAGGTCTGCGGGCAATTGATCGAAGGCGGCCTGGTTGATGCTCAGCTCCAGCACCGCACAGGGCTCCTGCCAGCCGGGGTAGTAGTAGTACTTGGCGGCCTGGTGCAGGCCGAAGGCCAGGTCGTTGTAGGGGCTGACCCAGTCGGTGGCATCGATGACGTTGTTCTGCAGGGCGCTGAATATTTCGCTGCCGGGCAGGTTGACGGTGGTGGCGCCGGCGCGGGCGAGCACTTCGCCGCCGAAACCGGGCATGCGGATCTTCAGGCCGCGCAGATCCTCCAGGCTGTTGATTTCCTTGTTGAACCAGCCGGCCATCTGCACGCCTGTGTTGCCGCATGGGAGTGGCAGGATGCCTGCGGATTCGTAGGCTTGCTGCCATAGCTCCAGCCCGCCACCTTCATACAGCCAGGCGTTCATTTCCTGGGCGTTCATGCCGAAGGGTACGGCGGTGAAGAACGGGGCTGCAGCGCTTTTGCCTTTCCAGTAATAGGCAGCACTGTGGCCCAGCTCTGCAGTACCGCTGGATACCGCATCGAAGACTTCCAGTGCAGGAACCAGTTCTCCCGCGGCAAACACCTGAACCGTGAGACGTCCATTGGACATTGCGCTGACCGTCTCGGCAAAACGTTCGGCGGTGGTGCCCAGGCCCGGGAAGTTCTTGGGCCAGGAGGTGACCATCTTCCACTTGAAGCGTTGTTCGGACGGGGTTGGGTGCTCGGCTTTGGTGGCGGTCTGGTCTGAGCATCCGGTGAGGGCAACGGCGCCGAGCCCGAGGCCGGCGACGGTAAGGAGTTGGCGGCGTTTCATTTTTTCAGGTTCTCTTTTTGTTGGCGGCTGTGTGAGGCTGATTCTGTAAAAATGGATTCCCGCGTTCGCGGGAATGACGGTGTACGTGGCGCTGCTATTACAGGGCTTGCAGCTTGGCGTAGGCAACCATCAACCACTTGCTGCCTTCATCATCGAAATTGACCTGGATGCGCGCCTGGGCGCCCTGGCCTTCGTAGTTCAGCACCACTCCTTCACCGAACAGCGAATGCATCACCCGCTGGCCCAGGGCGAAGCCAGTACTCTCGGTTGCCTCTGCCGCAAACAGACCGGTTTTTGCCGGGCCAAAGGGCCGGCTGACCTGACTGCCCAGGCGGACTTCGCGGATCAGTTCAGTGGGGATTTCGCGGACAAAACGCGATACCTTATTGAAGGTCTCGCTGCCGTAAAGCCGGCGGGTTTCCGCCCAGGTAATCACCAGCTGCTGCATGGCGCGAGTGATGCCGACGTAGGCCAGGCGACGTTCTTCCTCCAGCCGTCCGGGCTCTTCCAGGCTCATCTTGTGCGGGAACAGTCCTTCCTCGACGCCGGCCAGAAACACCAGCGGAAACTCCAGGCCCTTGGCGCTGTGCAGCGTCATCAGCTGTACGCTGTCCTCGAAACGATCCGCCTGGGTTTCGCCCGCCTCCAGCGAAGCATGGGCAAGGAACGCCAGCAAGGTGTCGCCCTCGGCTTCCTCGTCGGCCTGATCGTTCTCGAAGGCGCGGGCAGCCGACACCAGCTCTTCGAGGTTTTCCACCCGCGCCTGGGCCTTCTCGCCCTTCTCGTTTTCATGAAAGCGCAGCAGTCCGCTCTGCTCGATGACCTGCTGGGCCATGCTGTACAGGGGCACGCCCTCGACCCGCACGGTGATTTCTTCGATCAGTTCGCAAAAGGTCTGCACGGCGTTGGCCGCCCGACCAGGCAAGCCCTTGTTGTCGAGCAGGTCGCAGGCCGCCTGCCACATCGACACATCCTGCTGGCGGGCGTGCTGGCGCAAGGTCTCGACGGTCTTGTCGCCGATGCCGCGTGTCGGCAGGTTGATAATCCGCTCCAGCGCGCCGTCGTCGCCACGGTTGGCGACCAGGCGCATATAGGCCATCGCATTCTTGATTTCGGCGCGCTCGAAGAAGCGCTGACCGCCGTAGATACGATAGGGAATGGCCGCGCGCAGCAACGCTTCCTCAAGCACTCGCGACTGCGCGTTGGAGCGGTAGAGGATGGCAATCTCGCTGCGCGACATCCCTTCCGTCACCGCTTGGTCGATGCGCTCGACGATAAAGCGCGCCTCATCCTGCTCGTTGAAGCCGGCATACAGGGAGATCGGCTCGCCTTCAGAACCTTCGGTCCACAGCTCTTTGCCCATGCGTCCGGCGTTCTGCTCGATCAGCGCGTTGGCCGCCTTGAGAATGCACGCGGTGGAGCGGTAGTTCTGCTCGAGACGGATCAGCTCGGAGCTGGGGTAGTCGCGCTGGAACTGGTAGATATTTTCGACCTTGGCGCCACGCCAGCCATAGATCGACTGGTCATCGTCACCCACCACCATCAGGCTGGGGTTCTTGCCGGCAATCAGTCGCAACCAGGCGTACTGCACCGCGTTGGTGTCCTGGAACTCGTCCACCAACATATGCCTGAAGCGGGCCTGGTACTGCTCGCGCAGTGAGTCGTTGTCGCGCCAGAGCTCCAGCGAGCGCAGTAACAGCTCGGCAAAGTCGACCACGCCGGCACGCGCGCAGGCCTGCTCGTAGCCCTGATAGATCTTCAGCATGGTGGTCAGAAACAGATCGCCGGCTGGCTGGATGTTCTGGGGACGCAGCCCTTCATCTTTCTGCCCGTTGATCCACCACTGGGCCTGCCGCGGCGCCCACTGGTTCTCGTCCAGCCCCAGCTCGCGGATGACCCGCTTGACCAGGCGCATCTGATCGTCGCTATCGAGTATCTGAAACTGCTCGGCCAGGCCGGCCTCACGCCAGTGCGCGCGCAGCAGCCGGTGTGCCAGACCGTGAAAGGTGCCGACCCACATGCCCTGTGGCGAGATGCCGAGCAGTTGCTCGATGCGGTGACGCATCTCGTGGGCTGCCTTATTGGTAAAGGTGACCGAGAGAATGCTCCAGGGCGACGCCTTTTCAACCTCGACCAGCCAGGCAATCCGGTGGACCAGAACGCGGGTCTTGCCTGAGCCGGCACCGGCCAGAACCAGTTGCTGTCCAGGCGCGGCGGTAACGGCCTGGCGCTGGGCATCGTTTAGGGAATTGAGCAGATGTGAAATATCCATCGCGGCATTCTACCAGCACGCACAGCGAAGCCGGAAAAAATGGCTGCAAAGTGCAGTCCAGACGCCTTGTTTTGAGTTTATCGGCGCGTTTGGGCTGTGCCGGGCCAGGGCGCTGGTGTAAGGTTGCACTCGATCGAAATATAACAAGAATCATCGAGTGCCAAGGGAATCACGTCAAAATGACGTTTACGTCAACCTCACAACCGGTTGTGCCTCAACAGCACCTGCGCCTGCGCGCACTGGATATGCTGTTCGCCTTTGCGCGTCTGCCGCAATGGCTGATCATGTTCAACGCGGTGGCGATGCTTCCGCTGTTGTGGTCGCACACCAGTCACCTGCAGCTACTGAGCTGGACTGGCGTGCTCGGCGTACTGACGCTATTGCGCGTGATGCTGGTACGCCGCTACCAGAACGCCCCTGAATCTCAACGGGTGAGGCTGCGCTGGCCGGCCATGTTATATCTGGGCAACCTGGCATCTGGTTTGTGTCTGGGCTGGGTGCACATCGCCCTGGTGCCAGCCGATAACTTCATGCTGCAGGCACCCGCCTATGCGTTGACGGCAGGAATATCCGTGTGCGTCAGCGTTATCTACGCCTATCGCTTCAGGGCATTCCTCGCTTTCGCGCTGACCGGATGGCTGTTACCCAGTCTTTACCTGTTGCTGCAGGATGACGCCTCCAGCCCCTACTGGGGGATGATGGGCAGCATTCTGTTCTGCTGCCTGCTGATGGGAGCCGCGTTTATCAACCGCTCCATCAAAATGGCTCTGCAGGCCGGTCTGCACAATGAATTGCTGGTCGGCAGGCTTGAGGAAGCACGCCGCCAATCAGAAGATCTTAACCATCAGCTGACCCAGGAGATCCAGCAGCGGCGACAGGCCGAGCAGAGTTTGCGTGACAGCCACGGGGTGCTTGAGGAGCACGTGACGCTGCGGACCGCCGAGCTGGAACAGGCCAGCGCCGCACTGAAGTCCAGCCAGACACAGCTTACGTTGGCGATGGACGCCAGCCAGCTCGGTCTCTGGGACTGGAATCTGGAAACCGACGAGGTGGCCCACTCGCATCTCGAGGAAATATTCGGCCTGCCCACTCACTCGGTCACGTCCATGCGTGCACATCTGGCTCCTCGGGTACATCCCGATGATACTGAGCTGGTGCGCAGCACCCTGATCAACCACATGCGCATGCTGACGAACTCCTACCGTATCGAATATCGCGTTCGGCACGCCGATGGACGCTGGGTATGGGTAGAAGACAGTGGCAGGGCAGTGGAGCACGACGCCAATGGCCGCGTGTTGCGAATGATCGGTACCCGACGCGACATCAGCGCGCGCAAGATCCATGATGAACAGGCAAAGCTGGCGGCAACGGTGTTCGAGGCAACAGCCGAAGGCATTTTCATTCTCGACCCGGATCTGCGAATTCTTACCGTGAACAACGCCTTCAGCGTGATCACCGGCTTTGCCGCCGAAGACGTTGTAGGGGTGCCCATCGTCGACACCAATAAGGTGACCAAGAACCAGCCCAACTTTCAGGCTTTGTGTGACATCCTGGAGAACAACGATCGCTGGGAAGGCGAGCGCATCAGTCAGCGCCGCAGCGGCGAGCTCTATCCACAGTGGCTGCAGTTGACGGTGGTGCGCAATACCGCCGGCAACGTCACCCATTATGTGGGTTTCTTTGCCGACCTCAGCGTGCGGCGCCAGACCGAAGAGAAGCTGCAATACCTGACCAGCCACGACAGTCTGACGGGACTGGCCAATCGCAGCATGTTTACCCAGCGCCTGCAGGAATCCACCGCCAGAGCCAGGCAACTCGGCCAGAACCTGGCGCTGATGCATGTGGATCTGGATCGTTTCAAGCACATCAACGACACCCTGGGCCACGCGGTAGCCGACGAGCTGCTGCGCCAGGTAGCCCTGCGGCTGCGCGAGGTCACACCTGACACCGACACCCTGGCCCGGCTGTCGGCCGACGAATTCGTCATCATCATCGAGCAGGACACCAGCCGTGAGCGCCTCGAGCACCGGGCCGGCCTGATACTCGATTTTCTGCGGCTACCGCTGGTTATCGGCGAGCACGAACTGGTGGTCACCGCGTCCATCGGCATCAGCGAGTTTCCCCGCACGGCTCGCGACAGCCTGGTGCTGATCACCCAGGCCAATCAGGCAATGCAGCATGCCAAGCATCTGGGCGGCAACAGCTTCCAGTTCTTCACCGAGCAACTGCCCGGCTACAGCCTGGCGCGCCTGCAACTGGAAAACCAGCTGCGCAAGGCACTGGATGAGGATCAGCTGATTCTTCATTACCAACCCAAGCTGCACCTGGCCAGTGATCGCATACAGGGCGCCGAAGCACTGGTGCGCTGGCAGCACCCCGAACAGGGCCTGCTGCTGCCGGGAGCCTTTATCGAGATAGCCGAGGAAACCGGCATGATCATCGCCCTGGGCGATGCGGTATTGACCAAGGCGTGCGTTCAGGCCAGCGCGTGGTATCACCGCGGCCCGGCGCCGATTTGCATCGCCGTCAACCTCTCGGTCCAGCAACTGCGCCAGTCGAACTTCGCTGCACGGGTCCAGCAGATTCTCGAGCAGACCCGGTTACCCGCCAGCATGCTGGAGTTCGAACTGACCGAGAGCATGCTGCTCGAGCATGTGGATGCGGTCGCAGAAAATATCGCCCAGCTGAAACACATGGGTATTCGTCTGGCAATCGACGACTTCGGTACCGGTTACTCTTCGCTGGCCTACCTGAAGCGTTTTCCGATCTCGACGCTGAAGATCGATCGCGCCTTCATCGGCGAACTCGACGAGCACAGCCCCCAGCGCCCACGCAGCCAGGATGCCGCCATCATTCGCGCAATCATCGCGATGGCCCACAGCCTGGATCTGATTGTGGTCGCCGAGGGCGTGGAGCATGATGGCCAGCTGGAATTTCTCAAGGAACACCTGTGTGACGAAGTGCAGGGTTACCTGATCAGCCGCCCTGTCACGGCGGCGGAATTCACCACGCTTTTGACCGAAAGCGCCGAAGCCTAACGCTGGTCGAGCCAGCGATGCCCCAGCCTTTCCAGCAGACTGTCAGCCGCCACCGGACCCCAGCTGCCGGCTGCGTAGCGCTTTGGCGAGCGATAATAGTCCGACCAGCCGTGGATGATCGGGTCGACCCAGCCCCAGGCCGCCTCGATCTCGTCGCGCCGCATGAAGAGCGTGGCGTCACCGCTGATCACATCCAGCAGCAGCCGCTCGTAGGCATCCCAGCGGCGCTTGGTGAATGCCTCGGCAAAGTTCAGATCCAGATCCACATCCTGCAGATTCATCCCGCGGCCCGGACGTTTTGCCATCAATGACAAGCGAATACTCTCGTCCGGCTGCAGCCGGATCACCAGGCGGTTATGCGCCGGCGCCTCGCTGCCCTGACCGAACAGACGGTAAGGCACCGGCTTGAACTGAATGACAATTTCGGATTTGCGCTGCGCCAGACTCTTGCCCGTCCGCAAATAAAACGGCACGCCGGCCCAGCGCCAGTTGTCGACCTCAGCCTTGAGCGCGACAAAGGTCTCGATGTTGCTGTCGTGGTCCACGCTTTTTTCAAAGTAATAGGCCGGCAGTTTTTCGCCGGCGCGCACACCCCTGGAATACTGGCCGCGCACGGTGCGATCCTGCACATCGAGACCGGTGATAGGTCGCAGCGCTTCCAGAATCTTCAGCTTTTCGTTACGCACCGCCTCGGGCTCGAAATGCACCGGCGCTTCCATTGCCACCAGGCACAACAGCTGCAACAGGTGGTTCTGCACCATGTCGCGCATTGCGCCAGCGTTGTCGTAGTAGGCGCCGCGGCTCTCCACTCCCACGGTTTCCAGCACACTGATCTGCACGTGATCTATGTGCGCGTTACGCCACAGCGGCTCGAAAAGATTGTTGCCGAAGCGCAGCGCCAGCAGATTCTGCACGGTTTCCTTGCCCAGGTAATGATCGATGCGAAAAACCCGGGATTCGTCAAACACCCTGCCAATACCATCATTGATCTGGTTGGCCGTTTCCAGGCTCTGGCCCACAGGTTTCTCCAGCACGATGCGCGCCTGCTTGTCAGCCAGCCCGACCGAGGCCAGGTGCTGCGCGGTAGCCGCAAAAAGCTCGGGAAAGATCGCCAGGTAGAACACCCTGATTCGGTCGGGTCGGGTACCCAGCGCTTTGGCCAGGCGCGGAAATTCCACCCGCTGGCTAGCGTCCAGCGTAATAAAGTCCAGGCGATCGGCGAAGCTGGACCAGGCGGTCTCGTCAAAGTCGCCGGGCGCCAGGTACTGCCCCAGATGGCGTTTCACCAGTTGGCGGTAGCCGGTCTCGTCATGCCGCGCACGCGCGACCGACAGGATTCGGCTATCGGGGTGCAGATGCCGATCGCGGTGGAGGTAGTAAAGCGCCGGCAGAAGTTTGCGCAGGGCCAGATCGCCGGTCCCGCCGAAAACTACAATGTCGCAAGGCTCGCTGTGTTGCACCGACACGCTCATTCTCCCGGATGAAGGCAGTGGGACAGGATTTGTAGTATAACTACAAGAAATCCGGAGATACCGGCCCCAGACTACCATGAAGCCAGAGCGCATGAAGCCCACGTGAACCTGCTCCAGCATATCGCCGCCAGTCGCCAGCAGCTGCGCAAATCCGAACTCAAGGTCGCCGACCATGTGCTCGCTCATGCAGCCGATGTCATGCATTCCTCCATGGCGGACCTGGCGCGGGAAGTTGGCATCAGCGAACCCACCATCGTGCGTTTCTGCCGGGCGATCGGCTGCACCGGATTCCAGGATCTGAAACTGCGACTGGCGCAGAGTCTGGCGGCAGGCGCCAGCTTCGGCCAGTTCTCGATCAGTGAGGACGACAACGTCGGCCAGCTGTCGCACAAGATCTTCGACACCACCCTGGCTACGCTGATGGATGTACGTGAACGCCTCGATCCGGACAAGGTAGAACAGGCCATTGATGCGCTGAGCAGCGCCCGTCGCGTGGAGTTTTACGGCTTTGGTGCCTCCGGCGCGGTGGCCAGCGACGCGCAGCACAAGTTCTTCCGTCTGCAGGTGTCCACCGCAGCCTACTCCGACCCCCATATGCAGGCGATGTCAGCGGTCACCCTGGGGCCGCAGGATGTGGCGGTAACCATCTCGCAAACCGGGCGCACCAAGGACCTGCTGCATTCGGCAGCACTGGTCAGTGAGACCGGCGCCACGCTGATAAGCCTATGCCCCAGCCACACACCGCTGGCCGAGCTGGCACAGATTCACATTGCCATCGATGTCACCGAAGACACCGATATCTATACCCCGCTGTCCTCGCGGATCGCCCATCTGGTGGTCATCGATGTCCTCGCCATGGGCATGGCTATGCGCCGCGGGCCCGCGCTGGTCAACCACCTCAAGAACGTCAAGCGCAGCCTGCGCGGCCTGCGCCTGACCCACAAGGCTGGCCAGCGCAACCTCGACAGCAACGATTGAGCCAGCTGGCGGCGGACCAGCTAGCCGCGGAATTGTGCCGCCACGTCTGCGCGGCACAGTTGCCACACAACCCAGCAGAGTAAAAGACACAGCAGCAGCGAAAACAGCATGCCGGCCATGACCGACAGCCCGCTGGTCGTCTGCAGTGCCGGCTCGTATGCCGCTACAGACGTGTCCAGCGGCGCACCGCCGACCAGCGGAGGCCAGAAATACACCGCCAGATTCTGCAGCACGCCGGTCAGTCTCCCGATGCCTGCCAGCACGATAAAGAGCCATGCCAGTACATTGATAAAGGGTGTTGGCCGGGGCTGTTGCCTTGAATATCCTCATTTTGTCGTGCCGTTGGCGAGTCAGGTAAGGGTATTCAGATCACACCACAGGCGACGCGGGCGCCACCACCCCCCAGAGGCTTGGGATCGTCAGAGTAGTTGTCGCCCTGGGCGTGAATTATCAACGCCTTGCCGTCGATCTGCTGCAGACGCTCCAGCCGTGGCGCAAGCACCGGTACTTCGGCCTCGCCGTCGACGTTGACGTACAGCGCCGGCAGATCACCCAGATGGCCCTGCTCATACGGACCCTTGTGCGATCCCGCCCCGTTGGGATCCAAGTGCCCCCCGGCTGCCGCGGCCGCGGTCATGCTGCCATCTTTTTCCTTCGGCTCACAGGAACCGTGCTGATGCACATGGAAGCCATGAAACCCCGCGTCGAGCTGCTTCAGATCAGGCGTGAACAGCAGCCCGTGTGCGGTTTCCTGCACCGTGACCTGACCGATGGACTGCCCTGCCCCATCATCGTCGACCAGGTGCATGGTGACCTGTGTTTCCGCTGCATGAACACTGCCGATTGCCAGACTGCCGGCAATCGCCAGCCAATGGATAGATTTCATACTGTATTCCTCAAGATGCCAATGAACGCTGGCACAGAACCTGCCGGGCCCCGCCTACAGCCCGTTGGACCGGACCGGGGCCGACGTGTTCCCGGCGCGGAAGTAATCGACGGCAGCTTTCTTGAACGGATGCGCATTGTCACAATCACATCTGTATGGCCACCGAATATCGAAGCGCACTACAAGACCGCAGAACCTGCGCCACTAGACCAAGACAAGGTTGATAGATCAGATGACCCGAATACTGATTGTGGAAGACGAGCCCGTTATCGCCACGTTGCTGGAGGAGATGCTGACGGACCAGGGGTTCGAGATAGCTGCCATTGCCTCGACCCTGGAGCAGGCGCGGGCGCTGGCGGGATCGCTTGCCCTGGATGCGGCGTTGCTGGATGTCGGACTTGGACCAGATGAGGTGTTTCCCGTCGCGCGGCTGCTGGAGGAACGTGGGGTGCCATTCGCCTTTACCACCGGCTACGGTTCTGCAGGGCTGCCGCCCGAGTGGGAGAACCGGCCACTGTTCTGCAAGCCCTATGACATCCAGCAGTTGGCCGAAACCCTTTCACAGTTTACCTCCCCGGCCAGGTGATCGGGCGGCCGCATCAAACATCTAGCCGGCTGACTGCTTCTCGAGCTTGAGGCGGGTGACTGCCTCGATCAGCCCATCGTAGGACACCGGTTTGCCCAGGTGCAGGTCAAAACCGGCTTCCCGCGCCCTCTCTGCGTCCCGCACATTGCCGTAACCGGTGAGGGCAATGGCTGGCACCTGTGCATAGCCGGGCAACGCCCGCAGCGCCCGCATCAGCTCGTAGCCGTCCATCTGCGGCATGCCGATATCGGAGATGATCAGATCGAAGTCCTGCTGCTTTGCGGCCTCCAGAGCCTCGAATGGACTGACAAAGCTGGTTACCTCGGCCTCCTCGGTGTCGAGCAGCAACTGCATCACCTCCAGCACCTCAGGTGAGTCGTCGACCAACAGGACGTGCAGGCCGCGCATCCGGGCCTGCTCGGATTCGGTCGCGATGCTCGCCTGACGCCGCTCCTGCGCCGCGTAAAGAGGCAGCCAGAGCGTGAAAGTACTGCCCTTACCCTCTCCAGCGGAGTAGACCGTTACCTCTCCGCCATGGGCTTCGGCCAACTGGCGCACCAGTGAGAGACCAATGCCCAACCCTTCGCGGTGCAGCCGCGCATGCTGGGTTTCCGCCTGGCCGAAGAGATCGAACACCTTGTCGAGATATTCCGGGGCTATGCCCTGACCCTCGTCTATCACCTCGACCTTGGCCCGTTCACCATCGCGCAGCGCATTGATGGTGATGCCGCTGTCTTCCGGCGTGAATTTCAGGGCATTGTTCAACAGGTTCCAGATGATCTGCTCGACCCGGACCTGATCCGCATCAACGGTCAACGGCGACGACTCGGACGCCTCGATATTCAGGTCGAGCTGACGACCGCGCTCGTCCGCGCCGACTACGTCGACTATGTCTTTGATCAGTTTCCCAAGGTCGACTTCGCTGCGCTGCAACTTCAGCTTGCCGGTACGCACGCGGGACACATCCAGCAGGTCATCAATGATCTGGGCCTGGCTGGTGACTGCTTCGTGAATGGTCTTCACCGCCTTGGAGGCCGCCGGACTGGTTTTGGTTACCTGCAGCCGGTCGAGCAACTTGGCGTTGAGCTGGATCAGATTCAGTGGATGCTTGAGCTCGTGGGACATCACCGCAAAGAACTCGTCCTTGAGCTGTATGGTGTTCTGCGTCTCGGTCAGCTCGCGCTCGCGTGCCGCCTGCTGTTGCTGTCGCTCGGTGAGGTCGCGGGCGATCTTCACGTAGCCGCGAAAACCGTCCTGCTCAACCGGATTGACCACGCCACTGCAATAGAAACGAGATCCATCCTTGCGCAGGTGCCAGCGCTCATCCTCGGCGCGCCCGCTCTCCCTGGCCCGGCGCAGTTCATCGGCCGGCAGGCCAGCATCGCGATCTTCGGGAACAAAAATCAGACTGCTTGGCCGTCCGAGCACCTCCTGCTTGCTGTAGCCGAAGATCAGCTCCGCGCCCCGGTTCCAACTGGTAATGACGCCCTCGGCGTCCAGCACGATGATGGCGTAATCCTGGGTGCTTTCAGCCACCAGACGCATGCGCTCCTCGCCCAGACGCAGTTCTTCTTCCGCCGCACGGCGCCCGGTGATGTCGATAAAGGTCAGTACCGCGCCTTCAATGTGGTCTTCGCTGGTACGGTAGGGCAGCAACCGGGCGATATACCAGCGGTTGTCATGGCTGCGCACTTCGCGCTCGATCAGGCCCAGGGTCTCGAACACCTGAGCCGCATCGGCCGCCAGGTTGTCGTATTCGAGACGATGGGTGATATCCAGTAAGGGACGCCCGGAATCGACCGGAAGCATGCTGAAAATCTCCGTCGCGCGCGGGGTGAACCATTTGATGCGCATACCGCGGTCGACGAATATCGTAGCAATATCGGTCGAGGTGATCAGGTTTTGCAGGTCATCATTGATCTTGCTGGTTTCCTCGACCTTGCATTTGAGTTCGTAGTTGACCGTGGTCAGCTCCTCATTGATCGACTGCAGCTCTTCCTTGCTGGTTTCCAGTTCCTCGGTTGCCGAGTGCAGCTCTTCGTTAATGGCCTGCAGCTCTTCGTTGGAGGCCTTGAGCTCTTCGGTGGAGGTGCCGGACTGTTCGAGGGTGTTCTGCAGCTGCAGCTTGGTGCGTTGCAGCTCCTCTTCGAGCTGCGACAGAACGCTGTCTTTGGCCTCGTCACGCGGCTCGTCCGCATCGCTGCTCATCGTGCCTTCGACCTCGTCGAACAGCACCAGAACAAACTCCTTGCCATCGAGCCCGTTCTTGAATGGCCGCGCCACCATGTTCACATAGAAAGGGCGCTCGCCGCGCATGATCTTGACGCGCCGCGCCTCGACACTCTTGCCGCTCTGATTGGCCTGAAACAGAGCCGTACGCAGCTCCAGCCGCAGTTCCGGGCGGATCAGTGAGAGCAGATTGTGTGAGGGCTCACCGCCGACGTAACGCAGGAAGTGCCCGGCGCGGTCGGACATGTGCACGATCTCGGCGTCCGGGTTCACGATAACGCTGGGCGGCGCATATTGTTCCAGTACCCGCTGGTGAATCTCGGCGAAGGACTGCTTGTGTGGGCTGACTTCACGCAGGGGCTGCTGAACCAGAGCCTGACGGCTGCCATTGAGTGGCAGTACGGGTACCTGACGACCGGAAACCGGCCCGCTGCTGGCGCGGAATATCCGGTTTTTCTTGTCCACCGGCATAAACAGTTCCGAGCACACATCAGCCGACTCGGAGTTACCCAGAAACAGAAAGCCGCCCGGTCGCAGGGCAAAGTGGAACATCTCCAGAATCCTGCTTTGCGCCTCGCGGTCCAGGTAGATCAGCAGGTTGCGACAACAGATCAGGTCGACCTGCGAAAATGGCGGATCACGCAGCAGGCTGTGCTGGGCGAAGAGTATCTTCTCGCGAATTTCCTTCTTTACCCTGTAGCGTCGCTGCTCCTTGATGAAGTACTGGCGCAGGCGGGTCGGGGAAACATCGGTAACGATTGCCTCGGAATACATACCGGCGCGGCCGACTGCAATCGCGCGCTCATCGATGTCGGTGGCAAATACCTGCAAGTCCTTCTCGTGATTTGTCTGCTGCAGCTGATCATTGAACAGCATCGCCAGCGAGTAAGCCTCCTCCCCGGTGGACGTACCCGCTGACCAGATGCGCAGAGTGTTGTGCTGATCCTGCCGGGTTTTTGACTGTTCGATAATCTGCGGGATCACGTCACGCTCGAGCGCTTCGAAGGCTTCGCGGTCGCGAAAAAAATTGGTCACGCCGATCAGCATATCGTCGAGCAATGCCTTGGTTTCGTCGGGCTGCTCTTTCAACAGTTTGAGATAGGAAGCCAGGTCCGGCTGCAGCGTGACCTGCATGCGGCGCTCGATTCGGCGGAGCACCGTAGCACGCTTGTAATGCTTGAAGTTGTGCCCGGTGCGGGTCAGCAACTGCGCAAGGATATCGCGCAGGGCGCCTTCTGCCGCCCGAGCTGCCTCTTCGTTAGCCTCGCGCCGCGCCTCCATCGCCGACTCTTCGGTGGTCGGCATATGGATATTGCGGGCATTGCGCCACAATTCGATCAGCTTGTGGGGCATCTCCTCCACGGGTAGCACCAGATCGACCATACCGGTGGCAATAGCATTGGCCGGCATGTCGCTGTATTCCGCGTCTTCCGGCAACTGGGCGATGGTTACGCCGCCTTGCTCCTTGAGTCGTGCCAGGCCTAAAGCGCCATCCGCGCCCGTACCTGAGAGCACCAGACCAAAGGCGCGCGCCTTGTGTACTTCGGCCAGATCGCGAAAGAACATGTCAATGGCCACCGCCGCCTTGCTGGATGAATCGCGATTGCTGACCCGCAGATAACCGTCGTTCATCGACAGGAACTGCCGCGGGGATATCACATAGACGTGGTTTTTCTGGATCGATACCGGCTCGGTTACCTCCAACACCGGCATTCTGGTCGCGCCCTGCAGAATGCCCGCTGCGTTGCTTTCGTGCTGGGTCGAAAGATGCAGAATGACCACAAATGCCATGCCGTTGTCATTGGGCATGTTTTCAAAGAAGCGCAGCAGAGCCTGCAATCCACCTGCTGAGGCGCCTATGCCCACCACCGGGAACGTCAACCGGCTGGGCTGAAGGCCCTCCTTGTTTTGCGGCACACCCGGAGGCTGGGTGGCAGGGTGGTTCGGCGGTCTGGTCATTACGTCCTCTCGACCTCGCCACACACCCACACTCGGCTTCGCAAATATCCCTTCGCAGGCGGAGTGCTCGAAGAAATCAGCAACACATAGGCGGGATGGCGGGCCAATGTCTGGTTTTCCTGATTATAGACAGAATGGCGGGGGCTGGCCCGTGCCGTTGTAAAAAAATGCCCATTACTTGATCTGAGACAACATCAGGCGGAAATCGACAGGTTAGAATTCATGACGACTTTCGTGTCCTGTCCTTTGCAACTATTCTGGTAGCATCCTTGCCGGATTTCCCGCCGACAACCTGCGCCCAGCAAGGCCCGGCCCCGTGCCCAGGCCCATTCCACCAGGCCCCACGATGACAATACCCCGAAGACAGCATAGCAACGCCGCCCCGGACACCCGGCCTCCCCCCAGGGCGACAGACCGGCGCCTCCGGCTGAACCTAGTCGCGGAAGGACCGGGCAGCTTGCTCGAGTGCCTGGGTAATCCGCAACTGGGCCTGGCTCGGGCGATCTGCTGCGATGCAGCCGCGATCGTGGTCAATCATGAAGCCGTCAGCCTGGAGGGCGACTGCGATCATCAAGCGCTGAAAATCCTCGCCCAGATGCCTCAAACCATGACGTCGGGCATTTATCGCTGTGATGTGCAGCGGGCGGAAACAGTTGAAGACGCGCACGTGCTGGCGGTATGTTTCTGCCCACCGGAAGACGGCTGGCTATTCTGGTTCCGCGATGAGCAAAAAGGCCAGAAGCTATGCTGGAGCGATGCCGAGGTCGCTGCAGCGGCAGCGTTACGCGCTGACCTCCTCGAGGCCTGTCTGATGCGCGCGACAACGGCTAACCGTGTGCAACAGAGCCTGATTTGCAGGCTCGGGCATGATTTGTCCAATCCCCTGCAGTCCATCACCATGTCAGCTGCCCTGCTGCGCCCGCAAAGCACAAGGGATACCGAGCTCAGCCAGCTGATCATGGCGGGCGGAAAGAAGATGGAACGTCTGATCTCGCAGATACGTGATCTCAACCGCTTGCAGGCGGGTAACCAGATCAGTATCAACCCGGTACAAACCGACATCTCCGTCCTGCTGAAATCCGTTCTTAAAGAGGAGCAGGCGCTCTATCCGGAGCTCCTCATCCAGTCACAGATAGAACCGGGCATAAAAGCGATGGTCGACCCCGGGCGCTACACCGAAGTCATCGCCCACCTGCTGGGTAACGGTCATCGGAGCCAGGGCCAGAACCGGATACCGACCATAGTGCGCCTGGAAAGAGGTGACCACAGCAGCCAGCTGACCATCAGCAACCAGCTCGAACCGCTGAGCGCGGAACAACTGGCCGGGTTGTTCCGGCCTGTCGCCAGCGATAGCCTGATGCATGCTAAGAGCGGCCTGGGTATGGGGCTGTATATCTGCGCGGCAATCGTGCAGGCGCATGACGGTTCCGTGAGCGCAGAACAGGCCAACGGCTCGATCACCTTCACCCTGACACTGCCGCAGCTGGAACAGTAAGAAGCGGGGTACTGCGGTAGTTTTACCCGGCGGCCGTGCAATACGCTCGTCGGACGCCCCTGTCAATAAGCAGGCATAGCCAGTACAATACGCGGCCCGCTTTCCCGGCCATGTATGCCGCTCGGCAGCGACTCCATTCTTTTCCCGCAGGACACTCTTTTGATCTCCACCGCCAATATCACCATGCAGTTCGGGGCCAAGCCTCTTTTCGAGAACGTCTCGGCCAAGTTTGGCGGGGGCAACCGCTACGGCCTGATCGGCGCCAATGGCTCGGGCAAAACCACCTTCATGAAGATTCTCGGTGGCGATCTGGAGCCCTCCGGCGGGCAAGTGATGCTTGAGCCGAACGTGCGCCTGGGCAAGCTGCGCCAGGATCAATTCGCCTATGAACAGTTCAGCGTGCTGGATACCGTGATCATGGGCCACGAAGAGCTGTGGAAGGTTCACGCCGAGCGTGACCGCATCTATTCCCTGCCGGAGATGAGCGAAGACGACGGCATGAAGGTTGCCGAACTCGAGACCGAGTTTGCCGAAATGGACGGTTACACCGCTGAAGCGCGCGCCGGTGAACTGCTGCTCGGCCTGGGGATTCCCCTTGAGCAGCACGGCGGCCCGATGAGCGAGGTTGCGCCCGGCTGGAAACTGCGCGTATTGCTGGCCCAGGCGCTGTTTTCCGATCCGGAAGTGCTGCTGCTCGACGAGCCGACCAACCACCTGGATATCAACACCATCCGCTGGCTGGAAAGTCAGCTGACCATGCGCAACAGCACGATGATCATCATTTCCCACGACCGGCACTTCCTGAACAGCGTGTGCACGCACATGGCCGACCTGGATTTCTGCGAGTTGCGCCTGTTCCCCGGCAACTACGACGAATACATGATGGCCTCGCATCAGGCGCGTGAGCGTCTGCTCTCGGACAATGCCAAGAAAAAGGCCCAGATCGCCGAGCTGCAGACCTTCGTCAGCCGCTTTTCCGCCAACGCCTCCAAGGCCAAGCAGGCCACCAGCCGGGCCAAGCAGATCGACAAGATCCAGCTGGACGAGGTCAAGCCTTCCAGCCGGATCAGCCCGTTTATCCGATTCGACCAGAACAAGAAATTGCACCGCCAGGCGGTGATTCTTGATCGGGTCAGCCAGGGCTTTGACGGCGAGGCGCTGTTCAAGAACCTCAGCCTGCAGATCGAGGCCGGCGAACGTGTAGCCATCATCGGCCCCAACGGCATCGGCAAGACCACCTTGCTGCGTACCCTGGTCAACGAGATGGAGCCAATGTCCGGCAGCGTCAAATGGGCCGAGAGCGCCGACCTGGGCTATTTTGCCCAGGAACATGCTGACGACTTCAAGAATGACTGGACCCTGTTTGACTGGATGTCGCAGTGGACCACCGGCGGCGAGCAGCTGGTGCGCGGCACCCTGGGCCGTATGCTGTTTTCCAACGATGACATCCTCAAATCGGTCAAGGTGATCTCCGGTGGCGAGCAGGGCCGCATGCTGTTCGGCAAGCTGATCCTGCAAAAAGCCAACGTGATGATCATGGACGAACCGACCAACCACCTGGACATGGAATCCATCGAGGCCCTGAATCTGGCGCTGGAAAACTATCCCGGCACGCTGATCTTCGTCAGCCACGACCGTGAGTTCGTCTCCAGCCTGGCCACCCGCATCATCGAGCTGAACGAAAACGGCGTGACCGATTTCAACGGTACCTACGATGATTACCTGCGTGAACTGGGTGTCGCGGTATAGGGCTCAGCCACCCAGCAAGCGCCCCAGGTAACGACCATCAAGCAGCAGTCTGTCAGCCCAGAACAGCTGATGGGCTGCGATAATCAGCCAGAACACAGTCTGGTATGAAGCCTTGCGGGTCTTGTGGCGAAACCATTGCTGGGCAATCAGTGCGCCAGGCCAGCCGCCGAGTAGTTCCGACAGGTGCAGCAGGTTTTCGGGGGTGCGTTGCTCCAATTCCTGCGCCCTGCGTTTGTCGGAGCGGTACATGAAGAAGCTGAGCAGGCTGACTCC
>NZ_JBFGFI010000002.1:0-105685 GCF_041579695.1 Halopseudomonas sp.
ATCGGAAAATGCAGGTGTTTGAACATAGAGGGCTTCCGTTGGAGATTGCCCACAGTGTCGGCCCTGGATGGCAAAGCCGCAAGGCGGCGTAGCGGGGCAGAAATGCTATGCTGCGCACCTTTGTGCAATAACCAGCTGGAGTGGCTGACTGTGAAATGGGATCTGGAAAACCCCTATACCCTGGATATTACCGTTCAGGCTGACGATATCGACGCGCTGGGTCATGCGAACAACACGGTTTACGTGCGCTGGCTGGAGGGCTGCGCATGGCGGCATTCGATGTCATTGGGCCTGGGGCTGGACGAATACCGGGAGCTGGATCGGGCGATGGCAGTAGTGCGCCACGAGATCGATTATCTGGCCGCTGGCTATCTGGGAGATGAGCTGGTTATGGCCACCTGGATCATCCACTGGGATCGCAAGCTGCGCATGACGCGGCATTTCCAGCTTTGCCGCAAGTCTGATGGGGTTACGCTGTTGCGCGCCAGAACGACGTTCGCCTGCATCGAGCTGTCGACAGGAAAACCGCGGCGGATGCCGCCGATATTTCTCGAGAATTACGGCAGGGCCCTGGTGGACGAAGCGGCCAACTGATCCTGGCCGCTCCGGATGACTAGCGGATTCAGCGGTACTCGCACAGATACGCGGTATCCTGCTCGACCTTGAGGTTGAACCTGCTGTTGGCCGGCACGGTAAACTGACTGCCGCCGGGAAAATCTTCCCACTGCTCGCTACCGGGCAGCTTTACGGTCAACTGACCAGTGATCACGTGCATGATCTCCAGCTGACTGGTGCCGAATTCATATTCGCCGGGCGCCATTACACCGACGGTTGCGGCGCCTTCGGGTTGATTGAAGCCGATTGACGCGACCTTGCCTTCAAAATACTGATTGACGCTGAACATCTGGGAGCTCCTCCGGAGAGTGGATAGGGCGCATAGTATGCAGATGCCTGCGGGCTGCCTGCAACGCATTCATGCGTATGGCAGAGCCCTGCAGAGAGGTTTATCCGCAGTCGATCTGCCGATACCCTTTGCTTGCCGCGGGGCGTAAAGTGCAAAAAGGGACGTCGCTGCCTGCTATGATCGGACCTGCGATACATTTGCCGCTACGGCAGCCGTGGAATACCTCCCGGCATGCACCTGCGGTCACTTCTGGAGGCGTGATGGCCAATATTGCATTCATCGGCCTGGGCGTCATGGGTTATCCCATGGCCGGGCACCTCAAGCGGGCGGGCCATGAGGTCTGCGTCTACAACCGCACGGCATCCAAGGCCGACGCCTGGGTAGCCGAGCACGGCGGCAGGGCCTGCCGGACTCCGGCAGAGGCGGCTACCGAGCAGGATTTCGTGATGCTCTGCGTGGGCAACGATAACGATCTGCGTGAAGTAATGACGGGCGAGCAGGGCGTTTTGCAGGGTGCGCGCAGCGGTACGGTGATCATCGACCACACCACCGCCTCCGCCAATGTGGCAGTGGAGATGGGCCAGCTTGCCCAGGAGCGCGGCGTGGGGTTTCTCGATGCGCCGGTTTCCGGCGGTCAGGCAGGCGCCGAAAACGGCAAGCTGACGGTGATGGTCGGCGGCGAGGAGTCGGTTTTCGATTTCGCCCGTCCGGTGATCAACAGTTACGCGAAGATGCTCAAGCGTATGGGGCCGATTGGCTCGGGGCAACTGACCAAGATGGTCAATCAGATATGCATTGCCGGCCTGGTTCAGGGGTTGTCCGAGGCGCTGCATTTTGCCCAGTGCGCGGGTCTCGATGGCGAGGCAGCGATGGAAGTGATCAGCAAGGGCGCGGCGCAGTCCTGGCAGCTGGAAAATCGCCACAAAACCATGTTGGCCGGCGAATTCGATTTCGGTTTTGCGGTGGACTGGATGCGCAAGGATCTGTCCATTGTGCTCGATGAATCCCGTCAGAACGGTGCCCGTCTGCCGGTAACTGCGCTGGTTGATCAGTTTTATGCCGATGTGCAGGCGATGGGTGGCGGACGTTGGGATACGTCAAGCCTGATCGCCCGTCTCGATCGCAGCGAGTGATCCCGTGGCGATGAACTGCCGCTCCGGCTGTGGCGCCTGCTGCATTGCGCCCTCGATTACCTCGCCGATACCCGGCATGCCTGGCGGGAAGCCGGCGGGTGTAGTCTGCATCAATCTGGATGCTGAATACCGCTGCCGCATCTTTGGTCACCCCGACCGGCCAGCGGTATGTGCGGGATTCAAGGCTGACGAAGAAGTGTGTGGTGATTCGCAGGCCGATGCGTTGCGGATGATCGGCTGGTGGGAGGCGCAGACGGGGTAATACTGGGGCAGACTCCTGGCCTGAAGGGGATATTGCCGTCTTAACAAAACGAGAATGGATCCCCGCGTTCGCGAGGATGACGTTCTCTGGTGATGCGCATTCAGGTTTGCTGGGTCCGCTCGCGTCTACCACTCCGTCATTCCCGCGCAGGCGGGAATCCATTTTGACTTTGGCGCAGTAGGCTGACGGATCGTCTTTAGGGCAAAGGGTCACAGTAATTCGACATAAAAAAACCCGCCGAAGCGGGTTTTTTAGCGACTGCATTATCAGAATTACTTCTTCGGATAATCGCGCTGGGTGGCGCCGGTGTACAGCTGGCGTGGACGGCCAATCTTGTAAGGGCTGCTGATCATCTCGTTCCAGTGAGCGATCCAGCCAGGCGTGCGGCCGGTAGCAAAGATCACGGTGAACATCGAGGCCGGGATGCCGATGGCCTTGAGGATGATGCCCGAGTAGAAATCGACGTTCGGGTAGAGGTTGCGCTCAACGAAGT
This sequence comes from Halopseudomonas sp., assembly GCF_041579695.1. Classification (GTDB taxonomy): domain Bacteria; phylum Pseudomonadota; class Gammaproteobacteria; order Pseudomonadales; family Pseudomonadaceae; genus Halopseudomonas. Next base: position 2,793 of record NZ_JBFGFI010000002.1, read on the forward strand.
AGGGGTCGCTGCGGGCGATCTCTTCCAGCTTCATGGCCAGTTCCAGCTGCGGATCATTGATGCCCAGCTCGGCCAGCACTTCATCACAGGTTTCCTTCATTACCTTGGCGCGCGGGTCGAAGTTCTTGTAGACCCGGTGGCCGAAGCCCATCAGCTTGAAGGGGTCGTCCTTGTCCTTGGCCTTGGCAATGAATTTTTCGATATTCGATACATCACCAATTTCATCCAGCATACGCAGGACGGCTTCGTTGGCGCCGCCGTGGGCGGGGCCCCAGAGCGCAGCAATGCCGGCGGCGATGCAGGCAAAAGGATTCGCGCCTGAGGAGCCGGCCAGGCGTACTGTGGAGGTCGATGCATTCTGTTCGTGGTCGGCGTGCAGCACGAAAATCCGATCCATGGCCTTGGCCAGAATCGGATTGACCTTCTTCTCGTCACAGGGTGTATTGAACATCATGTGCAGGAAGTTTTCGGAGTACGAGAGGTCGTTGCGCGGGTACAGCATGGGCTGACCCATGGAGTACTTGTAGACCATTGCAGCCAGCGTCGGCATCTTGGCGATCAGGCGGATCGCGGAAATTTCGCGGTGATGCGCATCGTTGATGTCCAGCGAATCGTGGTAGAAGGCAGACAGGGCGCCGACTACACCGCACATGATGGCCATCGGGTGGGCGTCACGACGGAAGCCGTTGAAGAATGTCTTGAGCTGCTCGTGCACCATGGTGTGATTCTTGATGGTGCTGACGAATTTTTCTTTCTCTGCATCATCGGGCAGTTCACCCTTTAGCAACAGAAAACAGGTTTCCAGGAAGTCAGCGTTTTCAGCCAGCTGTTCGATGGGATAGCCGCGGTGCAGCAGCACACCTTTTTCACCATCGATGTAGGTAATCTTGGATTCGCAGGACGAAGTAGCCATGAAGCCGGGGTCAAAAGTGAAGAACCCTTCGGCGGTGAGTCCGCGCACATCAACAACATCGGGCCCGAGCGTGCCTGAATACATTGGCAGGTCGATAGGGGCATTGCCCTCGATCATCAACTGCGCCTTCTTGTCAGCCATTGTCGGCCTCCTGTTTGCTGGTATCGAAAGGATGCGCCCCCTACGCAGGGCCCGCATCACTATAAGGTGATAAATCGGTTTGTCAATTCTACAGATAGTGAATGGTTATCAGGCAGATAAACAGGTTTTATTTGCGCCCACTTAGCGTGCAGTAAAGGTCCGCGGGTGTTGTAACAAGGGCCTTCCGAAGGCGGAGTTGCGTTGTAATCAAGGGGTCAAGTCTCTATACTCCGTTACCGGCAAAGTGGCTTATTGGCTCCCCACAGGAACCATGTAACAGGCCATTGGGGTACCCATAATAGTGCACCTTCCTATAATCCAGCCCTGAAACTAAAAAGGGCCATGAGTGTGAATATAGCCGTGAATAGCAAAAGACCTGTAAACCTGGATCTCAGGACAATCAAACTGCCTGTCACCGCCTGGACGTCGATTGCTCATCGTATTTCCGGAATCATACTGTTCGTCGCCATTGCTTTTATGCTCTGGCTACTGGATATGTCACTGGATTCCGAAAGCGGATTTGAGCAAGCCCAGTCCATTCTTCAGCATCCCTTCGCCAAACTGGTGACCTGGGGCGTGCTGTCTGCGCTGCTTTACCATCTTATTGCCGGTGTACGTCATCTGGTGATGGATGCGGGCGTGGGTGAAGGCCTGGAAAGTGGCAAGCGTGGATCGCAAATCGTGATCGTGCTGTCAGTCATCGTGATTGTTTTTCTGGGGGTCTGGATATGGTAACCAATGTCACCAACCTGTCGCGTAGTGGTCTCTATGACTGGATGGCGCAGCGCGTTTCGGCGGTAGTGCTCGCGCTCTACACGCTGTTTCTGCTGGGTTACTTCATATTCAATCCGGGTCTTGGCTTCGAAGAATGGCGTGGCCTGTTCAGCCAGAACTGGATGCGCATTTTCAGCCTGCTCACACTGGTGGCCCTCAGCGCTCATGCCTGGGTCGGAATGTGGACCATTTCAACTGACTACCTGACTCCCATGGCAATGGGCAAATGGGCAACGACCGTACGCTTCCTGTTTCAGGCGGTATGCGGGCTTGCGATGTTTGTATTTTTCGTCTGGGGCATACAGATTCTTTGGGGTATCTAAATGGCTAACATTCGTACACTGACTTTTGACGCCATCATTATCGGTGGCGGTGGCGCGGGCATGCGTGCCGCACTGCAGCTGGCCCAGGGTGGTCACAAGACTGCCGTGGTTACCAAGGTATTCCCGACCCGCTCGCACACCGTTTCCGCCCAGGGCGGTATTACCTGTGCGATCGCCTCTGCCGATCCGAACGATGACTGGCGCTGGCACATGTACGATACCGTCAAGGGTTCCGACTATATCGGCGACCAGGACGCTATCGAGTACATGTGCTCGGTCGGTCCGGAAGCGGTATTCGAGCTTGAGCACATGGGCCTGCCGTTTTCCCGTACCGAGCAGGGCCGTATTTACCAGCGCCCATTCGGCGGCCAGTCCAAGGGTCCTGACAATCCGACCCAGGCGGCACGTACCTGTGCTGCGGCTGACCGTACCGGCCACGCCTTGCTGCACACGCTCTATCAGAACAACGTCAAGCACAACACTACCTTCCTCAACGAATGGTATGCGGTCGATCTGGTTAAAAACGAAGACGGCGTTATCGTTGGTGTGGTCGCGATCTGCATCGAGACCGGCGAGACTGCTTACATCAAGGCCAAGGCAACCGTGCTGGCTACCGGTGGTGCGGGCCGTATCTATGCATCCACCACCAACGCGCTGATCAATACTGGTGACGGTATCGGCATGGCGCTGCGCGCCGGTGTCCCGGTGCAGGACATCGAGATGTGGCAGTTCCACCCCACCGGCATTGCCGGCGCCGGTACGCTGGTGACCGAGGGTTGCCGGGGTGAAGGTGGCTACCTGATCAACAAGCACGGCGAGCGCTTCATGGAGCGTTACGCACCGAACTCCAAGGATCTGGCTGGCCGCGACGTGGTCGCCCGTTCCATGGTCAAGGAAATCATCGCCGGTAACGGGTGTGGGCCTGATGGCGATCACGTGATGCTCAAGCTCGATCACCTCGGTGAGGAAGTACTGCATAGTCGCCTGCCGGGTATCTGTGAGCTGTCCAAGACCTTCGCCCACGTCGATCCGGTGACTGCGCCGATTCCGGTAGTGCCGACCTGCCATTACATGATGGGCGGCGTTGCCACCAACATTCATGGCCAGGCTATTACCCAGGACGAGAACGGTAAGGACCACATCATTGATGGTCTGTTCGCTGTGGGCGAAGTGGCCTGTGTATCGGTACACGGCGCTAACCGTCTGGGCGGTAACTCACTCCTGGATCTGGTGGTCTTCGGTCGTGCCGCTGGCCTGCACCTGGAAAGCGCTTTGAAGGAAGGCATTGAGCACCGCTCCGCTTCCGAAGCGGATATCGAGGCCGCTATGGCGCGACTCAATGCCCTCAACGGTCGCGAGACCGGCGAAGAGGTCGCACCGTTGCGCAAGGAGCTGCAAAACTGCATGCAGAACTATTTCGGTGTGTTCCGCACCGGGGAGTTCATGGAGAAGGGCATCAAACAACTGGCCGATCTGCGTGAGCGAATCGCTAACGTCAAGATCGATGACAAGAGCCAGGCGTTCAATACTGCGCGTATCGAAGCACTGGAACTGCAGAATCTTCTGGAAGTGGCCGAGGCGACAGCCGTCGCTGCGAACCTGCGCACAGAAAGCCGTGGTGCGCATGCCCGTGAAGATTACGAGGATCGTGACGATGAGAACTGGCTGTGCCACAGCCTCTACATGCCTGCTACCAAGGAATTGAAGAAGCGGGCCGTCAACTTCACACCGAAGACAGTTCCTACATTTGAACCGAAGGTCCGGACTTATTAAGGGTGACCGATATGCTGCAAGTAAGCGTCTACCGTTATAACCCAGAGAGCGACAACGCTCCCTACATGGAAGACTTCGAGATCGATACCGGCGGCAAGGACATCATGGTTCTTGACGTGCTGGCACTGGTCAAGGAAAGGGACGTAGGCATGGCCTACCGTCGTTCCTGCCGAGAGGGCGTATGTGGCTCTGACGGCATGAACATCAACGGGAAGAATGGCCTGGCCTGCATTACGCCGCTTTCCGACGTCGTCAAAAACAACAAGCTGGTGCTGCGTCCATTGCCTGGTTTGCCGGTCATACGTGACCTGGTCGTGGATATGAGCATCTTCTACAAGCAATACGAAAAGATTCAGCCGTTTTTGCAGAACGACACGCCGGCGCCGGCTATCGAGCGCTTGCAGTCGCCCGAAGAGCGCGAGAAGCTGGATGGCCTGTACGAGTGCATACTCTGTGCCTGCTGCTCCACTTCCTGCCCTTCATTCTGGTGGAATCCGGACAAGTTCATCGGTCCAGCCGGCTTGTTGCAGGCCTACCGCTTTCTGGCGGACAGCCGTGACACCCATACCGAAGAGCGTCTGGCTGCCATGGATGATCCCTTCAGCGTATTCCGCTGCCGCGGCATCATGAACTGCGTCAATGTGTGCCCCAAGGGTCTGAATCCGACCCGTGCTATCGGCCATATTCGCAACATGCTGCTGCAGAGCGGTGTCTGATCGGTCGGAATCTGCATAACGTTGGGCCTAGGCCGGTCTCTGCTACAGGAGATCGGCCAGATTTTAATCGAACCGCAGCTCACAAAGCCGTGGTTTGCGTACCTAAACCAACAGGGGCAATCGGGTAACACCCGAACTATCTGTCGGGGCCGGCAATATTCCGGTTTCGCATGACATGGCATTACGGGTCAATCGGCAGGGATCACGCTGGGGCTCTTCGCATGTTTTGCACGGATGGCAGTGTTTTTGCCAGTTAATGGTCTTTGCGCCAGGTGGTATCCCCTTATAGAGGGTGACCAAGCATGCCAGACAGCGAAATGCAGCAGCTGTGGAGTACTTCCCATTTGTCAGGCGGGAATGCTTCCTATGTTGAGGAGCTTTATGAGCTCTATCTGCACGATCCGAACAGTATCGGCGACGAGTGGCGAAGCTATTTCCAGAAGCTGCCGCAAGCCAACGGTAATGCGGGGTCGGACGTTTCCCATTCCACGATTCGCGAACACTTCCAGCTACTAGCCAAGCACCAGCGGCGTCCTGTCGCAGCGGTTGGCGGTCAGACCAGTAGCGCCCACGAAAAGAAACAGGTTGATGTTCTGCGTCTGATCCAGGCTTTCCGCATGCGTGGCCATCAGGGCTCCGATCTTGATCCGCTGGGTTTGTGGAAACGTGCCGAAATAGCCGATCTGACCCTGACCGATTACGGTCTGACGGATGCTGATCTGGATACCCCCTTTCGCACCGGTGAACTGCATATTGGCAAGGAAGAGGCTCCCCTTCGCGAAATTCTCGATGCCCTGAAGGCGACCTACTGCTCGACCTTTGGCGCTGAATACATGCATATCGTCGACTCCGACCAGCGCCGCTGGTTTCAGCAGCGTCTGGAAAGCGTGCGGGGCAAGCCCCAGCATTCAGCCACAACCAAGCGTCACCTGCTTGAGCGCCTGACCGCTGCAGAAGGTCTGGAAAAGTACCTGGGTACCAAGTTCCCGGGTACCAAGCGTTTCGGTGTCGAGGGTGGCGAAAGCCTGATTCCAATGCTCGACGAGATCATTCAGCGTTCCGGTTCCTACGGCACACAGGAATTAGTTCTGGGCATGGCCCACCGTGGCCGTCTCAACGTGCTGGTGAATATTCTCGGCAAGAACCCGCGTGAGCTGTTTGATGAGTTCGAAGGCAAGAAGAAGATTGATCTCAGTTCCGGTGACGTCAAATACCACCAGGGCTTTTCGTCCAACGTAATGACGTCCGGCGGCGAAACACACCTGGCTTTGGCGTTCAACCCGTCGCACCTGGAGATAGTATCGCCTGTGGTCGAGGGCTCGGTGCGTGCGCGCCAGGATCGCCGTAGGGATAATTCGGGCGACCGCGTACTACCGATCAGTATTCATGGCGACGCTGCCTTCGCTGGCCAGGGCGTCGTCATGGAGACATTCCAGATGTCCCAGACCCGCGCGTTCAAGACCGGCGGCACCATCCATATTATCATCAACAACCAGGTGGGCTTTACTACCAGCCGCCAGGATGATGCACGTTCCACTGAGTACTGCACCGACGTCGCAAAGATGATCCAGGCGCCGATTATCCACGTCAACGGCGACGATCCCGAGGCTGTACTGTTCGTTACCCAGTTGGCCGTTGATTACCGCATGCAGTACAAGCGTGACGTGGTGATCGACCTGGTGTGCTACCGCCGCCGCGGCCATAACGAAGCCGATGAACCTTCCGGCACCCAGCCGCTGATGTACGACAAGATCAGCAAGCACCCGACTACTCGCGAAATCTACGCCGAACGCCTGGTCAAGGACGGAACGCTGGATGCTGACGAGGTACAGGGTCAGGTCGAGGAATACCGTACAGCGCTGGACAATGGCGACCACGTGGTCAAGAGCCTGGTCAAGCAGCCCGATACCAGTTCCTTCGTCGATTGGGCGCCCTATCTGGGTCATACCTGGACGGCACGGCACGACACTCGGATCGAACTGAAGACCCTGCAGGATCTGGCCGGCCGTCTGAATGATCTGCCCGATGGCCTGGTTATCCAGCGCCAGGTCGGCAAGATAGTCGAGGACCGTCGCAAGATGGCCGCTGGCGCGCTGCCGCTGAACTGGGGCTTCGCCGAGACAATGGCTTATGCCACCTTGCTGCACGAGGGACACCCGGTACGCATTACCGGTCAGGACGTGGGTCGAGGTACCTTCTCCCACCGTCATGCGGTTCTGCACAATCAGAAGGATGGTTCCACCTACATCCCGCTGGCCAACCTGGCCGAAAACCAGCCGCGACTGGATATCTACGACACCCTGTTGTCGGAAGAGGCGGTGCTGGCCTTCGAGTACGGTTATGCGACCACCACACCCAATGCACTGGTATTGTGGGAGGCCCAGTTCGGTGACTTCGCCAACGGCGCACAGGTGGTAATTGACCAGTTCATCACCAGCGGCGAACACAAGTGGGGACGGCTGTGTGGCCTGACCATGCTGCTGCCGCACGGTTATGAAGGGCAGGGCCCGGAGCATTCTTCGGCCCGTCTCGAGCGCTTCCTGCAACTCAGCGCAGAGCACAATATCCAGGTATGCGTTCCATCCACCCCGGCGCAGGTTTACCACATGCTGCGGCGTCAGGTTATCCGTCCCCTGCGCAAGCCGCTGATCGCGCTCACCCCCAAGTCACTGCTGCGCCACAAGCTGGCTGTCTCCAGCCTGGAAGATCTTGCCGACGGTTCGTTCCATACCGTGCTTCCGGAGTACGACACACTGGATCCGAAGAAGGTTGAGCGCGTGATCATGTGCAGTGGCAAGGTCTATTACGATCTGCTCGAGAAGCGCCGCAACGATGGTATCGAAAATGCTGCGATCGTCCGCATAGAGCAGCTGTATCCGTTCCCGGAGGAGGATCTCGCCGAGATTCTGGCCCCGTACAAGTCGTTGAAGAAGGTCGTCTGGTGTCAGGAAGAGCCGATGAACCAGGGCGCCTGGTACTGCAGTCAACATCACATGCGTCGGGTCATCCTCCAGCATAAGGTCAAGGATCTGTATCTGGACTACGCTGGACGTGAAGCCTCTGCATCACCTGCTTGTGGTTACCCGTCCCTGCACGCCGAACAGCAGGAAAAACTATTGCAAGACGCGCTTACCGCTTGAGCATCTGGCAGACAACAGAGAATTAATTTAAGGATCGATAATGGCTATTGAAATCAAGGCCCCCACTTTTCCCGAATCGGTTGCAGATGGCACCGTAGCGACATGGCACAAGCAACCCGGCGACGCGGTCAAGCGTGATGAGTTGATCGTCGACATCGAGACCGACAAAGTCGTAATGGAAGTTCTGGCCGAAGCCGATGGCGTGCTCGGAGATATCGTAAAGGGTGAGGGCGAAACCGTGCTCAGCGGTGAGTTGCTCGGTACGTTGGAAAAGGGTGGCGCCGCCGCTCCGAAGGCAGCCGCCAAGGACAAGGAAGCACCCCAGGCCGCCAGCCAGCCGGCAGAAGTTGAAGACCAGGTGTCCGAAGGACCCAAGGCAAGCGGCGAAGAGCCCATGTTGTCTCCTGCTGCACGCAAGATGGCTGAAGAAAATGGCCTGGCCCCGGCAGACATCGAGGGCACCGGCAAGGGCGGTCGAGTCACCAAGGAAGACGTAATGAATGCGGTGGAAGCGAAGAAATCGGCTCCCGCCAAAGCCCCGGCCGATGCGGCCAAGCCTGCTGCCAAGGCGGCCGCGGTGGATAATGCCGCGCTGGCCGAGGGTGATCGCGTTGAGAAGCGCGTGCCGATGACCCGCCTACGTGCCCGCATCGCCGAGCGCCTGGTTGATGCCCAGTCGAGCATGGCCATGCTGACGACCTTCAACGAGGTCAACATGAAGCCGATCATGGATCTGCGCAGCAAGTACAAGGAACTGTTCGAGAAGAAGCACAACGGCGTCCGCCTGGGCTTCATGTCGTTCTTCGTCAAGGCCGCGACCGAGGCGCTCAAGCGCTATCCGGCAGTCAACGCGTCGATCGATGGCAGCGATGTCGTTTACCACGGCTACCAGGACATAGGTGTTGCTGTATCCAGTGATCGGGGACTGGTAGTGCCGATTCTGCGCAATACCGAGTTCATGAGTCTGGCCACTATCGAGGGTACCATTGCCGATTTCGGCCGCAAGGCAAAAGACGGCAAGTTATCGATGGAAGACATGACCGGCGGTACTTTCACGATTTCCAACGGAGGGGTATTCGGCTCGTTGCTGTCCTCACCCATCGTCAATCCTCCGCAGGCGGCTATTCTGGGGATGCACAAGATCCAGGAGCGCCCGATGGCCGAGAAAGGCCAGGTAGTTATCCTGCCGATGATGTACCTGGCGCTGTCCTACGATCACCGTCTGATCGATGGCAAGGAAGCAGTCAGCTTCCTCGTGGCAATCAAGGAACTGCTGGAAGATCCGGCCCGGCTGTTGCTGGATATCTGATTTAACAGCTGCAAGCTTCACATGGCACGCGGCGAGCTGCCCCTGAATGCCACAAGCGTCGGGGCAGCGTCACCCTTACAGCTGCAAACAGAGGAATTGGGTTATGAGTGATAAATACGATGTAATCGTCATCGGTGCCGGCCCCGGCGGCTATGTGGCTGCTATCCGCGCCGCTCAGCTGGGTCTGAAAACTGCCTGTGTAGAAAAGTATGTGGGTAAGGATGGCAAGCAGGCATTGGGTGGAACCTGCTTGAACGTTGGTTGCATACCGTCGAAGGCTTTGCTGGACAGTTCCTGGAAGTTTTACGAGGCGAAGGAAGGTTTCCAGGTTCACGGTATCGAGACCAAGGGCCTGAGTATCGACATCAAGGCGATGCTTGAGCGCAAGGACAAGATCGTCAAACAGTTTACCGGTGGCGTCAGTGCGCTGTTCAAAGCCAACGGTGTGACCAGCATCGAAGGCCACGGCAAGCTGCTTGCTGGCAAGAAGGTCGAAGTGACTGACGCCGACGGCAAAGCCACTGTTTACGAAGCAGAGAATGTGATTCTCGCTTCAGGTTCGCGCCCAATCGAGATTCCGCCGGCACCGCTGACCGACGACATCATTGTCGATTCTACCGGTGCGCTGGAATTTACCAGCGTGCCCAAGAAGCTCGGCGTTATCGGTGCTGGCATCATTGGTATGGAGCTGGGTTCGGTATGGCGTCGCCTGGGTGCCGAGGTAGTGATATTCGAAGCCCTGGACAAGTTCATGGTCGCCGCCGATGACCAGATCGCCAAGGAAGCTTTCAAGGTCTTTACCAAGCAGGGTTTGCAGGTCCGTCTGGGCGCCCGGGTCACCGGGACCGACATCAAGCGAAAGCAGGTCACTGTTTCCTTTACTGATGCCGAGGGTGAGCAGCAACTGACCTTCGACAAACTGATCGTCGCCGTGGGCCGTCGTGCCTATACCGAAAATCTGCTGGCTGCCGATACCGGCGTCGACATGGATGAGCGCGGTGTGATCTTTGTTGATGACTACTGCACCACCAGTGTGCCCGGCGTCTACGCCGTTGGCGACGTGGTCCGTGGGTCGATGCTGGCACACAAGGCCTCGGAAGAGGGCGTGATGGTGGCCGAGCGCATCGCAGGTCACAAGACTGCAATGAATTATGATCTGGTACCAGCAGTTGTCTATACCCACCCGGAGATCGCATGGGTCGGCAAGAACGAGCAGCAGCTCAAGGCTGAAGGCGTTGAAGTCAACGTCGGTGTCTTCCCGTTTGCAGCCAACGGCCGCGCGGTGGCTGCCAACGAGACAGGCGGCATGGTCAAGGTAATCGCTGACGCCAAAAACGATCGCGTCCTGGGTGTTCACGTTATCGGTCCCGGCGCAGCCGAACTGGTTCAGCAAGGCGCGATCGGCATGGAGTTCGGCACCAGTGCCGAAGATCTGGGCATGATGGTGTTCTCGCATCCGACCGTTTCCGAGGCATTGCATGAGGCAGCGCTGGCGGTAAATGGTCACGCAATTCATGTCGCCAACCGCAAGAAGCGGTAACATATGGCGCCCGTGACTGACCGGTCGTTCGCGAGTCGGTCGATACGGGCAGCCTTATCACGAAGCGGCAAATCCCGCCGAGCAATCGGTGCGGTCACCCCCAAGGGTGATAAAGGGTAACGGCGGTCCGCTGAGTCCGTGGTTATGAAACGCAGTTCCTACACGATCAAAACGGTAGATAAGCATGAATCTTCACGAATATCAGGGGAAGCAGCTGTTCGCTGAGTACGGCCTTCCCGTCTCGAAAGGTTTTGCAGTAGACACCCCCGAAGAAGCGGCAGAAGCCTGTGACAAGATTGGCGGCGACATGTGGGTCGTCAAGGCCCAGGTCCACGCTGGCGGCCGCGGTAAGGCTGGTGGCGTCAAGCTGATCAAAAGCAAGGAAGAGGCCAAGGCCTTCGCCGAAAAATGGCTGGGCGAGCGCTTGGTTACCTATCAGACTGATGCCAGTGGCCAGCCGGTTACCAAGATTCTGGTCGAATCATGCACCGATATCGCTCAGGAACTGTACCTGGGTGCGGTCGTCGACCGTTCCAGTCGCCGCATCGTGTTCATGGCGTCCACTGAGGGCGGCGTGGAAATCGAGAAGGTCGCCGAAGAAACTCCCGAGAAAATCATCAAGGCCGTTATCGATCCGCTGGTCGGTCCGCAGCCCTACCAGGGCCGTGACCTGGCATTCCAGCTGGGCCTGAAAGGCGACCAGATCAAGCAGTTCACCCATATCTTTGTCGGCCTGGGCAAGCTGTTTGCCGACTACGATCTGGCACTGCTGGAAATTAACCCGCTGGTGATCAAGGAAGACGGCAACCTGCATTGCCTGGATGCCAAGATCGGCATCGATGGCAACGCCATGTATCGTCAGCCCAAGCTGCGCGCGATGCATGATCCGTCGCAGGATGATCCGCGCGAAGCCCACGCTGCCAAGTTCGAACTGAACTATGTCGCGCTGGAAGGTAATATCGGCTGTATGGTCAATGGCGCCGGTCTGGCCATGGGTACCATGGACATCGTTAACCACCATGGCGGCAAGCCCGCCAACTTCCTGGATGTGGGCGGCGGCGCGACCAAAGAGCGCGTTACCGAAGCGTTCAAGATCATCCTCTCCGACACTAATGTGAAGGCTGTTCTGGTCAACATCTTTGGTGGCATCGTTCGTTGCGACATGATTGCCGAAGGCATCATCGGTGCAGTGAAGGAAGTCGGCGTGAAGGTACCGGTTGTCGTTCGTCTGGAAGGCAATAATGCCGAACTGGGCGCCAAGGTACTGAAGGAAAGTGGTCTTAACATCATCGCAGCAACCAGTCTGACCGACGCTGCCCAGCAAGTCGTCAAGGCCGCGGAGGGTAAATAATGAGCATCCTGATCAATAAAGACACCAAAGTTATCTGCCAAGGCTTTACTGGCGCACAGGGTACTTTCCACTCTGAGCAAGCCATTGAGTACGGCACCAAGATGGTCGGTGGTGTAACACCAGGCAAGGGTGGCACTACTCACCTGGGTCTTCCGGTGTTCAATACCATGCGCGAAGCGGTTGAGCAGACTGGCGCCGAAGCCAGTGTAATCTATGTTCCGGCTCCGTTTTGCAAGGACTCGATCCTGGAAGCGGCCAACAGCGGCATCAAGCTGATTGTCTGCATCACCGAAGGCATCCCGACCCTGGACATGCTCGACTGTAAAGTCGTCTGTGACCAGCTGGGCGTGCGTCTGATCGGGCCTAACTGCCCAGGCGTCATCACCCCCGGCGAGTGCAAGATCGGCATCATGCCGGGTCATATTCACCTGCCAGGCAAGGTTGGTATCGTGTCGCGTTCGGGCACCCTGACCTATGAAGCCGTCAAGCAGACCACAGACGCCGGCTTTGGCCAGTCTACCTGTGTCGGCATCGGTGGCGATCCGATTCCAGGCTCCAACTTCATCGACATCCTGCAGATGTTCCAGGATGATCCGAAGACTGAAGCGATCGTGATGATCGGCGAAATCGGTGGTAGCGCCGAAGAGGAGGCAGCCGCCTTCATCAAGGCCAACGTGACCAAACCGGTTGTGTCTTACATCGCTGGCGTGACCGCGCCTGCGGGCAAGCGGATGGGCCACGCCGGTGCGATCATTTCCGGTGGCAAGGGTACTGCAGACGAAAAGTTCGCTGCGCTGGAAGACGCAGGCGTGAAAACCGTGCGTTCGCTGGCAGACATCGGTTCGGCTCTGGCTGAACTGACTGGCTGGCCATTGAAGTAACATCTCGTTATCGAGATGAGAAGGAACCCCGCTTCGGCGGGGTTTTTTTTGTCTGATCTTTGGCAGCGATGCTGACTATAATCAAGATCACTGCCGGCATATGCGTTGTCCGGCGTTGCTAACCTGGTTCTGACAAGGTGTTTGAATGCTCTCGCAACTTTACCTGCCCGATGCCGGCTCGACCTGGCTTAACCTGCTCGCGTTTCTCTGGTTTCTTTTGTGCTGGGTCGGTTACACCCATTATGCGCGTCACCGCGCACGGGACACGGCGTGTCTGGCCAGTGTGCTGCACCTTTACCGGCAGGACTGGATGTCGCGGCTGCTCATGCGCGAGCAACGCATTGCAGATGCAAGCGTGATCGGTAACCTTGAGCGCAACACGGCGTTCTTTGCCTCGAGTACGCTGCTGATTCTTGCGGGTATCATCACAGTGATAGGTGCGACGGACCGGGCGCAAAACCTGCTTCAGGATATGCCCTTTGTTGCCGAAGTCAGCCGTCAGATGTCAGAGATGAAGCTGCTGGTCATGTTGGGCATTTTCGTTTATGCCTTCTTCACCTTTTCGTGGGGAATGCGTCAGTACAACTTTGCTTCTGTGCTGCTCGGGTCTGCACCGCTGGTTGGCGAAAAGCAGGTATCGGAGATCGAGCGCAAGGCTTACGCTGCAAGGGCCGCGACGGTGCTATCCATGGCCGGTAATGAATTCAACCTGGGATTGCGCGCTTACTACTTTGCACTGGCGGCGCTTACCTGGTTTATCAATCCGTTGTTGTTCATGCTGACTAGCGCTGGGGTTGTCTGGGTGCTATACAAGCGGGAATTTCATTCTCGAGTACTGGCAGCAATGATGTACAGCCCGACAGGCGGGGTGGTACAGCAGGATAAGGTGGAGTGAAACGATTTCGAACTCAAAGACATGCCCTCTGGGGCATGTCTCTTTTAGCAATGGGGTATTAATTGTTCATGCTTTATTCGTCTGGATCCATGGCATCACCAGCCTGACTCGCTTTTTCCTTCACGTAATCAGCGCTGTCATCATAGGCTTCGCCTATAGATTCGCCCGCTGACTCCATACCATCCGCCATTTTTTCGCCAGTAGTGCGCTCGTTGCCGGTGATTTCGCGTGCCTTTTCCTCAATCGCTTCGCCGGAGTCTTCAGCTGCCTCCTCAATCGTTTCTGCAACCGAATCCATATTGTTTTCTGGTTCTTTCTCACAGGCAGCCAGTAGACCCATGCTCGCCAACAGAACTGCCATTGCGCCGATTTTGTTCATTCTATCCTCCTTGGTTTAAATGCTGATCATAAATAGCATGCATTGCCACGCCAGCACAATGGTGAGAATGGGCTGGCCAGGCTCATATGGATAAACGCTCAGTACTGCTGATCAGGCTCTGTTTCATCGACCGTTTCAGCCGGCATTACGCGCTCGTCCTCCGCTGGTTCGATAGCATCAGGCGACACTCCCTCGGAAGGTGCTGCGTCGATGCGATCCAGGTCATCCACTGCTTCTTCACCGCAGCCGACAAGCAAGGTCAACCCTGCTACCAGAGCGGCGGCGCCAAGTATTCTTTGCCAAATGGTCATTCTGGCCTCCTGTTTGATTATTCGGCGCTGGCGTCGGCCTCCACGCCGGCGCCAGTGGCGGTTTGGTATCCGGTGCCTGCCGCCTGGCTTGTTGCTGTGCCGGTGCCGCCGGTGGTGGCAGTTGCGGTACCGGTTCCGGTTGCTGCCCCCGTGCCGCTTGTGGTGGCTGGCGGGCGCTCCTCGGGTTTGGGTACTTCATTGTCCTGGCCGCAGGCGGCCAGCATGCCAAGACTGGTGATCAGGGTCAGGGTAAAAAATGCTCTTATCATCTCAATCTCCCGGTTGGTCCTCTATTTTGGTCAGACTAAATCGATCTTAGTTCCCGTTTAGAGTCAGGCTGGCGCGGGTACCGTATGTCGCTGGAGTCTGTCCGGCGTTATGGGTACTATGCCGCCCATTCCCTGTGCACTGATTGAGAATCCGGATGAGTGATATCGAGAAGCGTTGTCGTAATTTCCTGTCGGTGCTGCGGCACTGCCAAGTGCTGGGCATGAGTGTCGAGCATGCCGATGAAAAGGGTCTGGTGCTCAAGCTGCCTTATAGCGAGGCGATAATTGGCAACCCTGTCTCCGGCGTGGTTCATGGCGGTGCTATCACTACCCTGATGGATACCTGCTGCGGAATCTCGACAGTTTGCTTCCTGCCCGAGTTCGAGATCTGTCCGACGCTAGATCTGCGCATCGATTACATGCATCCGGCGGAGCCGGGTAAGGACATCTTCGGTTTTGCCGAGTGTTACCGGCTCAGCCCGACGGTGATCTTCACCCGCGGGATTGCCTATCAGGACGACCGCAACGAACCGATCGCTCACGTGGTGGGCACCTTCATGCGGATGGGCAAGCCTGCATCGGATGGCACCCTTGCGCACAGTATTCATGGAGGTGAGGCATGAGCGAGCAGCCTACTCACATCGAGCAATTGATGCGCCAGGGGCACGACTCCCGCGACTATGCGCCATTGATTGAAGCCATTCCCTACGCGCGGATGATCGGCCTGGAACTCAAGCACCTGGGTGAGGAAGTGATATTCCATCTACCCATCAGCAAGGACAATATCGGCAATCCGGTTTTGCCCGCCCTGCATGGTGGGGTCATTGCCGGATTCATGGAGCAGTCGGCAATGTTGCACCTGATGATTGCAATGGACAGCTCTGACTTTCCCAAGATCATCGATTTCTCTATCGATTACCTGCGCGCTGGCCTATACAAGGACACCTACGCCACTTGTCAGGTATGGCGTCAGGGGCGGCGAGTGGGTAATGTGGCTATAACTGCCTGGCAAACCCGTTCAAGTGAGCCCATAGCGACTGCAAGGGCGCATTTCAAGCTGGGTTGAGCAGGTTGCTGGTCCTCGTATATCTGGTCCGGAGCATCATTTATTCATGCCTGCCTTGTTGATTGTCTGCGGTTTTTTTCTGCTAGTGCTCGGTTGGCTGTGGGTGGCTTTGGCTGCCCGTAAGCTGCCTATTGCACGTTTTCTCCTGGCTCTGCTTGCAGCCCCTGTCACATTGATCGTGCGGCGGCGCGGTTATGCCCGGCTGCCGCGTCTGCTGATCCTGGTGGGACTGATACTGATCCTGGCAGGTGTTGCGCTGCTGCAGCGCGAGCAGCCGGACCGGTTCCACCAGCTGCTGGCTGGTGAGTGGGCTACGCCTGCCAATAGCGGTATTGGCATCGACGGAGTGTTGATGGGCCAGCCCTTCAGGCCAGACCGCGTGCTCTGGCGCAGCAACGAACTGGTGTTCGAGGAAGGTCCACCTGAGCGCATACGCCGCGCCCTGGCCATACGCTTTGCCGCGGCGAATGAGCTGCTCGTCTCACGCACTATCGAGCGGTTGCCAGGTGATACCGGGCCCTGGCCAGAGTTACTGCTGCAGTGGCATACCGGGGCGTTGAGCGAGCCGGGTCTTCTGCGAGTGACGGATGATTACACCCTGAGTCTGGATTTTGTCCCGCTGCCGGGCCAGTCGACCCGCGTGCAGCTGCGCCTGCATCTGCCGACCACCCCAGCCACGCTGCTCAGCGGTGAAGCCACACTGGCAAGCAGTCCCGCCTGGCTGGTCGGGCTGCAGGAGTCGGTTGCGACTCCTGCAGCACCAGTGATAAAGCCGCCTGCCAACAAACAGTCGTCCGAGGTACCTGCCAGGTCCCAATGGCAGGATGTGAGTATCCTTGCGGTGCTTGATGAGTCGCAGTTCTTTACTGGCCAACAGGTACGTCTGACCACCCACGCGGGGCGGACCTATGAAGGGCGCCTGAAAACCATCAGCGCGGATCGCCGGATCGTGTTGGCACAGAGCAGTGGCGCTAACCAGGTGGATTATCATTTTCGCCCCGCCGATGTGCTCAAGCTGCAGGTGCTCTATAGATAATCGCGGTCATCGCGCAGCCTTGAAATTCTTCCCGTTGTCCCCATTAAAGGCACATCAGCGCGGCTGTGCTACCGCGCCTTTTGCCTGAAGCCTTTTAAACGATGCTTCTAACCGAACCATAGGGAGACAACCGAAGATGACCGTGGAAGCCCAGAAGGAAACGCTCGGATTTCAGACCGAGGTCAAGCAGCTACTGCATCTGATGATTCACTCGATGTACTCGAACAAGGAGATATTTCTCCGCGAGCTGATTTCCAACGCATCCGATGCATCCGACAAGCTACGCTTCGAAGCGATTGCCAGGCCGGAGCTGCTTGAGGATCAGCCTGATACCGTTATTCGCATCAGTTCCGATGAAACAGCCAATACCCTGACGATCGAAGACAACGGTATCGGCATGTCCCGTGATGAGGTTATCGAGAACCTGGGCACCATTGCCAAGTCAGGTACCGCAGCGTTCATGCAGCAGCTTAGCGGCGACCAGAAGAAGGACGCCAGTCTGATCGGTCAGTTTGGTGTGGGTTTCTACAGCGCCTTCATCGTCGCTGACAAGGTGGAAGTCTTCACCCGTCGTGCCGGTACGGACAAGACCCAGGGCGTGCGCTGGGAATCGGCAGGTGAGGGCGAATTCACCATCGAGACTGTGGAAAAGGCTGAGCGCGGCACCCGCATCGTGCTGCACCTGAAAGCGGCCGAGTCCGAGTTCGCCGATGGCTGGCGGCTGCGTAATGTGGTCAAGAAATATTCCGACCACATCTCATTACCGATCGAATTACCCAAGCAGAAGCAGGGCGATGAAGAGCAGCCCGGCGAACTCGAGTGGGAGACCGTCAACCGTGCCAGCGCCCTCTGGACCCGTCCGCGCAGCGAGATCAGCGACGAGGAGTACCAGGAGTTCTACAAGCATGTGTCGCATGACTTCGAGAACCCGCTGAGCTGGAGTCACAACAAGGTTGAAGGCAAGCTGGAGTACACCAGCCTGCTGTACGCCCCCGGACGCGCACCTTTCGATCTGTACCAGCGCGAGGCACCCCGCGGACTGAAGCTTTACGTGCAGCGCGTGTTCATCATGGATGAAGCCGAGCAGTTCCTGCCGCTGTATCTGCGTTTCATCAAGGGTGTGGTCGACTCCAACGACCTGTCGCTGAACGTTTCGCGTGAAATCCTGCAGAAGGATCCGGCGATCGACAGCATGAAGTCGGCGCTGACCAAGCGCGTACTCGACATGCTGGAGAAGCTGGCGAAGAAGGAACCGGAGAAATACGCAACCTTCTGGAAGAATTTTGGCAGCGTAATGAAGGAAGGCCCGGCTGAAGATTATGCCAATCGCGAGAAGATCGCTGGCTTATTGCGCTTCGCCTCTACCCAGCAGAACGATGATTCGGAAGTGGTCAGCCTGGATGAGTACATCGGGCGCATGCAGGAAGGTCAGGACAAGATCTATTACCTGACCGGTGAGCGCTACAATCAGGTGAAGAACAGTCCGCACCTGGAAATCTTCCGCAAAAAAGGCATTGAAGTACTGCTGCTGACCGACCGTATCGACGAGTGGCTGATGAGCCATCTCAACGAGTACAAGGGCAAGGAGTTTGTCGACATTGCCCGCGGCGATCTGGATCTGGGCAAGCTGGATGCCGAGGAAGACAAGCAGGCACAGGAAGAGGCGGCCAAGGCCAAGGCTGATCTGGTACAGCGCATCAAGGATGTGCTCGCCGACAGCGTCGATGACGTCAAGGTCTCGCATCGCCTGACCGACTCTCCCGCAGTGCTGGTAGTCACCGAAGATGGCATGGGTCTGCAGATGCGCAAGATCCTCGAGGCGACCGGTCAGAAGGCGCCGGAGAGCAAGCCGATCATGGAGATCAATCCTGCTCACCCACTGCTGGAGAAGCTGGATCAGGAGCAGGACGAGGGACGCTTTGGTGATCTCAGCCACATCCTGTTTGACCAGGCAGCCCTGGCGGCCGGCGAAAGCCTGCAGGACCCCGGCGCCTATGTGCGTCGTCTGAATGCCTTGCTGGTTGAATTGAGCAAGTAAATCCGCAAGCTCGAGAAAAGCCCCGCCTGACCACGTCAAGCGGGGCTTTTTGCTGCGTATCGACGGAATAGTTTTCGACAATATGTGAAAACGCCCCTGCGCGGCGCCCCAGAGGCTATCCTCTTTCCACCGAAACGGTATGTCCAAGGATCTGACAGATGAAAAAGACACTTTCCACCCTGATGATGGCCACCGCCGCCAGCATGGCGGGTATTGCCCAGGCCGAAATGATCGCTACTGCGGTTGCCTACGAGATCGAAGGCCAGGCCTACGAGGGAATGCTGGTCTATGACGACTCGGTCAAGGACAAGCGGCCAGGGCTCCTGATGGTGCCCAACTGGATGGGCGTGACCGAAAACGCGGCGAAAAAGGCTCAGCGGGTCGCCGGCAGCGAGTATGTGGTTTTTGTTGCCGACATGTATGGGAAAGACATCCGGCCGCAGAACGCCGAGGAAGCCGGCAAGGCTGCCAGTGCTGTGCGCAGTGACCGGACAATAATGCGCAAGCGGGTCAATGCCGCGCTGGATGTGTTCAAGGCCCAGGCCGGCGAGGTTGCGCTGGATGTCGACCATATCGCAGCGATCGGTTTCTGTTTTGGTGGCGGTACAGTGCTGGAGCTGGCGCGCTCCGGCACCCAGTTGCAGGGCGTGGTGTCATTCCACGGCAATCTGGACACACCCAACCTCGCAGATGCCGAGCAGATTCGTACGCCGGTACTGGTGCTGCACGGTGCCGACGATCCCTACGTGCCCGAGGAGCAGGTGCAGGCATTCAAGGCAGAAATGCGCAGCGCCGATGTTGACTGGCAGTTGAACACCTATGGCGGCGCGGTGCATTCCTTTACCGATCCGACCGCGAATATGCCCGGCAAGGCCGAGTATAATCCGGTCGTTGCCGAGCGCGCCTTTGCTGCGATGCATAGTTTTCTTGCTGACAGCATGGCCGAGTAGACTGGTGGGGTCGGGTAGTCCGGCCGGGTAATTTTTTTGGCAAACCAACAGAGACAGGAAACAGAGGATGTTGAATTTCAGACAGGCGGTGCTGGCAACCCTCACCAGCGTCTGGTCCCTGGCAGTGTTTGCCCAACAGCCGCCATTGCCGGTGATTGCCGTCGCGGCCGAGAGCCGGCAGATAGCCAACCCCATCGAGGCGCTGGGTACGCTCAACGCAAACGAGACTGCGGTGTTGAGCGCCAACATCACCGCAACCATCTCACGCATCCGCTTCGACGACGGCCAGCGGGTCAAGCAGGGGGATGTGCTGGTCGAACTCACCAACCGCGAACAGCTCGCCCAGTTGCGGGAGGCCGAGGTCAGCCTGGCCGATGCCGAGCGCCAGCTGGCCAGGGCCAGGCAACTGGTCGAGAGCCGTGTACTGTCGCGCCAGGAGCTGGATGACCGTGTTCGCGCGGTGGACATAGCGCGCGCCCAGTTGCAGGCGGTCCAGGCGCGTCTTGCGGACAGGTTGATACGTGCTCCATTTGATAGTGTGGTCGGCCTGCGCCAGGTTAGCGTTGGAACGCTGGTCGTGCCTGGAATGCCGGTTGCGACACTGCACGACGACTCTGTGATGAAACTCGACTTCAGTATTCCCGAAACCCTGATGGCGCAGATCACCCCTGGTCAGGAGCTGGTCGCAACCAGTCGTGCCTACGGCGATGAATTGTTCAAGGGAGAAATCGCCAGTCTGGATAACGAAGTGGATCCGATTACCCGCTCCATCCGCGTGCGTGCCCTGATCGATAATGCCGATGCGCGGCTCAAGCCGGGTATGCTGATGACAGTCGATCTGCGTAGTGACGCGCGCCAGGCAGTGGTGATTCCCGAGGAGGCACTACTGCCGCTGGGGCGTGATCAGTTCGTAATGGTTGTCGAACCGCAGGGTGAGGGTTATCTGGCCCGCCGGCAGCAGGTGCAGACCGGCCTGCGCGAGCCCGGACTGGTCGAGGTAACCGAAGGCCTGGAAGCCGGAGAGCGCGTTGTTACCCACGGCAACTTCCGCCTGCAACCCGGTCAGGTGATCAGCATCAAGGCCGAGCTCGAGCCCGGTGAGTCTCCCCGGGCCGTGATTTCGGCCACTCCCTGATCCCCCCGGAGCAATCGAAATGATTCTTTCCGATACGTCGGTCAAAAGGCCAGTATTCGCCAGTGTTCTGGCCCTGCTGTTGGTGATCTTCGGGCTGGTGGCATTCAGCATGCTGCCGCTGCGCGAATATCCCGATATCGACCCGCCTGTAGTCACCGTGGAAACAAACTACCGCGGCGCTGCGGCCAGCGTGGTGGACTCGCAGATCACCCAGATCGTCGAGGAGCGTATCGCTGGCGTGGAGGGTGTCGAGTACATCGAGTCCCAGAGCCAGGATGGGCGTTCGCAGATAACAGTGCGGTTTGCGATCAGCAAGGACGTCAATGAAGCAGCAAACGACATTCGTGACCGGGTGTCAGGCATTCTCGACGACTTGCCCGCCGAAGCCGATCCGCCGGAAGTACAGAAGCTCGATGCCAATCAGGAAGTCATCATCTGGTGGAACCTGACCAGTGAGCGGCTCACCTTGCCGGAGCTCACGGACTATGCGGAACGCTACCTGGTGGACCGCTTTTCAACGCTGGATGGCGTCGCGCGTGTGCGGGTTGGTGGCTCGCAGCGCTATGCGATGCGGGTATGGCTCGACCGGCAGGCTCTGGCCGCGCGCGACCTGACTGCTGCGGATGTGGAAGCCGCGTTGCGCGCCGGGAACGTCGAATTGCCCGCCGGCTCGATCGAATCGCGCACCCGCCAGTTCACCGCACGGGTGGCCCGCTCGTTCGAGACCGCGGATGATTTTGCCCGGTTGGTAATCGCCCGCGGTCCGGATAACTATCTAGTGCGCCTGGGCGATGTGGCTCGGGTGGAGCGCGGTACCGAAGAAGATCGCAACCTGTTCCGCGGTAACACTGTACCCATGGTCGGTATCGGGCTGGAGCGCCAGTCGACAGCCAATACGCTCGAAGTATCCCGTGTGTCCTCGGCGCTGGTAGCGGACCTGAACACGACCCTGCCTGAAGGTATGCAGATCCTGCCCAGTTTTGACAGCTCGGTATTTATCGAGGGTGCGGTGAAGGAGGTCTACACCACACTGGGTATCGCACTGGTGCTGGTGGTGCTGGCGATCTTCCTGTTTCTCGGCAGCCCGCGGGCGATCCTTATTCCGGCGGTCACCGTTCCCGTATCAATGACGGCGACCTTCATCGCCTTGCTGCTGTTCGGTTTCACGGTGAATCTGCTGACATTGCTGGCACTGGTGCTCGCCATCGGGCTGGTGGTGGATGATGCGATCATCGTGCTGGAAAACGTCCGGCGACGTATTGACGAGGAGGGCGAGACACCGCTGGTAGCCTCCTACCGGGGTTCCCGCCAGGTAGCCTTTGCGGTGGTATCCACCACGCTGGTATTGATCGCCGTCTTTGTGCCCATCGCGTTTCTGCAGGGCGATATCGGCCGGCTGTTTTCGGAGTTCGCATTGACCATGGCGGCTGCGGTTGCCTTTTCCAGTTTCGTGGCCCTGACGCTGTCACCTATGCTGGCATCGAAGCTGCTCAAATCCCGCGGCGATGAGAATCGCCTGAGCCGCTGGGTCGACAACACGCTGGTAACCAGTAGACGTATCTATGCGCGCATGCTGATCGTCGTGCTGCGCTGGAAATGGGTCTCGCTTCTTGCCGTGGTTGCGCTGTTCGGCTTCAGCGGCTGGCTCTTCACCCAGTTGCCCTCGGAGTACACCCCGCGAGAGGATCGCGGCGCGTTTTTCATAATCGTCAACGGCCCCGAAGGTTCGACCTACGAGTACATGACCGACTACATGGACGAAATAGAGTCGCGGATGATGAAGTACGTCGAGAAGGGCGAGGTGACCCGTTTGCTGGTGCGTGCGCCACGCTCTTTCGGAACGGTAACCACATTTAATACCGGGATCGTGATTGTCGTGCTTGAGGACTGGGCCGAACGCCGGGGCGGCTGGGAGATCATGGGCAATGTACAAAAGGATCTGGCCGACCTGACCGGCGTTCGTGCTTTCCCGGTCATGCGTCAGGGTTTTGCCGGGGGCCAGTCGCAACCTTTCCAGCTGGTGATTGGCGGTGCCGGCGATTACCAGCAGCTAGCCGAATGGCGTGACACGGTGCTGGACAAGGTCAAGGAGGACAACCCGGGACTGGTAAATATCGATTCCGACTACAAGGAAACGCAGCCGCAGCTGGAAATTGCCATCGATTACGACAGCGCCGCCGATATGGGCGTCAATATCAGCAATATTGGTCGTACCCTGGAGACCATGCTCGGTTCACGTCGGGTCACCACCTACATCGATGATGGCGAAGAATACGATGTGATCCTGGAGGGTGAACGGTCGGAGCAGCGCAGCGTCAGCTCGCTACGCAATATCTACGTAAGATCGGATACCACCGGTGAGCTGATACCCCTGTCCAATCTGGTCAGTATCAAGGAGTACGCGGGCTCGACCACCCTCAATCGCTACAACCGCAACAGGGCCATCACAATCGAGGCTTCGCTGGAGGATGGTGTCGCGCTTGGCGACGCGCTGGACCATGTCGAGCAACTGGCCCGCGAATACCTGCCGGAAACACTGGTGATCGACTACAAGGGACAGTCGCTGGATCTGCGCAAGGCCGGCGGTTCGCTGCTGTTCGTCTTCATGCTCGGGCTACTGGTGGTGTTTCTGGTGCTGGCGGCGCAGTTCGAAAGCTTCGTGCATCCACTGATCATCATGTTGGGTGTGCCGGTAGCGATCGGTGGTGCACTGTTCGGCCTGTGGATTACCGAGAACAGTCTCAACCTGTACAGCCAGATAGGCCTGGTCATGCTGATTGGTCTCGCCGCGAAAAATGGCATCCTGATCGTCGAGTTTGCCAATCAGTTGCGTGATGCCGGCAAATCTTTCGATGATGCGCTGTTGGAAGCGAGCACGTTGCGTTTGCGTCCTATCCTGATGACCGGCGCTACGACTGTGGCCGGTGCGGTGCCCCTGGTGATCGCGTTTGGAGCGGGAGCGGAAACGCGCTCGGTTATCGGTATTGTTGTTGTGTCGGGGGTAAGCGTCTCGACTGTACTGACCCTGTTCGTGATTCCTTTGCTATACAGTTTGCTTGCCCGCGGTACCAGCTCGCCGGACGCGGTACGTCAAAGGCTGGAAAAGGAAGAGTCGGAGGCGAATAGCAAATGCGGCAATGCCTGAGCATTAATAGCGATTATTCATGTCCGTGATGATGGCTGAACAGGCTCTAGCGCAGAGCTTTCGCCTCGCTTTGCGAGCGCGCGGCTACGCTGTAGCCGCCGTGGAACGGGCGTTGCCGACGTTGCTGTAACCTGCTTTTCCACGCTCGGTCGCAACTAGTCGCGTTTGTTGCCGAATGTAGCAGCTATGCCCATTTGCAGGCTGTAGCGGCATAATGGTCCGCACACCGACGGCCCACTCCTTTTGGGGCTGTTTTACAACAAGAAATTCCGAACGCATGGAGTCTGTAATGTCAAAACCCGAACAGCCAGGTTGGCACTGGGGTCCGTTTACCTTCCGCGTCCCTTTCTATCACACCCGGTTCTATTGGCAGGAAGCCATGCAGGGGCTCTTTGTAGCCGCTGCAACGGGTCTGGCTCTGGTGCCTTTGATGATGGAGTTTTTCGGTCTCGGATTTGAGGAAGCAGTAGCGGTCTCGATGATTCATTCTGCGATCATTGCGTCGGCCATTATCGTGTTCGGTGAACCCTATGCACCTGGCTGGATCACTCCGGCATTGCCATTGGTGCTGGCCTATGTGCTGGGTGGCTACGATGATCCGGCGTCGCGCTGGCAGGCGATGACTGCGCTGTCGCTCAACTTTGCCGGCCTGCTGTTCATTCTCGGGGTGTCCGGCCTGGGCAAGAAGTTCGTTCTCTGGTTACCGGATACTCTGAAGGCCGGCATCATTCTTGGCGCCGCAATCGCCGCCCTCAAGCGGGTTTTCATTGATGATGCCGAACGTTTTCTACTGCAGCAGCCGATTGCGATCACGCTGGCCTGTGCCGTGTGCCTGATCTTTGCCTTCTCGCTACCGATGCAGAAGCTCAAGGCCAAATACAAGTTGTTTGCGATTATTGGGGCGCTGGGCCTACTGCCGGGCTTTCTGATCGCGGCTATTGTCGGTCCGATGGTCGGTGAGGTCTCCTACGATATCCAGTGGGGCATACTGCTTCCGCCGGTGGCAGATGCCTGGGCCCAGATGTCGCCGTTTGCGATTGGCTGGCCGAGTCTGCAGATGTTCCTGGAGGGCATGCCGCTGGCGATCATCACTTATGTCATTCTGTTCGGCGACATGGTTACCGGTAACGAAGTGATTCGCGATGGCCTGACTGCAAGGCATGATGAGCATGTCGACATCAACCCGACCCGCACCCACCTTTCGGTAGCAATCCGCAACGCGGTGATGGGTGTGACCGCACCTTTCTTTCCCACGCAGGGTGCCATGTGGACAGGTGTACAGGTGATCATCGTCCAGCGCTGGAAGCTGGGCAAGGAGAACATGAACAGTCTGCACAGCGGGCTGGCGTCCTATTATCTGATGGGCCTGCCGATCATGTTCTTTTTGTTGCCCTTGCTGACCGGACTGCAACCGCTGCTGGGCATCGCCCTCTCCCTGACGCTGGTGCTGACCGGTTTTGCCTGTGCCTATGTGGCCATGGCCATTCCGCAGAACAACACTTCCCGCGGCACCGTGGTGCTGATTGGCGCCGCACTGGCGTTCTTCGAACCCTGGATAGGTCTGCTGTTCGGCGTGTTGGCCACCATTCTGCTGGTCGGCTGGGACGTCAACCGTGATCCGATTCCGCACGAGGACTGAAGGCTCGGAGAGCCTGCCTGGAGGCAAGTGGAAAGCAGCCATTTGCAGGCGGCAGTCTACAAGCCTGAACCTCGAGGTACGGGAGGTTTTGGGGTGACCTGGCTCAGGTCACCTTGATATCCCCAAGGGCGGCATCACACTAAGGCCGCTAGCCGCTTTTTCCAAGGAAACCCTGTGCGCCCCAATTCAGACAGTCAATATGCCGGTGGCCCGGTCAACTGGCGCATCATTACCAGTCTGATTCCCTATCTCACTGAGTTTCGCGGTCGGGTTGCCCTGGCGATGGGGTTTCTGCTGCTGGCCAAGCTGGCTGGTGTCGCAGTGCCATGGGCGCTCAAACTGATTGTCGAGCATTTCGAAGACACCTCCGACGCCCTGGTGCTTGTGCCTGTAGCCCTGCTGGCGGCCTACGGCTTGCTGCGCTTTGGTTCGGTGTTCTTTTCCGAACTGCGTGATGCGGTATTTGCCCGTGTGGCAGAGCGGGCAATGCGCCGGGTATCGCTTCGCGTGTTCGAGCACCTGCACCGGCTGGATCTTGGCTTTCACCTGTCACGCCGCACCGGCGGCCTGGCGCGCGATATCGAGCGGGGGACAAGTGGTATCAGCTTTTTGCTGCGCTTCATGGTGTTCAATATTCTCCCCACCCTGCTTGAAATCGGGTTGATCGCGGTCATCCTGTTGCTCAATTTCAGTCCGATGTATGCGCTGACCGTGCTCGGTTCGGTATTGTTCTATGGGGCTTTCTCGATCTGGTGCACGGAATGGCGCAACCGCTTCGTGCGCGAGAGCAACAAACTGGACAATAGTTCCAATACGCGAGCGGTGGACAGCCTGCTGAACTACGAAACGGTCAAATATTTTGGCAATGAACGTTTCGAGGCCCAGGAATACGACCATCATCTGGAGGGCTGGGAAGCCGCGCGGATGAAGAATCGCTTATCGCTGGCTGCGCTGAATTCGGGGCAGGCACTGATCATTGCCGGCTCAGTGACGCTGATGATGGTAATGGCGGCCAATCAGGTGGCAGCCGGAGACATGACGCTGGGGGAACTGGTGATGATCAACGCCTATATGCTCCAGTTGTTTATTCCGCTGGGCTTTCTGGGTTTTATCTACCGAGAGATTCGCGAGGCATTGACCAATATCGAGCGCTTGTTCGGTTTGCTGGAAGCCCCGGTGAAAGTGGCTGATGCGCCAGACGCGCGGGAGCTGAGGGTAACGGGCGGCGCGGTCGAATTCGACGCCGTCGAGCATGCCTATCACGCCGAGCGGCCGATTCTGCGCGGCGTCAGTCTCCAGGTGCCTGCCGGTCACACCCTGGCCATCGTCGGTCCCAGCGGCGCCGGAAAATCCACGCTGGCGCGATTATTGTTCCGCTTTTACGACGTATCTGGCGGTGCCATCCGCATTGATGGCCAGGATATTCGTGATGTCACCCAGCACAGCCTGCGGCAGGCTATCGGGGTGGTGCCGCAGGATACGGTGCTGTTCAACGACACCATTGGCTACAACATTGCCTACGGTCGGCCCGGTGCAAGCGCGGAGGAGATCTGGCAGGCGTTGAAAATGGCGCAGCTTGAAGATTTTGTGCGGCGCCTGCCCGATGGGCTCAACACCCAGGTAGGGGAGCGTGGCCTGAAGCTTTCCGGTGGAGAAAAGCAGCGGATTGCGATTGCACGGGTGCTGTTGAAAGACCCGCCCATTCTGGTACTGGACGAGGCGACGTCGTCCCTGGACACCCACGCAGAACGGCTGATTCTTGATGCCCTCAATCTGGTTTCGCGCAAGCGCACCACGCTGGCAATTGCCCACCGGCTTTCTACCATCGTGCATGCCGAGCGCATACTGGTGCTCGATCAGGGGCAGGTAGTGGAACAGGGGAGTCATGCCGAGTTGCTGGCGGCGCAGGGAGCCTACGCCCGGCTCTGGGCTGACCAGCAGCGTGAATCGGCCGACAACAACACGGCCGGACTCTGAGAGTGGGTGGCCTTTAGCAATATTTCAGCAGGAGAGAACCATGAGCAAGGTGATTGAGCAGTGGCACGAGATTGTACGCAATCAGGACGCGGCGGGGCTGGATAGTCTGCTTGCCGATGACGTGGTATTTCATTCGCCGGTGGTGCACACGCCCCAGACCGGGAAAAAGATCACTCGCCTGTACCTGATGGCAGCGATGAAGGTGCTTAACGAGCCAGGGCATTTCGTGTACCTGCGCGAAGTCGTCCAGGGCAGGCATGCAGTGCTGGAGTTTCAGACTGAAATTGACGGCGTTACGATCAACGGTGTAGATATGATCGAGTGGAATGACGCCGGCCAGATAATTGATTTCAAGGTCATGGTCAGGCCGCTCAAGGCCGTCAACGCGATACATGCTGCTATGGGAAAGATGCTTGAGGCGTTCAAGGCAGGGTGCTGATGTCGCAGGCAGCCTGTTGTTGCCCATTTAGTGGCTGGACTCTAAATCAGTCATGGCGCGAGCTGATAGCAATTTGCTATATTGACGGAAACATGGCGTCATAATCTAGTCATGTGTTCGTGTTGTGCCATCGATCCATGCAATCAAGACCGCGGAGTCCAAGAATGAGAACATCTTCCGCCCGGGCTCTGCAGCCCTTGTTCCGCCACGTACCTGGCCATCGAGTCATGCTCGTCCGGAAAGTTCTGTGATCACGCGCGTCATCATGATTCAGACCTATCTATTCATGCTCGGCTGCGGGTTGGTGATGTTTGGCCTCTTTGCCGGCGGTGACTTTCTGCTGCAGCACGAGCCCGCTCTAGCCACCGTGATGTTGCTGCCGGACAGCGCGTTGCTGGCCATGCTATTGGGCGCGATGCTTTTGGGCTGTCTGAGCAGGTCTGCCTGGTGGCGCCTGCTGCCGGCGATCTGCGTTGTCGGGTTGTGCATTTACAGCCTGGTGCATTCATGGTTGGCAGGCGGTCACGACCAGGGTGTTTCGCTGCTCAGCGGCTTTCTTCGTATTCGCGATGGCCTGGCAGCGGTGATGCTATTGCCCGCCCTTGCGCTGCTTGCAAGCGGTACGAGCGGCCGTCTGGCAGCGCGACTGGCTGCAGTGGTGCTGCTGGCGGTGTGTCTGCTCCAGGCCCTGGCCATGCTAGGCATACTAACGCTGCCTTTCTGGCTGGGCTTCAAGTTTTCCGCTAACCTCATGGCTGCACTGGTAACCGGGCTGACCGGTGTCGCCATGCTCGCGTGGAGTTTTTTGCCATCCTCCAGCTCCCTCGGGCTTTCACGTACCAGTCTGGTGCTCGGTATTGCCACCGCTTTCGCTGCGGCACTGACCTGGCACCAGTTGTCGCAAAGCAATATCCGTCACCTGCAAGCAAGCAGCGACCTTCTGCTCGATACCGCCGAGCAGTATATCGTGCGGGAGCTGGACGCGCGCAAACGGCTGTTGCAACGCATGGGGGAGCGCTGGGAGACAGTTGATAAGCTGCCCGCAGACAGCGTATGGCTTCAGGAGTCTGGCAGTTACCTTCGCGATTACGACGATTTGCGCTTTGTCGCCATGCTGGACACGGAGCTGCATCCGGCGCTTCTCAGGGAGACGGCAGGGATGGTTACGCCAACGGTCGGACAATTGCTTGCCAGGACCGAACCAGCGACGTTGTGGCACCAGTCACACATCAGTGCAGAGCAGGGCCGGGTGTTTCTCGAGGGCCGAGTGGACCATTACGGACTGCTCGCTATGCCGCTGCGACTCCAGGGTCAGTTTTGGTTGCTGACCGCTGGCGTGGATCTGCGCGGGCTATTGGCAGATGCCCCGAGCAGCCCGGCGCAGGCTTTGGTGCTGCGGGTGGAGCACGCTGGTCAGGCAATTAACGAGTTGCCCGTCGAAGCCGCATTTCTGCCTGTGCAAACCCGCAGCTTCGAACTCGAACACGGCGAGCCCTGGAAGTTACAGACGCTGGTAGCCCGCGAGTACGCACCGGGAGGGGGGGGTGGCCTGGCTGCGAGCGAGTTCGGTTTCCTGTTGCTGGTCGGTATGCTGATGATGATTACTCAACGCATGACCAGCCTGGCAATATACCGCAACCGTTTATTGCGCCGGTTGACCGGCACATTGCGAAGTAATATGCAGCGCCAGGCGGAATTGCATTCGTTCAATGAGCAGATCATGCGTCATTCGCTGGACCTTCTTTGTGCCCTCGATTCCGAAGGCAGGGTCCTGCGTGTAAGCCAGTCGTCACTCAGCATCTTCGGCTATCTGCCGGAGGACATGCAGGGCAGGTCTGTTCTGGAATTTATTGTTGCCGACGACGGCGATGCGACCATGAAAATGATCAGCGGGCTGCATCGTGGCGAGGTGATCCGTGATTTTCGCAACAGGTACTGGCATCGCGACGGCCATCAGGTAGATATGATGTGGTCTGCCGCTTGGGATCCGGAATCCGACATGCTCTTCTGCGTCGGACGGAATATCAGCATACTGGTGGTCGATGAGCGTTTTGCACGGGACCAGAAAGATGTGCTTGGCATGATCTCGGCGATGCAACCCTTGCCGGAGATACTGGATAACATTTGCGCGATGGTCGAGCGGCGTCTGCCCGGTAGCCGCGCTTCCATTACCATGGTTGACTCGGACTCCGGCACGCTCAAAGTGCTCAGTGCGCCGATCCTGCCTGCTGAATACTGCGCTATCGTCGATGGCCTCGTGCTTGCCGAGGGGGCCAGTTGTTGCGCCACGGCGGCGTACCGGGGAGAGGCCATCAGGGTCGATGACGTTGCCGAGTCTGACCTGTGGGCCAACTATCGTGAGGTCGCTCTGGCTGCAAAGCTTCTGTCCTGCTGGTGCATGCCGATGATGAGCAAGAACAATGCGGTCCTGGGCACGCTCTCACTCTATTGTGCAGAAAAAGGCCTGCCGGGTATCGATGCTCAGGTGATGCTGACTTGCACACAGATGGCCGCACTGGCCTTCGAGCGTGCGGAAGACCAGGCACAGCTCTCTGCCAGCGAACAGCGCTACCGCTCGCTTTTCACGCACAACCCCGATGCGGTGTTTTCCTTCGACCGCACCGGCGCGTTCACCAGCATGAATGCATCGGGTTACGCGCTGACCGGCATGACTCCGGAAAGCCTATTGGGTACTCATTTCGCGGCGATCGTCGATCCTGCAAAGTTAACCGCGACCCTTGAGAATTTCGATCGCAGCATGGCTGGCGAGCCGCTGCGCTACGAGACCAGTATCCGGGATGCCGATGGGACGCTGCTGGAATTGGACGTTTCCAATTTGCCGGTGGTGATCGATGGCGAGGTCGTTGGCATATTCGGTATTGCCAAGGATCTGCGCGCAATAAAGGCTGCCAAGCGGGATCTGGAGCGTCAGCTGGAGTTTACCCAGGCAGTCACTGACAGTCTGCAGGAGGGGTTGGTTGCCATTAATGCCCAGGGAATGATCGGCTTCGCCAATCCGGCTGCCAGTGAGATGCTAGGACAGCGGATTACCCATGCCGAGTCGTACCTTGGCCAATGGGCGCCGCTAGATCCGGCCGAGTGGCTGAATCTTCCAGATACCGGCCTGTCCGGCGAGTTCGAGCTAGGCCGGAAAGAGGGGAAGGAAATCCGGCACATTGCCTATCGCGTCGCACCTTTACATGTTGTTGGGAACGGCGACGGATGGCTGATCACCCTGCGTGACCGTACTGCCGAAGTAGAGGCGGGGCGTGCGCTGGCCGAGCGCGACCAGTTTTTCAGCTTGTCTCGGGACCTGTTCTGCATGATCAGTCTCAAGGGCTTGTTCGTACAGCTAAACCCCGCAATGATCGAGGCTCTGGGTTACGGGCCTGGAGAGCTGATAGGTCAGCCCTATCTCAACTTCCTCGTGGCGGCCGACCGCCCGAAAGCCGAGGCGGCGATGAACCAGCTTGCGCGAGGTCAGATCGTCGAGCGTCTTGATCTGCGGGTGCGCAGTGCTGCCGGCGTGGTCAAGACCCTTGAACTCAACTCGGCCCTGGGGGACGACCGGATCATATACGTGGTTGCCCGGGAGGTGACCGCGCAACGGGATATGGAGAAAGTCTTCGAGCAACATCGGACCCTGTTTGAGATTGCGGGTAGCATCGCGCGTATCGGTGGCTGGATTATCGACCTGCAAAACAACAAGGTCATACTCTCGGATGAAGTCTGTGCGATTCATCAAATACCTCCGGGTAGTGTTATCGAGATGGAGCGTGTAGTAGACCTCTACGTGCCAGAGTGCCACCGGGAACTGCGCTCGAAACTGAAATCCTGCATGGCGCATGGTGAGCCCTACGAGCTACGATGCCAGGCGCTCAATGCGGCTGGCGAGCGGATATGGGTGCATCTTATGGGCAAGGCATTGCGCGCCGATGATGGCGAGATTACCGGTATTCAGGGCGCAGTGCAGGACATCAGCGATGTGGTGCGCACCGAGAATGAGCTGCAGCGGATGGCATCACGCATGCAAAATACCCTCGACAGCATTACTGATGCGTTTTTCTCGGTGGACGCCGGCTGGCACTTCACCTACATCAACCAGCGCGCCGAGGATCTGCTTGAGCGTGAAGCCGCTGAGCTGCTCGGGCATAATTTGTGGGAGATGTTTCCCGAGGCGCGCTCTAGCGAGATTTACCCGCGCTATTACCAGGCGATGGCTTCGGGGCAGAGCCAGCATTTTGAAGTCTATTACCAGGGCCTGCAGCGCTGGCTTGATATCAGCGCCTACCCCTTCGAGGACGGTCTGTCCGTGTACTTTCGCGACATCAGTGAGCGCAAGGAAAGTGAGCAGAGACTGCATATGGCCATGGCAGAACTTGAGCGCAGTAATCGTGAGCTGCAGGATTTTGCCTTCATTGCTTCCCATGATCTGCAGGAACCGCTGCGCAAGGTGCAGGCATTTGGCGAACGGCTGGAGAGGCGCGCGGACCAGCTCGACGAGACAGGCCGGGACTATCTCAATCGCATGCGCCAGGCGTCGGGGCGAATGCAGAATCTGATTCAGGATTTGCTGAGCTATTCGCGGGTGACCACGCGCGGGGGAGCGCTGGAGGTCGTGTCTCTGGATCGGGTTCTAGACGGAGTCCTGGCAGACATGGAAACGACCATCGAAAACGCCGGCGGTACAATCCAGAGGCAACCATTGGCGAACGTCCAGGGAGACGTCCGTCAACTCGGCCAGCTGTTGCAGAATCTGCTTAGCAACGCACTGAAATTTCATCGTCAGGATGAATCTCCGGTTATCCGGGTGTACGGTGAAAACGGTGAAGACGGCAACTGGACCCTGAGTGTTGCCGACAACGGCATCGGTTTCGACGAGAAATATTTGGACCGTATCTTCAATCCATTCCAGCGTCTGCATGAGCGCCAGCAGTTCACTGGTACCGGTATCGGCCTGGCCATCGTGCGCAAGATTGCCGAGCGCCATCAGGCCGGGTTGAGCGCGCGTAGTGAACCCGGGGTAGGCAGCGTTTTCAGTGTGACCTTCCGCGAGACAACAGTAGTGCGAGCAAGCACAAACAGCTCAACTGGCTCGGGTACACCCTTATGACATTTGCAACGCAGCGATCAAAGCCGGAAGTACGGAAGAGGCTTATGACCAGCTACACTAAAACAAAGTTCAATGAATCATGGGGCTTGCCAATCGCATGAGCACGAGAAATTCAGCTGGAGCGCTGCGGCACATTCTCGTTGTCGACGACGATGAGGATGATTGCATGCTGGTACGCGAAGCATTCGCAGAAAGCAGGCCGGAAAGCACTCTCGGTTTCGTGCACGACGGTGAGCAGTTAATGGATTATCTGCTGCGCAAAACGCCGTACGAGGACAGGGTGCGCTATCCGATGCCTGACCTGATCCTGCTGGATCTGAATATGCCGCGTATGGATGGGCGCGAGGCGCTATGTGCGATCAAGTGTCACTCACAGCTCAGGCGTCTGCCGGTTATCGTTCTGACAACTTCGTCGGCATGTGAAGATGTGGCGCAGAGTTATGATGACGGGGCCAACTCGTTCATCACCAAGCCGTCCAGCTTCAGTGAGCTCTGCCGGCTGGTTAGAATGCTCGGCGATTACTGGCTGGAGCTTGTTTCGCTGCCGCCGCCGGTTAGGGAGGTTTGATGCACCAGGGCGAGACCCTTCGATTGTTGCTGATCGAGGACGACGAGGACGACTTTGTGATCCTCCGCGAACTCCTTGAGGATGTTCCGGAACAGCAGTTCCGACTGGAGTGGGTCTCCACCTATGATGCCGGGCGCGAGCATGCGCTGATGCACCAGCACGACGTGTTACTGGTGGACTATCGGCTGGGCGCCGATTCCGGCCTGACGTTGATCAGCGAACTGAATGCGCAGGACCTTCAGGTGCCGATGATATTGCTCACCGGTCTTGCCGACAGCGAGCTGGATACCCGTGCGATAGAGCTGGGTGCTTCGGACTATCTGGTCAAGGGCGAGTTCACTGGACCCATGCTTGCACGCAGTATCCGCTATGCGCGTGATCGGGCGCAGATCAATAACAAGCTGGTCGACAGTGAAGCGCGCTATCGGGTGTTGTTTGAGTCCAATCCGGAGCCGATGTGGGTGTTCAGCGGGGACGAGCAGCGGATTCTCACGGTCAACGAGGCAACGGTGAAAATGCTCGGTTACAGCCGAGCCGAGCTGATCGGCATGTCTACATTGGATCTGCGATCTGAGGAAGAGCAGGCCCGTTTTACCGAGCTTTACCCACGGCTGCGTGATGGTGAACTGTCTGGTCGAATGGGGGTCTGGAGCTATCTGCGTAAGGATGGCTCCCTGCTTCACGCCGAAGTGCATGCACACCCATTTGAATACATGGGTCAGTCAGCCTATCTGGCATTGGTACTGGATATTTCGGCCAAACATCGCGCTGAGACCGCGCTGGAACAGAAACAACTGGCGTTCCATCAGCTCCTTGAGGACTCGCGCGATGCCTTGCTGGTGGTGGATACCGATGGGGTTGTGCATTACGCCAACAAGTCTGCCGAGGAACTGTTCCACGGACGCCCCGGACGTTCACCGGTAACCCTGCCGGAGGGTAGCGGGCCCGCGCGCTTCGACAGTCATCTGACCATCGAGAATGGTGAAAGGATAGAGCTGGAAGTGCAACGCTCATCCACCGAGTGGGACGGGCAGGCGATGGAGTTGTTGTCGTTGCGGGACATTACCCGGCGCAAGCTACAGGATGCCCAGTTGCGCCTGCTACAGCGGGGGCTGGAAGCAAGCATCGATGGTGTGATTATCGTCGATGCGATGCAGGATGACATGCCGATCATGTATGCCAACACTGCTTTCAGCAAGTTGACCGGCTATTCGGAGGCAGAGATCCTCGGACGCAATTGCCGTTTCCTGCAGGGCGAGGATCGCGAGCAGCCTGCGATTAACGAATTGCGTTCGGCCATCGCTGCGCAACGTGATGTCCAGATTGTACTGCGTAACTATCGCAAGGACGGCAGCATGTTCTGGAATGAGCTCTACGTAGCGCCAGTGCCCAATGAGGAGGGTATTGTCACGCACTTCATAGGGGTGCAGAACGACCTTACGGAACAAAAGAAATACGAAGATGAGTTGGCGCATAGCGCCAGTCATGACCGTCTGACCGGGCTGGTCAGTCGGCAGATCCTGGAAGACCGGCTGCGCCAGGGAGGAGAAATAGGTCAGCGCTACAATCGCAGAATGGCAGTGTTGTTCGTCGACCTGGATAGCTTCAAGCCGATAAACGATTCGCTTGGCCATAGCATGGGTGACCAGGTGCTGATTCAAGTGGCACGGCGCCTAGAGGCGGCGGTGCGACCAGGAGACACCGTCGCGCGCATGGGCGGTGACGAGTTCATTGTTCTGCTACCTGATCTTGCCCATGAGGAGGACGTGATCATCGTTGCCGATCGCATCATGGATCAGATCGCCAGGCAGTTCGATGTTGAGGGCGTCTCCCTGCAATTAACCTGCAGTATCGGCATAACCTTATCTGACGAGCATGGCAAAGGCGACCCGCTGCAGCTTATCCAGCAGGCAGACCTGGCGATGTACAAGGCCAAGCAGCATGGCCGCAATGATTATCAGTGGTATACCGACGATCTGACGCAGCGGGTGCACGAGCGTCTGACCCTGCGCGCCGATTTGCAGCAGGCGATAGAGCTTGGCCAGTTCGAGCTGTACTACCAGCCGCAGATCGCGGTAAAGGATGGACGTGTATGCGGATGCGAGGCGTTGTTGCGCTGGAAGCATCCCGAGCGCGGCATGATTCCGCCGGACGTGTTTATTCCCATGGCCGAGGCAACGGGCCAGATCGTCCCGCTGAGCGAGTGGGTGGCGCAGCGTGCCTGCCAGGACGCTGTGCTGTTATGCCACAAACTCTCCAGGGATGCGGCCGTGGCGATCAACGTCTCGCCCCTACACTTCCAGCGCAGCAGCTTCGTAGCTTTTATCCAGCGTATGCTCGATGACAGTGGACTGGATCCCCGGTGTCTGGAGCTGGAAGTGACTGAAGGCCTTCTGTTGAATAACATTGAGGAGGCCATTGGCACCCTGCAGGAGCTGAAGGACAAGGGTATCAAGATCGCGATTGACGATTTCGGTACCGGCTTCTCCAGTCTCAACTATCTCAAGCGCTTGCCAATCGACAAGGTGAAGATAGACAAGGCGTTCATCGACGATCTCAACGATGACGGTCGGGATGCGGCGATCGTCCAGTCCATCATCACGCTTGCGCATAACCTGCAGCTTACGGTAGTTGCGGAGGGGGTCGAGACTGACGAGCAGCGGATTTTCCTCGCGCAGCACGAGTGCGATCAGATACAGGGTTACCTGTTTGCCCGGCCAATGCCCTACGCTGAACTGATTGACTGGATCGATCAGTGGGACATGAGACCGCGGGGTCAGGCTTAGCGCCTTTTCCCGCGCAAGCGCCCGGCGCATCGGCTGAAGCGCCGGCGGCGTTTCAGATGCTCGCTGGTTGCATTGGCGTAGCCGTGGAAACAACAGCCGAGGATAGCGGTGCAATCCCGGCGAGCATTGCCGATGCAGCAACCACCTCACCAATCACCAGAACTGCCGGACTTTCCAGCTCGAAGTGACCGGCCTCGACACACAGCTGGGCCAGTGTGCAGGCGTGATGGCGCTGATCCGGCAGGCTGGCCCGCTCGATCATCGCCACCGGAGTGGAGGCCGGCATGCCACCGGCGAGCAATCCCTGCTGAATCTGCTCCAGCCGGGCCACGCCCATATAGACCACCAGGGTCGTGCCGCCCTGCGCCAGACCCTGCCAGTTAAGCTCACTGTCGTCCCGGGTATGCGCAGTCACAAGCGTCACACCACGGCTCAGGCCACGCAGTGTCAGCGGGATGCCACACTGGGTGGCGCCGGCCAGGCCCGCGGTAATGCCGTTGACCGTCTCCGATGCGATACCACGCGCTGCCAGCCATTGCGCTTCTTCACCAGCCCGTCCGAAAACACACGGGTCACCTCCTTTGAGCCGCACCAGCCGTCTGCCCTGACGCGCATAGCGCAGCATCAGTCGGTTGATGAATTCCTGCGGTGTCGAGCGGCAGCCGCCACGCTTGCCGACGCGGATTATTCTGGCCTGAGGACAATGTTCGAGTATCGCCGGATTGACCAGGTCATCGACCATCACGACCTCGGCCTGCGACAACACCCTGGCTGCTTTTAGCGTCAGCAGCTCCGGATCGCCGGGGCCTGCGCCTACCAGGTGGACTAGCGGGCTTGCGCAGTGCATTTGAGTAGTCACGGTGCTATTTCCTCGGAAAACAGATGATCTGAAAAAGGGTTCGCCCGCCTCATGCGAGTTCGCTGGATCGATGTATCAGCCGGCGGATCTCCGGCAGGCAGGAGCCACATTCCGTGCCGCAGCCAAGAGCGCTCTTTAGACCGTCCAGGTCCAGGCCTTCGTTAATGCCGGTCTGAATCCGGCTCTGACTGACGTTCATGCAGTTGCAGATAATTTTTTCCACCTTGCCGGTGGCCTCGCCTGGCGGTGCGCTCAGGGGTGCCAGCAGCCAGGGCCGCAGGTGCACCGGCGTCGGCCCGCCCTCCCACAGACTGATCAGCCAGTCACGGGCATTGGTTTCACCACACAGTCGCACTGTCCTGATGTGATCGCCTTCGAGTGCGATCCGCTTGCTGATTGCCCTGCACGGATCGTCATAGGCCAGCAGCGAGTCCTGATCCAGACCGAGCACCGCATCCACCTGTGCCAGCCAGGCAGCATCAGCTGGCTGATGATGGGCGGCACGGACCAGCAGTGCCGCCCGTTCTCGACCACGCAAGCTGAAACTTGCATACGACAAATGTTCGCACAGGGTCCGCAAGGCGCTGAAGCGGCGCTGGATATCGCCCTCCACCAGAATGAACACGTCCCATGGTAGTGTTGCAGGCTCGATCCTGATCGCGGCCTGCTTGAGTTCGGGCTGTCGGGACAATGGGTCGAAGGCGGGCTGGGTCAGTACATTGACCCCGCCGCCGAGCAGAAACCGATCGCCCCAATGCATCGGGATCCAGGCTTGGCCAGGCTGTAACTGATCATCCGCAAGCACCGGTAGCACCAGTTCGCCACGGCGGCTGGTGACCCGCACCAGTTGGCCATCGGTCAGTGCATGGCGGCGCAGCTGCTCTGGATGCACACTGATCTGGGCCTGGTCGACATGACCGAATAGCTGTGCGGCGGTGCCTGTGCGGCTCATGCCGTGCCATTGATCGCGCAGCCGGCCGGTATTGAGTATCAGCGGAAAATCCATCTGCGCCTGTTCCTTCGCCGCAACATAGGCGTCGGCGACGAAACGGGCATGGCCATCGCTGGTGGGGAATCTGCCGTCGCGATACAGCCGTGCGGTACCTTCTGCTGCACCATCCGGGAAAGGCCATTGCTGCGGTCCCAGGGAGTCGATGAGCTCATAGCTTAGGCCGCTGTAGTCCAGGTCCCGGCCCCGGGTCAGGACGCGGAATTCATCGAACAGGGCTTGGGGATTGGCGAAGTTGAACAGGCTGGGCTGGGCTGGCCTTAACTGCTCTTCCAGTCGGCGGGCCAGATCGCAAACGATGGCCCAGTCCGCACGTGCTTCGCCCGGCGCCGCAATTGCCGGACGTACGCGGCTTATGCGCCGCTCGGAGTTGGTTACGCTGCCGGATTTCTCGCCCCAACTGGCTGCGGGCAGAAGAAGGTCGGCAAACTGGCAGGTTTCAGTGGTGGCAAAGGCTTCCTGCACCACCACGAAGGGGCACGCGCTGAGTGCCTGGCGCACCAGCGTCTGATCGGGCATCGATTGCGCAGGATTGGTACAGGCGATCCACAGTGCCTTGATTCTGCCCTGGCGCACTGCCTCGAACAGCTCGACTGCGCTCAGGCCGGGAGCGTCCGGCAGAGCATCGATCCCCCAGTAGTCGGCAACTTCGCCGCGGTGTAAGGCATTGGCGGCGTCGCGGTGGCCGGGTAACAGGTTGGACAGGCTGCCGGTCTCGCGCCCGCCCATGGCATTGGGCTGGCCGGTGAGAGAAAACGGCCCGCTGCCTGGCTTGCCAATCTGACCGGTAGCCAGGTGCAGATTGATCAGCGCGCTGTTCTTCGCGCTACCGGCGCTGGACTGGTTCATGCCCATGCACCACAGGGAAAGGAAGCTGGGCGTGCTGCCGATCATCCGGGCAACGGTCTGCAAGTCGGCCTGACTGATGCCACAGGTGCGTGCGACGAATTCCGGTGTGTAATCGCGCACCAGCGTCTGTAAGTCCTCGATACCTGAGGTATGCGCTGCGATGAACGTCTGATCTGTCCAGCCTTCCCACATAAGAATATGCATGATGCCATGCAGCAGGGCGACGTCTGTCCCCGGTTGCACGGCGAGATGCATATCGGCGATTTCGCAGGTGGCGGTGCGTCGGGGATCGACGACAATGATGCGTTTTTCCGGGTGCTCGGCCTTCGCCTGTTCCAGACGGCGGAACAGAACAGGATGGGCGTAGGCCATGTTGCTGCCGATGATCAGCAGGCAATCGCTCTGTTCAATATCTTCGTAGGAGCAGGGTGGGGAGTCGGCGCCCAGGCTGCGTTTGTAGCCCACTACTGCGCTGGACATGCACAGGCGTGAATTGCTGTCGATATTGTTTGTGCCTATCAGCCCGCGGGCCAGCTTGTTGAACGCGTAGTAGTCCTCGGTGAGCAACTGCCCGGAGATATAGAAGGCAACGCTGTCGGGGCCATGCTCGGCTATCGTCTGGCCGAAAACCTGGGCCGCGTGCTGCATCGCCGTATCCCAGTCGGTACGGCTTCGGGCCATGCCCTTGCCCAGCCGCAATTCCGGATACATCGCCCGCGCGGCGGGATCCCCTGTCTTGTGCAGGGTGGAACCCTTGCTGCATAGCCGTCCGTAGTTGGCTGGGTGCGCAGGATCGCCGCTGACGCCCTGAATGGTCTGGCCATCATGTTCGATAAGCACGCCGCAACCGACGCCACAATAACAGCAGGTGGACGCTGTGGTGTGCAGCATCAGGCGGCTTCCTCTACGGCGATTGTCGCTTTGTCAGTTGCAGCAGATTCGCTGGCGCAGACGGCCTGACCGAACATCAGGTGGTTGCGTATTGCGCTGATGTTCTGGCTGTCGCCAAGCAGGCGCATGTACCAGGCGCCGTTAGCGGTATCACCGTACAGGCAGGCTCCAACCAGCAGGTCATCGCGAATGACCAGTTTCTTGTAAATGCCGGTCACCGGGTCGGACAGGGTGATAATCTCGCTGTCGTCATCGCCCTTGAAATCGCCGGCGGAAAACAGATCGATACCCGTGACTTTGAGTTTGGTGGAGGTTATTGAACCCACATAGCGTCCATAACCGAGCATTGCAAGGTGGTTGGCACATACCCTGGCCTGTTCGAAAAGCGGGGCAACCAGGCCATAGGCGATGCCGCGATGGTTGGCGCATTCGCCAATGGCATAGATCTTCGGGTCGTAGGTCTGCAGGGTATCGCTGACCAGAATCCCGCGTTCGCACGCCAGGCCGGCGCTCTCCGCAAGCTCGGTACGCGGCCGCACCCCCGCGGCCATTACCACCAGGTCGGCAGGTATCTCACTGCCATCCTTAAAGCGCACAGCCTGGACTTTTCCATCGCTGTCGCCAAGCAGTTCGCTGGTGAATTGCGGTAGCAGAAACCGGATGCCACGAGCTTCCAGGTTGTTCTGCAGTAGCTGCGCGGCAGTCGAATCCAGCTGTCGGTCCAGCAGGCCCTTGCCGATATGAACCACTGTCACGTCCATGCCCCGGCTCTTCAGACCATTGGCCGCTTCCAAGCCGAGCAGGCCGCCGCCGATGACAACGGCATGGGAATGGGTTCTGGCGGTTTCCATCATCAGCTCGGTGTCGGCGATGTCGCGGTAGCCAATCACCCCTTGCAGATCGTTACCGGGTATCGGTAGAACGAACGGATTGGACCCGGTGGCGAGCAGCAGGCGGTCGTATTCGGCCTGCGTGCCATCATCGGCCGTGACCCGGCAATGACGTCGATCGATGCTTACCACCCGTTTTCCGGTATGCAGGGTTACTCCGTTGTCGCGGTACCAGGCCAGGTCATTGAGAATGATGTCCTCGAAAGTCTGTTCACCGGCCAGAACGGGGGAGAGCATGATGCGGTTGTAGTTCGGATGCGGCTCGGCACCAAAGACGGTTATTTCATACATGTCTGGTGCCAGCTTGAGTAGTTCCTCGAGGGTACGCACTCCGGCCATGCCGTTACCTACCATTACCAGTTTGAGCTTGGGCATCATCTGCTCCCTTTCGTGAGCGCAAAATAAAAAAGGCATCCCACCGCGCTATGCGGTAGGACGCCTTTGTCCGGTTCCCGATGAGTCGGGTAGCAGGCTGTCGCCGTTGACAGCTGCCGTATGTGATGTGTGCCTGTACTGGACAGGCAACTCTATATCCAATTATGCACAGGCTGTGCCAGCTGCTGTGTATTGTAAAATCAAAAGCTTGCGCTGCTTTCAAAGGTTTTTTCGCAGCTTTTTGCGCACCTGATTGTGGCGCTGCGCACCGGCCTGGTGCGCCTCAGTACAGAATCACTGCCAGGAGCGCCAGATTCATCAGCAGGGCACTCAAGGCGATTGCCTGCCAGACGGCCAGGGGTTCGCGTTCCAGCAAGGGGCGGTGTTCTGTCTGCAGACTCCGGCGGTCGCCCTGTTCCAGTGCCAGCAGCCATTCTTCCGCGGTTTCATAGCGTTTGTGCGGGTCGGGTTCGAGCGCCTTGAGCAGACAGGCGTCGAGCCACGCCGGCAGATCCGGTCGATAGCGACTCGGTGAAACCGGCCGGTTGAAACGCGGGTGCTGGAAGGCTTCGATCTCGCCGTAGGGGTAGTGTCCAGTGATCAGGTAATACAGCGTGACACCCGTGGCGTAGATATCCTGCTGCGGACTCGGCTCGGCCCCGGCGAATGATTCTGGCGCGATATAGCTGGGTGTCCCTGCCGGCCGGTGTCCGGGTTCCCAGACGGAGAGCCCTGGGCAGTACGCCATACCAAAATCCAGCACGCGCAGCACACCGTCTTCGCCCAGGTGCAGATTCTCCGGCTTGATGTCCAGGTGCAGAAGATTGCGCCGGTGCATCAAACCCACGGCGCGGATCAATTCCGGCGCCAGTGTCTGGATCCGTGC
This sequence comes from Halopseudomonas sp., assembly GCF_041579695.1. GTDB lineage: Bacteria > Pseudomonadota > Gammaproteobacteria > Pseudomonadales > Pseudomonadaceae > Halopseudomonas. The sequence continues at coordinate 45,159 of NZ_JBFGFI010000002.1, forward strand.
CAGACTCAGCAGACCCTGTTCGCGCTTGCGCTGTTCCAGTGTGGTGCCAGGGTAATCGCGCATCACATAGTACAGGTGACGGCGAGCGGGCAACGGATGGAGCTCCGGCACCTGCTGGCCGGCGCTGCGGCGCATGAACCATTCCTCCAGAACCAGGTTCTGCAGGGCTGTGCGATCATCCTGATATTGCGGTGGCAGGGTTTTCAGCAGCCAGCTTTGCTGTTGCGGATCCTTTACCCGGTACAGCAGCGACTGGCGTGACTCGGCCAGCACACCTTCTATATGCCAGCCTTCGAACTGCTGAGAGGATTTCAAGCGGGGTGGCAGGGCCCGCTCATCCAGAGGAACCAGAGCATCGCTCAAACTGGTTTGCGGCAGTGCGTCAATACATACCAGCAGCGCGCTCGCGTTGTCCTGGCTGCCGGCCTGATGCGCCTTTTGCGTCAACTGGGCACAGGCTTCGGCGGGTTCTTCGATAGTCTTGAGGCATCGTCCGATGCTTTCATCATCAGCCGTCGTCCAGACGCCATCGCTGACAACCAGCAGACGGTCACCGGTGTGCAACTCGCCTTCGAGGTAATCCATGACCAGGTGCTCGTCCAGGCCAAGCGCCCGCTTGAGCACGTGCTGCATGCCCGGCTGCTCCCATACGTGCTCGCTGGTCAGGCGGCGTAATTGCCCATCACGCAGCAGATAGGCCCGACAATCGCCGATGTGCGCGATGGTGTACCGCTGGCCGCGCAGCACCAGGGCTGTCAGCGTAGTGAGCAGCGGCTGACCACCACCGTTGGCCCGCAACCAGCGATTATGCGCACTGAGCAGTCGCTCCAGTGCCTGGGTTACCGACCAGGTTTCCGGTGTGGAATAGTAATCCAGAGCCAGCGCCTGCAACGTGGCGCGTGCAGCCAGGCCACCGTCGTGGCACTGGCTTACGCCGTCGGCAACGGCCATCAGATGACCCTTGCTGGCAGCAAGGCGTGGCGCCGGGGTGACCACGCGGATCGCATCCTGATTCTCCGCGCGGGGGCCGGTTACGCTGGATTCGGCGACGCGCAATCGCAGGGTCATCGCTTACACCCTTGCCGTGGTCATCGCCGAGGATCCCCATGTGGTGCGCCAGCGACGCTTCACGCCGACCAGACCAAGGAGGGCCAGTAACCCCAGTGCGGCAAACATCCACAACCCCAACTGATAGTCGCCGGTATATTGTTTGATCGTACCCAGGCCCGCGGCCAACACGAAGCCACCAACGCCGCCGGCCATGCCGATAAGACCGGTCATAACGCCAATCTCGCGATGGAACCGTTGTGGCACCAACTGAAATACCGCGCCGTTGCCCGCACCCAGGCCGAGCATTGCGGCGACGAACAGCGCAAGCGCGGCAATCGAGCTCGACAGGTTGAAACCGACCAGCGCGATACACAGCGAAGCCGAGCCATACATGCACAACAGTGAGCGGATACCGCCTATCCGGTCTGCCAGCGCACCGCCCAGCGGGCGCATCAGGCTGCCCGCCATCACGCAGGCGGCAGTGTAATAGCCGGCAACCACCGGGTTGAGGCCGTATTGGTCACTGAAATACCCGGGCAAGGCGCTGGCCAGACCGATGAAGCCGCCAAAGGTAACGCTATAGAAAAACATGAACCACCAGCTGTCCTTGTCGTTCAGGGCGATCAGGTAGTCCCTTGCGGCCTTCGGCTTGGGACGGTTGGGCGAGTTTTTTGCCACCAGAGTAAAGATGATCAGGGTGGCCACCAGTGGTATCAGCGCCAGGCCGAATACGTTCTGCCAGCCAAAGAGATACGCCAGACCCGGAGCGAAGAGCGCAGCGAGCACGGTACCGGAATTGCCGGCGCCGGCGATGCCCATCGCCTTGCCCTGGTGCTCCGGCGGATACCACTGGGAGGCGAGTGGCAACGCCACGGCGAACGCGGCGCCGGCGAAACCCAGCCCAAGGCCGAGCAGCAGGGTGTCGTTGTAACTGTCGACACCGATCAGCCAAGCTGCGCTGAGACTTGTGATGACCACCACCTGCCCGATAATGCCTGCACCCTTGGGCGATATCCGGTCGGCGAGAAAGCCCATCAGCAGGCGCAGCAGCGCACCGGCGAGAATGGGCGTTGCAACCATCATGCCCCTTTCCTGTGCAGTCAGGCTCAGGTCGGTGGCAATCTGCACCGCGAGGGGGCCAAGCAGATACCAGACCATGAAGCTCAGGTCGAAGTAGAGAAAGGCGGCGAACAACGTGGGTGTGTGGCCAGCTTTCCAGAAACTCTTGTTCATCGGATATCCCTCTATGAGTGCTTATTCGGGCGTTTGCCTGTGATATGCAACGCAAAAAAAAACGCCATCCCCGTGGCAGGACCTGGGTCCTGACCGGAGATGACGTCGTTGTCTTTTCAGCAACCGCCGTTGGCTACCTGCCGTAAACAAAGCAGGATGCATGCCAGGGTGACGGAAGTCAGTCGCCGAGCATTTCGCTCATGGAAATAATCTGCTCAGCGACCTGACTGAGTTTCTGCTGGCGGCTCATGGCCTGGCGCCGCATCAGCGTATGCGCTTCGGCCTCGTCGCAGTTTTTCATTTTCATCAGTAGGCCCTTGGCCTTTTCGATCCGCTTGCGTTCATTGAGCTGCTGTTCACGCTCCTGCAGCTCTGCCCGCAGCTTCTGGTCCGTTTCGAAGCGGGCCATCGCCACGTCGAGGATGGCCTGCATACGGCCGCTCTGGATACCCTCGACGATATAGGCGCTGACGCCAGACTGAATCGCCTTGCGCATGATGCCGGGGTCGTGCTCGTCAGTGAACATGACGATGGGGCGGGGAAGGTCGCGGGTAACCAGGCATACCTGCTCCATCACATCGCGGCTGGGTGAGTCGCTGTCGATCAATACCACATCGGGTTTGCAGTCCTGGACCCGTGCGGGCAGATCAACCGACAGGCCGGATTCATCAAGCACCTCGAAACCGGATTCGCGAAGCGAGTCGCGCAGCCGGCCAAGTTTTCTGGCGGTATCGTCGATAAGCAGAATACGCATCATGCTTTCCTGTTCAAGCTCGACGGATCATACGCGTTCAGCGCGAAACTCGAGGCGTAGCTTGCTGGGTCGGAACCGTTCCAGGTCACGCCGTCGGTAAGCACGCTGGAACGCATCGGGCCTGGCACTTCGATGCCCAGCGCACTGGCAGCGTCGCGGTAGATATCCAGTTGCTGGATCTGGGATGCCAGCGCCAGATAATCCGGGTCGTCGCGCAGCAGGCCCCAGCGGCGGAACTGAGTCATGAACCACATGCCATCCGAAAGATACGGCATGTTGACCGCGCCTTCTCCGTGGAAGCGCAGCGGGTGGCTATCGTGCCAGACCCGCCCATTGCCGTCATCATATTCGCCGAGCATCCTTGGCAGCAGTGTGCCCACCGGTGTATCGACATAATCCGGGCTGCTGATCAGTTGTGCCGTGCTGCGCCTGTTTTCATCGCTCTGATCAATGAAGCGGCTTGCGTCCAGAACCGCCATGATCAGCGCGCGCGCCGTGTTCGGGTATTCTTCAACGAAGGCAGCAGTAGTACTCAGCACCTTTTCCGGATGGTCTGGCCAGATCGACTGGCTGCTGGCAAGCATGAATCCCTGGTCTTGCTCGATAGCGCAGGCACCCCAGGGTTCGCCGGCGCAAAAGCCGTCGATACGGCCAGCCTGCAGATGTTGCACCATCAGGGATGGGGGAACGACGACCGAATCGACATCGCGCAGCGGATGAATGCCCTTGGCTGCCAGCCAGTAGTACAGCCACATCGCGTGGGTGCCGGTGGGAAACGTCTGGGCCAAACGCAGTTTCGCACTGTTCTGGTGCGCTCGCGTCAGGAGTGCTCCGGCATCGGTCACGCCTGCCTGTTGCATATCTGCAGACAGATTGATGCTCTGACCGTTCTGACTCAAACCCATCAGTACTGCCATCGGCGTGCGCTGGGAGCCCAGACCCAGATGAATACCGTATATCAACCCATACAACCCCTGCGCGGCATCCAGCTCGCCGCTAAGCAGCCGGTCGCGCAATACTGACCAGGACGCTTGTCGGCGCAACGTCAGTGTCAGACCGTATGGCTGGGCAAAGCCCTGGGTGGCGGCGACGATCAGCGAAGCCGAATCGGTCAGCGGAAGATAGCCGATATTGAGCAGGCTCTTTTCCGGCCCATCGCTGCCGGCCACCCATGCCAGGGCGTCGCTGCGCGGACTGTTGTCATTTTGCATTGCGGTTCTCCAGAGCAAACCCGGGACAAACAAAAACGCCGTGAACCCGGATCGGTGGATCTGATCAGGTTTCACGACGCCGTTGTCGCTTGCAGGTAACCGGCAGGGGTCACCGTCAAGCAGAACTGGAGCAAGGTTTGTGCCAGAGGCTGTGTTCTAACGCACCACCATGACCGAGCGTTTGCACTGCTGGACCACGCGCATCGCATTGGTGCCGAGAATATAGTCCTCGGCGCGTTTCCGCTTGTGCGACGCCATGACTATCAGGTCCACCTTGAGTTGCTTGGCGACCCGCAAGATTGCCTCGTAGGCTTTGCCGTCGGTAACGATCCGCTGTACCGGGATCTCTTCGGGTACGTTCTCCAGGACAAAATCCTTGAGCCGCTGGGTCACCGCCTCCTTGGCTTTCTCGGTGTATTCAGGCGGAAAGAACCCGCTGACCAGCGGGAGACCAAAGTCCGGTATGACCGTCACGATATGCAACGAAGCGCCGTAGTCACGGCACAGCTGCAGCGCAGTGGGCAGCGCCTTTGTCCATGAAGCCTCATGATTGAGGTCGATCGGCAACAGAATCTTCTTGTACATGACTCGTCTCCTCAGGCACTGGCCGGTTGATCAGGTTGCCGGCGGCGCCATTGCAGCCCGGCGACCAGCAGGAACAATAACAATCCAGGGATCCACATCCATTCCTTGGACATACGGTCGACGGGCGCCAGGATTTCGATAATTTCCTGGTCGAAATCGAATCCCAGATCCGCAGCGAGACTGCCATAGGTGACCATGTCGACCAGCGTGCGGCCGTCTTCCTGCATCAGGGTCAGACCCAGTTCGTCGAGCCGCTCCTGGCCGGTTTCCCCGTCGGGTACCGGCACCAGCAGATAGAACTGACGGGGCGTGCCAATATCGTCCAGACCTTCGATCTGCATGCGCAGATTGCTTCCCTCATCGACCCGGTCCAGAGCCTGGACAATCTCCGCAGGGGGGATTGACTGGTAGGGATCATGCACGATGTCCATCCAGAAGCCCGGGCGGAACAGAGTAAAGGCCACCAGCAGCAACAGGATATTCTCGTACCAACGGTTGCGTACGATCATGAAACCCTGGGTGCCCGCCGCGAAAATCAGCATTGCCACGGTGGCCACTACGAAAATCAGCAAGCCCTTCAAGAAGCCGACGTCAATCAGCAACAGGTCGGTATTGAAGATGAACAGGAAGGGCAGGGCTGCTGTACGCAGACTGTAATAGAACGCCTGGAAGCCGGTGCGGATCGGGTCGCCGTTGGATACCGCTGCTGCGGCAAACGATGCCAGCCCGACCGGTGGGGTGACGTCGGCCATTATGCCGAAATAGAACACGAACAGGTGGACTGCAATCAGCGGCACGATCAGACCATTCTGCTGGCCGAGGGTGACGATTACCGGTGCCAGCAGGGCGGACACCACGATGTAGTTGGCTGTGGTCGGCAGGCCCATGCCGAGGATCAGGCTGAGCACCGCAGTGAGCAACAGCATGAGCATCAGGTTACCCATCGACATTATCTCGACCAGGTCCGCCAGCACCAGGCCGACGCCGGTCTGCGCCACAGCGCCGACAATGATGCCCGCCGTGGCAGTGGCAATACCGATACCGATCATATTGCGTGCGCCGGATACCAGGCCCTGCCAGAGGTCGTCCAGGCCCTGATGGAGATCGTTGGCCAGCTTGCTCTGACCGCGGAACACAGCGATCAGCGGTCGCTGGGTCAGGATGATCACAATCATCAGTACCGTTGCCCAGAAGGCCGACAGCCCGGGAGACAGGCGTTCGACCATCAGGCACCAGACCAGCACGATTACCGGGAGGATGAAGTGCAGGCCGGACATGACCGTGGGCTTGGTCTGAGGCAGGGTAACGACGGGGGAGTTGGGATCGTCCAGCTCGAGTTCCGGGTATTGCGCGCCCACTTTCAATAGGCCGACGTATACCGCCAGCAGCGCGGCACCTATGACCCACCCGGCACTTTCACCCAGCAGCGGTTTGAGCCAGCCGAGCCCGTAATAGACCGCAAAGGAAAGGGCCATGAGCAGGATAAGCCCGGTCAGGAAGCCGATCATCTTGCGCACCAGTGGACGTGGCGGATTACTGCTCTGCAGACCCTGCATGCCGGCTTTCATGGCTTCCAGATGGACGATATAGACCAGCGCAATATAGGAGATAAGTGCCGGCAGGAACGCATGCTTGATGACCTCGACATAGGAAATGCCGACGTATTCGACCATCAGGAAAGCGGCCGCGCCCATCACTGGCGGCATTATCTGGCCATTGACCGAGGAGGCGACTTCAACCGCGCCGGCCTTTTCCGAGGAAAACCCGACGCGTTTCATCATCGGGATGGTAAAGGTGCCGGTGGTAACCACATTGGCAATCGACGATCCGGAGATCAAGCCGGTCATTGCCGACGCTACTACCGCTGCCTTGGCCGGCCCGCCCTTATAGTGCCCAAGCAGCGAGAAGGCTACCTTGATGAAATAGTTACCGGCACCGGCCTTGTCCAGGAGCGCGCCGAACAGCACAAAAAGGAAGACGAAGCTGGTCGACACCCCCAGAGCAATACCGAACACGCCCTGGGTGGTCAGCCACTGATGGTTGGCCAGCGCGTCGATGCTGACACCGCGATGGGCGAGAATGCCCGGCATGTAGGGGCCGCCAACCGAGTAGACGATGAATACCAGCGCCACGATCATCAGCGGCGGACCGAGTGCCCGTCGGGTGGCTTCCAGCAGCAATATCAGGCCGGTGATCGCCACTATCACGTCAATTGTGTTGGGATTACCCGGTCGGGAGGAGAGCTGGGTATAGAAAATATAGATGTAGGCCGCGCAGAAGGAGGCGGCGAAGGCCAGTACCCAGTCGGGAACCGGCACGCGATCCCGGGGCGAACGCTTAAGCGCCGGGAACGAGAGAAATCCGAGGAATACGGCAAAGGCCAGGTGAATCGACCGGGCCTCTGTACTGTTGAATACGCCGAAGCCGACCATGAATGGCAATGGTGAGGCAATCCAGAGTTGGAAAAGGGACCAGGCTGCGGCTACTGAGACAATCAGTTTGCCGGGAAACCCCTCCGGCTTGCGTGCGCCGGTATCACTTGTAGCGACGAGTTCCTCCAGCTCGGTGCTGAGGTTGTCGCGCTTGGTTGTTTTCTCGCTCATGATCGTCCCTGCTGTTCGTTTTATTTCTTGTCAAAGGAACAGGCCTAACCGCCGGGGTGATACCCGGCGGTCAGCGCATCATTACATCCAGCCGCGTTCCTTATAGTAACGGACGGCTCCGTCATGCAGCGGAACCGACAGGCCTTCCTTGATCATTTCCTCCTCCTTCAGGGTGGCGAAGGCAGGGTGCAGGCGCTTGAAGCGATCAAAGTTCTCGAATACCGCCTTGACGGTGTGATAGACCACGTCATCCGCCACATCGCTTGAGGTCACCAGGGTGGCGCGCACGCCGAAGGTCTGCACGTCTTCTTCGTTGCCGCGGTAGATACCGCCGGGAATGGTAGCCTTGGCATAGTAGGGACGATCTTTGATCAGCTCGTCGATTTCCGCGCCAGTCACCGACACTATTACCGAATCGACCGTGGTGGTTGCTTCCTGAATCGAACCGTTGGGATGGCCTGCTACATACACCATTGCATCGATATTGTTGTCGCCCAGCGCGGCAGCCTGCTCGGCTGCATCCAGCTCCGATACCAGGGCAAAATCATCACGGGTCCAGTCCAGCGCTTCCATGACGACTTCCATGGTATCGCGCTGGCCGGATCCGGGATTACCCAGGTTGACCCGCTTGCCTTTCAGATCCTTGATATTCTCGATGTTCGCATCTTTGCGGGCAACCACGGTGAGGGGCTCGCCGTGGAGCGCAAACATCGCGCGCATGTCCTCGAACTTCCCGGCGTCCTCGAAGTTCTGGACTCCGTTATAGGCCTTGTACTGGATGTCCGACTGCACCACGCCCATCTGGATGTCGTCATTGCGTATGGCGTTGACGTTGGCAACCGAGCCGCCGCTCGACGGTGCATTGCAGCGTATGCCGTGTTCATTGGCATTACGGTTGATCAGGCGACAAACGGACTGGCCGACGACGTAATACACGCCGGTCTGGCCGCCGGTGCCGATAGTGAGGAATTTTTCCTGGGCGAACGCCGGAGTGGCTGACACGGCAGCCAGACTCAGGGCCGCTGAAAATAATAGAGTGAGTGATTGACGCTTCATAAGAGGGTAGCTCCTTCTTTAGATTTTACCGTTGGCAGCCGCCAAACGCGTTGCCAATGTCACGTTGCCGATGTCACATGGCTGTCTGGCCAGATAGCCAGGCCAAAAGCGTGATCCGGGGTCAGTGTCTGAAGTGTAGCGGACTGCTGCGCATTCATCTGAAAATAGCGCTCACACCGACGGCGAGCAAGCTATTGATTCGGATAGATGTATGGAGTTGTGAATCACTCGAGTGGCCAGCCACCCATCTCACGCCAGCGGTTGACGATGCTGCAGAACAGGTCGGCAGTTTTCTCGGTGTCGTAGCGCGCAGAGTGTGCCTCGCGGCCGTCAAATTCGATGTCGGCAGCGGCGCATGCCTTGGCCAGCACTGTCTGGCCAAATGCCAGGCCGCCGAGGGTGGCGGTATCGAAGCAGGAGAACGGATGGAAGGGGTTACGTTTGATCTGGATGCGCTCGACCGCGGCGTTGAGAAAGCCCAGATCGAAGAAGGCGTTGTGCCCGACCAGAACAGCGCGATTGCAACCGGCGGATTTGACGGCCTTGCGCACGTGCTTGAAGATCTCGAGCAGCGCATGCTCCTCGGTTACGGCCATCCGTAGCGGATGATCGAGCTTGATTCCGGTGAACTCCAGGGCAGCAGCCTCCACGTTGGCACCGACAAAGGGCTCGACGCGAAAGAAATGCGTCTCTGCGGGGTAGATCATGCCTTCTTCATCCATCTCGATGATGGTTGCAGCGATTTCCAGCAATGCGTCGGTAGCGCAGTTGAAGCCACCGGTTTCAACATCTATTACTACTGGCAGAAAGCCGCGAAAGCGGTACGCCATTGGTGGCTTGGGGCCTTTGCTGGCGGGTTGCTGGTCTTCGGTGTCGAACTCAAACTCGCTCACGGGCGATCCTTAGTGTTGGCTGGCGGTCAGGCGACGCGCCATTGCAATGTCTCGCCGGCGCGCAGCGGCACGATCAACTGATCGCCCAGTGGCAGCGTAGCAGGTGCGGTCCAGGACTCGCGTACCAGTGTGATGTGATCGGTATTGCGCGGCATGCCGTAAAAGTCCGGGCCGTGCAGACTGGCAAAACCCTCAAGCTTGTCGAGAACGCCCAGGTTGTCGAAGGTTTCGGCGTACATCTCGATTGCGGCGTAGGCGGTATAGCAGCCCGCGCAGCCGCACGCTGCTTCCTTGGCATGGCGGGCATGCGGCGCAGAATCGGTGCCTAGGAAAAACTTGCTTGAGCCTGAGGCGACTGCATCGCACAGGGCCTGCTGATGACGCTGGCGCTTGAGTATCGGCAGGCAGAAAAAGTGCGGGCGAATACCGCCGACCAGCATATGGTTGCGGTTGTATTGCAGATGATGCGCAGTGATGGTGGCGGCAACCCGGTCCGGCGCGCTGCGTACAAAGTCCACCGCATCGGCCGTGGTAATGTGCTCGAAGACCACCTTGAGAGTCGGAAAGCGATCGACCACGACTACCAGTTGCTGATCGATGAAGACCTTCTCGCGGTCGAAGATATCGACCTCCGCGTGCGTCACCTCACCATGCACCAGCAGGGGCATACCGACGTCGGCCATGGCCTCTAACGCCGGGAAAATATTCTCCAGCGCGGTCACACCCGAATCGGAATTGGTCGTCGCCCCGGCCGGATAAAGCTTGGCAGCCACAGCCTGACCGGCATTCCATGCATCGCGAATGATCCGTGGGCTGGTCTGGTCAGTGAGATAAAGCACCATCAGCGGGTTGAAATCGGAGCCATCTGGCCGAGCCGCCAGGATGCGCTTCTTGTACTCGTCGGCCTGCCGGCCGTCACGCACCGGCGGGACCAGATTTGGCATCACGATCGCCCGGGCGAAAGTGCGCGAAGCGTCGGCTACTGTATTTGGCAAGACGTCATTGTCACGCAGATGTATGTGCCAGTCGTCCGGCCTGATCAGGGTGATGCGGTCGGTCATCAGCGGGTTTTCCAGAGAGTTTGAATGGCTTAATGCTACCGGAAGTGCCCCGTTTTTTACACACCCGGCAGGGTAAAGTTTTCTCGGCAGGCGCCGATGTAGACCTTGGAGAAAGTCTTATTCTGCGGAGAATCCTGTGGCTCGAGCCTGTATTGCATTGCTGCTGACCCTGGCCCTGCCTGCCCATGCGCTAACGTTCCAGACGCGTATGGAAGAAGTGGAATGGTCGGTGGAGGGTGACAAGTTTGAATGTCGTCTCACCCAGCCGGTCAGCGGCTATGGGGATGCCGTTTTCGTGCGTCGCGCCGGCGAGCGTCCGGTGTTCGAGCTCAAGGCATGGAACAATCTCATGCGGCCTGGCCAGGCGCAGCTCTACAACGATGCGCCCATGTGGCAACCCAATGCCCGGGCCCGTTTGCTGGGCTACACCGCCGTTTCTGATGATCAGGTGGTTATTCGAGTTCCGCAGCAGCAGGCAGGTCAGATGCTCGCCGGGCTCGCGGACGGCCTGCATCCGACGATCCAGCGCGCTGCGTGGGCCAACGCCGTCGAACCGGTGCGGGTGGTGGTCTCCAGTATTGGTTACCGTCAGGCCTGGGCGGATTTTCAGAAGTGCAGCGCGGGACTGCTGCCGATGAACTTCGACCAGGTTTCCAACAGTGTCGTCAGTTTTGCCAGTGGCGGCACCCGGCTCACGGGTGACGCAAAACAGCTGCTCGACACCGCGCTGGAATACATCGAGGCGGATGACGATATCAGCGAAATTGTGCTTGAAGGACATTCCGATAACGTTGGTAACCGGTTGGACAACCGCGAGCTGGCACGCCAGCGCGCCCTGACAGTGCGCAATTATCTGATGGAGCGCGGTGTCGAGGAGGAGATGTTCAACATGCGTTTTCACGGCGATCGCTATCCGGTTGCGAGCAACCGCAGCGAAGCAGGGCGAGCCAAGAACCGCCGTGTGACCCTGAAGCTGGAAAAGAGCTGAACCATCTCCCCTGTGATTCCTCCCGGCTGGGCGCTAGAATAGCGACTTTGCCCGTCGCCCCGTGCGTGGCGTTGATCAATTTTCAAGGGAGCGCGTAATGTCTGATGTGAAAAAAGTCGTCCTGGCCTACTCCGGTGGTCTGGATACCTCAGTGATTCTGAAGTGGCTGCAAGATACCCATGACTGTGAAGTCGTGACCTTCACCGCTGACCTGGGGCAGGGCGAAGAGGTCGAGCCGGCGCGTGCCAAGGCCAAGGCTATGGGCGTGAAGGAGATCTACATCGACGATCTGCGCGAAGAATTTGTGCGTGATTTCGTGTTTCCGATGTTCCGCGCCAATACCGTCTACGAAGGTGAATATCTGCTGGGCACTTCCATCGCCCGCCCGCTGATCGCCAAGCGTCTGATCGAAATTGCCAATGAGACCGGCGCCGACGCGATTTCCCACGGGGCGACTGGCAAGGGTAACGACCAGGTGCGTTTCGAACTGGGCGCCTATGCGCTCAAGCCTGGCGTCAAGGTGATTGCTCCCTGGCGCGAATGGGACCTGCTGTCGCGCGAAAAGCTGATGGATTACGCGGCCAAGCACGACATTCCGATCGAACGCCACGGCAAGAAGAAGTCGCCTTATTCGATGGACGCCAACCTGCTGCACATTTCCTACGAAGGCGGCGTGCTGGAAGACACCTGGACCGAGCACGAAGAGGAGATGTGGCGCTGGACCAAGTCCCCCGAGAATGCGCCGGACACGCCCACCTATATCGAGCTGACCTATCGCAACGGCGACATCAGCGCGATCGACGGCAAGGAAATGTCTCCGGCCACCGTATTGGCCGAGCTCAACCGCATTGGTGGCGAGAACGGCATCGGCCGTCTGGACATCGTCGAAAACCGCTTTGTCGGCATGAAGTCCCGTGGCTGCTATGAGACTCCCGGCGGCACCATCATGCTCAAGGGCCACCGCGCCATCGAGTCCATCTGCCTGGACCGTGAAGTTGCCCACCTGAAAGACAGCCTGATGCCCAAATATGCCGAGCTGATCTACAACGGTTTCTGGTGGAGCCCCGAGCGGGCAATGATGCAGCAGATGATTGACGCATCGCAGGCCAACGTGAATGGCGTAGTGCGGCTGAAGCTGTACAAGGGCAACGTCATCGTCACCGGCCGCAAGTCCGACGACTCGCTGTTCGACGCCGCGATAGCCACCTTTGAAGACGACGCCGGCGCCTACGACCAGGCCGACGCTGCTGGCTTCATCAAGCTCAACGCGCTGCGCATGCGTATTGCCGCGAGCAAGGGCCGGAAGTTGCTCTAAACGAGCTGGAAGCTTGAAGTTAAAACCTGGATCGCCCCTGCGGCTGGTTCAGGCGGCCGCTTCAAGCTTCAAGTCCTATGCTTTCAGTTGTCATCCTGGGAGGTCTGCATGCGCATACTCCACACCATGCTTCGCGTCGGTAATCTGGACGCTTCTGTTGCTTTCTACACTGAAGTGCTTGGCATGACCCTGCTGCGCCGCAAGGACAACGCCGAGGGCCGGTTTACCCTGGCTTTCGTTGGTTACGGCAATGAAGCCGAAAACGCAGTTCTGGAACTCACCTACAACTGGGACGTCGATCACTATGATCTGGGTGATGGCTATGGTCATATCGCGATCGAGGTGCTTGATGTCTACAAGGCCTGTGAGCAGATCAAGGCGGCTGGCGGTAATGTTGTTCGCGAAGCCGGGCCGATGAAACATGGCACCCGGATACTGGCCTTTGTTGAAGACCCTGACGGATATCGGATCGAGCTGTTATCGGGCCGCTCGCAGAATTGAGGGTATGCGGGAGGCGCAATGGTCTGGTGGCTACTCATCGCGATAGTAGTACTGATCGTACTGCTGTTCGCCCGCAAGCGGCAAAAGCGCCGCGCTGAAACTGCGCAGCTTCAGGCCCGATCACGTGCACTTGAGCAGTTGCGGTTGCTACGTGACCTACTGGAGCAGGTCCAAAGGCATCGAGGCTTGTGTTTTGGCGTGATGTCGGGCGCCCATAACCTCGAAAGCGAGCGCTGGACCGTGCACGGTGAGGTCTATCGTCTTCTCGAAAATGCGTTTTTGCATCAGGCGAACCTCGCCTGGTACGAGGCCTGGAAGGGCGTCTATCCGCTATGGAAACGGATCGATCATGAGCGCCAGGGCAATGCTGCAATCGCCGTACTGCAACTGCACCATGAATTCGCCGAGCTGATTCTCGAGACCATTAAAGCCTTGGGAAACCGCCATGACCTTATATGTCTTGGAGGGCTTGCACCCCAGCCGGAAGGGCTCTGGCTCGACTTGCTGGAGAACGCAGAGCTGCTCGGCAAGGCGAGGGCGGTTGGCACCGGCATTGCCGCGCGCAGGCAAAACAGTCCAGCTCAATGCCAGGAGCTGGAGCGCCTGAGCGAACTGATTCGAGAGCAGGCCTATCTGGCGCCTGCCCAGCTGAGCGTTGAGCCAGTCCTGCGAGAGGCTCTGGCCAAGCCTGTGCGCGAGTCCGAAGACAGGATCGACACGCTATTGCAGGCTATCGATACGCTTCTTCGCGATCCAGCGCACAGGGCACTCGGTGCCATGGGTTTTTTCAACACGGCGACCCAGGCCATCAGTGCTCAATACATGCTTGCTGACCTGTTGCTCGAGCGCCTGCGACTGGCCACCGAAGCGTCCCTCAGGCAGGGCTGACACCGCGAATGCGCGCTGCCATGTCGGCGGCATACAGATCTGTCATTCCCGCGATAAAGTCGATAACCCGCAGGTAGCTGCGATACAGATCCCAGTCCGGCCCTGGCACGTTGTTGCCCATCAGGTCGAGAATGCGCTGGTGCTTGAAGCTCAGGTTCTGTCCGGCATGCTGCTCGTTTACAGCGCCGCAGAACGCATCAAGCAGGGTTTCCAGTGTGCTGTAGGCACCGATCTCGTGCAGGGTCTTGCGCTTGTCCTGGAATATGCGTTCGCGCGCCATGTTCTTTGCTTCCAGCACGCAACGTCGGGCGTTGGGATGCATATGCTCGACCAGATCGCCCTTCAGGGTACCGGCCAGCAGCGCAGTCTGCTGGTTGATGAATGCCTCTGCGGCAGCGTTGACCAGGTGTTCGATCGCCTTGCCGCGCAGAATAGCCAGACGCCGCCGGGTGGAATCCTGGGCGCCAAGCTGACGATAGGTTTCCGGCAGGTCATCGCCAACCAGTTGCAGCAGCAGGTGCTCGACCTCGGAATAATCCAGCAGCTCCATTTCCATGCCGTCTTCCAGGTCAATCAGGCCGTAACAGATGTCATCTGCGGCCTCTACCAGATAGACCAGCGGATGACGTGCCCAGCACTGGTCTGCCTGCATGGGCAGCCCCAGCTTGCCGGCAATCTGCTCGAGCAGGGAGAATTCCGCCTGATAACAGCCGAATTTGTGTTTCTTGTAGCCCTGGCTGTCGGCATGGCGCGCGGTCCAGGGGTACTTCAGGTAGGCACCCAGGGTCGCATAGGTCAGGCGCATGCCACCCTCGAACTGATGATACTCAAGCTCGGTCAGTACTCGAAAACCCTGGGAATTGCCCTCAAAGCTGAGAAAATCGAGGCGCTGGGCTGCTGTCAGCGGGTCCAGCCAGCCCTTGCGGTCGGCCTGATGGAACCAGTGGCGGATCGCATCCTCGCCGGAATGACCGAAGGGCGGGTTGCCGATGTCATGGGCCAGGCAAGCGGCCTGGACGATCACGCCGATATCTGCCGGCTCGCACCAGGCAGGCAATTCATCGCGCAGCATTTCGGCTACCCGCATACCCAGTGAGCGCCCCACGCAGCCCACTTCCAGGCTGTGGGTCAGGCGGGTATGAATATGGTCATTGCTTGAAACCGGATGCACCTGGGTTTTTTTGCCCAGCCGGCGAAACGCGCCGGAAAAGATCACCCGGTCATGATCCTTGTGAAAGGGCGTGCGCCCCAATTCCTCGTTGCTGGCAATAGGTTTGCCCAGCCGTTCGCGGCACAGCAGTGTTTCCCAATCCATTCTTATCTCCCTGCAGACCTTCGAGTATGTTGCATCGCAGCCTTGGCTGCCAAGCGTCGGATGTGAGCCGGCAGACATGTTTTAGCCGGCGGTTCCGGGTTAACATACCCGGCTGGCGCGAATCGCCGACCTGTCCTTCGAATATCCTGATGATCTTTTGCCCATGAAGCCTGTTCCCGATCTGATTCTTTACGGTACCACCGCATGTCACCTGTGCGAGGCCGCCACGAGCGAGCTCGCCCCCTTGCAGGGCAATGGTTTGCGCCCGCGCGAACAGGATATAACCGATAGCGACGTGCTGATGGAGCGTTATCAACTGCGCATACCAGTGCTGCGCCGCGAGGATACGGGTGCTGAGCTGGATTGGCCATTCGATCTGGCGACCGCCATGCTGTTTCTTGCCGACGTTCTGGGCGAGGAGGGTTGAACATGGCGCAGCGGGTTGAGCCTTTCTGGAAACGCAAAACGCTGGAAGAAATGGATCAGGCGGAGTGGGAGTCGCTGTGTGACGGCTGCGGCCTGTGTTGCCTGCAGAAACTGGAGGACGAAGATGATGCCAACGCTATCTATTACACCCGCGTCGCCTGCAAACTTCTGGACCGCGAGAGCTGCCAGTGCAGCAACTACGCCGAGCGAACCCGATTCGTCCCGGACTGTATTCAGCTGACACCGGGCGCTGCCGCAAAATTCAACTGGCTGCCGCCCACCTGCGGTTACCGTCGCATAGCCGAAGGCAAGGACCTGCCTCCCTGGCATCACCTGGTCTGTGGCGACCCTGACGCGGTGCATGCCGCAGGTATCTCGCAGGCCGGCCGTATGGTCGCCGAAGACGCCGTGGCCGAAGATGACTGGGAAGAACACATCATCTTCAGGGTCGGCTAGGCGTGCCTCCTATTGGCTGATCTGCAACTCGCGCAGCTTGGTATACAGATAACGCACCTGATCGTATTCGAAGGGGCTGTCCAGCGCGCCGTAACGAAACTCGTTCTGATAGCGCATATCCACCGCCTGTAGTGCCCAGAGTGACGGGTTGTTGTTCTTGATTTCGCGGTTATCGAGAAACTCCACGTAATCTTCGAATGTCCAGTCCACTGCCTGGCCGGTAGCGTCGCGCAGGGAGGAGGGCCCGAGGAACGGCAGCACCAGATAGGGCCCCGGCGGGACGCGATAGAACCCCAGCGTCTGCCCGAAGTCCTCTCTTTGCTGCGGCAGTCCCATCTTTTTGGCCACATCGAACAGACCCACCACCCCGAGCGTGGTATTCAGCAGCAGCCGCGCGGTGGTGCGCATGCCCTTGTCAGCCTTGCCTTGCAAAATGCTATTACCCAGATTGGGAATGTCTGCCAGGTTATTGAAAACATTGGAAACGCCAGTTCGTACGAATTTCGGCGTGGCCCATTCATAGGCATTGACCACAGGCAGATAGATCAGGTCGTCAAAGCGTGCATTGAAACGATAGATACGGCGGTTGATAGGTTCTATCGGATCCTGAACGTTCAGCGCGCGCAGGCTCGAGCGTTCGAACTGATAACCCGCGCCCTCCCTGGTCTCGATGCCTTCAAGCGGGTCGGTATATTCTGGAATGGCGTTCTGAGCCTGCAGGCCACCTGCGAACAACAGGGCTGCAAGGGTGATCGATATCCGGCTCATGGTTTGGCTCCTTCCAGAAAACTCAGCATGCGTGCGGTTACTTCCTGGTGCTGCAGATTGCCGCCGTGGCCGCCCCGTGGGTAGAGAAATGCACGATCGCCAAAGGTATCGGCAAGGTACTGGTAGTCTTCACGGGTGAGGATGAAGTCATCGGCATTGGTCAGCACGGCCATGCGTGGGTTGTTGGTGATATGTTCTTCGATACTCTGCAGACTCGTGACGTATGCCATATCCTCGATGGTTTTCCCCGCATGCCGGCTTTGCCAGTCTGGCCACAGCTGGTTACGCACGTAACAGCCAAAATCGCAGAACAACGCCCGGCGTAGGTAAGGCGTGAGCGAGGTGCCGACGGTAATGGTCTGATCAGTCGGTGCATAGCGCCCCTTGTTATTGATCAGATCCGCCATGAAATTCAGGTCTGCCGCAGCAAAGCGAAATACCGCACCAACCAGCATGGCCATTTCGGCATCGGACAGCGCCTCTTCGGAGGTCTGTATCCCCTCGAACAGCGTACTCTCGATATCCGTATCGCCTCTTGTTGCGAAGTAGCGAGAAAGCTTGTCGAATATATGCTCATAGAAACTTTCAGTGCTGTCGACGCCAGGCACAAGGGTATGTGACAGCTTGTCCAGACGCTTGATCGATTCATACAGATTGACTGGCGGGTTGAGCATCAGTACACGGGTAAAATTGAACTGGCCGAGGTGTTCATCCAGTTCACTGACGAAGGCTGCGTTCATTGCGCCCAGACTGAAGCCCACCAGGCGGAACTCGGTGGCTTCCAGTCCGGTTTCGTTGCGTGCGTGCTCCAGTGCCACCGACATTGCGGTATGCAGGTCACGCGCGTCCCGTTGTCCCAGCCCGGGCAATCCGCTGGTGGAGGCCGCTGCGATGAAATCGAAATTGGTCGGCGAGGACATCACGATTACGTGCATGCCGGCCTGCCAGTACAGCGCCTTAAGATAGTCCAGACGTGCGCTGTCGTAGCCCGATCCGCTACCTGCAAGCAAAAAAACCAGGGGTGCCGGCTTGTCATGCCAGGCAACACCGAAGCCCATCTTGCTATAGAACTCGAACGCAGGAGGTAATGCGCGATCCGGCAGCACGCGCACGCGCATGTCTTCCTGTTGAATGTTCGGCTCAGCGGGTACCGGAGCGCGCAATTCTTCCGGCGTGCCGCCTATCGTGGAGAGGAACGCGTTGATGTCGGGATAGCTGAAATCGTCGGCATTGATCGCTGGGGCCATGAGGGCAACAGCGCTGAAGAGCAGGGACAGGATAATTCTGGGCATTTAGCGATTCCATTGCGAGTTCACAGCTAGTTCCCCAAAATACTCGAATTAGTTTCCAAGCGCCTTTAAAATTGCAGGCTTTCGTGTAATTCAGGCGCGAATCATCGGGCGAAAGCGGGCGGGCATATTGGCCCCGCCGCGACGCTCGATGCGTTTCCAGATCTTTTCGTGAAAGTGGAAAGCTACGGTATTCACCGCTGGCTCGACCAATGCCACTGCGCCACCCAGCAACAGACTGCCGGTCATGGCATAGACGACAGCAAAAGCGATCGTGAAGTGCATTATCGCGAAGGTGGTTGTCTTGATCATGATGTTCTCCGAAGCCCGTTAATGGGAATCATTCCCGACTGGCTTGAGAGTAGATGCAATCATGTGTGAGTCAAAACAGATTTAACTGATAGCGCCCATTGGCTGAATCAATCGATAATTGCGGCGCTGCGCAGACGCCGCGAAAATCGGAGCACGGGGTGGCAGGTGTCAGTCTTCGAAATCGAAGTCCAGCAACTGCTTCTGCAGGCGTCGTTCTTCGAGATAATTGTCAATGAGGCGGCGCTTGGTCAGGTTGGTCTTGGAGTTGCTCGCCGAATCGGTATCGGGAGTATCGTCCTCTTCGACGAAATCATCGTCTTCCAGTTCTATCTCGGTTTTTGCTTTGGCCATGACTCAACTCCACAGTGACGATGCCATTTGCGCACCTTATAACGGCAGATTGAGTTTAGCGGAAATAGATTTTTTCAATCATCCTGCAGCTTGAGAGCGAAGTTTGCGCTAGTCAGAGGTCTTGTGCGGATATTCACACAGGTCTTCTATCCGGCAGCTGCCGCATTGCGGGGTTCTCGCCTTGCACACATAGCGTCCGTGAAGGATAAGCCAGTGATGCGCATCGACCAGAAAATCCTTCGGTACGTGCTTCATCAGCTTGTCTTCGACCTCTCGCACGGTTTTTCCCTTGGCGATTCCGGTGCGATTACTGACCCGGAAGATGTGGGTATCGACCGCCATTGCAGAATGACCGAATGCAGTATTGAGCACGACGTTGGCGGTCTTGCGGCCGACGCCGGGAAGGGCTTCGAGATCCTCCCGGTTGTCGGGGACCTGGCTGTGGTGGTTCTCCATCAGCAGGCGGCAGGTTTCGATCACGTTGCGTGCCTTGCTGTTGTAAAGACCAATGGTCTTGATGTATTCGGACAGACCGGCAACGCCGAGGTTATAGATCGCCTCAGGCGTATTGGCGACCGGAAAAAGCTTGGCGGTGGCCTTGTTGACTCCCACATCGGTAGCCTGGGCCGACAGGATGACCGCGATCAGCAGCTCGAAGGGGCTGCTGTAGTTGAGTTCGGTCGTCGGTGTCGGATTGTCCTCGCGCAGGCGCTGGAAGATTTCGAGACGTTTGTGCTTGTTCATTGGCGGTCAGTTCACCGCGCCGGTCACGCGCACACGTTTGCCGCCTGCCGCCGGTTTTGCGGCTTTCGCAGCGGCCCGTTCCTTGACGATGTCGTCGATCACGTTCTTCAGCGCGATCAGCAGGCCCATGAACAGAAATGCGCCGGGTGGCAGGATCACGAAGAGCACATCCTTGTAATTGGGAAACACCACAATGCGCCAGTCCTCGGCAATGGGGCCGAGCAGCAGATCCATGCCGGCAAACAGGGTGCCATAGCCCACCAGTTCGCGGAGCATGCCGAGTACAACCAATACCAGGGCAAAGCCCAGCCCCATCATGAAGCCATCCACCACCGACGGCAGTATCGGATGCTTGGAGGCGTAGGCGTCTGCTCGGCCCAGAATCGCGCAATTGGTCACAATCAACGGAATGAAGATGCCCAGAATCAGGAACAGCTCATAGGTATAGGCCTGCATCAGTAATTCGATACAGGTGGTCAGCGCGGCGATGATCATCACGAATGCGGGCAGGCGTACCGCGTCGGTTACCGCGCTACGGATCACCGAGACTGCGAGGTTCGAGCCGACCAGAACCAAAATTGTCGCGATACCCAGGCCCAGGCCGTTTACCGCTGTACTGCTCACGCCTAATAGCGGGCAGAGGCCGAGCAACTGCACCAGACCGGGATTGTTATGCCAGAGCCCCTGGGCGGTGATTTCGGAGAGTTTGGTGCTAGCCATTGGCAGGCTCCTCTTGCGGTAGTTCCAGCAGCATGGCGCGGTTCTCTTCAAAATACTGTAGCGCGCGATAGACCGCCTGTACCACCGCTCTGGGTGTAATGGTCGCGCCGACGAACTGGTCGAATGCGCCGCCATCCTTGCGTACAGCCCAGTTCTCGGGTTCGGGCATGCTCAGGCTTTTGCCGTTGAATTCGAGGATCCAGTCGCTCTTGGCCAGTTCGATCTTGTCACCCAGACCGGGGGTTTCCCGGTGACTGGTTACCCGTACACCAGCCACCCCGCCATCGGCATGGATGCCGACAAGAAGATCGATCCGGCCACTGTAGCCATCGGGCGCGACCACCGGCAGAATCACGGCCACGACCTCGCCGTCTTCCCGCCCGCGGTAGGCCTCCGCGGGACCTGGCAGGTTGAGAAGGTCGCGATCGTTGACCGTGAACGTATCGTTGAGCAGCTCATTGTCGTGTTGGTCTTCGGGCAGGATTTGCGTCAGCGCGCTCATCTGCACGCGGCGTTTCTCCTCGGCGATGCGCTCGGCAGTGCCCTGCTGGGTAACGGCAATCAGGCCCACTGTAAACATCGCAAACACGCCCAGTATGATGCTGTTGCGAAAGACCGAGCTGCCGGTGGTAAGCGGATTCTGCATGATCAGTCCACCTTGCCCATGCCGCGATCTGCCTTGCGATGGCCGTAGGTCCGCGGAGTGGTGTAGTAGTCGATGGTCGGCGCGGCCAGGTTCATCAGCAGCACGGCGAAGGCCACGGCGTCAGGGTAGCCGCCCCAGGCGCGGATGGTATATACCAGCACGCCAACCCCGATACCAAATACCAGGCGTCCCTGTTTGCTGGTCGCGCCGGAGACCGGATCGGTGACGATGAAGAAGGCCCCGAGCATTGTTGCGCCGCTGAACAGATGGAACATCGGTGAGCCATTGGAGCCCGATCCGGAGCCGCCCCAGAACAGCAGGCTCATCACGAACAACGCGCCAAGCATGCCCACCGGTGCGTGCCAGGTGAAGATTTTCTTGTAGATCAGGAATAGGCCGCCGGCGAGGAACGCCAGGTTGACCCATTCCCACACATTGCCGCCGAACGCGCCAAAAACGGGCCGCTGCTGCTGGAGTTCGAGCATCGTCAGGCTATCGTTGTTTTTCAGGATGTCCAGCGGTGTGGCGGCAGTCCAGCCGTCTACGGCCTGGGTACCGATCGAAAATACGCGCTGCAGGGACTCGAGCAGGCCCAGGGTAGCTTGCACATCCGGTAGCGCTTCGCTCGCGCCGCGCCAGACTGGCCAGGTGGTCATCTCTACCGGAAATGAGATCAGCACTACGGCATAGCCGAGCATGGCCGGATTGAACGGGTTCTGCCCGAGGCCGCCGTATAGCTGCTTGCCGAACACGATCGCGAAGCTGCTGGCGATCAGCACCAGCCACCAGGGCGACATCGGCGGCAACGCAAGCGCCAGCAGCCAGGCGGTGACCAGCGCGCTGCCGTCACTGAGGAAGAAATTGATCGGGCGTTTGCGCAGCCAGAGGATCAGCGCTTCGGTGCCCAGGGCGAACGCGGTGGCCAGCATGATGTTGATCAGCGTGCCCCAGCCGAAAGACCAGGTCATCACCAGCACGCCGGGCAGCGTCGCACCCAGCACCCAGAGCATGATCGTCTGGGTACGGTTGTTACCCTTGGTATGGGGCGAGGTCATGCGCACCAGAGCCATCAGTCGGTCTCCTTGCTGGCCATGTGATCGGCGAACGCCTTGGCAGCGGCATCCAGTGCTTTCTTGGCAGCAGCCAGTTGGTCTTCAAGCTGTGTGTTGCCCGGATCGTCTTCCAGGGCGCGTTCGGCTTTCTTGAAGGCCGCCTTGGCCATAGCCATATCGGTCTTGAGCTGTCGCGTTGTCTCGTCGACCGGCTTCCCGGCGACCGGAGTCCCGGCGACCGGCTTCCTCGGCGCTTCATCCTTGGGCAACCGCGCTTCGGCTGCTGCGACTTGCTCACGTAGGGCGTAGATTTCCTTTTCCTGCTCCTCGGTGGGCGCATCGCCTGCGGCGCGCTCGGCTTTCTTCAACGACGCACGGATCATGGCCGCTTCGATCTTCAGGCGCTTGGTTTCGTCATCAGCGGCCGCGTTGGGCGGCGGCGTGTTCTTGACCGAAGTGTCGCCCAGCGCCTGGTCATAGGCGCGCTGGGTGGCTTCACAGGCCTGTTCCAGTTCGGGTATCTGCGCCTTGAGTTCTTCGCTGTCGGGATTGCTGGCCAGCTGCTTGCGGGCTTTCTTGAGTGCCATCTGGGCAGTGGCTGCGGCGATCTTCAGTTGTTTTTGCTCGGCCGTCAGGCTGGCCGGTTTGTGTGCTTCCACGCGGGCCACATCGGGCTGTTCGTCGCCGGAGACGCTCGCGGCGCTGACTGCCTGCTGCTCCTTGGCAGCCTTCATGCGTGCAGCCTTTTCGGCGCGAGCCTGGCGCTCGAGCTCCTTCTGCTCGGCTTCGCGTTCCAGACGCTGCAATCGGTGCTCGAAGCGTTGCTTGGAGTGGTCTGCCTTGTGTTGTTGCAATTCCAGAGCACGTATCTCGGCTTTGGAGGCGCGATAGTACTGCACCAGCGGAATACTGCTGGGGCAGACATAAGAGCACGCGCCGCATTCGATGCAGTCGAACAGATTCAGCCGCTTGAGCTGATCGTAGTCCTTGCCCATGGAGAACCAGTGCAGCTGCTGGGGCAACAGCATGGCCGGGCACGCCTCCGAACACAGGCCGCAGCGGATACAGGGCTGCGCGGCGGGCGGCGGCGGAAGCTCCTCAATAGTGCCCGCCAGCAGGCAGTTGCTGGTTTTGATTACTGGCGCGTCAAGGCTCTGCAGGGTGAAACCCATCATTGGCCCGCCCATCACCAGACGGTAAAGACGGTCGGGCTGCAGTCCGGCAAAATCAAGCAGGTCGCGTATCGGCGTGCCGATCAGCGCCATTACGTTGGTCGGGTGGCTCAATGCCTCGCCGGTCAAGGTAGTCACGCGGCTGATCAAGGGCTGTCCGAGGATGACCGCGTCATGGATGGCGATCATAGTGCCAATGTTTTGGCAGACCATGCCGATATCCGCCGGCAGGCCACCACTGGGCACCTCCTTGCCGGTAAGTATCTGGATCAGTTGCTTCTCGCCACCAGAAGGATATTTGGTCGGAAAGCCCACCACATGCATCGGTTTGTCGCCGACTGCGGCGCGCATGGCTTCGATGGCCTCCGGCTTGTTGTCCTCGATACCGATCAGTACTTCTTCGGGCTTGAGAATGTGCGTCAGGATCTCGACGCCCGCCACTACCTCAGCTGCCCTGTAGCGCATGGCGGTATCGTCAGCCGTTATATAGGGCTCGCACTCGGTACCATTGATGATCAGCGTATGTATCTTTTGCTCCGGTCGGGCCTTGAGCTTCACCGAGGTGGGAAAACCTGCACCACCCAGGCCGCTGATACCGGCCATACGGATGATCTCGAGCAGCGGTGCGGCCTCCAGTCGCCGGTAGTCGGCTATAGGGTCCAGAGCGGTCCACTCGTCGCGTCCATCACTTTCCAGCGTGATCGCCCATTCTTCCAGTCCGGAGGCATGGGGAAAGGGCGCCGGGCCGATTGCGGTGACGGTTCCAGAGGTAGGCGCGTGCAGCGGGCAGCTGACCATGCCGCTGGCCTCGGCGATCATCTGGCCCTTAAGCACAGAGTCGCCCACAGCCACTATGGGCTCGGCGCGCGCGCCGATATGTTGGAGCAGTGGCAGAATCAGGCGTTTGGGTAACGGTGGAGTCTCCAGGCCGTGCTGCACCGACTGATGCTTGTTTTCCTCGGGATGTATGCCGCCGTGAATATCCCAGATGCGAATCGGCTCTTGCATTACAGGGCTCCCCGGTCGGTGGCGATCACGCCTTGCGGTGGCAGGGGATAGTCCCATTTCCAGTTTTGCGGCGTAGTGGGCAGCGGTACCATGTCGATACAGTCGACGGGGCAGGGCTCCACGCACAGGTCGCAGCCGGTGCATTCATCGATAATTACCGTATGCATCTGCTTCGCTGCACCCAGTATCGCGTCCACCGGGCAGGCCTGGATGCATTTGGTGCAGCCAATGCACTCGGCCTCGCGAATATAGGCGACGGTGCGCGGTTTTTCTTCGCCATGTTCGGCATCCAGAGGCAGTACTTCCACATCAAGCAGGTCGGCCAAGGCCTGAATCGTGGATTCGCCACCCGGCGGACATTTGTTGATCGGCTCGCCGCCATTGGCAATGCCTTCAGCGTAAGGTTTGCAGCCGGGGTGACCGCATTGGCCACACTGGGTCTGGGGTAGAAGCGCGTTGATCTGGTCGACGATCGGGTCGCCCTCGACACGAAAGCGGATCGCCGCATAGCCGAGGATGGCGCCGAAGACCAGTGCCAGAACCAGCAGAACAATGATTGCAGTGATGACGACAGACATGGCTACAACCTTATCAAGCCGGTGAACCCCATGAATGCCAGCGACATCAGTCCGGCAGTGATCATGCCGATAGCCGCGCCCCGGAAAGGGACGGGCACATCGGCGATGGCGATGCGTTCACGCAGTCCGGCAAACAGAATCAGGATCATCGAGAAACCCAGTGCGGCCCCCAGGCCATATACGGCGGACTGCATGAAAGTCTGCTCGGCACGGTTGGTGTTCAGCAAGGCCACGCCGAGTACCGCGCAGTTGGTGGTGATCAGCGGCAGAAAGATACCCAGAACGCGGTACAGCAGCGGACTGGTCTTGTGCACCACCATTTCGGTGAACTGCACCACCACGGCGATAACCAGAATGAACGAGATAGTACGCAGGAATTCCAGCTCGAAGGGTACCAGAATGTACTGGAAAGTCAGGTAGCTGAGGATCGACGCCAGCGTCAGCACGAACGTCGTTGCCATCGACATGCCGATGGCGGTTTCCAGCTTGCCGGACACGCCCATGAAGGGGCAGAGCCCGAGAAACTGCACGAGTACGAAATTGTTGACCAGTATGGTACTGACCAGGATCAGGGCAAATTCTGTCATGTTACCTAACCGTAGTGATATCGCTGGAAAACGCGGGTCCTATTTTACCCGCTGCCCAGGCTTCGCGCCGGCATCGGGGCTCAGCAGGTAGATCTCTTCGCCTCCGGGACCGGCAGCCAGCACCATGCCCTCGGAAATGCCGAATTTCATCTTGCGTGCAGCCAGGTTGGCAACGTAGAGCGTGAGCTTGCCTTCGAGCTTGCCTGGATCAGGATAAGCGCTCTTGATCCCGGAGAACACATTGCGTTTGGCATCGCCAATATCCAGGGTCAGACGCAGCAGCTTGTCTGCGCCATCGACGAACTCCGCTTTCTCGATCAGCGCCACGCGCAGATCCACTGCGGCAAAGGTATTGAAGTCGATCTCGTCGGCAATCGGATCCTTCTTCAGCTCACCATTGCCCGCGGTAGCAGGCGCATTCTCGGTGGCAGCGGCTTCCAGATCTTCCCTGGATGCCTCGATCATTGCGTCGATCCTGGCCGGCTCGATCCGCGTCAACAGCGGACGGAACGCATTGAGCTGGTGGTCAGCGAGCAGCGTTTCATGGCTGCTCCAGGTCAGCTCGGGCACGTTCAGGAACGCCTCGGCATCCGCGGCCAGTTTGGGCAGCACTGGCTTGAGAAAGATCACCAGTTGGCGGAACAGGTTGATGCCAAGTGAACAAATAGCCTGGACCTCGTCCTGCTTGCCTTCCACTTTGTTCAGCGACCAGGGCGCCTTGTCGGCAATCCAGGCGTTCGCCCGATCAGCCAGGCCCATGATCTCACGCATCGCCTTGGAGAAATCGCGCTTCTCATAGGCATCCGCAATGCTCGGAGCTGCCGCGGCAAAGGCGTCGGTCAGCTCCGGCGCCGGATTCGCCGCTACCATCACGCCGTCGTTGCCCTTGTGGATGAAGCCCGCACAGCGGCTGGCAATATTCACAACCTTGCCGACCAGATCCGAATTCACCTTTTGCACAAAGTCATCCAGGCTCAGGTCCATGTCTTCCACGCCACGGCTCAGCTTGGCCGCGTAGTAGTAGCGCAGATACTCGGGTGACAGATGATCCAGATAGGTGCGCGCCTTGATGAAAGTGCCGCGGGACTTGGACATTTTCTGTCCGTTCACCGTCAGGTAACCATGCACATTCACTGCCGTCGGCTTGCGGAAACCCGCGCCCTCGAGCATGGCCGGCCAGAACAGCGTGTGGAAGTTGATGATGTCCTTGCCGATGAAGTGATATAGCTCCGCTTCGGAATCGGCGGCCCAGAACGCATCGAAGCTCAATTCGGGGCGGCGATCACATAGATTCTTGAAGCTGGCCATATAACCGATCGGCGCATCCAACCATACATAAAAGTACTTGCCGGGCTCGCCGGGAATCTCGAAGCCAAAGTAGGGCGCATCGCGGCTGATGTCCCATTCATGCAGACCGGAGTCCAACCACTCGGCAATCTTGTTTGCAACCGCGTCCTGGAGAGTGCCGCTGCGGGTCCACTCCTTGAGCATGTCGCTGAAGTCCTGCAGTCGGAAGAAGAAGTGCTTCGAATCCTTCAGTACCGGCGTGGCGCCAGAAATGGCCGAGCGTGGGTCCTTTAGCTCGGTCGGCTCGTAAGTCGCGCCGCACTTCTCGCAATTGTCACCGTACTGATCCTGTGCGGCACACTTGGGGCAGGTGCCCTTGATGAAGCGATCGGCGAGAAACATTTCCTTCTCGGGGTCGAAGTACTGGGTCACTGACCGTGTACTGATGTGGCCTGCTTCTTTCAGGCGCTCATAGATCAGTTCGGAGAAGTACTTGTTCTCATCTGAGTGAGTCGAATGATAGTTGTCAAAGCCGACGAGAAAATCGGCGAAATCGGCAGTATGCTCTGCTTTTACGTTGTTGATCAGCTGCTCGGAAGTAATCCCTTCCTTCTCTGCCCGTAACATGATCGCCGAGCCATGTGCATCGTCTGCACACACGTAGATGCACCGATTACCACGCAGCTTCTGAAAGCGCACCCAGATGTCAGTCTGGATGTACTCAAGCATGTGCCCCAGATGGATCGAGCCATTGGCATAGGGCAGGGCACTGGTGACGAGAATCTGGCGAGGTGTCGTGGGGCTTGGCATGGACATTCAGCTTCTGTAGATGACGGGCGAGAAGGGGAAGAATGATAGCAGAGTAGGGCGGGCGGGGGTATGGCAGCTGTTGGGATGAGCCCATGAGCGCTCTGGTTGGTATATTCAACAACCAGGACATGGATACTGGCTCGATCAACGGCAGTTATTGGTGTGGTCTCCTGAGACGCTATATACCGCTACCCGACTAACGATATTGAAGACGCCGGATATTGAAGATGGTGCGGTCAGATTTCGCAGGATCTTCTACTCGTTTTGGCAGGTTGCCGACCAGACGCATTGCTCTCTGGTCCAACAGGAGCTATACATTTCTACGAGACTGCCTGGGGTTGTCTCAGGTTGGTCGTGCCCCACTGAGGAGGGCATCCCATGAAAACCGCAATCCCCTGGACTTTGGCGGTCCTGGCAGTTTTGGTGCCCACCGCCCCAGTGACCGCAGAAATACTGGCCATCATGAACTACGAGAGTAAGCCTGCGGACCAGCTCAAGAGCCTCAAGTTATCTGGCGAAACAGCTCGACGCGAGGGTCTGGCTATAATCGACGTCGACCCGGAGAGTCCGAATTTCGGAAAGATTCTTTCTGATATTCCGATTGACTCTACAACAGTCGGGCACCACATCTTCTATGACCGAACGATGAGCAAGGCCTACATCACCGGCCTGCAACAGCCGGCGCTTCAGGTTCTTGATCTTACGAAAAATCCCTACCGCCTCTCCACGCTTGAAACGCCGTCGTGCAAGGTGGCCGAGGACGTGATTCTCGACGAAGCGAACGAACGCTGGTATCTGACCTGTATGGGCTCCGGCAAGGTGATCGTTGGCGACGTCGCGAGCGACGAAGTGGTCGGCGAGATTGATTTGCCGGGCACTTACCCTCACGGCCTTGCCGTTAACACTGCGATCGATCGCATACTGGTCACCTCGACCATAACGCCGGATCTGAGCAGCCCGGATGAGTTCATCTCGGTGGTGCGTGCATCTGACCTCGAGCCGATTGGCAAGATCAAGATGGCGGATGCCGAGTCGCCGTCCAAGGTCGCGCCTGTCGAGGTGTTCTTCGTGCCCGGGGTCGAGCCTGCGACAGCGATCGTTACCAACATGTTCGGACATACGCTCGAAGCGCTGATCTGGAATCCGGACTCTCAGGAGTTCGGTCGCGAGACGATCTTCAACTTCGCCGAGCATGGCGCCACCGTGCCGCTTGAGATTTACTTCAACGACGACAAGAACCCCAACCGCATGTACGTGACGACGGCGATGAAGCCCGGTCACCTGCATATCTTCGACATCTCGAAAGGCCCGACTAAGCCGAAGCTATTGAAACAGATCGTTACGGCCGACGGTGCACACCACGTCGGATTCACGCCGGACTTCAGGTACGGATTCGTCCAGAACTCGTTTATCAATCTGCCGGACATGAGTGATGGTTCAGTCTCGGTGGTGGATCTTCAGAGAGGGGAGGTAGTTGCCTCGATGGACACTCTCAAGAATGCCGGATTCAACCCGAACTCGCTCACGCTCTTGCCGGAGTGGAACCACCTGGCCGGACACTAGGCGCATGCCGCGGCGCGGGATCGACGGCGTCGCGGCAAACATTCCGGAGGTGATGATGCATCTGAATGGGTGGGGCGTAGCAATAACAGCCGCACTCTTGCTTCGCGCAACGCTCGGGTTTGGCTGGGCTCAGGGTATGGACATCCATGCAGGCCGCACTCCAGTCGAGACACACGGAGTGCAAGGCCCTCTGGGGTGCACCTACAGCCCGCTCGCCAACCTTGGGGCTAGGCCCGCGTGACGCGTTGGCAGGGTGCGTTAGCGACGACGGTTCTGGCGACTCCGCAAGTCCAGGCTCATGCTTTCGGCGCCCGCTACGACCTGCCATTGCCGCTCAGTCTGTACCTTACTGCAGCGGGGGTGGCGGTGGCCGCGTCGTTTGTCATTGCACTGCTCTTTCTTCGCACCGGGTGGGCGCGCCCTCTGCATGTGGACATACCGCTGCCCGCCAAAGCCGGTCACGCGTTTTCTACGGCGCTGAGCATTGTTGGCCTGATTGTACTGGCAGTTCTGCTCGGTTCTGCGTTCTTCGGACCGCAGGAGGCCATGCACAACTTCACGACCGTCTGGGTCTGGGTGATCTGTTGGGTGGGTTTCGTGTTGTTCTCGGCCCTGGTGATCTGCCTCTGGCCGCAGATCGATCCATTCCGCAGACTGGCGGCATTTTCGGTATGGGCGACCGGTCGGCCATGGCATGGCAGTGCAGCCAACCTGCCGTCGGCTGCCGGCCTGATGGCGCCGGCTGGGCTTCTGGCGATCGCATGGATTGAGCTGACATCGGACTGGTCGGAAGATCCGCAAATGGTGGGTCTGCTGCTGACCGCCTATCTCCTGATCGCTCTCTTTGGCGGGCTCGCCTTTGGAGAACAGTGGTTCCGTGTGGCAGACCCCCTGAGCCGGATTTTCGCGGTGCTTGGCCGGGTTGCGCCGCTGTCGGTGACCAGCGCCACGACCTTGCGGGTGCGCCCGCCAGGCGAGGGCCTGCTGAACAAGGCAGAGCCCATCCGCGGTGAAGTGGCTCTGGTCATAGGGCTCATCGGGATTGTGCTATTCGACGGTTTGTCGGAAACCGCGGTCTGGACCGAAGTTCTGGATTTCGTGAGTAACTCACCATTCCTGCGCTCGCCGCTGCTATGGCTGCGTGGACAGGGTGCGGATTTGATTCAGGTGATTCGCACTATTGGCCTCTTGATCACCATTGCCGCCTTCTACGGCGCCTACTGGCTGTTGATGATTCTGATGGGGGCTCTGGTCGGCGGTACGCTCCCTATTGGTCAGCTCGCGCGCGCCTTCGCCGGAACGCTTCTGCCTATAGCGGTCGCCTACCACCTTGCGCACTATGTCTCGTACCTACTGATCGCCGGCCAGCTGATCTTCCCCGCGGCGTCCGACCCGTTTGGCCTGGGGTGGGACTTGATCGGTACGCGGAACTGGTCCATCAACATCAGCATCATTGGGGCCAGACACATCTGGTGGATAGCCTTCACGGCATTGATTGCAGGGCACGCGCTGTCAGTCCTGGTCGCTCATCGGCGCGCACTCCAGCTGTTTGAAGATACGCGTCGCGCTGTGCTCTCGCAGGTCCCGATGACAATCGCCATGGTTGGGTTGACTGTGCTGAGTCTGTGGATCCTCTCACAACCCCTCACGGAGTGACTGGAACATCAGTGTTTCGCACTGTGAACGCATAAACATAGTTTTCCATGGTAAAGCCAGCAGCCTTTCATGGCTGCTCCGGGTCAGCTCCGGCGCGTGCTTCGCCGCGACCATCAAGCCGCCGTTGCCTTTGTGGGGGAGAATGACATCAGATTAGGCAGGGCGAGGGTATGGCGGGGGTTGGATAGAGACTCGGCCGAGGCTGATCAAAATAACTCAGCTATTTCAACGGATACCACGTATAAGTAGGTTGTACGCGAATATTTTGCGCCAACTCCCATCCCGACGCCAACCCCCCCAACCCGGACTTCTACTGATAACAATCAGAGATAAAGCGCGTCTGTTTCAGATTCGAGTTTCCTTCTTACCGAAAGCGGCCAGCATTGCTCCACGCGGTTAGCATTCGATCATAGGTAATCATCATGAAAAAATCTCTTTCTATCGCCAAGCTAATGGCGGTCAGCGCGCTGGTGCTCTCGGGGTTATCCCTTGCCGGTTGCCTGGGCGGCGGCGGTGGCAGCAGCTCCAATGCAGATGATGCTTCTCCGACAACGACTCCGCTGGTGCAGATCGCCGGTTCAAGCCTGATTCAGGCCGTGCGGCCCATCAGTGACAGCACCACTGTCGACAGCAATAAAAAGCTCGCTGTCACGTTCAATCAGGCTATGGACGGTACTTCGATCAATGGCACCTCGTTCTTGCTTCAGGGCGACAGTGGTCCCGCAATTGTCGGCGTGGTCAGTTACGACGCTGCATCGCGCACCGCCATCTTTACACCTGATAGCGGTCTGACGGACGACACGCTGTATACAGCTACTCTGACTACCGATGTCGAG
This sequence comes from Halopseudomonas sp., assembly GCF_041579695.1. Classification (GTDB taxonomy): domain Bacteria; phylum Pseudomonadota; class Gammaproteobacteria; order Pseudomonadales; family Pseudomonadaceae; genus Halopseudomonas. The sequence goes on from NZ_JBFGFI010000002.1 coordinate 76,873, forward strand.
GATGCTGCCGGTGTGGCGCTGGGCGAAGACCTGAACTGGCAGTTTACCACTGGTAGCACTGCTGACACGGTCGCACCCACTGTTACTTTCAGCACGCAGGACGGCGCGGTAGATGTGCCGGTAAACCGGAACATCAGCGTGGTTTTCTCCGAGAGTGTTGATCCCACTACTGTTTCTGCGGACAGCTTCACATTGGTGGTGAAAAATGGCGCTGCAGTCAACGGCTTGGTGAGCTACAGCGGCAGCACCGCGGTGTTCAACCCTACTGCGGACCTGCAAGAGAATACGGTTTACATTGCGACTCTGACAACAGCGATAACCGACCTGGCCAATCCGGCCAACGCGCTGAGCGCGCTGGTAACCGATCGGAGCGTGGAATTTACCACGACTGTTTCGCCGGCAGTTGCTCAGGGCCCAGATCCCGTTCCGTTGGGTACTGCAGGCAACTTCGTGATCCTGTCCAAGACAGGCATTACTACCACAGGTGTTACCGCAATAACCGGCGACATTGGTGTGAGTCCTATCGATGAGGCTGCGATTACAGGCTTCAGCCAGACGCGGGATGCATCCAACAAGTTCTCGGAATCGGACCTGGTGACGGGTAAGATTTACGCAGCTAATATGGCTTCGCCAACTCCGACCAAACTGACCACCGCGATCAGCGATATGGAGCTGGCGTTCAATAATGCCGCTGGCCGAAGCAATCCGACAGCTACTGAAGTGGGTGCAGGCAATATAGGCGGCCTGACCTTCACTCCCGGCTTGTACAAGTGGGGTACCGAGGTCAGCGCTTCCTCTGACTTCAGCTTTGACGGCGGCGCCAACGATGTGTGGATCATGCAGATATCGCAGGATCTTCTACTCGGTTCCGATGTTGCAGTGCAGCTCTCCGGTGGTGCTCGTGCACAGAACATCTTCTGGCAGGTTGCCGGCCAGGCCACGCTGCGCACAGGCGCAACGCTTAGCGGTATTGTGCTGAGCAAGACCCAGATCGTTATGGAGACGGGTGCTACCTTTAACGGTCGCGCCCTTGCCCAGACGCTGGTAACGCTGGATGCGGTAACTGCTACTCAGCCCTGAAGCTGGCAGCAGTAATAAAAAAGGACCCCTCGGGGTCCTTTTTTTATTGCAGTTACATACGGTGCAGCGCGCAGATCTTGTTGCCGGAGGGGTCGCGGAGATAGGCAAGGTACATTTTCATGCCGCCCCCTTCGCGCACGCCCGGCGGATCCTCACAGGCAGTGCCACCGTTGGCGGTGCCGGCAGCATGCCAGGCGTCTGCCTGCTCGGGGTTTTCCATGGCGAAGCCGATGGTGCTGCCATTGCCGTGGGAGGCCAGCTCCCCATCGATTGGCTTGCTGAGGGCGAAGGTGCCGGTCTTGGTGAAGTAAAAGCAGCGACCCTTATCGTCGATGACGCCGGGTTTGCAGCCAACAACGCCGAGTATGGCGTCGTAGAAAGCTTTGGATGCCTGAATGTCGTTGGCGCCGAGCATGACGTGACTGAACATGTTATTTCCTTTGAATGGCAGATTCTTGTTATGCGTTTTCGCACGCCTAGAGTTAAGCGAAATGCGGCCCCGGTCAACTTGAAATCGTAACGGCCGAAGTCATCGGCGACCCTTGCTCCCCGGGATAGTCACCCACGAGCTTTTCTGATGTTTAACCGAGCGTTAACCTAGCTGTGCTGACACTCCCGGGCTTGATATTCACTACTCCGAGCGCGATGCTTGCCCCAACACGAACCGGCCTGGCCGGTTGCCTTTGATGAGAAAGCGACATAATGCTGGATATTCTGCTGGTGGAAGATGATAGGGATCTGGCTGCGACCGTGATCCAGTACCTGGAGCTTGAAGGGATCCGTTGTGATCATGCCGACAACGGTGTGACGGCCCTGCAGCTGAGCCAGGACCATGCCTACGACGCGATGCTGCTGGACCTGAATTTGCCGAGATTGGACGGTATCAGTGTGTGCGAGCGTCTGCGTGCCGACGGCAATGACGTTCCCATCCTCATGCTGACAGCCCGCGACCAGCTCAATGACAAGCTGGCAGGCTTTCAGGCCGGCACCGACGATTTTCTGGTTAAGCCCTTCGAGCTGCAGGAGCTGGTGGTGCGCGTAGTTGCGTTGACGCGCCGGCGCAGCGGCCAGGCAAGGATCCTGCAATGTGCTGACCTGCGCATTGACCTCAGCGCCCACGAGGCCAGCCGCAAGGGCGCCGCACTGAAGATCTCTCCCACCGGCTGGAAGGTGCTGGAACATCTGCTGCGCGCGTCGCCCGCCGCGGTACCCAGGCAAAAGCTGGAACAGGCGATCTGGGGTGATGATGTGCCCGACAGCAATGCTCTGAAGGTGCATATGCATCATCTGCGAAAAGCGATAGACGGGGATTTTGACCAGCATCTGTTGCATACCGTCCCGGGCTACGGCTTTGCAATCCGGGAGCCGGCGCCATGATGCGGCTGCTTGGTTTGAAATGGCTGGCACTGTTGACCATTCTGACTCTGGGTATCGGTCTGGTGACCGGCTATACGCTGCTTTCGGCGCACTCCTACATGAGCGGTATGGATAATATCGTTGCCGGTCAGCTAGGCCGCGCCGGCATGCAGACCGTCGCCTTCGAGCTGGGCATTCCCGCGCCCAGGGAGGAATACATCGTCACCCGGACCTGGGAGCAGCAACCGGCAATCATTCGTGATGCTTTCGCCCAGGCCCCGCAGCAATCGGGTGTGTTGTACAAGGTATATGCCAATGAAGGTGAACCCCAGGCCAGGCTGTACTTCGCGGTGCGCCAGGAAACGCCCGCCGGTGATCGCTTTGTGACTCAGCAACTGGCACCGTTACCCAGTGGAGCGGGGCAGGTGATCTCCCCGGCGCAGAACCGGCTGATCAATCTGACATTGATCGGCCTGGGTACCGCCTTTCTCATCGCCCTGGCCGTCGGCTTGCTATGGCGGCGGGTATCTCGGCCCATCACTGCCCTGGGCAACTGGGCCGCAGGCCTGACTGAACGCAACCTGAGCGAGCCGGTGCCGGATTTTGTCTACCCTGAGCTGAACCATTTTGCCGAGCTGGTCAGAGCCAGTTTGACCTCGGCCCAGCAGGGGCTTGAGCGTGAGCAGGTCTTTCTCAGCCATACCAGTCATGAGCTGCGCACACCCATTAGCGTGGTGCGCGCCAACCTGGAATTGTTGCGCAAGATCCAGTCCGCGAGTGGAGCGGCAGCCGATCCGCGGGAAATCGAGATCATCAACCGCATCGACCGCGCCAGTCTGACCATGAAGGACGTGACCGAAACTCTGCTATGGCTCGGCCGCGATGATGCCTCGTCGCATCCAAGCAAGGACCTGCGCGTCGATGAGCTGATCCGCGAGCTGGTAGAGGGCCTGCGCTATTTGTTGCAGGGCCATCCGGTTGAACTGGCGCTGGACCTGGAGCCTGCGGAACTTCACTTGCCGGATGCGCCCACCCGGATCGTGCTAGGCAATCTGATCCGCAATGCTTTTCAGCACACGCGTAGCGGCACGGTGAGTATCGTCCAGCGCGGCGGAGAGGTGACTATCGTCAACAGCCTGAACGAGGATGAGGAAGCGGCCAGTGAAAGGGGTTTCGGTCTCGGGCTTAAGCTGACCGAGCGCTTTACCGAGAAGCTCGGCTGGCGCTACATCAATGAACCGGTGGCATCGGGACGAAAGGTCGAAATCTTCTTGCAGACGTTAACCCCCTCTTAACGTGCGGCTTGGCATTGTATCGGCCAAGGGGATGATTCCCCACCGCCAGGAGATCGACCATGAACCATGCCAACGCTGACCATCCTTCAAAAAACCGCATTCGTTGCCGTTGGTTGCGTCGCGGTGCCATCTGCAAGCGGTATGACGCAGCAGACAAGGCGAAAGGTCGGCCCACAACGACTGGCGAGCACTGAGTCGAGTTTGAACGGAGTGACCTTTACCGCTTCGTTTTGAACGAGCGGTTGACGGTAAGCACGGCGCTCCAATCAAACGCCTCACGCTCCCCCCAAAACGTCTTGCGCGCGAAGGCTGGGATCCAATGGCGCTTTCAGGCCTCGCCAAAGTCGTATTCACGGGCGATGGATATTATCGAAGTCATCGGCTCTGGGGGTCCCTTCGATCCCGTTGGCTTCCTGCTGGCGGTAATAGGTCTCGATGTTTAGCGCAGGATCAATTCTCTCCCGCAATATGCAAGCTTTCCGTTGCCACGGGTAGGCTTCAAGGCTCTCTCTCAGCTCTCGCGCTTCCTTGCGTCGCCAGGTGTTCACATCCATATCCCGCCAGCGACGGGGCGGTCGGTTATGCGCTTGGTCGTACGCTGCTGTTACCGGATCCAGATGCCTGCTCTGCTCCAGAATGGGTAAATCAGGAAGCGGCTCGTCCACATCCATATAGCGCTGCAACGTATCCCAGAAAGCCAGAATGTTCGGTTTATCCAGGCCCAGGCTATGCAGCTTGGTGGCCAGGCAAGCGGATGTATCCGTGTAGCGGTGTCGCAACCACAACACATAGTCATGCCCGCCGTGCGGGGTGACCTGAAGCTGGATATAAGGGTCGAACTCATAGAACGGCGCTACGAAAGGCCTGCGAAAGCGTCGCGCGATAGTCAGCGTGCCCTCGCGGCGGTTAAAACCGCTGCCATCGTGGGTGTAAAAACGGGCATACATCCAGAGCAGAGCGTCCGCGCCGAATAGCGCTATCGCGAACAGGATCATGCCGAGCCAGAAGGCAGTTTGTTCTGCCCAATAGCCCCAGAGTGCGTTTTGGTTCCAGGCGATAACGGCGGCGGTTACGACCGCGCCTAAAACCATTATTAAATAGGCGTACCACTTTTTTGACGAAGTTGCCAAGTATAAATTTATAAACGCAAGAGAGAGTCCGAGTACGGGAACATACAAGTAATCACCAAGCATGACACCTGCCAGTCCACCCCATATGAATAAAGGAAGAAAAAAACACGAAACTTTCAAGATAAACAGAAAATACGGTGCACGGCTGACATTCTCGAAGTTCCATCTTTGCGCATCGTAAAAAATCTGCTGTTTCCCCTCTTCGTTTTGCTGCAGCTCGTAAATGATATGTAGCCCGGCTTCAAGTTGGTGATCTATTTCCACGACGGAATCGAGGCCAGCATAGTGTCCCCACGCCAGCGGACGATCCATTAAGCCAGGGTGTGCTTCCTTGGCGGGCGCCAACGTGGGGATGCGGCGCGCACAAAAGGCGCCAGTACCGTAGACGGACAATTTTTCCTGCATGGTCATACCTTGAATTCCGTGGTCTCTATCAGCCAGTAGGGTACTTCCTCGGACTTGGCATTTTGTGCAGGAGTGTGGAGAAAAGCAGTGCTGTAAGGCTGCCACCGTTTTGGACTGGGTTGAGGCACGACCAATAATTTCCCTGTGTTCTCTTCGGGATCAATGTGGAACTGTGCCATGACCTTAAGGCTCTGAGTAACCTTGTTGTAGTGGCGTTGCAGCGGTGTCATCGTAAGTACAGGAAATTTTCTGGGTAATACATACAGCACCATTGAGTCGTTCAGTGGCAGCGCCGCCAATTTGGCATCATCTATAACGCGCTGGTTCACTCGCTCTGCATTGAACGCGCCGGTAAGTGACAGCGAGCGCATCTCCTCTATGGCATGCAAACGAAACTCTGCCCCGGTGCCAAGCATTGATAGCAGCGGTGAGTGCAACGTCACCGCCCAGTCTTCTTCATCAAATGGGATGGTATTGGTCGGTTGGCAGTTATTTGGAAGCATCGACCGATGAGCGCCGATCTGCTTGACCTGTTTCTGTTGATACTCCGGGGCACTGCGACTCCAGTCCGAAAAACGCTCCACCCGGATTACTGGTTTGCCGAGAATGCCGAGCAGTTGGGTATAGGCATTCTGTGGGTTGGCAAGGTGAGCGAATCGCTGATCGTCGCCGAGCACGCTATCGATTAATCCTGCTTCGCCGTGCTGCCTGCCGAAAGGGCCGTTTTTGAGCAGCGCTTCTATATCACTATCAATTAACCATCCGGCAACAATGCTGCCGCCGATACACAATATCGCACCGGCGGCCAATACGATTGGGTTGATTGACATGCCTAGCGCATAAGCACCCCATGTAGCACCACCGGTGGCTGCGATGCCATAGGCGACAGCGGCATTCCGATCGCCTTGATGCCAGGCTCGTTTGGCGTCCCAGGTGCAGAGTGCTGCCGAGATTAAGATAGCTAAGCCAGGTGCAATACGAAGCAGGGGGATTTTGGAGCTGCCTGTTTGTGTGATCAGATTGGTCCGCCATTTAGGCAATAATCTAGGCACCTCAATTCGAGGCTTATTTAAGAATTGTACAAGGCCGTGTCCTGACCCAAAGATATATTTGGTGAGGTTACCAATCGCAATGGTTAAATCCGCTCCCGCAGACAGTCTTCCAAAGGTATAACGCAGCTCTCCTTCGAACCCTTCATCCAATAATCCCCTCATATCTTCGGTTTGCGCACGTAAGTTATACAAAGCACACGCCACAGCAACCAAAGGCATTGCAGGTGTGCGAACCACTGTATCTACGTGATCGCTTATAGTGCTTTTCCAGGAACTGAACTTACGTACCTCGGGGTGATTTTCTGGCGCAACAATAAGGGTAGTGCTGCCCTGGTTGGGTAGCATATTGCCCCCAAGCTGACGAGGGCTACTGGACCCTATGACGCGGTTTTCGTGATCTAGAATATTGCCGTACAGGTAATGTTTACGGGTGAGGGTAGTTCGTTCCGCGGGAGTCAGGCCATTGCGGAGATTGCCGGTGTTAACACCTAGAATTCGCAGGTTTTGCGTTTGAGCCTCTCCTGCGGTCATTAGTTGAAGCCCGTGCCACTTCGGTGAAAGTCGACCAACAATGCCAAGGGAGGGTGCGAACAAGCGGTGGAAGTCGACCTGTAGCACAACCTCACTCGCCTGCAGACGGTTGAGGTGGGCAAGGACGGTCACGGAAAAATAATCCATTACGTCCCCGATCAGGGCGTGCAAGCTTTTGAATACCAGACCCCGGTCAGTGTCCTCCGGGTCGATGTCTACCATCTGCAACAGACTGCTCAAGCCCATGTTTTCCGGGTCAGGCTGGCGGCCATTTTCAGCCAGTGCCTGGATGCGGACTACTGCGTCTGGCAGCTCGCCGTCAGCGTTTGCCAGCATACCCCGAGTCAAATCATGCGTGCCGGTCAGCAGGCTGCCGCTGACCCGACCAAGACTTCTCTGAAGACTGCTGCGCATCGAACCAAAATACAAAGCATCCGACTGGGCCGGATTCTTGCTGAGAGCGTCCAAGGCTTCTGCCAGCCATACATATGGCTCCAACAGTCGCTCATCGTTACTGATCAGCCAATCCTTTGCCACCTGGGCGAGAGATCCATCGAAGAGGCGCAACAATCTTTCGAGCATGGCTTCCATGTAATCGCGAGCGAGGAGCCGCTGATTTTCAAATACAGCATCATCTATCCGGTCGGTATCAAGGTAGCTCTTGAATTTCGCCAGGGGGCTATTGCGCTCGTGCAGGACGGTGCTGTGAAGTACCTGAGCATAACGCCCGTTCGGGCTATAAGGGATCAGGGCATTGAGGGCCAGCAAGTGTTGTTCGGCGAGCCGTATCTGGGCTATGGCGTGACGCATCGTGAAGAGCGGGTCATCAAGCATGAGCCCGACCAGCTGTGGGTAACCACGCAGGGATTTCTCTGTCAGTACATCGGAAGTAGCGGTAAAACTCGTAAGCGGTTGAGCAGTCCCCGCAGCTTCGTGGACAGCAAGCTGTTCAAGGGTCTGCTGTAACTTGACTGCCCAATCGCTAGGCGGAATCGCAGACAGTGCGGGCTTGAATAATGCGGGATCGTCCATCAGGCTCTCGATGCTGAAATCCCGTGGGCGCAGCCCATCTGCTTCCTTGTCGATCACCGTGATCGGCATGCTCTGGCTCGCACTCCACTGGTCACCTCCGATTACCGCCGCGGACCACGCTGGACCTACCGTCTGGCAACGATCGGTTACCCGACTTCTGTCTTCTTCAAGCCAACTTATGTATTCCCAGGTCCAAGGCAGCTCGCTGTAGGTCATCTCATAATCATTGCCGACAAACTGACCTTGGAGCAGCATGGGTACGAGAACAAGTGATTGCTGCTTGCCAACAGCAGGGCGGTTGTCGGCAGCGTTTGCCTGAGCTGACCCTCGTCGCCAATGCATGACGTCCACATCGGACAGATTTCCCTGGCCATCGCAGGCCAGCTCTCGCCACAGTTTGCCCTGACGGAAAATATAGATCCGTCCGGCGCGGGGCAGTGCGCCTTTGGGTTGTTCGTCGTATCGCTCGTGTCCTGGCAAACGTGCCAAGGGCATGACTGCCAGGAAAGTATTCTGCTGAATATCAGCTTCTTCTTCGTGGCTGCGCATATCACTTTCTACAATAATCTGCAGGGTGCCGCCGTCGATGCGTTCGATATTGAGTGCCAATCGGGCACGCTGCCTGGTCTCGTAATCGGCGCGCTTGCGAGTTCCTTGCCCAATCGGCTCATCCACTAACCCGCTCATGCGTCATCCTCTGGATCGAGTAGCTGTATCTGGTTGCCCAGTTCCGGATCTCCCCAAACGTCGACGATCAACTGCTTTGGCCCCGGTTCCCCTTGATCTGGCAAGGCCAATGGATTCACGTTGGCTCTACCGTTTACTTCGCCGACTGGTGCGGTATCAGCGAACAGGGGCGCTACAGGCGGCAATGGCGCAGCACCACTCCCCGAGCCGGGGCTACCGCCGGCATTGATATTCACGCTCGGCCCAACCAACGTAACCCCGCTAGGATCCAGCTTTACGAAACTGCCGCCGACCTTGAAGGTGATCTCGCTGCCTGCATCCAGTACGACTTTCATGCCGCTGGAGAGATGTATTTCTTCGCCTGATTCGAGGAGCTGGGCGGTGCAGAGTTTGACGTGTTGGCTGGTGCCGACGGTTAGGTGGTCGTTCGCCTTGATTTCGGTTTTGCGGTCGCTGTGGGTGGTGTGGTGCTCTTCGGCCATGAACTCGGTATAGCTGTTGGCTTCCACTCGGTCGTGGCGTTCGTTGCCGACGCGGATCTTCTGGTCGTTCTCGATATTCTCATCCCAGTTACGCTGGGCGTGGATGTAGATCTGTTCCTGGTCTTTCTTGTCTTCGATGCGTAGCTCGTTGTACCCGCTACCGCCGGGTGAACTGAGGGTCTTGAACGCGCTGCGGGTCTTGTTGGCGGGCAGTTCGTAGGGGACCGGATGCGTCCTGTGGTACAGGCAACCGGTAACCAGGGGCTGGTCTGGGTCGCTCTCCAGGAAGGTGACCAGTACTTCCATGCCGACCCGAGGAATGGCGATGCCACCGTATTGGTTGCCTGCCCAGCCTGAAGCCACGCGCAGCCAGCAACTGGTACGTTCGTCGCCCTGGCCTTCACGATCCCAATGGAACTGCACCTTGATGCGGCCGTACTGGTCGCAGTGGATCTCTTCGCCTTTGGGGCCGGTGACTACAGCGGTCTGGGTGCCGAGCACCTTGGGTTTGGGGTGGTCCAGTTGGGGGCGGTAGTGCACGTCCCAGGGGGCGGCGGTGAACTGGTTTCGGTAGCCCTGAGTGAAGCCGTCGCTGTCTTTAACGTAGCTGGTGACGGATTCTTCCAGTACCTGCGGTTGCTTGCCTTCGTGCTGGATGCTGACCACCAGCCAGAGGTCATTCCACTCCGTGCGTATGTGCTCTGACAGTGTCAGAAAGTGCCCGGTGACCAGGCTGGGTACATCGCTCCTGCCTTCGGCCAGACGGTAGTCGCTGCGATGCCGCTCCAGGCTGCGTTTGGCCAACTGCTTGCCGCGGGCGCGCTCGGTAAAGCGGCCGGGGTAGTCGTAGTCTTCCAGGTCAGGTAGCGGGATCGGCGGTTCTTCGCCTTCAGTTACCTGTTCAGCCTTGTGCGCGGCTTCCATCAACAGGTGCGGCTTTTCAAAATCGTAATCCCGGCGGGTGACGCGGCTGGGGCGGGTTTCGATGCGCATGGCGAAGCGTTTGATCACCGGTTCGTCGGCGACCAGGCCGCTGTCCTGGATGTAAGGGGTTTGGCGAGCCAGCTTGGGGAAACCGGTCTGGTCGTCACCGAATACCAGCAGGTGGTTTTCGATGCTGTGTTCAAAGTGAAAATGGATGCCTTCTTCTTCACAGAGACGCTGGATGAAGTGCAGGTCGGTCTCATCGTACTGGGTGCAGTAGATCCGCTGTGGGTAGTCGCTGTTGAGCTGGAAGCGGTAGGCATCGGCCTGGATGCCATGGTCGTGCAATACCCGGCTGATGATCTCGGGTACCGACAGGTGCTGGAAGATGCGCTGATTGGTGCGATGGCCCATGTACGCGAGATGCGGCACCAGGTCGATGTGGTAACGCGTCAGCCGCTTGCCGGCGTCGCCCTGAGAAATCCGGTGGATTAGTCCATGGATGCCCTTGCCTCGGCCTGCGAAGGTGAAGAACGCCGGTTGCTGCAGCAGGGCTTCAATATCCAGATCCGGGCGTTCGCTGACCAGTTCCAGTTCAAAGCGGTATGGCTGGCTGATGGCTTCGGTGCCGGTGAACGACAGCACCTTGAAGTCATGGGCGATGCCGGACATATCCATGCCGGACATATCCATGCGGGGAAAATCCAGCGTAAAAGCGGCCGTGTTGGCGGGGGCGAACATCCGTTGTTCCTCGTTCTGATCTGCCGGTTGGCGAATTTGGCCATGCCTGGCCGCGCGCAGATTATCGCAGATCAATCAATTGGATGATGTGAACCAGGCGGCAAAAAGGTGATGGGTATTGCGGGAAAGACTATTCTGATCAAGAACCTGTGTGCGCAAAAAGTTGCTCATAAGGGCGACGCGAATATTAATAGTTCTTTTTAAAGTTTCGATATAAATACACATAAATCACTGTTAATTATCGGTTTTTGCCTCTTCTGATGGCAATCGAAAGTTGTCTGGGGCACAATCGGACAATTCGTAAACGAGTGTGGAGATCAGCATATGAAAGGCAACCAGGAAGTCATCGACTGCCTCATTTCACTGCTACGCGGCGAGCTTGGCGCGCGTGATCAGTACTTTCTCCACTCTCGCCTGTATGAAGACATGGGCTACAGCAAACTTTACGACCGAATCAATCACGAGATGGAAGAAGAGACGCAGCACGCTGACGCCATTCTCAAGCGTATCCTGTTTCTGGAAGGTCGGCCCGACATGACGCCCGATGCGATTCATCCGGGTTACAACGTGCCTGACATGCTCGCCTCGGATCTGAGACTGGAATACGAAGTGCGCGATAATCTGGCAGCGGCTATTGCACTGTGCGAGAAGCATAAGGACTATCCGACCCGTGAGATGCTCGAAACGCAGCTTCAGGACACCGAAGAAGATCATGCGTATTGGCTGGAGCAACAGTTGCGCCTGATCAAACTGGTGGGTCTGGAGAACTACCTCCAGTCTCAGATCTGAGCCTCGGGTCTGTAGCCCAACCTCAACCCGCCCCCAAACTCCAGCGATGCGGATGGGTACGGACAGATCATGCATGATCTCGTCCGTGGCGCGCTTGTAGATCGGCAACAATAGCGTTTTTTCGTGACTTCCACAGCGACTCCCGGTTCGATTGTCAAACAGACGCTTGGTCCGGCAGTGCTGGGTGTCGTGCTGCAGGTTGCCGTTGGGTCGCGCGCAAAACGCCTTGTTGTGGGTAGGGACGTACCCGGCGATGGTTTTAAGCGTGGTGTCGAATAATCTTTCCAGGCTTACCAGGCCTTTTCCGATATCGTCCTCAAAGCGTTGCTCTATTGCTCTCGCAGCCGATTGCGCTGCCTCGAAACAGCGCTGGTGATACGGATCCAATGCAACCTGGGTGGTGGCTGCGAGTTGCGATGAGATAAGGCTCGCTAGTGGTTCTACCGAATAGGAAACCTCCGCGGCGGCAATGGCGTTGCGGCACGTGGACTGGCAGAGCTTTCTGTATCATGCAGGTCTCGTCTACGCGGGAGTATGAAGCGTGATCGCTTCCGGAGGTTCCGATGAATATCAACGAATCCGCTGACCCACAGACCTGGCGCCCGGCGGGGCGTCTTGAGTGGCTGGGACTGGCTGTGCTGGTTCTGCCAACATTGTTGCTGGCGCTCGACATGACCGTCCTGCATCTGGCTGTACCGCAGTTGAGTGCGGATCTACAGCCAAGCAGTGCCCAGCTTCTGTGGATACTCGATATTTATGGATTCATGGTAGCGGGATTTTTGATCACCATGGGGACCCTAGGCGACCGGATCGGCCGCAGACGTCTGATGTTGATAGGTGCCTTGGCCTTCGGTGTGGCATCGATCGCTGCTGCCTTTGCCACGTCAGCCAACATGCTGATTGCCACACGCGCTCTGCTGGGTGTGGCAGGAGCCACTCTGATGCCGTCGACTCTGTCACTTATCCGCAACATGTTTCACGTGCCCCATGAGCGCACCCTGGCGATTACTGTTTGGATGACTGGCTTTATTGTCGGCACAGCCGTCGGGCCGTTGATTGGCGGGATAGTGCTTGAGTTTTTCTGGTGGGGTGCGGTTTTCCTGCTGGCAGTGCCAGTGATGGTGCTGCTGTTAGTCGCGGGTCCATTTCTTCTTCCGGAATTCCGCGACGAGCAGGCGGGCCGCCTGGATCTGTCCAGTGCTTTTCTGTCTATCTCTGCACTGCTGCTGGTGATTTTTGGTCTTAAGGATATTGCGCGCGATGGGCTGAACGGGTTGGCCATTGTTGCCAGTCTTGCTGGCCTGACCTTGGGCGCGGTTTTCGTGCGGCGCCAACGTCGTCTCAGTGATCCGATGCTGGATATGGAGCTGTTTCGCCGCCGCGCTTTTACTGTTTCCGTGGTCGCAATGCTGATGTCGATCCTGGCTCTGTCCGGGGCATGGCTGATGATTTTCCAGTATCTGCAAGGCGTCATGGGGCTTAGTGCTCTGGCAGCTGGTGTGGTGATGTTGCCCTCTGCCATATTGCAGACAATAGCTTCACTTCTGGTGCCGCGAATGTCGCGCTGGATCCAGCCGTCTTGGCTGGTGAGCGGTGGGCTGACAGTGGCGGTGACGGGTTTCGTTGCGTTGATGTTGATAACCGCTGACAACGGAATCGGGCTGATGATGCTGGGCACCATTCTGTTAGGAGTCGGTGTGATGCCCATGATGATTCTGGGTACGGATCTGGTTATCAGTTCGGTACCACCGGAAAAAACCGGTGCAGCCGCGGCTACATCGGAAACCGCGACCGAACTGGGAATGGCGATGGGTATTGCCGTGATCGGCAGTGTCGGCGCAGCGGTCTATCGGGGCCAGATGGCTGAGCACATGCCGTCAGGTCTGGATGTGCAGCAGATTGAAATTGCCACCGATACGCTGGGTGGCGCTCTCGGTATAGTGCCGCAGCTGCCCCCGGAGCTGGCCGAGCCTCTGCTCGTCGTTGCCCAGAGTGCATTTGCCCAGGCCCTGCATGCCAATGCGTTGATTGGTGCCGCGATAATGGCCGCAGCCGCCATTCTGACTGCCGTCTGTTTGCGCCAGGTACGAATAAAGGCGGGAGAGCACTAACGACCCCCGGCCGAAGGTGCATGCACAAATAAAAACGCCCCGCCCGGGTAACCCGGCGGGGCGTTTCAGATAGCGGGCCTTGCTGCTTATTTGGCCGCTTTCTTTTCCTTCTCTTTCGCGATTACGGTCTCTGCCACGTTGGCAGGGCAGGGCGCGTAATGGGAGAACTCCATGGAGAACTGACCACGGCCGGACGTCATGGTACGCAGGGTGCTGATATAGCCGAACATTTCTGCCAGCGGTACATCGGCCTTGACGCGTACGCCGGTGGCGCTGATTTCCTGACCCAGGATCATGCCGCGGCGACGGTTAAGGTCACCGATAACATCACCTACGTGATCTTCCGGAGCATATACATCGACCTTCATCATCGGCTCCAGCATTTGCGGGCCGGCTTTGGGCATGGTCTGGCGGAAGGCACCCTTGGCTGCGATTTCGAACGCGATGGCCGAGGAGTCGACCGCGTGGTAACCACCGTCCTTCAGCTCGCAAACCACGTCCAGTACCGGGAAGCCTGCCAGCGGGCCGATACCCATCATGGAAGCAAAACCCTTTTCGATCGCTGGGAAGTATTCCTTCGGAACGTTGCCGCCGGTGACCGAAGACTTGAAGGTGAAACCAGTGTTTGGCTCGCCGGGCTTGATGACGTAGTCGATCTTGCCGTACTGACCGGAACCACCCGATTGCTTCTTGTGGGTGTAGCTGTCTTCTACTTCGCGGGTAATGGTCTCGCGATAGGCAACCTGTGGCTGACCAACGAGCAGATCCACACCGTAGGTGCGGCGCAGGATGTCGACCTTGATATCCAGGTGCAGTTCGCCCATACCCTTGAGGATGGTTTCACCGGAATCGATGTCGGTCTCAACACGGAAGGTCGGATCTTCTGCAACCATCTTGCCGATGGCAACGCCCATCTTCTCGGTGGAACCCTTGTCTTTCGGTGTGACCGAAATGGAGATTACCGGCTCGGGGAATACCATGGCTTCCAGGGTGCAGGGGTGCTTGGGATCACACAGGGTGTGACCGGTCTGCACGTTCTTCATGCCGACGATGGCGATAATGTCGCCTGCGGTAGCAAAGCTCAGCTCGTTACGCTCGTTGGCCTGCATCTCGACCATACGGCCGACGCGCTCGGTCTTGCCGGTAAACGAGTTAAGGATGGTGTCACCCTTGCTCAATGTACCGGAGTAGATACGCACGAAGGTCAGGGCGCCGAAACGGTCATCCATGATTTTGAATGCGAGGGCGCGGAAGGGCTCTTTCTCGGAAACGATGGCGTATTCGCCATTGGCGTTGCCTTCTTCGTCGGTCAGCGGCTGTGGGTTGACTTCGTGCGGCGCGGGCAGATAGTCGACAACCGCATCCAGCAGCAGCTGCATACCCTTGTTCTTGAACGCGGAACCGCAGTAGGTCGGGAAGAATGCCAGTTCCAGCGTGCCCTTACGGATGCAGCGCATGATATCTTCGATGGAGGCTTCTTCGCCTTCCATGTAGGCCATCAGCAGGTCATCGTCCATTTCCAGGGCGGTTTCGACCAGATCGCTGCGGTACTTTTCAACGTCATCAACCATGTCGGCTGGAATGTCGGTGATGGTGTAGTTTTCCGGCAGGCCGGTAGCATCCCAGACGTAAGCCTTGCGGGTCAGCAGATCGACGACGCCGGAGAAGGTGTCTTCGCGGCCGATGGGCAGGGTCATTATCAGAGGCTTGGCGCCCAGAACCTTTTCAACCTGAGCGGTTACGCGCAGGAAGTCGGCACCGATACGGTCCAGCTTGTTGACGAAAATAAGACGCGATACTTTCGAGTCGTTCGCGTAACGCCAGTTGGTTTCTGACTGGGGCTCAACGCCGCCGGAGCCGCAGAATACGCCGATGCCGCCGTCGAGTACTTTCAGCGAGCGATATACTTCAACTGTAAAGTCAACGTGGCCGGGGGTGTCGATGACGTTGAAGCGGTAGCCTTTCCAGAAGCAGCTGACGGCTGCTGACTGAATGGTAATTCCGCGCTCGGCTTCCTGGTCCATGAAGTCGGTAGTAGATTCGCCTTCGTGAACTTCGCCAAGCTTGTGGATACGACCGGTCAGCTTGAGAATACGCTCGGTAGTGGTGGTTTTCCCGGCATCAACGTGGGCGAAGATACCGATGTTTCTGTAGAGGTTTAGGTCAGTGTTCATAGCGCTCTCTGATAAGCCGGGTGGAAATAAAGGCGCTCATCATACAGGATTAGTAGGGATTTCGCTCTGCTTTTAGAATAGAAAGGCTGGCGGAGAATGAAGACAGAGATTCGCAGTGGGCTGTTGAGGTGTGGGCAAGAAAAAACGAGCATCGCCGGTGCGGCGTGCTCGTTCTATTTCCTGCGTCGCGGGTCAGGGGCTCAGGAAGTGAGGTCGAACCGGTCAAGGTTCATGACCTTGTCCCAGGTGGTGATGAATTCCTTGACGAACATCTCTTCTGCATCATCCTGGGCATAGACCTCTGAAAGTGCACGCAATTGCGAGTTGGAGCCGAAAACCAGATCTACTCGGGTGCCGGTCCACTTCAGGTCGCCTGTTTCACGGTCACGACCTTCAAAAGTGTTGGCGGTTTCCGAGGTCTGTTTCCAGGCGACCCCCATATCCAGCAAGTTGACAAAGAAATCATTGCTCAGCGTACCCGGTCGCTTGGTCAGGACCCCGTGGCGAGATTGCTCATGATTCGCGTTGAGCATGCGCAGACCGCCGATCAACACGGTCATTTCCGGCGCTGAGAGGGTTAGCAACTGGGCCCGGTCGACCAGAATGGCTTCAGTGGGCATTTTTTCATCAACTTCCAGATAATTGCGGAAACCATCGGCTCTCGGTTCCAGCGGCTCAAATGATTCGGCGTCAGTTAGCTCCTGAGTTGTATCTGTGCGGCCGGGAGCAAAAGGCACCTCCAGATCATGACCGCCCGCGCGGGCTGCCTTCTCGACTGCCGCACAGCCGCCGAGAACGATCAGGTCGGCCAGGGAGATCTTCTTGCCGTTTTGCGGTGCGCTGTTGAAGTCCTGTTGCAGCTGTTCGAGCCTATCCAGCACTTTGGCCAGCTTGGCCGGCTCGTTTACTGCCCAGTCCTTCTGCGGGGCGAGGCGAATGCGGGCACCATTCGCACCGCCGCGCTTGTCGGAGTTACGATAGGTCGACGCAGAAGCCCAGGCGGTTGAAACCAGCTCGGAAACGCTGAGTCCGGAATCGAGCAGCTTGCTCTTCAGCGACTTGATATCCGCTGCGTCAACCAATGGATGATCTGCCGTGGGAACCGGATCCTGCCAGATGAGATCTTCTTGGGGCACTTCTTCACCCAGATAGCGCACCTTTGGGCCCATGTCGCGGTGGGTCAGCTTGAACCAGGCGCGGGCGAAGGCATCGGCGAACTCATCGGGATTTTTCATGAAGTGACGGCTGATGCGCTCGTAAGCCGGATCTACTTTCAGGGCAAGGTCAGTCGTCGCCATCATGGTAGGCACGTGCTTGCCTGTGTCGTGGGCGTCAGGGGCCAGGTCTTTCTCGGCCGAATTCTTCGGCGCCCACTGCCAGGCTCCGGCCGGACTCTTGACCAGCTCCCATTCATAGTCAAACAGCATATGGAAGTAGCCCATATCCCATTTGGTCGGCTGGGGAGTCCATGCGCCCTCCAGGCCGCTGGTTATCGTATGGCCGGCAGACCCGCTTTCAAACTTGCTGGTCCAGCCCAGACCCTGTTCCGCGATATCGGCACCTTCGGGCTCTGCACCCACATGGGACGGGTCTCCCGCGCCATGGCACTTGCCGAAGGTATGACCGCCAGCGATCAGCGCGACGGTTTCTTCGTCATTCATTGCCATGCGGCCAAAGGTGTCGCGAATATCGAAGGCGGACTTTTCCGGATTGGGTTCGCCATTGGGGCCTTCCGGGTTCACGTAGATCAGACCCATCTGGACCGCCGCAAGCGGGTTCTGCAGAGCACGACCCTCGCCGTAGCGCTCGTCGCCCAGCCATTCCTCTTCGGTACCCCAGTACACGTCCTCTCCGGGCTCAAAGGTGTCCACGCGGCCACCGCCAAATCCGAAGGTTTTGAAGCCCATGGACTCCAGCGCGCAGTTGCCGGTCAGGATCATCAGGTCGGCCCAGGAAATCTTGTTGCCGTACTTCTTTTTCAACGGCCAGAGCAACCGGCGCGCCTTGTCCAGATTGGCGTTGTCCGGCCAGCTATTGAGCGGAGCGAAGCGCTGGGAGCCGGTGGAGGAGCCGCCGCGGCCATCGGCGATGCGGTAGGTACCGGCGCTGTGCCAGGTCATGCGAATGAAAAACGGACCATAGTGGCCGTAGTCGGCGGGCCACCAGGCCTGGGAATCGGTCATCAGGTCATAGAGGTCTTTCTTCAGGGCCTTGAGATCAAGCTTGCTGAATTCCTTGCCGTAATCGAAGGCTTCGCCCATCGGGTTGGCCCTGGGCGAATGCTGATGAAGGATGTTCAGGTTGAGCTGGTCAGGCCACCAATCACGGTTGGAACGCCCTTTCTTGGGTGCACCATGCATCACGGGGCATTTGCTTTCACTGGTCATAACGACTCCTGGAATTCTTGTAGGGATCCGGGCACGGCGCTGGGCAGGACAACAGGTGCAAGGTCCTGACTGGTATGACATTAGCAAAGCTTTCCGGTTCTGGCAGAATCCATGGCTCGTGTAAAAGCTGAACGGGGCGCAGGCCACGTTAACTCATGGCTGGATTGTGGTACTGATTTGTTAGCAGGGTTTTCAGGCAACGAATGACGAGGGCGAGAAAGAAAAACGGCGGCCTCAGGGCCGCCGTTTCCGATGTCAGGCCGAAGCTTCTGCCTCGTAGTTGGCGTAGGAGGCTTTCAGCGTGGCATGGTTGAGCAGCATTTGCGCCTTGAGCTTTTTACCGCTGGCATCATAGATACTGGAAAGCACCCAATAGGATTCGGTGCGCTTGCTTTCAGAGAGCGCGACAATTTCGCGACGGATGAGATAGTCCTCGCCGACGAACAACGGGCCGTCGATCATGCGAATTTCCTGATCAGCAAACAGGCCGATAACCGGCTGCTTGACCGGAAACTCGGCTTCCTTGCTGGTGTACTCGGCAAGCACGCTGACCATTTCCATCGGAATGATCGCACGGCCCCACGGTGTGCTGGCGGGGTCGGAATACCACGGCGAATTCTCGGTAATACCCTCAAGCTTTTGCGTCAGCGAAAAGGGGTAGAGGTTGCCCATATGCTGGTCAGCATTCATACGCACTTTTTCATCTTTGGCGCCGGTCATTCCCACATGCAGGTCGGACAGGATAACCAGCTTTTCCGGTGGACGCAGTTTTGCCATACGCTGATCAAGCAGGGTTTTGCCAGCATCGGGTCCCAGACTCGCGCTGGCTTCAAGTACCGGGGTGCCGTCAGCTTTCTCTGCCCAGGCGCGTACGCTGGTTGCACCGGGTGAGGGACGTTCGATGAATGCGCGTACCAGCTCACCTTCTACCACCATGTTCTGGAAATGTGCGGAGAAGCAGCCACGTTCGAACCAGGCCTGCCCCCAGATCTCTGCCAACAGCGGAGCAAACAGACTGAAGTGCGTGGGACCTTCGATGGGACCCGCCTTGAAGCCCAGCTTTTCCGCCATGCTGTCGTCATGAATGGAGGTATGTCCGCTGTATTCCTGATCGGCAAGCATCTGTTTTGGCTCGCGTAACGGGCCGCAGAGATAAAGGGGGGTGTCGAAGGTCATCGTATGTCCTTTGATTGGCTGTCGGGATGGGTTGCCAAGTTTAGTTTAGGCGGTGTGGCGCAAATATCGCAATTGGCTTGGTGTCGCATCATTCAGCCCATTTATCCCGCGCAGCTAACTATCGCGCTTGAACGAATGCGCTGCCAGTAGTCTGAACCGCCTTGGCTCTCAGATAACCCTCAGTCAGTGCTTTGAGGATGCCTTGCGCATCAGGCGTCTTCTTCGAAACCACGTAGACCAGAGGCCAGGTATCGAGTACGTCGCATTTGGAATCGGCTTGGGGGAAGTGAAGCAGCGCTTTTTTGATCGGGTCAGCGTAACTAATCAGATAGTCGGCCCGGCCTTTTTCCAGCAGCTGCAATGCTGCTGCGTGATTCGGGGCAACAATGGGCTCACGAGCACTTTGCTCGAATATGTCATTCAACTGGTTGCGGTAGGTGTAGCCTCTTATAAGCACCAGCCGGTTGCCAGCAAGCTTCTGAACGCTCTCTAGCACTGGTGTAGCGCCCAACGAAAAAGCGCAAAGAGTAATATCAATACCTATCGAGGGCGTTTCCAGGGTGAAATCGCGCAGAGCCGGAATCGCCTGTGATCCGGGCCAGAAATCTATTTTACCGTTGGCCAGGCCCTGGTAGATGCGCATGATCGGGTAGTTCACCCACTCGATCTTCAAGCCGCTTTCGGCTGCGATCCGGTTGGTCAGTTCAATGACACTCCCAGCAGCTTTGCCGTTGTCATCCTCATAGGCCATCGGCGGAAAGTCCAGAAAGGCAACAGTCAGGGTGCGGGGAGTTTCTTGGGCGTGCAGGCCACCAAAGGTCAGCATCAGCAAGAGCCCCAGGGAAGCCATACCCCATTGGCGGGTATAAAAATTCATTTTTTATTCTGTTCTCACATCCTTGAATCTCTGGCAAAGCCTAGCGTTGAATGTCTCTGGCGTCGAGCCGATAAATACATGCATTTGGGTTAGACTCATGACCTTAATCAGTGTTGGAAAAGGCAGGTTCATGGAAGTAGTCGATACATGCGTGTCCTCGCTCTTCAATCCCTTGGAAGAGGTTTATCGGGATCGTTGGCTGCTGGCGGTGCACAAGCCTGCGGGTCTGTTGGTGCACCGCAGTCCGATAGATCGGCACGAGACCGAATTTGCCCTGCAATATGCGCGCGCTTTGAACGGCGGTGAGCACGTTTATCCGGTGCATCGGCTTGATCGGCCGACGTCTGGGCTCCTGCTATTTGCCCGCGATCCCGGAACCGCACGTGCGCTGGGTAAGATGTTCATGTCCGGATCGGTAAAGAAGACCTACCTGGCCATGGTCCGCGGCTGGACGCCGGCGTCAGGAGTCATCGACCATCCTCTTCGCGAGCATCCGGCTGATCGACGCTGCAAGAATGAAGAGCAGCCGGTGCGCGAGGCACGCAGTTGCTTCCGCCAACTGGCGACGGTGGAGATACCCGTCGAGATCGAAGGTTATCCGAGCAGTCGTTACAGCCTGGTTGAGTTAAAGCCAGAAACCGGTCGTAAGCATCAGCTGCGCAGGCATATGCAGCACATCAGTCATCCGATTATTGGTGATACCAATTACGGTCGTACCCGCCACAACCATTACTTCGCCGAGAGGTTCGGTCAGAGCCGATTGATGCTGGCAGCCACTGCCATGGCTTTCATGCACCCGGTCACCGGCCAGCCGGTAACGCTGAAGTCGATACCAGAGGCTTCTTTCATGCAGGTACTGACGGTCTTTAGTGGGGAGGTTGCAGTGACTGGTCTGCAGGTTCACAGCGCTGTGCGCTGAGAACCTGCCAGACCCTTTACCGCCGCTGGTGCCCAGGGGCCACCAGCGTCTTGCGCTTAGAGCTTGGTTACAAAGGTACGTGCCTGGTACAGAGCAAGGCTGCTCAGCACGATGATGACGACGACGGCGACGATGTCAGCCCCCGGATAACCCCAGAAATCAGACATGATTTCTCCTTGTTAAGTTTAGAGGATCGCACCGGCATTCAAGCCAGTGCGGTGTCGCGCATGCGTTGCCGACCAAAGTCATTTAGCCGGAACTTGAACAGGATCCGGCCTGCGCCGAAGTAGGCCTGGTCGTCGAGTTCTTCCTCAACGCTTTCGATGATGCCGCTGGAGAACAGGTCAGCCAGCGTGACGCGGGTGTTGCCGCGCCAATAGGCGCCGCTGAGATCAAACTCCTTCATCAGCGCGTCGGTGACCTGCCAGTCCCAGATGCCCACCTCTTGTGTGGCATTGATCAACTGAAGAATACGGCCCTTCATGTGCAAAGTGTTCATGGTGGCTCCTGTGTTCACACGTTGGCCGCTTTGGCGGAGGTGTTGGACGTTTCGCTATCGCTGGATACAGCGCGGACAACTTCAAGTACTTCGTTGTTCTCGGTGTACATGACGAACCCGCCGGTCACGAACAGCACCAGGCCTGCGAGGAAATTCCACGCCGGGAAGTCGAGCGTGAAAGCGGCGAGAAAAATAACCGCAAACAGGCCGTAAAGCGCTGCAATCGCCTGCCCACGACCTACGCCAATCAGCGGGAAGGATTTGTACCAGGAGACATAGCAGAAGGCGAAAGTGACGCCTGCCAGTGTCAGCCAGCCCATTGCAGCCCAGTTGAATGTGGCCATGACCAGGTCCACTACGGGTTGATCGGTGAACAGGTAGATCGCCGGTAGAATCAGCACAACCCAATACAGCACTTCGGCGGTGAATCGCACGGTAATGCCCACATCCGGATCCGCTACATCCAGCCCGCGGCCGGCAATCGCGCCTTCAATACCCCAACCCAGCGCTGCCATCGCACCACCCAGGTAGCCCAGCCAGCCAGCGTCGCCGGTGCCGGTGAGTTCACCGATAATGCCCGGCGCATAGACGGTGATGCCGCCGGCCAGAATGATGAAGATCCCCACCGCTGCGCGACGGGTGATCTTTTCCTGGTACCAGAGTCTGGCCAGCGTGGCGCCGATTATCGGGTACATCAGCGCTGAAATTGCCGCGAAAGCGCCGCCGATATAGCCCATCGCCAGATACGAACCAAAGATGGCCATCGGCCCGCCAAAGATGGCGCCGATGAAAAACCACTTGGAGATGTAGCGCATCTGCCTGATGGTGCGCACATACTCACCCCATTTGCCCAGCACCCCGTTCCAGACAAACAGGAAGAACAGCACGGCAATGGCGTTGAAGGTGGTGAGCACGGCCGCTGCCAGCAGGAACTCGGCATTGGTGTCATAACTCAGGTCGATATACGGCGCTTCAAACCAGACGGCGGAGCCCGGCACATACCAGGCGCCCCACAGAACGGCGCACCAGAGCGCCCACATGAACCCCCAGCGGATGCTGCTGGAGGTGAAACGCGAACGCGCCTGACTGAGAGTGGGTTGGCTAGGGCTTTGCTGACTCATACACCTTCCTTTTCTGGCTGGGCTTGCTCTTCGTGGAGGAACGCTTCCAGCGAATCGTCCATCGCGTCCATCCACGGGGTGTGATGGACGGGTGCGAGGGTACCGGTCAGTGTCGAGCGGTAGCTCTTGTTGCGATAACCGAGTATGTCCGCCTCCTTGTGATGTTCCCACTGCTTGAAGATCTCGGCGACACCGGTCACATCGAACGGCGGATAGTCGGTAGGCTCAAGCAGATCCAGTATGTAGGCTGCCTGGAAGTCAATCGCCTCGAAGGGGTCCGCTACCTTTTCCTCCCGGGCCACCCACTCATGTGTGTCGGCGGCCATCGCCTGGTCTGTTGGCAGCGTGACGCGATCGAGCATCAGATCCCGTGCGTACCAGGCCTGGGCGTCGAACATATTGAAGGTGTAATACTGATCCTGCATGCCGAGGAACATCAGCTTGGGATTGGCCAGAGACACGATGCCCTTGTACAGGCCTTCGGGGTAAAGCCGATTGCTGGTTGTCAGGGTCAGTTCGTTGGGCAGGAACGGAAAGTGATGCTGATATCCGGTGCACAGGATAATCGCGTCGACGTCCTTGCTGGTGCCGTCCTTGAAGTGGGCGGTCTTGCCGACGACTTCGGTAAGCAATGGCACTTCGGCAAAGGATTCCGGCCAGTCAAAACCCATGGGCTTTGAGCGGTAGCTGAAAGTGACCGACTTGGCTCCGTACTTGTGACACTGGGTGCCGATGTCTTCGGCCGAATAGCTGCTGCCGATCAACAGCAGATCCTTGCCCTGGAATTCAACCGCATCGCGGAAGTCATGGGCATGCAGCACGCGTCCGGGAAACTTTTCCAGACCTTCGAAGTAGGGCGCGTTGGGTGTCGAAAAGTGGCCAGTGGCAACGATCACATGATCGAACTCTTCAGTGCTCAGCTCATCCTGCTTGAGGTCGCGCACGGTGACTGCGAACTTGCCGGTGGCTTCGTCTTCGGCAACCCAGTGCACAGCGGTATTGAAGCGGATGTACTGGCGCACGTTGCTCTTGGCGACACGCCCCATGATGTAGTCACGCAGTACGGCTCGCGGCGGGTAGGAAGGGATGGGACGACCGAAGTGCTCCTCGAAGCTGTAATCGGCGAACTCCAGGCATTCCTTGGGGCCATTGGACCACAGGTAGCGATACATGCTGCCGTGCACTGGCTCGCCGTAGGCATCCAGACCGGTGCGCCAGGTGTAGTTCCACAGGCCGCCCCAGTCACTCTGCTTTTCATAGCAAACGATTTCGGGGATGTCAGCGCCGTCGCGGCGGGCTGCTTCGAAAGCACGTAGTTGGGCCAGGCCGCTCGGGCCGGCGCCTAGAATGGCAACTCTAAAGCTCATAATGACTCCTGATAACAGGCAAGGTATCGTGCGCGGACGAGAGCGGCCCGGGCGACGATTAAAAGAGAAAAGCAGGCACAGCCCAACCGAAATACGGTCGAGACATGGGGCTTCGCAATGAAGCGCACTGAAGTCGGGGTAACCGATGGCGCAATGTAATGAAGGCTGCAGCTGTCGGGGTGCAACAGAGGGCCGAAGGCGGGCAGGCCGCCGATGAAACGCGAGATCTCGAGAAAACGCCGGGGGGGAGCGCTCGAACTGGACAAGCAGGAGAAAAATACTTGATAACTCGTATGCCAGTAGGGGCATCCTATCACAGTTGAGGTTTCCGCGTTTTTACAGGTACAGCCACGAGGAAAATGAGCATGCAGCCCTTACCCAGTAACCTTTGTCCGCTATGTGGTGGATCCAACCAGTGCGCTCCCGCAGTGGAGGGCAGCTTCGATACGCCATGCTGGTGTTTGAGCGTCGGGGTAAGCATGCAGGCGCTTGTGCGAATACCAGCCGACCAGGTCAACAAGGCTTGTTTGTGTCCAGCATGTGCCGCGGGTTCATGCACGGACGAGCGGGGCACAGCTATTCCGTCCGTCGGAAAAGATTAAGGCGCTGGGCCTGCCGGCCGAAAAGCCGGTATCGCCCCCTCATCCTTTCGACGAAGGTGCATAGGCAATACCGATTTAAAGTGTTTCCATATGTTCCCTCAGCCCACGCTCTTTTTTCGAGACCCGCCATGAACCTACTACGCCGCTTTTCAATATCCCAGAGACTGCTTGCCGTCACTTCGTTGATCCTGCTGATTGTCTTCGCCCTTGTTGCCGGTTTCGCGGTAGATTTTCGTCAGAGTCTGCTGGATGGCCGAGCACTGAAAACGCAGCATCTGGTTGAATCGGGGATGGGTGTGTTGGAGTATTTTCATGAACGACATCTGCAGGGTGAGCTTAGTGAAGAACAGGCAAGGGCAGCCGCGCTGGTTGTGCTGCAAGGCCAGCGTTACGGAGACAATGACTACTTCTGGGTGCATACACTTGATCTGCAGATGCTCATGCATCCCTTCAGTACTTCGCTTGTCGGCAACAGCGTTGCCCAGGTGAAAGATCCTAACGGCAAGTTCCTCTTCCGTGAAATGAATGAAGTCGTGCGTGCCGATTCAGCAGGTTTTGTCGCGTACGACTGGCCCAAGCCCGGTGTTACCAATCCGGTTCCGAAAATTTCCTATGTGTCCTTGTTCGAGCCCTGGGGCGTAGTGCTCGGCACGGGGATCTATCTGGATGACGTGAATGGGTTCTTCTGGGCGGAGATGACTCCCAAGCTGATCCTGGCATCGCTCGGGTTGTTGCTGCTAATCGGGTTCAATCTGCTCATCTCGCGCAGTATCAATGGACCGCTGGGCCAGGCTGTGCGTGCGATGGATGATATTGCGACCGGCGATGGCGATCTGACCCGCCGGCTGGATGCCAGTGGCAGTGACGAAGTAGCCGGTCTGGCGCGCGGCTTCAATGCCTTCACCGACAAGCTGTCTGGTGTGATCGACGAGCTGCGTGACGTGGTGTCGCGCAACCGCCAGATCGCGACGGATGTGGGTAATGCGATGGTCAAGGCTGAGTCTTCCTACAATCAGCAAAACAGCGAACTGGAAACCATTGCCTCTGCGGTAGAAGAAATGAGTGCAACGGTGGAGGAAATTGCCCGCCGCATGTCTGACTCGGCCGGTGCTGCGAAGGACGCCGGTGTGCAGACTGCGCGTGGTCACCAGACCGCAGATAACACCTCGACCATGATGGCCACGCTGGCAACCGATATTGCCCGCGCCGCTCAGGCCGTAAGTGAGCTGAACGAGAACTCGAAGACCATAGGCTCGGTGCTGAGCGTCATCCGCGGTGTAGCCGATCAGACCAATTTGCTGGCGCTCAACGCAGCAATTGAAGCCGCCCGTGCTGGCGAGCAGGGCCGTGGCTTTGCAGTAGTAGCCGACGAGGTACGCACCCTCGCGAGCCGCACACAGCGCTCGACTGATGAAATACAGGAGATGATTACACTGCTGCAAGGCGGTACGACCAGAGCTGTGGAGTCGATGGAAGGCAGCCACCGGCAATCGGAAGAGATGCAGGCTCAGGTAGAAGCCTCCCGGACCGCTTTGGGCTCGATCACCACGTCGGTAGAAACCATTTCCGACATGACGCAGCAAGTTGCCGCCGCGGCTGAAGAACAATCGCAGACCTCCAATGAAATTGCCCGCAGCCTCAACCAGCTCAGCGCCCTGGGCGGGAAGGTCATGTTCGAACTCAAAGATACGGCAGAGAATACCGAGCATCTGAAGGGCGCAGCAGAGCAACTTGAACGTTTGATCGGGCAGTTCAAGACAGCCAGTCGCTGATCCCGATGCCGCCTTGACCGGCGGATGGAATATTGCCGCAGCTCATGTGTCAAACGCTCATCGGTGATGAGGAGAGCATATGGGATCGCTGTGGGATGCGTTCAGCTTGGCATTCGGTCTGGGTGCGCAAGAGCTGCAATGATTCAGGTGGACGCTACGGCTATCGTGCCTCCAAAACGGCTCTTAATGCGTTCGGCTAGTCGCTGGCAATGGATCTCAAACCGAAAGGGATTGCAGTGGTACAGCTTCATCCGGGTTATGTGCGGACGCGCATGGTGGGTTTTTCGGGACATATTACCCCTGCCGAGTCTGCCCGCGGCCTGGTTGAGCGGATAGACGCTCTGACGCTGGAAAACACGGGCACCTTCTGGCACAGCAATGGTGAGGAGCTACCTTGGTGATAGTTCCCGATAATTTGACGTTTTGAATTATCGGCAAAACCCGTAATTGCTGGTATCCAGGTGAAAATGGTTGGCATGGGCCCGGTTGTAGTCAGGGCCCAGCACGGTGCCGAAGTAATCACAGGCGCTGTCCTGGAAAGCCTGCAGAAAACTCGTGCGCTTCGATTCGCCTGGTTCAGCCCAATTCTCAAGCACCGACACTCGTTCGCCATTTGCGAGCCGGAACCCTGCTATGTCGAACGCCGATGCCGTCGCATGCTGGCTGCGGCGCCCTTCGGCACGGTTGTATACATTGCGGCAGGCAAAGCTGCCGTAGTGGTCGATACGCGTCACCTTGCTGTCTAGGTGCGTCAGGGCCAAGCGCTGTAGCTCGTTGCGCTCGAACATGACCCAGGTTACTGCCCAGGAACAGCTGATGGTGAAAGGGGAGCTGAACGATACGTCGCTGCGTTCGATTCTCACTACATTCGCCAGCGGACACCCCGCTATCGGCGTGTAATCTTCCAACGGCGTGTAGGCAAGTACTTCATCCGGTGCGGTCGCCAGCGCAGCGCGGCATTGGGTTGGGTTATTGGCAAGTCGGGACAACTTCCAGCGGGTAACAGGTGTCATCGCGTGTTCCACCGACAGCGGCTCCCAAGGGCTCCATGCCGGTGGGATGGCCTCCCAGGGACGCAGTAGAAATACCAGCAGGCACAGCATAAGGAAGGCGAGCAGTTTTGCCAAGCGCACAAGGATAGTCTTCAAATCAGGGCCTATACCTCTTGGAAAAATCCGATAGCAATCACGTAAACCCTATATTCATAACGCCTATTCGTCTTGCTTGCAGCACAATCTGTGCTTATAACTCCCCGACCCGTAATACAGACTCAAGGGAGCCGAGCATGCTTACCGATACCAGACCCTACATTCTTTATGGCGCGCCACATTCACTTTATACAGGCAAGGCCCGTTGCTATATGCGTAATCAGGGCATCCCTTATATCGAACGAGCGACTACTCATCCTGACTTCGCGGCGCGTATTCTGCCGCAGATTGGGCGGGGCATCATCCCGGTACTCGAAACGCCTGATGGTGAGGTCATCCAGGATACGGTGGATATCATCGATCATTTCGAGAAGCGCGGTGTTCCTTACTCCGCTTACCCGGAAGGGCCATTGCAGCAGGCGATTGGAATCATTATCGAGTATTACGGTGGTCAGTCGATGCTCAAGCATGCAATGCATTATCGCTGGTCCTATCTCGCACAGCAGAAAGAATTTCTGATTCATGCGTTCGCCGGTGGATCAGGCGCGGCGATGGCAGAAAAGGTGATGGGACGCATGCAGGCTTACCTGCCGCGCCTAGGTGTTACCGACCAGAGCATTCCGGAAATCGAGCGTTCCTACGAAGCGTTGCTGGATATCCTCGATAAGCACTTCGAGCAGATGCCCTACCTGCTGGGCGACCGGCCCTCGATTGGTGACTA
The DNA here is from genome assembly GCF_041579695.1 of Halopseudomonas sp. Taxonomy (GTDB): domain Bacteria; phylum Pseudomonadota; class Gammaproteobacteria; order Pseudomonadales; family Pseudomonadaceae; genus Halopseudomonas. Next base: position 105,251 of record NZ_JBFGFI010000002.1, read on the forward strand.
TGGCATGATCGGCTCCATGTTCGCGCACCTGGGACGTGATCCAGTGCCTTGCCAAATCATGAAGCTGCGCGCGCCACGGGTTTATCGCTGGGTCGAGCGCATGACCGCACCGGGGCTCGATGTGGTCGAATATCCCGAACGGAAGACCGAATTCTGGCCTGAAGATGCCATTCCGCCAACTCTCGAGCCGCTTCTGGAGCACATAGCCAGCGAAATATTCCCGGAGCTGACCGACAAGTTCACCTTCATCGATGACTGGGTGAAGAACACACAGCCGGCCGACGGCGCGCCGGTGACCGAGAAGCCGCAACAGCGTCAATTGGGTATGGTCAGCACGACCTTCAAGGGCGTTTCGCTCGAGGTGGGTGTGGAGCCGTATCTGCTTTTTCTGCTCCAGCGGGCGGTCAATGCGTTGCAGGGACTTACTGATGCAGA
>NZ_JBFGFI010000003.1:0-86428 GCF_041579695.1 Halopseudomonas sp.
AGCCCAACCCAGGAGCTCGGGTTCCTCCTGAGTCCTGAGTCAAACCTCCTCTCTGATCACACGATCAAAGCGGCTGCTTCGTAGGCCGGATGATCAGTTCGTTGACATCCACATCGGCCGGCTGCTCGATAGCGAATGCAATAGCGCGGGCAATTGCATCGGCGTCGATGGCCATATCGTAGAGTTCATCCACATTCTTGGCGGTATCATTATCGCTGATGGTGTTGGGCAACTCAGTCGCTACAGCACCCGGCGATATATTGGTGGAGCGGATTTCGCCGCCGCCTTCCTGACGCAAACCTTCTGATATGGCCTTGACTGCGTATTTGGTTGCGGAATAGACAGCTGACGACGGAAAGACCTTATGCCCGGCTACAGATGAGATATTGATAATGTGACCGGCATGTTGCTCTCGCATGGTCGGCAAAACCGCGGCAATGCCGTAAAGCACCCCTCTGATGTTGACATCAATCATTGTGTCCCATTCGTCGACCTTGAGCTTGTCCAGCGGTGACAATGGCATCAGGCCTGCGTTGTTGACCAGCACGTCGATGCGACCGTAGGTATCCTTGGTCGCCTGGGCCAACGCTTCCATCTGCTCGCGCTTGGTAACGTCCGTCACCTGGTAAATGGCATCACCGCCCTGTTCGACTATAGCGTCACGAAGCGCTACAAGACGATCCTCGCGGCGAGCCGCGAGTACCACCTTGGCGCCACCTTTTGCCAGGCGATGGGCAGTAGCTTCACCGAGGCCACTGCTGGCACCGGTTATGATGACGACTTTGCCATGGATCTCTGACATGAATTCTTCTCCTGTGAATGTATGGAAAGTGCGAAGTAGCTATGAGGCGGACTGCATATCCTGCGCCTGGCCATCGTAACGGCCTGTGGTAGCCGCTTCCGCCAGCACATAAGCAACGTCAGCGCGTGAGGCCTTGGCGGATTTATCCACGCCCTCGCCCAATATCACGTTTTCGCTTCGCCCCTCGTTGGTCAACGCCACAGGGCGCAAAATTGCGTAGGTCAATCCGGAGTTTTTAAGATGCTCGTCAGCTTCATGCTTGGCGCTGAGGTAATGGGCTATCTTGCCGGAGGGATTGGACTGGTCCGCGCCGATCGAGCTCAACATGACAAAGCGTTTTACACCTGATTTGCTGGCCAGATCGACCAGACGCTTGGCACCGTCCCGATCTACCTTTTTGGTCATCTCGGGGCCTGTGGCGGAGCCAGAGCCCGCCGCAAAAATCACCGCGTCCATACCATCACAGACATCAGCCTTCATATCGGTCAGGTCACCGTAGCGTAGTTCAGTGCCCTTGGGCAGCACACTGGTGTCGGAGCTTTCTCGAACCAGCGCTGTTGGTTTGTGCCCTTGATCAATCAGGTACTGGACCGTCTGGCGGCCCGTTTTGCCGGTAGCACCGGCAACAAGTATGTTCATACTCATAGAGAAATCCTTCTATCTTGAAATGATCACGGCAGGAAAATCGCCTTCACGTTGACGAACTCCTTCATTCCGAAACCGCCGTGTTCGCGTCCGTATCCAGAATCCTTGACTCCGCCGAAGGGCATGTTCGGATCAGCCGCGCCGAACGAATTGATGCGGATCATGCCGGTGTCAAAGTGATCACGAGCCAGCTTGATGGCGCGCTCCTCATCCTTGCAGAAGATGCCGCCACCCAGTCCGTAGCGACTATCGTTGGCCAGTCGCATGGCGTCTTCGTCATCTTTGGCGCGGATAATCGACGCCACAGGCCCGAATATTTCGTCGTCGTAGGCTGGCATACCGGGGGCAACGTCGGTTAATACGGTGGCGGGATAATAGGCGCCCTTGCGCTCAGGTATTACTCCGCCACAACGGATTTTTGCCCCTTTGGCTACGCTGGCTTCTACCTGCTCTTTGACCGTATCGAACTGGCCCTGGCTGGAAAGCGGACCAAGCTGCGTATCCTTGCTTGTGGGATCACCCATTGTTATGGCTTTCATCCGGCTTGCGAACGCATCGACAAAAGCGTCATACACTTTGTCGGTCACAATAAAACGCTTGGCCGAAACACAGGTCTCGCCGTTGTTGTAAAGCCGGCCCATGACCGAAAACTTCACCGCCGTATCAATGTCGGCATCCTCCAGTACGAGATAGGCGTCATTCGAACCGAGCTCGAGAACCGTCTTTTTCAAGGCCTTGGCAGCCACCGCGCCAACGTGTCGTCCCGCGCCATCACTACCGGTCAGGGTGACGCCACGCACCTTGGGATGGGCAATCAATCTGTCGCTGGTGGCGTGGTCGATCACGATAACCTGAAAGAGGTTTTCCGGCAGGCCTGCTTCAATGCACAGCTCCCGCAGCCGCAGCCCGGAGCCAGTGCAGATGCTGGCGTGCTTGAGAACGCAGCCATTGCCTGCCATCAGGTTGGCTGCCAATACGCGAACAACCTGATAGCAGGGAAAGTTCCAGGGCTGGATCGAATAGATCACGCCAATTGGCTGATAGCTGACGATGCCGCGTTTTCCGTTCAGTCCCTGCTCACGCTCTTCATCGGCCAGCATTTGCGGTCCGTTTTTCGCGCTGTAATCAAACAGCGCCGCGCAGAGCTCGACCTCAACCCGCCCGTCCTTCAAAAGTTTGCCGGTTTCGCTGGTCATCAAAGCCGCCAGTTCATCGGCGTTGTCCCGCAGTTTCTGCGCGATTTTCTTGAGATAAGGAGCCCGATCCTGATGGGTCAGCTCGCGCCAGTCCAGAAAGGCTGCATGACAGGCCTCAACGCGGTCCGTTGCTTCCTGTTCGGACATGACATCGTAGCTCTGAAGCTCTTCTTCGGTTGCGGGATTGATTGTGGTGATGGTCGACATGGTTACTCCGTCAGTATCTGTGGATGAATACACTGCCACAACTGACACGGTATCCCGATCAGTAGTTCCTGGGGCATTGATTCAGGATATGAGCGTGTTAAGCGGCGAATTGAAGCAAAGGACAGATCTGCGGCTTTCACCACAACACGATGCCAAAGCGACGGGCGACAACGGCCACTGCAGCAAAACAGCAAACAGTAATGATCGCGCTGGCACCGAGCGCCAACCAGAAGCCCCAACGCTGGTGCAGAAACGGAAATACCAGAAACATCGGTAATGTTGGTAACACGTACCAAAAGGTATACCAGGCATGGTTGCTGATCTTTTCCGCCGGCTGCTGTTCCAGGTAAAGCCAGATCATTGCAAGCACGGTGACCAACGGCAACGCGGCAATCAGAGCGCCCAGCTTATCGCTGCGCTTGGCCACCTCGGAGATCAGCACAATCAGTGCCGCCGTTATTGCGTACTTGGTGATTATCCATGTCATTTCGTTATCTCTGAAGCAGCCTGGCCGAGCTCTGCCGGCGGCGCACCTGCCATTATAGGTCGTCCATTCGGCCTACCTGTCGGGCCAGACGCATGGTTTCATTCTTTTCCATCTCTAATAACTGTTCGAGCAGTTCTCGCGCTTCCGGAATTTCAGCTTTTTCCGACAGTATTTTATAGAGGTCCATCACTTGTTCATGAAAGTCTATTACTTCCCGGAAAATCTCCTGGGAGTCCTTTCTGGAGAACGCCCCATCACAAGTCTCATGGGTTTTAATGGGGCTATGTTTCAGATAATCATAGACTCTTGTCTCAAGGGCGCGTGGCACACTCTGGTGCTCAAAACCGTCAATAATCCGGGCCAGCTCCGCCTCATGGGATGAAAGGTAATCGAGCAGCGCCCTCGCTCTTTCCTCATCGTGAAGTGTGGAACAATGGGCAAGACACCGCGCCAGATTCTGATGCAGATCGCGAGTCCAGTCGATCAATTCACCGAAGGTCTTGATTTGCATAAACGATTTTCACCCCTCTAATTGCTTGCTGAACCCCTATTGCTGCTCTTTCCGATAACGTCGGCGCGGACTTCGTCGATGCCGAATTCATGAGCCACCGCACGTGCTGCTCGCTCGTTATCGCCGAATCATCACTACGTGAAGACCTTCGGCGTGCATCGTCTCCATTCACAGGAGCGTGGGCTAAACGATCGCGTCTGACTTAAATGACATTATTGGGACGCCGGGCAAAGAGTTCTGTTCCGCGAATTTGATGGTAGGTGACACGAAGGTTTCGGCCGCATGTATCAGGGCGGTGTTAATAGCAGCAATTGCGCTTAATCGCCGCGGCTTGCTTTTTCCGCGGGCCAGGATGCAAACGCAATAAAGTAAAGTAGAACCAGGTTGGCGACAGGTATAAGTATCAGGATACCTAACCAGCCGGGATAACCCGCACGCTGGCAGATGCGCCAGACCGGAATGACCATCAGGATGGCTATGGCCAGCATCCAAATCCAGTGTCCAGCCCACATGACGCTACCCATCATGTCGTGTTGCATCATGCTGCTACCCTCACTTGTGGGTTGTTCTATCCTGCTTCTTGCCCATGAAACTTCCTTGTGAGGAAACCGGGGCGGCCGACGGGCGCCCACGCCCCATGAGAACTGTTTTAGAAGATCAGACGGACCCCGATAACTGCAAACCAGTCTTCGGTTCCATGACCATCGGCCCTGGCGAGATCTGCACTATCGCCGTACTTCTTCTCATGCACCACGCCCACATACGGTGAGAGCGAACGGTCGATCAGGTCGTAACTCAGCCGAAGTCCGGTTTCAGTTGAAACCAGCCCAGTGCCGACACCGATCTCTCGATCCTGGTTGAACGCGACGGTAGCGTCGAATGTGGCCGCCAGGATCCAGTAGTTGCTCAGCAGCAGCTCATACTCGGCATCGAGCTCGGCAGAGGTTTTGCCTTTGTTGCTCTGATACAGGTTCGCATCAATTTCAAGCCATTGGGGCGCCAGTCCGGTTATACCCAGCACGGCGTAGGTGCGGTCCGGACCCTCGGGCGTGTCAAACCGCACGCCAGCCTTGGCATCAAAGAACGTCGAGATCGGCACTTGCGCGACGAACTGGTTCTCCAAGCCCTCATATACCCGCTCTTCGATGGCATATTCGCCAGAGGTCAGCCAGCGGACCTTGAGCGCATCGGTGCCATAGAAAACATCGGCATCCCAGACGCCGACCTCTTCGCCATCATCGCTGTAACGATACTCGAGCTCCTCGAACTGGACACCCCATATATCTAGCGGGTCCTTACGCTGGGTTTTGTCGGCAAGCAGCTCCTGTGCACCGAGAGTCCCGGACAGCAATGCAAAGCCTGCCAAACTTATGCTCATCAAGGTTCGGATAGGGTTCATGCATCACCTCCAACGTCAGTCTTGACCTGCTCCACCTGCACCGGTTCAGGCGCGCCTTCGACAATCACCTTGCGGAACATGCCAGCCGCCGCGTGGTAGGACAGGTGGCAATGAAATGCCCACTGCCCGGGCGCATCCACTTCCGTCTCCATGTAAACGGTCGTGCCTGGCTGCACGCTGACGGTGTGTTTGATCGGATCCCACTCCCCTGCTCCGACATCCAGAATCGACCACATGCCATGCAGGTGCATGGGATGCGTCATCATGGTTTCGTTGACAAATTTGAAGCGCACGCGTTCCCCGTACTGCAATCTAATGGGATCGGCATCTTCGTATTTGACGCCGTTGATGCTCCAGATGTAGCGCTCCATATTACCGGTCAGGCGCAATTCGATTTCGCGGGTGGCTTCGCGGTCTGCATACAGCGGTTTTTGGGCCTTCAGGTCAGCATATGAAAGGAACTTGCCGCCGTTGGCAGCTACGGGGGTTATCCCGCTACCCGCCGCATAGAAGGGATCGCTGGGAAGCCCTGCTGCACTGCCCATGCTGCTGTGATCCATGGCGCCCATGGTGGAGTGATCCATCCCGTCCATGCTGGAGTGGTCCATTCCAGACATGTCATCCTGGGCACTCATATTTCCATGATCCATGTCATCGCCCGCGCCGTGGCCCATGTCGCCATGGTCCATGCCGGGCATTGCGCCCATATCTGCCATGGTCAGCCGAGCCGGTTCGCGCATCTGCGGTATGGGACCATGCATGCCCTCCTCCGGGGCCAGCGTCGCCCTGGCATAGCCTGAACGTCCCATCGATTCCGCAAAAATGGTATACGCCTGCGCGTCCTTCGGGCGGACAATCACATCGTAGGTTTCCGCGACGCCAATCCGGAACTCATCGACTGTCACCGGACGCACGTTATTGCCGTCCGCCTGCACCACGGTCATTTCCATGCCAGGGATGCGGACGTCGAAATAGGTCATTGCCGAGGAGTTGATGAACCTCAGGCGGACACGCTCCCCTGGCTCGAATACACCGGTCCAGTTTTGCTCCGGCCCCTTGCCGTTGATCATGCCAGTAAAGCCCTGAACGTCTTCCACATCGGCCTTCATCATCCGCATATCGCCCCAGTCGAGGCGATCCCGGATGGTGCTCATCAGACCGTTCTCGGAGACATCCGAGAAAAACTCAGGCACCGTCTGCTGCTCGCGGTTGTAATAATCGGGCATCATTTTCAGGTTCCGCATGATGCGGTCACCTGTGTGAGGATGCTTGTCCGTCAACTGGACCACATACTCACGGTCATAGCGGAAAGGCTCGCGGCCCTCGGGCTCGATGATGATGGCGCCGAACGCGCCATCGGGCTCTTGAAAAGCCGAATGGCTGTGGTACCAGTAGGTCCCGGACTGAACGATGGGGAACTCATAAGTAAACGTTTCCCCTGGCCTGATGCCAGGAAAGCTGAAACCAGGAACCCCGTCCTGGGTAAAGGGCAGTATCAGGCCGTGCCAATGAATGGACGTCATTTCATCCAGATTATTGGTCACATTGATTTTGACGTTTTCGCCTTCCTTGAAGCGCATGACCGGACCAGGCGACGCTCCGTTGTAACCGATTCCTTCCTTGACGAAATCGCCGGTATCAATCTCGACCCGATCCACTGTCAGATTATACTCCGCGGCTATCGCCAGAACCGGTGCAAAAAAACTGAAAAAACCTGCCACCAGGGCCATCTTCATTGCTTCACTCCAGACTTAATACATTCACAATCACACCTGCCGGTGCGCCAATCCTGAAATCCTGACGGAACAGATCCCGGATCAGTCGAAATTCACATCGCCATACATGCCGGCCTGATAATGACCGGGGACGTTACAGGCAAATTCGATGTTGCTTTTGTTCGAGAACGTCCAGACGATTTCTTTGCTTTGTCCCGGCTCGAGCAGAACGCTATTGGGATCGTCGTGCTTCATGGAGTGGCCATCACCCATGTCCATTTCCATCATGTGATGATTGATCTTGCCGCCCTCTATCACGCCATGCTCCATCATCATCGCCATTTCTTCCTGATGGGCTTCATGCATCGCGGCGGTGCCGATGTTGAATTCGTGAACGAGGTTACCCTTGTTTTCGACCAGGAACCGCACGGTTTCGCCCGGACTCACCGCTATCGACTCGGGCTCGTAATAGTTGTCGTGCATCTCCACCGTGATGGTCCGGCTGGCCTCTGAAGCCTTGCCAGGCTCTCCAAAGTTGGCGCCCTGCCCGTGCATGCCCTCATGGGCACCTGCCGCGAAAACAGACGCTGATAAAGACAAAGCTGCTGCTGCAACTACAAATCCTGATAAATTCATGCGACCTTCTCCTGTGAAGCGATGTGCCCTAGAGCAATGCTGGATAGATGCCGGAAACCATATTGGTCCAGCAATGACCAACACCATCGCGCATGAACCTGAATTCTTTCTGAAAAACATCAACTTATTTTTCGTTCAGTCTGAATTCAGATGGGTCAGCGACAATCAATTTCACTACCATTGCCGAGAACACAGCACCTATGCGCCTATTGCTCGTCGAAGATGATCACCTGCTTGCAGATGGACTTGCAAGCCAACTGGCCAAGGCGGGGTTCAGCGTAGACATTGCCCACACTGCCCGGGAAGCAGCCATTCTGGGTAAGCAGGAGGAATATCGAGCCGTCGTGCTGGACCTGGGTTTGCCCGATGGCAATGGCCTGGACGTGTTGAAGGAGTGGCGTCTGACCCATATTGATTTCCCGGTACTGATTTTGACCGCAAGGAGCGACTGGCAGGACAAGGTCAATGGTCTCAAGGCTGGAGCTGATGACTACCTGGCAAAACCGTTCCAGACTGAAGAGCTCATCGCCCGGCTCAATGCGATCGTAAGACGCAGCGAGGGAAGAGTACGTTCGCTGATAAAGGCGGGCCGTTTCGAGCTGGACGAGAACCGTCAGAGCCTGAAAATCGGAGACAGCACGGAACACAGCCTGACCGGCACCGAGTTTCGCCTGCTGCGCTGTCTGATGAGCCAGCCCGGCCATGTCTTTTCCAAGGAGCACCTGATAGAGCAGCTCTACAACCTCAATGAAAATCCCAGCGATAACGTCATCGAGGCCTATATCCGGCGGTTGCGCAAACTCGTGGGCACGGAAACGATATCAACGCGCCGTGGCCAGGGGTATCTGTTCAATGACACTGTTTAAGCGGCCGGCCTCGGTAAAGGGCGCATTGCTGGCCATGTTGTTACCTGCCGGCATTGGCCTTATGGCGCTAGCCTGGCTGGTCCATGGTTTTCTGCTGGACCGGATGTCCCGGGATTTTATCGAGAACCGACTGATGGACGAGGTGGCTTTTCTGGAGCACCAATTGCGAGCATCCAACGGAGATGTGGATGAACTGCAGACCGGCGACTATTTCCAGGAAGTCTTCCATCACGCCTTTGCCGTCCACTCACCCGCCAAAACAATCATTTCTCCGCAATCCTGGGCCTCCCTGCTGGAACCACTTATTACTTCGCAGCAGCAGGGAAGCATCCGCGTACAGAACAGGGAGGGAAACGATGCTCCGGCGGATATTCTCGCTTATCGCCGGTCATTCCTGATTGAAGGCGCACCCTTGGTAGTAATCGTATCCGAGGATATGGGAGCCCTGAAGCAAAGCCAGGCGGAACTGCATGCGTGGACAGCAATCGTCTCATTGTTGCTGATCCTGCTGCTCGCCGGCGTGATCTGGCTCGGCATCAACTTCTCCATGCGGCCTGCTGTCTCCCTGCAGGCTGCCCTGAAGCAACTGCAGACCGGAGAAATATCACGCATCAATGTGCAGGCACCGGAGGAATTCAAGCCGCTTGTGCAGCAGCTCAACCAATTGCTCGATTCGCTGGATCAGCGGCTGGAACGCTCCCGCAATGCACTGGCGAACCTGTCTCATAGCGTCAAGACACCCATTGCTGCCGTCCGACAGATGCTGGAAGACACCAGCCGGCCACTGGACAACCAGCTCAGGCTCCAGATGGCAGACAGACTGGCTGACATCGACAGGCAACTGGAGGCAGAAATGCGGCGCAGTCGCTTTGCGGGCCCCCAGGTCGGCAAGAGCGCCTGTCCGGTGAAGCAGGCGCGGGATCTGCTGTGGATGCTGGGGCGCCTGTATCCGGAGAAGTCATTCGAGCTATCGACCTCACTGCTCGAGGAAAGCCGCTGGCCAGTTGAAGAGCATGACCTTAACGAAATACTGGGAAACCTGCTCGACAATGCAGGCAAATGGTCCACCGGATGCGTTGAGCTATCATTGGAACAGGACAACCAAATGCTAAGGGTAACCGTCAGCGATGACGGCGCAGGCGTGGAAGACGACGAATTCGCCAAACTCGGTCAGCGAGGATTACGGCTGGATGAACAGACGCCCGGGCACGGTCTGGGCCTCGCCATCGTCAGCGAGGTGGTTGACCGCTATGGCGGGCAGGTCAGCTTCCTGCCAGCACGTGCCGGCGGATTACAGGTCAGGGTGGAAATATTCAGTAGCCTGGCCCGGTAAGCACGCACTCTTGCGGTTATTACCATCCTGAAATATCTAATAAATTGATTATTCAGCGCCTATTTTTGATTTTTAACCGCCACTAATCCGATGCATTATGTTCCAGTCAATTAACACGAAAGGAGCAAACGATGGCCAAAGTACTCGTTCTATACCATTCCATGTACGGACACATCGAAACCATGGCAAAAGCCGTAGCCGAAGGCGCACGTCGGGTAGAAGGCGTCGAAGTCACCCTCAAGCACGTGCCAGAGACCATGGATCAGGAAGCTTTCAAGAATGCCGGTGGCAAGACCGACTTGTCAGGTGATGTGGCCAAGCCGGCCGAGCTGGCCGATTACGACGCAATCATCGTCGGCACCCCAACCCGCTTCGGCAACATGTCCGGTCAGATGCGCAATTTCTTCGATCAGACCGGTGGACTCTGGGCGAAAAATGCCCTTTTTGGCAAGGTTGCCAGTGTATTCACCTCCACCGGTACCGGCGGTGGCGAAGAAATGACCATCACCTCGGTATGGACCACCCTCGCCCACCACGGCATGACTATCGTGCCGATCGGTTATGGCGCCAAGGAGCTGTTCGATATTTCCCAGGTTAGCGGCGGCACACCTTATGGCGCATCGACACTGGCAGGCGGCGACGGCTCGCGACAGCCGGATGAGCGCGAACTGAGTATCGCCCGTTTCCAGGGCGAGCATGTTGCTAAAATCACCGCCAAGCTGAAGAACTAGCGCAAATAAAAAAGAGTCGGGGCTCGTGGCTCCCGACTCTTTTTGTTCAGCAAAAAGCTAGATGCACGTTGCACCCGCGGCTTCTTATTTGGACAGTGCCCCTAGTGCTCTCTCGTAGTTCGGCTCCTCGCCGATCTCCGGCACCAGCTCGCTGTAGATCACCTGATCGTTTTCATCCAGCACAACCACAGCCCTGGCGGTCAAACCAGCCAGAGGGCCGTTCTCTATTTCCACGCCATAGTTGTGAGCAAACTCGCGACCACGCATGGTCGACAGGTTGATCACGTTATCCAGGCCTTCGCCGCCGCAGAAACGCGCCTGGGCGAATGGCAGGTCAGCCGAGATGCATACGACCACGGTGTTTTCCACGTCGTTGGCCTTGGCGTTGAAGGTGCGCACAGAGGTGGCGCAGGTCGGCGTATCGACACTCGGGAATATGTTCAGTATCTTGCGCTTGCCGGCCAGGCTGGACAGCTCAACGTCCGACAGGTCCTTGCCTACCAGGCTGAATGCCGGGGCCTTATCGCCCGCCTTGGGAAAGGTACCGCCGACGAGAACGGGATTACCACGCATAGTGACGCTCGACATAAAAACTCCTTTGTACTTGTAAATGCTGCGCAAAACCCACGCAGCGGATTAACCGTCCGGCAAGTGCCTTACGGCCCTAGAAATCGATACGGTAGAAAAAATCCAGAGAGCTGGCAAAGCCGCTGACTGCCTCCAGATACAACCTGCGAGTCAAATCATAGCGCACCGCCAACTGGTTGGCCTGATCAAATACGCCAACACCATAACGCAGGCTGAGCTTTTCCGTAATGTAGCCTGCTGCGACAACTTGTGTCGAAATGCCCGAGCCTTCTGTTTCGAGCTGAAAATCCTCGATCCCTAGCGTACCCGCGATGTTCTTTGCCAGCGGCGCCCCGCCAGCCATTCCCAACGCAAGAGCTGCCTGGCCCACCAGGTTGCTGTCTCCACCGTCGGCCCCCAGGGGTCTGCCAAGTATAAGGTAGGCCAGCGCCTGCTCTTGAGGCATGCCCGGCTCGGAGAAGACCTCGGTTTGTGGCGCTTCGGCGCGTCCGGTCAGGCGCAGGCCGGCAATCACGTCGTCGACCTTGCGAATAGCCTCAATGTTCAGGAACGGCTGGGATATGGGACCGGCAAACAGGATCTGTGCACGGCGCAAAGTGAGCCGCTGCCCGTACCGGCGGAAACGACCATCGAGAATATTCAGATCCCCGGTGGCGCTCATATCCTCCTCGACCATGATGCGGCCATTCAACCGCCCGGAAAGGCCGAATGCAGAGAACCGGAGCTGATCGCCGATGACCAGTTGCACCCTGGCATCGACATCCAGCGGCGGTCCTTCGTCCTCGGTCTCTTCACCGACGATGACTACGTCCGGCGACTGCCTGACCGCCTGCTCGGGCAGCTCGCGAACGGTGATATCTCCCTCGGGAACGGCAATTTTTCCCCGGATACGCAGCTGGTTATTGGCCAGCGTGACCTGCAGGTCCGGACTGACGCGCAGGTCGGCATAGGGCTCGACAACCACTGGTAGCTGGCTACCCTCGAGGGCGAGATTAACATCGAGTTCGGGAGCCCATACAATCGTGCCGGTCAGGCTACCTTCGCCTTGTGCACCGCTGCTCCATTGCCCATCCACGATGGCGCGTTGACCGTTGATATCAACCTCGACCTCCAGTTCTTCGAGGCTCACCGGCAGTTCCGGACCGCTTATGTGCCCGTCAGCCAGCTGCACGGTGCCAACTATCTCAGGCTCGCGCAGCGTGCCGGCCAGCCTGCCATTGCCGCTCAAGTCGCCGCGCAGGGTATCGACCTGGGGCAGGAAAGGCCGGAGGATGTTGAGTTTCAGACCTTCTATTTCGTATTGACCGGTCAGAGCCTGAGCCCCCGCCGGATCCTCGATATTGGCCTGGATATCCAGATTGCCGAAACCCTCGCTGGATAGTTGGATGCGGCTGCGCGCGGTACCCGCCTGCATCTCGGTATTGATTTCCAGCAAATCATAGGGAAAAGCCAGGGTCTGATCTGCTTCGGTGACGGCGATCATGCCGTCGAGGCTGGATACGTTGAGATTGATGACAGGCTCTTCGCCTACTGCCTGCTGAATTTCGACATCCGCGTTAAGGTCGGCATTCCAGGCAACGTTTTCCGGTAGAAAACCCTCAAGTGACGCCAACGGAAAGTCAGTGAGCGCCAGGTCCAACTGGCGGTCCGGCAGCAGGCGCTGCTCCCCTTCAAAGCAGAGCCGTGCCCGATCGTGCCGCCAGCAATGCTCGGCCATGCGCAGCTGTCCTGGATCAAGCCGGTAGGTCAGGCGCGCGGGATCGACCAGTTGCCAGTCAAGAGCACCATATTTGATCTCAGCTTCGCTCAGTTGACCTTGCCAGCGATCGGCGAGCAGGCTGCCCTGAATCCGGGCTTCCAGATCAGCGATTCCATCTTCCACCTGCAGAGTCAGGCGATGGTCCGGACGGTTGCCACGCAAGGTCAGGCGCAAGTCACCGATCTGGTTCTCGCCGCTGCGTACCTGCTGCGCATCCAGTGTGAGGTTGCCTGGAGTTTCCTCTGACAGCGTTACCCTGCCCTGCAACGCCAGGTTGCCGATGCTCAGTTGCTCGAATGCGAGGCGCTCACCACGCAGGTCAGCATCGATTACCGGAGCCGCCCGCGAACCACTGGTATTAATATCACCGGTCAGCGAACCGCTCAGCCCCGGCCATAACGTTGCCAGCTCGGGCATGCGCAGGTTCAGCTCGGCTTTGATCTCTTCGCTGATGCGTCCGCTCCCGGTAATACGATTCGGGCCCTGGCGCAGGAGCAGGTCACTCAATTGCCATGCCTCTCCGTCCTTGTCCACTGAACCGGCAAGCTGCAGCGGTTGGTCACGCAATGTGCCCTCCAGGGCCCACTGCGCATCGATTTCAAGCTGCTCTTCGACGAGGCTGCCAGAGCTGGTCACTGTTCCATTCAGGTTACCCGGCAGATCTGCTACGAAAGCACCCGGATCAAGACCATCCAGGAGCAGGGAGGCATTCCATGCCAGGCCCTCGGTCAGTCGCAAAGTGGCCTCTCCGGTTGCCGAACCGGCCTCGGTGTCCAGTGCCAGTGACGCGATATTGATTTCGTCTGGATTGCCCGCCACGTCCATGCTCAGGTCAAGACTTTGTCCTGCTACTCCGGCAAGACGGGCCTCCACACTGCCCTGGCCCTGCGTGCCCTTAAGTGTTGCAGTCAGCGATAGTTCCTCCAATTCAACTTCGCCGGTGTCCTGCGGATACAGCCATTGCCAGGGAAACGCCTTCATCTCCAGCTCTGCCTCGGCTACAAGCTCATCTTCCCAAGAGGCATCCCCTTCCAGGACAAGCTGCCGCGACGGCTGTTCGGCCACGTACAGCTCAAGAATCAGATCGTTCATTCTGGTCGTACTCACCCTGGTTGAGAGATCCAGTTCTATATCGCCGCCCTCGCCCGGCAATACAGCGTCTGCGTTGACCAGATAACCGTCCTTCAGGTTGCCCCGGGCCTCAAGCGAGGACCGGGAAATAACCAGCGTTCTTGGCAGCTCTGCTGGTACAACAAAACGCTCGCCCTGCCACTGCAGCGTTGCCGGCAATTGCGGCGCCAGGGGCTGCAGCTGTGCATTCAGGCGCCCGGTAAGAAACCCCTGACTGAGAGCCTCGACATCGAGCTCCGCGGCGCTGCCGCCCAGACGCAGGTCCAGCGACCAGGGCTGATCATCCACCGGCGGCAAATTGAGCTGCGCATCCAGTCTCAATGGCCAGCCATTGACCAATCTGATATCTCCCGACATCTCCCAGTCGAGTTCCGGGCCGGATCCGGTGAACCGCTGGATGACAAGCTGCGAATCGCGCAGATGGGCGGACATCTCGACATCGCTGAGCAAGGGCTCTTCGGAATTCAGCTTCAGAGCGCCAATGCGCAACTGCTCAACCTGGATACCTATCGGCAGGCGGATATCGGGCAGGCTTATCTGCTCCCGTTCGCCGGTCTCCTCGTCCGTCGTCCCGGTTACTATCTGGATGCTCTCCACGTCCAGTTCGTCGATACACAAACGACCAGCAAACAGACAATCGGGTGACCAGGCAAAGCGCACGTCCTGAATCACAACCTCGACACCTTCGCCGCGCCAGACAATGCGATCAAAGTCCCATCCGCGCCACAGGTGCCCCTCTTCTACTCCCAGCTCCAACCTCGGCTCGAAGCCCTCTATGCGCTCGAACAACCAGCGATTCAGATTCTCGCTCAGCAATAGCAGGGCCAGGATCAGGGGAATCAGAAGCAGGACAAGCAGCCCCCGGGCAATGGCTTTCAGAATGAAAACCGTCATAGTTCCGGACCCATGGAAAAGTGGATGCGAAAGCCCTCGTCAGGATCACTGACCGAGCGTGCTACATCCACTCGAATCGGACCCACCGGAGAAACCCAGCGTATACCCAGGCCTATGCTGGTCTCTCGCGCAGCGGTGAATGAATCCATTGCGTTACCGTGGTCTACAAAAGTGGCTGCGCGCCAGTTGTCGATGAATTCGTACTGGTACTCCAGAGCGCTATCAAGTAAATAGCGTCCGCCAACGCGCTCTCCGGAGCTGTCGGTCGGAGACAGGGTTCGATAATCGTAGCCGCGCACTGACTGATCACCACCGGCAAAGAAGCGCAGCGAGGGAGGAATCTGTGCGAGCTCATCGGTGAACACTGCGCCCAGACCCACTCGCGCAAGAAATCGATGGTTTTCCTCAACCGTATACAGCCCCTTTGCAGTAGTGAATATGCGCGCGAAGTCGACATCAGAAACAATGCCCTTCTTGGCCGCCTGCAAGTCCAGCATCAGGCTGTATCCCCTGCTCGGATCAATACCTCCGACACTTTTTGTACGCTGGAAGGAAATCCCCGGAATAAGAAGTGTACTTTGCCCCGAATCATTACCCAGGCTGAAGCGTTCATGCTCCAGGCGCAGGCCCGTAACGCGCTCCCAGCCGCTGTCGAGCAGTGTCTCGTGCTGCGCACCGATCGTCAGGCTCTGACTCTCGATATCATCGATATCCTCGTTTTGCCAGCCACCAAAAAACCGAAGCGAACTGGTTTGCGGAGGTGTCAGCGGAACCTGGTAGTAGCCGGTAATCTCCTGTCGGGGCAGGGAGAGCTCAAGATCGGCGCCGCGTTTGTGACCTTGGGGATTGACCCAGTGCTCGGTCCAGCTCACGCGTCCGCGTGCGCCCACGTCAGTCGAATAACCCGCACCAAAACCCAGTGAGTGAGGCTTGCGCTCGGTAATGTTAACTCTCACAGGTATCAGACCGTCCTCGGCTTCGGAGGCCGGGGCAGAGACCTGTACCGTTTCGAAATAGCCGCTGGCCAACAAGTCCCGGTTCAGTTTGGCAATCGCATCCGCGTCGTAGGGCCGACCGGTGTTGAAGGTCACCATGCGTTGTAGCAGATTGTCGGTGAAGGGCGTTTCGGAGAAGATTACGTCGCCCAGGCGGAAGCGCTGGCCTGTCTGATATACCAACGCGATGTCAGCCTCATTGGTCTCTACATTGACCACAATCCGTTGCTGGCTGAATTCCCCGGAAAAGTATCCATAGCGCAGGGCCTGATTGCCTATGTAACTCTTGATCGCTTCATAGTGGCCGTGGTGGAGAATATCGCCCGGTTGCAGGCGCCCGCGCTGAGCGGCTCCAAGGTCGAAGGGCTCGGTACCCTGGCCAGGGCCCTCGACGCGGATATTCACCTCGTCCAGTCTTACCGGCTCACCAAGCTGGACATCCAGTACCAGCACGGGGTCGTTGCGACTGCCGGCAACACGATGCTCAATATTGGTTTGATAGTAACCAAGCGCCCGAGCCGCGTCGGCGGCCTGCTGCTTGCTGTGCTTTGCTATCCGCTCGATATCCCTGCGATTGGCAGCGTCGATATCACCGACAAACGCTTCGATATTGTCTTTAACCTGCTCGTTGGCCGGCTCAATGTTTACCTCAAGGCCAGCACGTGCCGCCACGGCAAAAAAAGTCAGCAAAATCAGCAGTAACGGACGAGCCATGTGTTTTTTCCAGCGACAAAAGTGCCAAAAGTGATGCTAACATGCCAAACCCATATGACCGGCAACAGATACATCTTCTTACAGACCGAAACCGGGTCCAACCTGAAACAGGATGAGTGATGAAATTCGTTTCCTTCAATATCAACGGACTTAGAGCCAGACCCCATCAGCTGAAGGAACTCGTCGAACGGCACGCGCCAGATGTAATTGGTTTACAGGAAACCAAGGTCGACGATTCGATGTTTCCACTGAAGGACGTCGAGTCCTTGGGTTACCACGTTCACTACCATGGTCAGAAAGGCCACTACGGCGTTGCCCTGCTGACCAGAGAAAAGCCCGACTGGGTTCGCAAGGGTTTCCCGGATGATGGTGAAGATGCGCAAAAACGCATGATCAGCGCGGCGATAACCGGAAAGGATGGCGAACAGACCGTCGTGTTCAACGGCTATTTCCCTCAAGGTGAGAGCCGTGATCACCCGCTAAAGTTCCCGGCCAAGACGCGGTTCTATGCCGATCTCCAGGCCCATCTGGAACAGCAATTCACCCCCGATCAGCGCGTGGTGGTTATGGGTGACGTCAACATCTCGCCAGAAGATATCGACATCGGTATCGGCGCCGAAAATGCAAAGCGCTGGTTGCGCACCGGCAAATGCAGCTTTCTGCCCGAAGAGCGCGAATGGCTGAACACGTTGAAGAATTGGGGGCTGGTGGACACCTTTCGCCATCTCAATCCGGAGCTGAACGACCGCTTCAGCTGGTTTGATTATCGTAGTCGCGGTTTCGAGGCAGAACCCCGTCGCGGCCTGCGCATCGACCTGATCATGGCCAGCAAGGGTCTGATAGAACAGTGCGTTGATGCCGGTGTCGACTATGACATCCGCGCGATGGAAAAGCCTTCTGACCACGCCCCGGTATGGGCTGAATTCAGGGATTGAGCAACTGATTGCCTGTAACCTGAAACAAAAAGGCCCCGCCGGAGCGGGGCCTTTTCTTGCCAGATGCCGCTATCGGGCTCAGGCCATTTCCTCTTCCAGTACATCCAGCACCAACTCGTCATCACGGCAACTGATGTTGACCGTACCGCCATGATCAGCCAGTTCACCAAACAGAATCGCCTCGGCCAGCGGTCGCTTGATCTTGTCCTGGATCAGGCGAGCCATGGGCCGCGCTCCCATCAATGGATCATAGCCATGTTCGGCCAGCCAGTTACGAGCTCTTTCATCCACATCAAGAAGAACATGCTTGTCCTCCAGCTGGGCCTGCAGTTCGGTCAGGAACTTGTCGACCACGAACTTGATGCTTTCGTGAGTAAGACGGCCGAACTGGATAATCGTATCCAGCCGATTGCGGAACTCCGGAGTGAAAGTTTTCTTGATCACCTCGGAGGCATCGGTGCTGTGGTCCTGCTGGGTGAAGCCGATTGAAGCACGAGCCATGGACTCCGCGCCGGCATTGGTGGTCAGAACGATAATCACATTGCGGAAATCCGCCTTGCGACCGTTGTTGTCGGTCAGAGTACCGTGGTCCATTACCTGCAGCAGCAGGTTGAAGACTTCAGGGTGCGCTTTTTCAATCTCGTCAAGCAGCAACACACAATGCGGATTCTTGGTCACTGCCTCGGTGAGCAAGCCGCCCTGGTCGAAACCAACATACCCCGGGGGCGCACCAATCAGACGCGATACGGTATGCCGTTCCATGTACTCCGACATATCGAAGCGCAGCAATTCGACTCCCAGACTCTTTGCCAACTGACGTGTGACCTCTGTCTTGCCCACGCCGGTCGGGCCGGAGAACAGGAATGAGCCAACCGGCTTGTCTGCTGACTTCAGACCTGCCCGCGACAACTTGATTGCCGAAGCGAGAGAATCGATAGCCTCGTCCTGGCCGAAAACAACCAACTTAAGGTCGCGCTCCAGATTCTTGAGCAGTTCCTTGTCACTGGAAGACACGTGCTTGGGCGGAATGCGCGCGATCTTCGCAACGATGGCCTCAACCTCCGCCACGTCGATGAATGCTGGCCGTTCGGAAACAGGCTTGAGTCGCTGATAGGCACCCGCCTCGTCTATCACGTCAATCGCCTTGTCAGGCATATGTCTGTCGTTGATATAACGCGAGGCAAGCTCCGCAGCGGATCTGAGAGCATCGTCGGTGTAGCCGATACCATGGTGCTCCTCGAAGCGGCTCTTGAGCCCCTTGAGGATCTGGATAGTGTCTTCCACCGACGGCTCGATCACGTCAACCTTCTGGAAGCGCCGTGCCAGCGCCCGGTCCTTCTCGAAGATGCCACGGAACTCCTGATAGGTAGTTGAGCCGATACAGCGCATTTCACCGGAGGTCAGCAGTGGCTTGAGCAGATTGGAGGCATCCATGACGCCGCCGGAGGCTGCACCAGCACCAATTATGGTGTGAATTTCGTCAATGAAAAGAATGGCTTGCGGGCGCTTCTTGAGAGCCTTTAGCAAGGCTTTGAATCGCTTCTCGAAGTCACCACGGTATTTGGTTCCGGCCAGCAAGGCGCCCAGATCCAGGGAATAAACCACTGCCTCGGACAGAATGTCCGGTACTTCACCGTCCACAATGCGCTTGGCCAGCCCCTCGGCGATGGCGGTCTTACCCACGCCTGCCTCGCCCACCAGGAGCGGATTGTTCTTGCGCCGACGCACGAGGATCTGGGCAACGCGCTCGACTTCGTGTGCTCTGCCCACCAGCGGGTCTATCCGGCCCAGACGTGCCTGCTCGTTGAGGTTGGTGGCATAGGCGTCCAACGGATTGGCCGAGCCCACAGACTCACCCGCCTCTTCATCGATGTTTTCACTCTCGGGGGGTATCTGATCAGCCTCCCCGCCCACCTTGGAAATACCGTGGGAAATAAAGTTGACGATGTCGATGCGGGCGATCTGCTGCTGCTTGAGAAAGAAAACCGCCTGGCTTTCCTGCTCGCTGAAAATCGCTACCAGTACATTCGCCCCACTGACTTCGCCCTTGCCGGAGCTCTGCACGTGGAATACTGCGCGTTGCAGCACCCGCTGGAAGCCCAAGGTTGGCTGGGTTTCGCGCTCGTGGTCCTGTTTTGGAATCAGCGGCGTGGTGGAGTCGATGAACTCCACCAGTTCACGGCGCAGGCGCTCGATATCGGCGCCACAGGCACGCAGCACATCTATCGCTGCATGATTGTCCAGCAATGCAAGGAGCAGGTGCTCCACGGTCATGAATTCATGCCGCTTGTTGCGTGCTTCCTTGAACGCCAGATTCAGGGTGATCTCGAGATCTCTATTGAGCATGGTGCCACCTCGTCATGCGGCTATTGCCGCTTGGTTACGCTTCCCGTTCAATCTGACATATCAACGGGTGCTGGCATTCCCTGGCATATTCATTGACCTGTTCGGCCTTGGTTTCCGCGATGTCGCGCGTGAAGACACCACAAACCGCTTTTCCTTCAGTATGGACCCTCAGCATGATCTGTGTAGCGGCTTCGCGATTCATAGAGAAAAACGTCTCAAGCACCTCTACAACAAAGTCCATCGGGGTGTAGTCATCATTCAGCATGACGACCTTGTAACGTGATGGCGGCTTGAGCTCAGGCTTGCTGGTCTCCACCGCCAGACCGGAATCATCCTCGTGTTCTGGATCGTCCGGACTCTGATTCAAGGTTAGCTGAAAATTGGTCATTGCAAACATGAGAAGCATCGCTGATTACAGGCTATTGGATAAAAGCCCGAAGGCAAACTGTGAGCTGTTCCTCAGCTTGCCAGAGGCTGGCTTGACTTACTTTGATTCAGTGTTAAAAAGTGTAAACGAGCATTGCCTGGCGGTCACCTGTTTCGATCATTGCGCCATGCAGCTCCACACCATGAATACACCCCCCAAACCTTGGGGCAGCACGAGGGATGTGGCATGCAATACGGCAAGGTCAAATGGTTCAACAATGCCAAGGGATTTGGCTTCATTATAGCCGAAGGCCGCGATGAAGATCTCTTTGCACATTATTCGGCAATTCAGATGGACGGTTACCGGACGCTGAAGGCGGGGCAGCCAGTGCGTTTCGAGATAATCCAGGGGCCAAAGGGATTGCATGCGGTCAACATACAGTCCCATGACATGGCAGGGCCTGATTCCGCTCCCGAAACTAAAGGTCAGGCCCAAGAGGTCCATGCGGCGCCTCACTGACATCATTAACCTACCGGTCCTACCGGAACAACAAGGCCGGCATTAGCCGGCCTTGTCTTTACTGCCTATTACCTGCTTGGCGTTTCAGCCCATGCTGGCAATCATGTCGTCGCCAAACTCGGAGCATGAACGCAGTGTTGCTCCGTCCATCAGACGCTCGAAGTCATAGGTGACTGTCTTGTTGGCAATCGCGCCTTCGGTGCCCTTGATAATCAGATCCGCGGCTTCGACCCAGCCCATGTGACGCAGCATCATCTCGGCAGACAGAATCAGCGAACCGGGGTTCACCTTGTCCTGACCAGCGTACTTGGGTGCAGTCCCGTGAGTCGCCTCGAACATGGCTACCGAATCGGACAGGTTGGCACCCGGGGCGATACCGATACCGCCAACTTCCGCCGCCAGGGCGTCGGAGAGGTAGTCACCGTTCAGGTTCAGGGTAGCGATCACGTCGTAATCGGCCGGACGCAACAGAATCTGCTGAAGCATCGCATCGGCGATAACATCCTTGACCACAATGTTGCGACCGGTCTTCGGATTCTTGAACTGCATCCATGGACCGCCATCCAGAAGCTCGGCACCGAACTCGTCACGCGCCACTTCATAGCCCCATTCCTTGAAGGCACCTTCGGTGAACTTCATGATGTTGCCTTTGTGCACGATAGTGACCGACTTGCGGTCATTGTCGACGGCATATTGCAGCGCCTTCTGCACCAGACGCTTGGTACCTTCCTGGGAAACCGGCTTGACGCCGATACCGCACATATCGGTGAAACGGATCTTGGTAACGCCCATTTCTTCCTGCAGGAACTTGATGACCTTCTTGGCTTCGGGGGTACCGGCCTTGAATTCGACTCCGGCGTAGATGTCTTCGGAGTTCTCGCGGAAAATCACCATATCCACATCACCCGGCTTCTTGACCGGGCTGGGTACACCGGTAAACCAGCGCACTGGACGCTGACAGACGAAGAGGTCCAGCTGCTGGCGCAGCGCAACGTTCAGCGAGCGGATGCCGCCGCCAACAGGCGTAGTCAGAGGCCCCTTGATGGAAACAACGTAATCCTTCACTGCGTGCAGGGTTTCTTCAGGAAGCCAGGTGTCCTGGTCATAAACCTGAGTTGCCTTTTCGCCGGCATATACTTCCATCCAGGAAATCTTGCGCTTGCCGCTGTAGGCCTTCTCCACAGCCGCGTCGACCACTTTCATCATTACTGGTGAAATGTCCACGCCGATCCCGTCACCTTCGATGTAGGGAATGACCGGGTTGTCCGGCACGTTCAGGGACTGGTCGGCATTTACGGAAATTTTGTCGCCGTTCGCCGGCACCTGGATCTTTTGGTATCCCATTGTTGACTCCGTGATGTTGTCGTTGTCATGAATGGTCCCGCGGGGTAAACCGGGACCAGAGAATACGTGTTACTGATGGCGCATATTGTTGTAGTTTTCCTACAAAATGTCACGTCTTTTCAAAGCCTGTGCTCGTATAAATGGCAATCTTGGTAATATAAAACCGAACCTATCAGTTAAATCGCTGTCGGAGCAGAAATATGTAGTATCACTACATTGCTGCTACATAGCCGCCTATCAGCATCCTAGCTGTTTTTACCATCAAATCCAGTCAGTTGACACTCTCCGGCGGCCTGACAGTTCACCCCTGGCACCGATTTAGGCTAACCTATGCAGCCTGTTCAGGAGTCCTGCATGCGTTTCATACCCCACGTGACTGTTGCCACCATAGTTGAAGAACAAGGCCAATTTCTGATGGTCGAAGAGTACCGCGACGGGCGACTAGTTTTAAACCAGCCAGCGGGTCACCTGGAAGAAGACGAAAGTCTTATCCAGGCCGCCAGACGTGAGGTTCTCGAGGAAACTGGCTGCACGGTAAAGATTACCGGTGTGGTCGGCGTCTATCTGTTCAAGGCTGACAACGGCGTCAGCTATCAGCGTAGCTGCTTTGTTGGTCAACTGCTGCAGCAGCATACCGACATGAAGCTGGACGAGGGAATCGTCCGTGCGCCATGGATGAGTCTCGAAGATATTCGCGCCCGCAGTGGCGATTTGCGCAGCCATCTGGTGTTGGACTGTATCGTCGACTACCTGAACAAGCCCCACTACTCACTGGATCTGTTTCGCTAAGATGACAACAGCTATCACCAAAGACCCCGGTCGGACCCGCGTCATCGTCGGCATGTCTGGCGGTGTCGACTCTTCGGTTTCCGCAGCTCTCCTGCTCGAGCAGGGTTATCAGGTTGAAGGCCTGTTCATGAAGAACTGGGACGAAGACGACGGTACCGAATACTGCACGGCGCGCGAGGATCTGGCAGACGCCCAGGCCGTCAGTGATCGTCTGGGCATCAAACTGCACACAGCCAACTTCGCCGCCGAGTACTGGGACCACGTGTTCGAGCATTTTCTCGAGGAGTACAAGGCCGGACGCACCCCCAATCCGGACATCCTGTGCAACCGTGAAATCAAGTTCAAGGCGTTTCTCGATTACGCATTGATGCTCGGGGCAGACCTGATTGCGACGGGCCATTACGTGCGCCGTGACCAACGTAACGGCCAGACCGTGCTGCTGCGCGGTCTGGACAGTAACAAGGACCAGAGTTACTTTCTGCATGCGGTCGGAGCCGAACAGATTGCCCGAACGCTGTTCCCCGTAGGTGAGCTGGAAAAACCCGAGGTGCGCCGCATCGCGGAGAAATATCAGCTGGCTACTGCTCGCAAGAAGGATTCAACCGGCATCTGCTTTATCGGTGAGCGGCGCTTCAGTGATTTCCTCAAGCAATATCTGCCGGCCCAGCCCGGCGACATCGAAACCACCGAAGGCAAGATCATTGGCCGGCATCACGGGTTGATGTACCACACGATAGGCCAGCGGCAGGGCCTTGGCATCGGCGGCCTGCAGGGCGCAGGCGATGAACCCTGGTATGTGCTGGACAAGAACCTGGACCGCAACGTTCTGGTGGTCGGCCAGGGTAACGATCACCCCTGGCTCTTCTCCGGCGCGCTGGGCTGCTCGACCATCTACTGGGTCAATGAACTCGAGGTCTCTGCGCCCCTGCGCCTCACTGCCAAGGTACGCTACCGTCAGCCCGATCAGGACTGCACGCTCGAGCGGTCCGCCGAGGGTTTTCTGATCCGCTTCGATGACCCGCAACGAGCGGTCACTCCAGGCCAGTCCGTCGTCTTGTATGACGGCGACGTGTGCCTGGGCGGCGGCGTGATTGAAACGGCTATACCCGCATTCGATAAGGACGCTGCATGACCAACGCCGAAGAACAGGTAATTGCGCTCGGCGCAATTTTCGAAGCAGCCATCCAGGTCGACAAGCTGGCCCGCACCGGCCAGTACGGCGAAGGCTCGGTCTCCTGCCTGCTGGGCAGCATCCTCGAGCGCTCCCCCGATGATGTGATGGAGATATACGGTGGGTCGCATCACAACATCCGACATGGCATTCAGGCACTGCAGGCCATGCTTGAGCGCGACACTGCCGCGCTGCAACGTGACGCATTGCGCTACAGCATGAACCTGCTGACGCTCGAGCGGCAGTTGAGCAAACGTGATGACATGCTCAGCGTACTCGGCCAGCGTCTCGAGCAGACCAGTTCGCAGGTAGAGCATTTCGGGATCCTGCATGACAATGTCGCAGCCTCGCTCGGCAGCATCTACCAGGACACGCTCAGCACCCTGCGGCTGCGCATCCAGGTCCACGGTGATATGCGTCATCTGCAGCAACCCGACATAGCCAACCGGATCCGCGCCCTGCTGCTCGCGGGTATCCGCTCGGCCAGGTTGTGGCGCCAGTTGGGCGGACATCGCTGGCAACTGCTGTTTACCCGCAAGAAACTGCTGGAAGCCACCCACTCGGTGCTCAATGGTTGAACTGGTCAGGCTCGACCATCCCCGCAAGGGCGCCCTCTTTCTCGCCTGCTCGGCCTTGCTCTTTGCTGTCATGGGCATTCTGATTCGCGAAGTATCCACCACCGTGAACAACGAAAACGTGGTGTTCTTTCGCAATCTGCTGGGCGTGGTGTTCTTTCTGCCGATGATTCTGGCCAAGGGTTTCGGCCCTTTCCGCACCAGCCATTTGCGCAGTCATTTTTTGCGCACCTTCTTCGGCCTCGGCGCCATGTACTGTTTTTTCTACGCCATTGCTCATCTGCCACTTGCCGATGCGATGTTGTTCACCTACGCCGCGCCGGTTTTTACGCCGCTGCTGGCCTGGTGGTGGCTACGCGAATCACTGACATTGCGCATGATCTTCATGGTGCTGCTGGGTTTTGCAGGGGTGCTGCTGGTTGCCAAGCCGTCCGGTGCACTGTTCGATCCCAACGCACTGGCTGGCGTCGGTGCCAGTCTGCTCGCTGCATGCGCTTTCGTCTCGATCCGCGCAATGAGCAATACCGAGCCCGCCACGCGTATCGTGTTCTATTTTGCGCTGTTCTCCTCGCTGTTGTCGGCGATCCCGCTGCTGTGGGCCTGGCAGCCGCTAGACGCCACGCAGCTGGGCATGCTGATTGCCATCGGCCTGATAGCCACCGTGAGCCAACTGCTCATGTCACGCGCCTACAGCCTGGCACCACCCGGCAAGATCGGACCGTTGAGCTATCTGGCCATCGTCTTCTCCGGATTATTCGCCTGGTTTCTCTGGGGTGAATTACCCGGGTTATCTTCCTGGATAGGCGCCGGGCTGATCTTTGCCTCCACCATGATCAGCATCTTACTGCCCGGTGCCCGGGCCAAAACCGCCTGATCTGGTGTATCATCTGGCGTTTTTCCGCCCCATCTTTTGACGAGAAAACCTATGCAACTTTCCTCCCTGACCGCCGTATCCCCGGTTGATGGCCGCTACGGCAGCAAAACAGCCAGCCTGCGCACTATTTTCAGCGAATATGGTCTGATCCGTTTCCGCGTTCAGGTCGAGGTAAGATGGCTGCAATGCCTTGCAGCCCATCCACAGATCCCGGAGATCGGGCCCTTTTCGGATGAAGCAAACGCACTGCTCGACCGGCTGGTAGACGACTTCCAGCTCGAACACGCCGAGCGCATCAAGGAAATCGAGCGCACTACCAATCACGATGTGAAGGCTGTGGAGTATCTGCTCAAGGAGCAGGTGGAAAGCCTGCCCGAACTCAAGGCCGTAAACGAATTCATTCACTTTGCCTGCACCTCCGAGGACATCAACAACCTGTCCCACGCGCTGATGCTCCGCGCCGGTCGCGACGAGGTCATGCTACCGCTGATGCAGCGCATTGCCGATGAGATCCGCGCTCTCGCTGTGGCCCATGCCGACGTACCACTGCTCTCGCGCACCCACGGCCAGCCCGCCTCCCCCACCACCATGGGCAAGGAGCTGGCGAACGTCGTTTATCGTCTGGAACGCCAGATCAAGCAGATTGCCGCAGTGCCACTGCTCGGCAAGATCAACGGCGCGGTGGGTAACTACAACGCCCACCTGTCGGCCTACCCGGAAATTGACTGGGAAGCCAACGCGAAGAGCTTCGTCGAAGGTACGCTGGGCCTGGATTTCAATCCTTACACCACCCAGATCGAGCCGCATGACTATATTGCCGAACTTTACGATGCAGCGGCACGGTTCAATACCATTCTGATCGACTTCGACCGCGACATCTGGGGCTACATCTCCCTGGGTTATTTCAAGCAGAAAACGATTGCTGGCGAGATTGGCTCCTCGACCATGCCACACAAGGTCAATCCGATCGATTTCGAAAACTCCGAAGGCAACCTGGGCATCGCCAATGCGATACTCCAGCATCTGGCCAGCAAGCTGCCGATCTCGCGCTGGCAGCGTGATCTGACCGACTCCACAGTACTGCGTAACCTGGGCGTCGGTTTCGCCCACAGCCTGATTGCGTATGAGTCAACTCTCAAGGGAATCAGCAAGTTGGAGCTTAATGCTCAACGTATTTCTGATGATCTGGACAGCACCTGGGAAGTCCTCGCCGAACCTATCCAGACAGTAATGCGCCGTTATGCGGTACCGGACGCCTACGAAAAGCTCAAGGAACTGACCCGCGGCAAGGGCATTACGCCGCAGGCATTGCTGGAGTTCGTCGACACGCTGGAGATCCCCGATCAGGCCAAGGCGGACCTCAAGGCGCTGACTCCGGCGAACTACATTGGCAGCGCCGTGACCCAGGCCAAACGGATCTGAGGCCTCAACCCAATACAAGGTGCTCCACATGACACTGCCGCAACCCGCCGTCCTGCTAGGCGGCATCAGCCCGGACGTATTCCTGCGCGACTACTGGCAGAAGAAACCGCTGCTGATTCGCCGGGCGTTCCCGGACCTGGACAACCCGCTTTCGCCTGACGAGCTGGCTGGTCTGGCCCTGGAAGAGGAAGTCGAGTCGCGCATTGTTCTGACCCAGGGTGTGACGCCCTGGGAATTGCGACGTGGACCGTTCAGCGAAGATGATTTCAAGACACTGCCCGAACGCGACTGGACTCTGCTGGTCCAGGCCGTCGACCAGTTCGTACCGGAAGTGGCCGAGCTGACCAGAGCGTTCAGCTTCCTGCCGACCTGGCGTATCGACGACGTGATGATCAGCTACGCCGCTCCTGGCGGAAGCGTCGGACCGCACTTCGACAATTACGATGTCTTTCTGCTGCAAAGCCACGGCCGGCGTCGCTGGAAGATCGGCCAGCATTGCGACGATCAGAGTCCATTGCTGGATCACCCCGACCTGCGCATCCTGCGTGATTTCGACGAGGAGCAGGAATGGGTGCTCGAACCCGGTGACATGTTGTACATTCCGCCAGGCATAGCGCACCACGGCATCGCTGAAGATGACTGCATGACCTGCTCCGTCGGCTTCAGGGCGCCCAGCCACTCGGAAATTCTGCTGCACTACACCGATTTTCTGAGTCAGCACCTTGGCGATGGTCAGCGTTACAGCGACAGCGATATGCGAGCGGCCAATGATCCCTCGGCCATTGATGACCAGAGCATCGAGCGGTTGCAGCGCATCGTGCTCGAGCTTGTCCAGGACAAGGCGGCGCTCGCCACCTGGTTTGGCCGGCATATGACGGAGCCGCGGTATCCGGAGCTGATCGAGCCCCAGGAGCTGCCAGCCGGAACCCTGCACGAGGAGCTGCAGAACGGCTATGGGCTCATGCGCAATCCCAGCTCGCGACTGGCCTATCGTCTGGAGAACGAGGAGCATCTACTGCTTTTTGCCAGCGGCGAACACTGTGTCCTGCCGGCTACCCTCTTGCCCATCGTTCAACTAGTCTGTAACAACGACTATCTTGATTGCGAAGCACTGCTTGGCTGGAAGAACAACGGGGAGGCCTGGACGCTGATCGAGCAGTTGCTGGCCAAGGGAGACCTCCTGCTGGAGGGAGATGATGAATGAGATTAGTGTCCGACTAGTCGACTGGGAAGGCACCGAAGCTCTGCGGGACATCCGCAGGCATGTATTCATCGAAGAGCAGCAGATTGCCGAATCCCTGGAGTGGGATGCGGACGATCCGGTTTCCACCCACTTCCTGATGAACTGCGCGGCCGAGCCTGTCGGCACAGCACGCCTACTGGAAGATGGGCACATCGGCCGGGTAGCCATACTGCCCGCATGGCGCGGCCGCGGGCTGGGCGAACAGCTGATGCAAGCTGTCATGGATCACGCACATGAGCGCGGCATGCGCACCCTGCTGCTCTCGGCACAAAGCTATGCACTGGATTTCTACCGCCGCCTGGGCTTTCAGGTGTGCTCCGCAGAATACCTCGAAGCAGGCATCCCGCATTTCGCCATGCGCCGCGACGCAGACGCAGACGCAGACGCAGACGCAGTCAGTCTGCCGCTGATCGAATTTCAATCTCCGGGCCGATTCAGCATCCACAATCCGCAAGAGCCAGAGACTGCCCCACGCGAGCTGGATCTGCCGTGGCAACTGGGTGAGCAACGGGAACTGATCGAAATCGATGAGCATCAGGCCGCAGATCATCTGCTCTGGATGCTCGGCCAGACGCGCCGACGCGTTCTCGTATACGCAGCCGATCAGGCCACATGGCTATTCAATCGCCGGGAGGTTATCGCCGCGATCGAGCAGTTTATCGCCCGCCAACCCAAAGCCCGCCTCCGCATATTGCTGCATGAGGCAAGCAAACCATTCCTGCAGGGCCACAGTCTGCTGAATCTGATGCATCGCTTTCCCAGCCTGCTGGAAATCCGCAGACAACATCCGGAGCGGACCAGAGCGCCGCAAGTGTATATGCTGGCTGATGACAGCGGCATATTGATGCTGCCGAAATCGATAAGTCACGACGGGTTTGTGCGGTATAACAGCCCAGATCAGGTCAGGCGCTGGTCCAGCGCATTCGACGATCTGTGGTCCAGCAGCCAGAGCGATCCGGCCATCAGGAGATTCCTGCTATGAAAACAGCTTTTCTGCACCGGATGTATCCCCTCGTCATGACCCTCGCCCTGCTGGTAACAGGTCCTGTGCAAGCCGCACCCCAGACCGAAGTATTTACCCTTGGCTATAACATGGCTGACAGCCTGATCCCGGCTATCAAGCCCATGCTCGGGGAAGATGAGCGCGTCTCTGCCTTCGGCAATCAGCTCATCGTACGCGCCGAACCGGAACGCATCGAGGAAATACGCGCCCTGCTGGCCGACATCGATCGTCAGCCGGCCCAGTTGAGAATCAGCGTAGTCAACAGCGGCAGCTCCACTAGCAGCGAGCGTGGCTTTGGAGTCGATGGACGCTTCAGTACCGGAGCCGGCGATATCATCGTCGGCGACCCTGGCGTGACCAACCAGGCACGTATCATCCGCCGGGAAACCCGTGGCCGGAACGACGGTGTGCGGCAGATTACCGCCAATGAGGGCTATCCGGTTCTGATCCAGTCAGGCAAGAGCGTTCCACTGACCACTACAACGACAGACGCGTACGGCCGGATCCTGCAACAGACCCAGTACCAGGATGTGACACAGGGTTTCTATGCCACCGTCAGGCTCAATGGGGATCAGGCGACCATTACGCTCAGCGCTAACAATAATCGCCTCAATAGCGATGATGATCGTGTTATCGATGTCCAGCAGGCCGACACCGTGGTCACCGGGCGTGTGGGTGAATGGATCACCGTAGGTACCTTGGGCGATACCGCTCGCAGCAATAACCAGGATATCGGACAACGACTACGTACCCGCAATGAAAACGAAGGAAGCATCCGACTGATGGTCGAGCGCCTGTAACGGGCCCTGTCAACGCCCCCGGACGCGTGTAGTTGGTCGAAAAAATCACTACATGCGATTGACTTATTGCCAACCAAGTCGCATCATTGCGTCGCTCCCGCTAGCCAGAGGTACCGAAAGGATCCTCCGGACCGTATCCATAACCATTGGATCGGTCAGTGTCTCAACAGCCCACAAGGCAGTTCGACGAGGTTGCGACTGGAACGAAGTTGTCCTGAGGGACGGGGAAGCGATTTAGCGTCAGTCTGAATGATTTCAAGTCCACTGCTCTGCCCTGCGGATACATCCTTGTCCCCTGGCAATCGCGACCACGTTTGCGGCAGCAGTAGCGATCATTCACCTGCTCATACCCCTCCTCTCGGTTCTATTTCTTTCAGTCCTGTTCAGACGCGCAGCGGTGCACCGCCCATACACGACCTTTAGCATGTGGGTATTGGGTGGAATTTTCGTGCTCAACCAAACGCAAACTTGAAGGATTGACCATGTCAGCTTATGAAAACGACATCAAGGCCGTAGCCGCGCTGAAAGACTCTGCCGGTAACAGCTGGAGCGCTATCAACCCAGAATCCGTGGCTCGCATGCGCGCCCAGAACCGCTTCAAGACCGGCCTGGACATCGCCAAGTACACTGCCGCCATCATGCGCAAAGACATGGCCGAGTACGACGCAGACACTTCCGCCTACACCCAGTCCCTGGGCTGCTGGCACGGCTTCATCGGACAGCAGAAGCTGATCTCGATCAAGAAGCACCTGAAGACCACCAACAAGCGTTACCTGTACCTGTCCGGCTGGATGGTTGCTGCCCTGCGCTCCGAATTCGGCCCGCTGCCTGACCAGTCCATGCACGAGAAGACTGCTGTTTCCGATCTGATCGAAGAACTGTATACCTTCCTGCGCCAGGCTGACGCCCGTGAACTGGATCTGCTGTTCATGGATCTGGACGCCGCACGCGAAGCCGGTGACAAGTCCAAGCAAGCCGAAGTCCAGGCCAAGATCGACAACTACGAAACTCACGTTGTGCCGATCATTGCCGACATCGATGCCGGTTTCGGCAACGCTGAAGCTACCTACCTGCTTTCCAAGAAAATGATCGAAGCCGGCGCCTGCTGCATCCAGATCGAAAACCAGGTATCCGACGAGAAGCAGTGCGGTCACCAGGATGGCAAGGTAACCGTTCCCCATGAGGACTTCCTGGCCAAGATCAACGCCGTACGTTACGCGTTTCTTGAGCTGGGTGTTGACGATGGTGTGATCGTTGCCCGTACTGACTCGCTGGGCGCAGGCCTGACCAAGCAGATCGCTGTAACCAACGAGCCAGGCGATCTGGGCGACAAGTACAACAGCTTCCTGGATGGTGACTACATCGAAGACGCATCCGACATCTCCAACGGTGATATTGTCGTCAAGGCCAACGGCAAGCTGCTCAAGCCCAAGCGTCTGGCTTCCGGCCTGTTCCAGTTCAAGGCTGGCTCCGGTGAAGACCGTGTCATCCTGGACTGCATCACCTCGCTGCAAAACGGTGCAGATCTGCTGTGGATCGAGACCGAGAAGCCGCACGTTGGCCAGATCGCCAACATGGTCAACCGTATTCGCGAAGTGGTACCCAATGCCAAGCTGGTCTACAACAACAGCCCGTCCTTCAACTGGACCCTGAACTTCCGCCAGCAGGTGTTCGACAACATGGTTGAAGAAGGCAAGGATGTATCCGCCTACGATCGCGCCAAGCTGATGAGCGTCGAATACGACGAAACCGAGCTGGCCCAGGTTGCTGACGAGAAGATCCGTACCTTCCAGGCAGATGCCGCTCGTGAAGCCGGTATCTTCCACCACCTGATCACTCTGCCGACTTACCACACTGCCGCGCTGTCTACTGACAACCTGGCCAAAGGGTACTTCGCAGAGCAAGGCATGCTGGCTTATGTGAAAGGCGTACAGCGTCAGGAACTGCGCCAAGGCATCGCCTGCGTCAAGCACCAGAACATGGCTGGCTCCGACCTCGGTGACAACCACAAAGAGTACTTCGCTGGCGAAGCTGCTCTGAAGGCTGGTGGCAAGGACAACACCATGAATCAGTTCGGTTGATAACCGACTGATCTGGCTTCGGCCCGGTGTTAAGAGAAAGGCCACCTTCGGGTGGCCTTTTTTTGCCGCACATCTACTTCCGGTGTCTGAGCCGGACCATCTTGAGTACAATGCGCGCTGCTTTTCGCCCCTGCCCTCCCCGACGTTAAAGGTTCTCACCGCATGGCACGCCTTACCCTTGAATTCCCCGACAATCAGTTCTATTTCACCACCCAACTGACAGTGCGCATCACCGATATTAACGCCGGCAAGCACCTTGCCAACGATTCGATGGTATCGATGATTTCCGAAGCACGCGCTCGTTTTCTCTATCAGTTTGGCATCGAGGAAGTCAGCGACAAGGACACCGGCATCATCGTCACCGACCTCGCCACCACCTACAAGCGTGAGGCTTTCGCCCGTGATGCGCTGATCTTCGAAGTAGGCATGATGGACCTGAACAAGTATGGTGGCGACATCATCTTCCGCATTACCAAGGCGATCGGTGGGGAGCTCGTCGCTCTGGCCAAATCAGGCTTCGTCTTCTACGATTTCACCACGTCAAAGGTCAGCCCCATGCCGGACGATTTTCGCCTGCGCTTTCCCGGGGTCAATTACATCTGACATTCATCGCTCCATCTTCAGCAAACCGGCCCGCGTTACGACCGGGCACAAAAAAACCCGGCCGAAGCCGGGTTTTTTCTGCTGCAGGATCAGTTCTTAGCGAACTTGAACCTGTGTTTCAACGTCAGCTTCAACGCGACGGTTCATCTGACGACCTTCGTCAGTAGAGTTGTCAGCGATCGGACGCTCTTCACCGTAACCGACAGAGTCGATACGCGAAGCGTCAACACCCTGATTGATCAGAGCTTGACGAACCGAAGCAGCACGACGCTGGGACAAATCCTTGTTATAGGCATCAGTACCGATTGAGTCAGTGTGACCTTCAACAGTAGTGGTAACCGAAGGATAGGTCTTCATGAACTCGGCCAGGCTGTTGATGTCGTCACGATACTCTGGACGGATGCTCGACTTGTCGAAATCGAACTTGACGTCCAGCTCAACGCGCACGTTCTGCATCTCTGGTGCAGGAGCCGGTGCAGGAGCCGGTGCGGGCGCAGGAGCCTGTGCAACCGGAGCAGGAGCTGCGCCGCCGAAGTTCAGACCCATGCCAACGCCGGCCATCCACTCAGTATTCTTGCTGTCAAAACCGTACATGGCATCAACACCGGCTTTCACGTAGAAGTGATCGCTCAGATAGTTTTTCACGCCGGCACCGACCAGGGCCATAGTGGTGCGGTCGTCGGAGCGACCACCGATACCGTCAAGCTCCTGATGGCCCAGACCACCGGACAGGTACGGACGGATTGCGCCTTCACCAAAGTGGTAGATCGCTTCCAGCGTCATCAAACGACCATCGATGTCTTCGCCAGTGGCGTCAGCTTCAAGCGTGTCACGATAGGTGCCCAGGTTAACGTTCAGCAAAACGTCATCGGTAAGGAACGTACCAATACCGCCGCCCACCAGAGTGCCGTCGCTCATGTCGCGATAGCTATCTGTGAAGTAGCGCTTGGCGAACGCTTCAACTTCAACTGAGCCGGCGCTTTGAGCCATGGCAGGCATTACAGAAGCAGCGATCGCGGCACCAACAACGATACCCAGAGTGTTTTTCAATTTCATTATTAAATCCCCATCAAACCGTTTAGGACGTTAACTTGCGCAAAACTCACATCGGAGTATAACAGAAATAATGAAAAGCAAATAAAAACCGTTCAAAAAGGATTTTCAAGGTGTGACCTGAGTTTCTCTAATGCTCTTTTATATCGCATCTTAGTTGCACTAAGCCCCATCCGCATGATGTCTGCTATTTCCTGGAACTCCAATTCGGCGACAAAACGCAATACGAGAATCTCCCGGTCAACCTGATTTACATGTACCAGCCAGCGATCCAGGCTGACCCGGTCGGTTACCTGCGCAACATCCGGCTCCGGAACTGCTTCCTCTTGCGGGTCCAGACTGAGCGCATCGAGCAGCCGACGCTTTCGCTTTTCCTTGCGATACTGCGTGATGCATTCGTTGTACGTAATACTGTAAAGCCACGTTTTGAACTTTGCTTTCCCCTCGAACTGACGCAAACCGTGCAGCACCTTGAGCATGACCTCCTGGCAAACGTCGTCAGCGTCCCGCTCGTTGCCCAGATACCGGGCACACACGTTGAACAACGTGCGCTGGTAGCGGCGCATCAGCTCTTCATAGGCAACAGTGGTATGAAATAGTTCACGATTCGCTCGCAACACCAGCTCCTCATCCGTAAGTTCGAGCGGATTGTAGCGCGCGGTCTGATTCTGACTAGTCAAAATACGCTTTCACCACAGTGAGTGAGTCGGTCGGATAGGTCAGCGCGACACCCGCTGCTCGATCAATGAACGGTTGGCCACAGACACCAGTTGGCCCTCATCATCCATTATCTGCGTCTTGACGGTACCGATCTCCTCTACCACTCCTTCCAGCCCGTCCATGCTTATCCGGTCTCCCACCTGGTAGAGCTCGCGCACATAGATTCCGGCAATTATCTGGCTGACCACCGAGCGGCTGCCCAGGCCCAGAGCGAGCGCGGCAGCGAATCCGAATGACACCAGCACAATAGCTATGACCATGTTCAGCAGCTGGGTTTCAATCTGCAACTGACCGATCGCCAGTGACACTGTAATAATCAGTAGCAGGCCCTGGGCCAGTCGACCCAACCCATTCGCATAATCTATTCCGATTCCCTGGGCAGCGCCGCGCACCAACCCGTTGGCCAGGTGAGACAGGAGCAGGCCAGCGAGCAGAATCAGCGCGGCGCCGAAGACCTTGGGCAGGTAGAGAGTGAATGCATCAAGGGTTGAGGAAACCCGTGCAAGCCCCAGTGTTTCCGAGGCCGAAACGACGAACATGAGGACAATAAACCAGTAGAGAATCTTGCCCACCAGCGCTGAAACCGGCATGGCTATACCGACTCTGCCCAGTAGCTTGCTGACGCCCGCGCCGGCCATCAACCGGTCCAGGCCGAGCCGGGCCAGACCCTTGCTGAGCACGGTATCCACCACTTTGGCTACCAGGAAGCCCAGCAGAACAATGAACAGGGCCGCGATCAGATTGGGAATGAACGCGGCGATATTGGCCCACAGGGCCGCCATGCTGGCCATGAAGCTCTGGCCCCAGGTATCCAGTTGCATACTAGGTTCTCTTTTTGTTTGAAGACTCGGAACGCGGTTCAGAAGTATCGTCGCGCCGCGTCGGACGGGCGTGCCGCAGGCCGCGGGCTCCCCCTTCGGAAACGACCCAGCCCCAACGTGTGAACAGTCCGATCAGGTCGACAATGCCGCCTCGCAGGTGCACCTTGTGCAGCACCCGCTCCATGCGGTCATCGTCGACATTTCCGGCATCCTCGGCCTGATCGCCCTGCATCAGCTCACGCAGACGCTGCTCGATTGGATCTTCCACGGCTACCTCCGGTGAACTCTGGCTCGCCTGGACGCACGCGAGCGCGAGCCAATTACCCGCCCGGAACGAGCGGGTCAATGCTTCAGTCGGGCATTTTCAATTCGCCGGGCGATACGATTATGCCGTTATTATCGGCATAGACGTATTCGCCTGGACGGAAAGTAACCCCGGCAAAAGTGACCGGCACGTTGAGATCGCCGATACCGCGCTTGTCGGTTTTCATCGGGTGGCTGGCCAGGGCCTGGATACCCAGCGGCGTCTGCGCCAGCACGTCGACGTCGCGCACGCAACCGTAGACGATAATGCCTTCCCAGCCGTTCTTTGCCGCGTTTTCCGCGAGCATGTCGCCCAGCAGTGCCCGACGCATTGAACCGCCTCCGTCCACCACCATGACCTTGCCGCGGCCATCAAGCCCTACCTGCTCCTTGACGACAGAGTTGTCCTCGAAGCACTTGACCGTGACAATCTCGCCGCCGAAGGAGTCGTGGCCGCCAAAGTTGCTGAACATCGGCTCCAACACCTGTACATCGGGATAGGCGTCACACAGATCCGGGGTTACATAGTGCATTGCTACTCTCCTTCAGTCAGCCGTGATCGGACAATGGGTTACTTCTGGTCTTCGGCGAGGAAGAACCAGGTATCCATTACCGAATCGGGATTGAGCGACACGCTCTCGATCTTCTGCTCCATCAACCAGCGTGCAAGATCCGGATGATCCGACGGGCCCTGCCCGCAGATACCGATATACTTGTCCGCTGCAATACAGGCTGAGATCGCCATGCTGAGGAGCTTCTTGACCGCTGCGTTACGCTCATCGAACAGGTGCGCGATGATGCCGGAATCCCGATCCAGGCCCAGGGTAAGCTGGGTCAGGTCGTTGGAGCCGATGGAGAAGCCATCGAAATGCTCGAGGAACTCTTCGGCCAGCAGGGCGTTGGCCGGCAGCTCGCACATCATGATCAGTCGCAGGCCATTTTCGCCACGCTTGAGACCATTCTCGGCCAGCAGCTCGACTACTTGCTGGGCCTCACCTACGGTACGCACAAACGGCACCATGATCTCGACGTTGGTCAGGCCCATTTCATCACGCACGCGCTTCATCGCGCGGCATTCCAGCTCGAAGCAGTCGCGGAAAGATTCGCTGATGTAACGCGAGGCACCGCGGAAACCCAGCATCGGGTTCTCTTCTTCCGGCTCGTAAAGCCGGCCACCGATCAGGTTGGCGTATTCATTTGACTTGAAATCTGACAACCGGACGATGACCTTTTTTGGCCAGAAGGCTGCAGCCAAGGTGCTGACACCCTCGACCAGCTTGTCTATATAGAAGCTGACCGGATCGGCGTAACCGGCAATACGCTTCTCCACGCTGTCCTTCACGTCCGAAGGCAGGCTGGAGAAATTCAACAGCGCCTTGGGATGCACACCAATCATGCGGTTGATGATGAACTCCAGACGCGCCAGGCCCACACCTTCATTGGGCAGGTTGGCGAAATCGAAAGCACGATCGGGGTTACCCACGTTCATCATGATCTTGAACGGTATGGCCGGCATGGCATCCACACTGTTGGTGCGGATATCAAAGGACAGCTGGCCCTCGTAGATCATCCCCGTGTCGCCCTCGGCGCAGGACACTGTCACCTGCTGGCCATCGTGCAGCTGCGTGGTCGCGTTGCCGGTACCGACCACCGCCGGAATACCCAGCTCGCGGGCAATGATCGCCGCATGACAGGTCCGCCCGCCGCGATTGGTGATGATCGCACTGGCGCGCTTCATGACCGGCTCCCAATCCGGGTCGGTCATATCCGAAACCAGTACGTCTCCTGGCTGGACCTTGTCCATTTCCGTTACGTTATGAATGATGCGCACACGGCCGGCGCCGATACGCTGGCCGATCGCACGACCCTCGACCAGAACGTTGCCTTTCTCCTTCAGCAGATAGCGCTCCATCACATTGACGTTGTTGCGGCTCTTGACCGTTTCCGGGCGGGCCTGAACGATGTACAGCTGACCGTCATCGCCATCCTTCGCCCACTCGATGTCCATCGGGCGGCCATAATGCTTCTCGATAATCAGCGCCTGCTTGGACAGGTTGGTCACTTCCTCATCGCTGAGGCAGAACCGTGCGCGTTCGGCCTTGTCGACATCCACCGTCTGTACCGAGCGTCCGGCACTGGCTTCGGCGCCGTAGATCATCTTGATTGCCTTGCTGCCCAGGTTCCGGCGCAGGATAGCCGGTCGCCCCGCTTCCAGCGTGGGCTTGTGCACGTAGAACTCATCCGGATTGACCGCACCCTGCACTACCGTCTCCCCAAGGCCGTAGGCCCCGGTGATGAATACTACGTCGCGGAATCCGGACTCGGTATCCAGGGTGAACATGACCCCGGCTGTGCCGGTTTCCGAGCGCACCATGCGTTGCACACCGGCTGACAGGGCGACCAGCTTGTGATCAAAGCCCTGGTGAACCCGATAGGAAATGGCCCGGTCGTTGAACAGTGAGGCAAAAACCTCTTTCGCTGCACGGATGACATTGTCCACACCGCGGATATTCAGGAAGGTTTCCTGCTGACCGGCAAAGGACGCGTCAGGCAGGTCCTCGGCAGTTGCAGACGAACGCACGGCCACCGCCAGATTGTCGTTATCACCGGACAGCTTGGCAAAGGCCTCGCGAATGGCCGCATCAAGCGCCTCGGGGAAAGATGCGCTCATGATCCATTGGCGAATCTGGGCGCCCACCCGGGCCAACTCGTTGACATCGTCAACGTCCAGCGCATCCAGCGCCGCATTGATCCGATCATTCAGACCACTTTGTTCCAGAAAGTCGCGATAGGCCTGCGCGGTGGTGGCAAAGCCTCCGGGGACGGAGACGCCGGCGTGAGCCAGGTTGCTGATCATTTCACCCAGGGAGGCATTCTTGCCGCCAACCCGTTCAACATCATCAACACCCAGTTGCTCGAAGGACACTACGTACTCTAACAAGGTGATCTCTCCGTAAATCAATGAATTGGCAGCGCTAGTGCGCTGGTATCTGGCCGGACTCTCGCAAATGCGCCACAATGTGGTCACCGAGACAGAGGCTGGCTATTGCCGACCTCCACGCTCAGACACCTACATCTTAAGGCCTCGCGCATGAAACGTACCGCTTTTTTCATCTCCGATGGTACCGGCATCACCGCAGAAACGCTGGGTCAAAGCCTGCTTTCACAGTTCGAGAACGTCGAGTTCACCAAACTGCTCCGGCCCTATATAGACACCGTGGAAAAAGCGCGGGACATGGTACAACAAATCAATGCAGCTGCCGAGCGAGACGGCATAAGGCCGATCATATTCGACACCGTGGTCAACAGCGATATCCGCAATGAACTGGCCGCGTCGAACGGCTATCTTATCGATATATTTTCCACGTTTCTGGCCCCGCTGGAACAGGAAATCGGCGATGGATCGTCCTACTCCGTCGGCAAATCGCATTCGATCCAGCACGGCGGTCTCTACAAGGACCGCATCGATGCCGTGCACTATGCCATGGATAATGATGATGGCGCCCGCACTGAACACTATGACCGTGCCGACATCATCCTGGTGGGCGTATCGCGTTGTGGCAAGACGCCCACCTCACTTTACCTGGCCCTGCAATCAGGTATCCGCGCAGCCAACTATCCGCTGACCGAAGAGGACATGGAACGGCTCCAGCTACCCGCGCCCCTCAAGGCCCACAAACACAAGCTGTTTGGTCTGACCATCGACCCTGATCGACTGACCAGCATCCGCAACGAACGCCGGCCAAACAGCCGTTATGCCAGTTTCGGCCAGTGCGAGTTTGAGGTGCGCGAAGTTGAAAGCCTGTTCCGTCGGGAGAACATCCCGTTCGTCAACACCACCACCTTCTCCATTGAGGAGATCTCGGCAAAGATTCTCGTCGAAATGGGTATCGAGCGTCGATTGAAGTAAGGCAGGCCAGCTTGATCAGGCCTTCCATTCCTACGGCATCTCCTGGCGCAGCCAATCGGCAAGCGCCGACACCTGGCGCGCAGGACGACCAAAACTGTGATGCAGGTTGACCTGCAATGCCTCGGGTTTCCAGTCTGGCAAGCAAGCCAAAAAACTGCCGGGATGGGCGCGCTCGTAACGATCGGCGTACCAGACCGGCAGCATGCCGACGCCCTGCCCGCGAACCAGGGAATCTGCCTGCAAGACTAGCGTATCGACTTTCAGGCGCGAGGGCGCTGGCGTGAACAGGTGCTCCCTGCCATCGCTGTGTTCCAGCAGCACCGGACGCGAACCCGTTTCCAGCAGATTCACCCAATGATGGCGGTTCAGCTGCTCGGGGCTTTCAGGCATGCCCTGCTTGCCGACGTAACCGGGGCTGGCAAACAGGCCAGTCTCCCATCGACCCATTCGCTCGCAGCGCAAGCTCGAGGACTGCTCCGGACCCAGCCATAGCCAGAGATCACCTACGCTCCCCTGTTCGGCATCAGGCGGCATGGCACCCACCGTAATCTCCAGCCGCACACCGGGATGGGCATCCAGAAACCGATCCGCCACGGCCGGCAACCAGCCCCGCTCGAATGCATTGTGCACATGCAACACCAGTTGGCCGCTGACTTCCTGGCGCAGATCCTCCAGTGATTGCTGGCTCTGCGCCGCCAGGTCCATTAGCTGCCGGCAACAGCTGTAGAACAGCTTGCCGGCTTCGGTGGGCACCATCTGGTTGGAGTGCCGGAACAACAGGCGCTGTTGGCTGGCTCCGGCGCAACCGCGCCCGGAGGCCTGACGGTTGGATGAGAGAACCGGTATAACTGTTTTGATCGCTCTACGACTCGCTGTATCGCAGTGCTGAAGCACTGCTGCCGTATGCTGTGAAAATCATAGCGTTGCCAGGTCCGTTTCCATGTCGTCCCGTGATAGCAGAACATCCCTTTTAGCGCCTTTGCTGCGGCCGTGGCGCGACAGCAGCCTGTCTTCCGTTGCCGCCGGGTTTATCGCCATGCTGACCGGCTACACCAGTTCCGTGGTGTTGATGATCCAGGCCGGCCAGGCTGCAGAATTGACACCAGCCCAGATTGCTTCCTGGCTATTGGCGTTGTCGATCGGCATGGCGGTGTGCACCATTGCATTGTCCCTGCGCTACCGCATGCCCCTGGTCGTGGTCTGGTCCACACCCGGCGCAGCGCTGTTGATTACCAGCCTGCCGGGGGTGGCTTACAGCGATGCCATAGGCGCTTTTATCGTATGTGGTCTGCTCCTGCTGCTCAGTGGCGTCAGCAGCACGATCGCTCGGCTGATGCGCTGGCTTCCCGGCTCCCTGGCGGCGGCACTGCTGGCTGGCATTCTGTTTCGGATCGGCAGTCAGATGCTTGAGGCCGCCGACGAACACACCGCGCTGGTACTCATCATGCTTGCCAGCTATCTGCTGGGTAAACGCTGGCTCGCCCGTTACGCTGTACTCTTGGCACTGCTGACCGGAACGGTGGTGGCCTGGTTCGCCGGGATGCTCGCGATGCCAGAAGTGCAATGGCACCTGACCGCTCCGGTCTGGACCACACCAAGCTGGTCGGTCGGCACCATCATCAGCATCAGCTTGCCGCTCTATATCGTGGCCATGACTTCGCAGAATCTGCCCGGCCTGGCAATACTCAAGACCGATGGCTACGAGCCCGACCCTGCGCCGCTGCTGTCGCTCACCGGACTCGCCTCGATAGTACTCGCGCCCCTTGGCTCACACGGTCTGAACATGGCAGCCATCAGCGCTGCTGTATGTACCGGCAGGGAAGCCCATTCCGATCCGGCGCGGCGCTACACCGCCGCCTTGTGGTGTGGCCTGTTCTTTGCTGGCATAGCGCTTTTCGCCGGCACTCTGTCGGTGCTGTTCATGGCACTCCCCGCAGCGCTGGTTATCAGCATTGCAGCCCTGGCACTGCTCGGCTCGATTGCCGGCGGGCTGGCCAGGGCGATGGAAAATCCGGGCGAGCGGGAAGCTGCACTGATCGTATTCCTGGTGACTGCTTCGGGCTTCACCCTGTTTTCGATTGGCGCGGCGTTCTGGGGCCTGGTTGCCGGCCTGGTCGCCTGGATGATACTGCCGAGGCAAATTGCTTCGCCCGCCGCAACGGTAGTCGAGGAACCAAAGGCACCTTGAATAGGTCAAAGCCGCATCATTCTGCAAATGGAGCAAAACAATGGATCTGATTCGAGTACTCATCGCCATCCTGTTGCCGCCACTGGGCGTTTTTCTACAGGTTGGGCTGGGTGGCGCCTTCTGGCTGAACATCCTTCTTACCCTGCTTGGCTACATACCGGGCATCGTCCATGCAGTGTGGATCATAGCCAAGCGGTAAAAGCGGGTAACAGTTGAGCCTGTCGAAATCAGGAGTCCTCCTGATCTCAGTCATTGTCAGGGCCGAATGGAGACCGTAATCTAGTACAAATTTACTGGAGAATCCCATGAAATCAATAATTCTGACCGCCGCACTGGCCGGCGGCATGCTGGGAGCAAACTGGCTGCATGCTGCCGACCCGGTTGCGATTGATGTTTACCGCGATCCGAATTGCGGTTGCTGTTCTGCCTGGATCAAGCATCTTGAAGAGAACGGATTCGCGGTGAACGACCACCTGGAAAGCGATATGGGCCAGATCAAGCAGCAGTTCGGCGTACCCCCGGAACTCGGATCCTGCCATACCGGCGTGATTGACGGTCGCTTTGTGGAAGGCCATGTGCCGGCGAGGGATATTTTGCGCATGCAGCAGAAGCCGGATCTGCTGGGTCTTGCGGTACCGGGCATGCCCGCTGGCTCACCCGGCATGGAAGTAGGTGATCGGGTCGATGCGTATGATGTCGTGGCTGTGGAGTCCGATGGCGAGCAAGAGACTTTCAGTAACTATCCCTGACCTGGAGCGACCGCAATGGGCTCAGGACATTGCTGGGGCTCATGGGCCAGCTCATGTTGCGGGCTGATAACGTATTGGTTGCGCCCGCCCTCCTTCGCCTGATACAGACATATATCAGCCTCGTGCATCCAGGCATCCACGCTTGGATGCTGGTCGAGCATGCAGCCCCCAATCGAGACTGTCACCGGCCCGCCCGGACTTTTCAACTGCTCCGCCACGCTCGTTCTGACATGCCTGGCGGCCTTTTCCAGCCCCGATCGCGATAACTTGGGCAGCAACAGAACGAACTCTTCGCCACCCATACGAAACAACCTGTCGGACTGGCGACAGCTCTGTTTGATGATGCCGGTAAAATCGATCAGAATCCGGTCACCCGCCTTGTGTCCGTGGCAATCATTGACATCCTTGAACAGGTCCAGATCCAGCACCAGAATGCCGAAACGCGTGCCATACCTCTGATGCTCACCCAGAGCAATTTCCAGCTCCGAGTCCATCGCCCGGCGGTTACCCACAAGGGTGAGCGGATCCAGAGTGGCTAGCTCCACGAGTTGCAACCGTTGGCGTCGGCCTCGGTAGGCAAACACAAAGGCAAAAAAGCTGGCGATCAGACAGGTGACGATGAATGACGTCATCTGGTAGTGGCTTTCAAACACGGCCTCGGGATTCAGGTAACCGTACGCGCAGATAGCCAGCAGCGAACAGAAAGTCGCCACGGCACTCTGCAGTGGCGGGACGACGAAAAAGTTGAACAGGATCAGAGTATAAAACCAGAACAGACCATTGACGCCGAGCTTGGTCGCAACCAGAAAAGTGCCCATCGAATAGACCACAGCAAGAAACTGGCCGGGCCGCAAGGTGTTGCCGGTTTTCCATGCGTAGAGAACAGCCAGTGCGGTGCTGCATACTATGAAGGCATCAACCAGGCCGACCAGCATATTGCCTTCGAGCAGCCGGTAAACGGTATAGGGTGTAATGCCGATCAGGGAGCAGAGCCCTACCAGA
This sequence comes from Halopseudomonas sp., assembly GCF_041579695.1. Classification (GTDB taxonomy): domain Bacteria; phylum Pseudomonadota; class Gammaproteobacteria; order Pseudomonadales; family Pseudomonadaceae; genus Halopseudomonas. Next base: position 43,428 of record NZ_JBFGFI010000003.1, read on the forward strand.
GTAATGATGGATAACTGAAAGTCGTCCTTCAGACGCATCCAGATATTATGCATATGGCTCATGCCTGCTTTTTTATTGTGTTATCCGATATTGGCCGGACTGTTCCACAGTGCGGACATTACAACCATATACTGTCTCGGGCAAGAGCCACATACCCGACACTCGACCCTGCCTCGTAGCGAGACAGGCTTCGATATGCAATTCAGACCAGGGCTTCGGCCGTCTGCTGAACCCGCTTGACCATCGCCTTCAGGCCATTTCCACGGGTCATGCTCAGGTGCTTGAGCAGGTTCAACTCCGCAAAGTACCCCTCAATATCAAAATCCATTATGTCCTGCGGAGTCTTGCCGTTGTACGCTGCGAGCACCACCGCTAGCAGCCCCTTGACGATAAAGGCATCACTGTCGGCATCGAAATACAAGCGACCGTCTTTTTCCCGACTGACCAGCCATACCTGACTCTGGCAACCGCGCACAATATGCTCATCCGTGCGCTGCGCTTCATCCAGCGCCGGCAGCTCACGCCCCAGGTCGATAATGTACTTGTACCGATCCTCCCAGGTGTCAAAGAACGACAGCGTGTCGACGATGTCATCGCTGGTGATTTCAGTACCAAACTGACTCATGGGTTGCGTTTCCTCAAAAGAACATACCGGTGGCGAGCTGCGCTTCTTCGCTCATCATCTCGCGGCACCACGGCGGATCGAACACCAGATCAACCTTGACCGTATCGACGTTGGGCACGCGGCGTACGCGATACTCCACGTCACCGACCAGCACAGGTCCCATGCCACAGGCCGGAGCAGTCAGCGTCATGCGGATGTCCACATGACGCTTTTCCTGGTTGATAGCAACATCGTATATCAGCCCCAGGTTGACCAGATCCACCGGGATTTCAGGGTCGTACACCGTTTTCAGTGCTTCCCACACCTGCTCCTCGCAAATCTGGTCATCAGTCGGCTCGGGAAAGCTCAACAGCTCCGGCTCGAGGCCCAGCTTGTCGGCATCGGTGCCGTCCACGCGGACCATCTGGCCGTTATACGTCACGGTATAATTGCCACCCAGCGCCTGGGTGATGGTCACGAATGTATCCTTGGGAATGGTCAGCGGCGTGCCGTCCGGAACCCGGCGCGCAGGACAATCTGCCTGCGCAACCACCATACGTCTTTCCATGTCTGGGTCTGCCTTAATTCACGCTGAAGCTTTCGCCGCAACCACACTGGTCGATGACGTTGGGATTGACGAAACGGATCTGCTTGTTGATCCCTTCCTTGACCAGATCTATTTGCGTGCCGCTGAGAATTGACAGGCTCTCGCTGTCGACGAAGAGCTCGATCTCGTCATCAAGCTGGTAATGCAGATCGGTTTCGGCGCCCGTCTCGACCATGTCGATGACGTACATGAAACCGGTGCAACCACTTTTCTTGACACTCAGTCGAACCGAGCGCCCGGGCTGGCTCACCAGCTGGCGGCGGAAATGCTCCAGTGCAGCAGGCGTCACTGTTACCACCTGGCTGCCGGGATTGAAGGATTCAACGCTCATGCATGACTCCTATAGGAACTGTCTGACCTTGGCCAATGCCTCGAACAAGCGATCAACATCGGCGAAGGTATTGTAGATACTGAAACTGGCGCGCACGGTGCCCGGAATGCCGAACTGGTCCATGATCGGCTGGGCACAATGGTTGCCGGTGCGAACCGCGACGCCTTGCTGATCAAGCAGCGTGCCCACATCGTGTGGGTGCGCGCCCTCTAGCAGAAAGCTCATCACCGCGGTCTTGTTCTTTGCCGTGCCCACCAGTTGCAAACCGGGTGTATCCAGCGCGCGCTGTTGGGCATAGGCGAGCAATGCATCCTCATGGGCTGCGGCGCCCTCGCGGTCCAGCGCCTGGACATAATCCACCGCGGCGCCGAGGCCGATCACACTGGCAATATCCGGCGTACCGGCTTCGAACTTGTAGGGCAGCTGGTTGTAAGTGGTCCCATCAAAACTGACCGACTCGATCATCTCACCACCACCCTGATACGGACTCATGTTCTCAAGCAACTCCAGGCGACCATAGAGCACGCCGAGGCCCGTAGGGCCAAAGAGTTTATGCGCCGAGAATACATAAAAATCACAATCCAGTGCCTGTACGTCGACCGGCCAGTGACTTATCGCCTGGGCGCCGTCGAGAAGACAGAGCGCGCCATGCTCATGGGCAAGTTTGACGATATCCTCGACCGGATTGATGCTGCCGAAGGCGTTGGATACGTGCCCACAGGCAACCATCCGCACGCGATCGTCGAGCATTGCGGCAAAAGCCTGCATATCAATTGTGCCGGTGCTATCCACTGGTATCGCTTCAACCGTGGCCCCAACCTCGGCAGCAACCATCTGCCAGGGCACGATATTGGAATGGTGCTCCATCGCCGATACCAGTATCCGGTCGCCCTTTCCCAGGTTTGCCCTGCCCCAGCTGGCAGCCACCAGATTAATGCTTTCGGTGGTGCCGCGCGTCCAGATTATCTGGCGTGCTTCCGGCGCATTGATGAACTTCGCTACCTTGCTGCGCGCCGCTTCGAATTTCTCCGTAGCGCGCTCGGCCAGTGCGTGGGCACCGCGGTGTACATTGCTGTTGTCTTGCTGATAATAATCGACGATCGCCTGAATAACCGCCCGGGGCTTCTGCGTGGTCGCCGCATTATCCAGATAGACCAGCGGATGACCGTTGACCTCCTGATGCAGGATCGGAAAATCCGCCCGCACACGCTCGGCATCAAAGGCTGTAGCTGTCTTCAGCGCCGAATCAGTCATAGGCCAATTGTCCTATCTTGCCGCTCTTGCGGCCAAAAAGTTCGGCCAGGCGCGGTCGCAGATAATGCTGGATCGCCGGCTCCGGCACTTCGTTGAGCAGCTCGTTGATGAAACCGAAACTGAGCATGCTCATCGCCTCCGCATGCGATACACCACGGCTCTGCAGATAGAACAGGGACGTTTCGTTCAGCTGGCTAATGGTCGCGCCATGGGCGCAGCGCACGTCATCGGCGTAGATCTCCAGTTCAGGCTTGGTATTGATCTCGGCATTGTGCGAGGTGAGCAGGTTCTTGTTGCTCAGCTCGGCCAGAGTCTTCTGGGCATGGGGATGAATATGAATACGCCCGTTGAACACAGCCTTGGACGAATCACCGACGATGCCGCGAAACACTTCGTTGGTGGTGCAATGCGGTACGCAGTGCTCAACATTGGTGTGGTAGTCGATCAACTGCTTGTTGCGCGGCAGATAAACGCCATGCAGCTCCAGATGAGCACCTTCGCCACGGTGGTTGACCTGGTAATCAATGCGCTTCAGCCGGCTGCCCTGGGCAATCGTGAAACCATAGAAGCGCGCCGCCCGGTGCAGATCCACATGCACGCCACCGACGTGCAGCAGGTCTTCCTGCTCCAGGTTTATACGGTAATGCTGAACCTGGGCGTTGTTGCCCACCACCACTTCGGTGAGGCAATTGACAAAGCCATTCTGCTTCGCGTCACTGGATACGTAATGCTCAATCACTTCCGCCTGGCTGTTTTCTTCCAGCACCACCAACACCCGCTGGTTGCTGATGGCCGGCTCGGCGCCGGGAGTGGCTACGTTGATAACGTAGACCGGTTTGGCCAGTTTCTCGCCGCGCGGTACATGGATAAGCAGGCCGTCTGTAGTCCAGGCATTGCTCAGGGCTGCAAACAGGTGTCGGCCAGAATCAACTACGGCGCCCAGGTGCTGCTGCACCAGCGCCTGCTGGTCGGCATCGGTGTCGGCAAACTGAACGACGCCGACGGGTAGCGGACTGGACTCGGCAGGCACAAACTGGCCGTTGACGAAAACCAGCCGGGTCGCGTCCATATCCTCGATAGGTTCGATATCCTGCTTCCACTCGACGCCTTCGGAGGAACCCCAGCTACCTGCGGCTGCAGTTTGCAGCGGAGTCAATGGAGTGTACTTCCAGTGTTCGGTCTTGCGGCCGGGCCAGGGAGCGGCGGACCAGCTGTCTGCGCCCTTGCGCCGCAGGCTGTTCAACCACTCGGGGCTTTTTTGCTGGGCAGCGAGTTCGAGCGCCCTGTTCTGAAAATCCGTCATGGTTATCAGGCTACCTCTTCTTCAAGCCAGGCATAGCCCTTGGCTTCGAGCTCCAGAGCCAGGCTCTTGTCACCGGACTTGACGATCCGGCCACCGGCCAGCACATGCACATAATCAGGCACGATGTAGTCGAGCAGACGCTGGTAGTGGGTAACCACGATAAAGCTGCGCTTGCCGTCGCGCAGGCTGTTGACGCCGTCGGCAACCAGTTGCAGGGCGTCGATATCCAGCCCGGAGTCGGTCTCGTCGAGAATGCACAGATCCGGCTCGAGCATCATCATCTGCATCAACTCGTTGCGCTTCTTCTCGCCGCCGGAGAACCCTTCGTTGACGCCACGCTTGAGAAAGCTGGCCGGGAGGTCCACACGCTTGCTGGTTTCACGCGCCAGTTTCATGAAGTCGACTGCGGAAAGTTCGGGCAGGCCGGCGTGCTTGCGCCGGGCGTCGAGGGAGACCTTTAGAAACTCCATGTTGCTGACACCCGGAATTTCCACCGGATACTGAAATGCCAGAAACAGCCCCTCGCGGGCGCGCTCCTCGGTATCCATCTCAAGCAGGTCATGGCCCTTGTAGGTTATCGAGCCGGCAGTTGCTTCGTAGCCCGGACGGCCCGCCAGAACGTTGCCAAGCGTGCTCTTGCCGGAGCCGTTGGGCCCCATGATCGCATGTATCTCGCCCGGCTTGATTTCGATATCCAGGCCTTTGAGGATATCTATTTGCTCAACTTTAGCGTGCAACCCTTTGACTGATAACATATTTGATGCCCAATAACTGTGTGAAATTTATACGTTCGAAGCGGACTGGAAGTCGGGATCAACCCACCGAGCCTTCCAGGCTAACCTCGAGCAATTTGCCTGCCTCGACCGCGAACTCCATCGGCAGCTCCTTGAATACCTCGCGGCAGAAACCGTTGACGATCATCGAGATCGCCTTCTCGGCGTCAAGCCCACGCTGCTGGCAGAGGAACATCTGGTCATCACTCACCTTGGAGGTAGTGGCTTCGTGTTCGACTACTGCGGTCGGATTGCGGCTTTCTATATAGGGGAAGGTGTGAGCACCGCAACGGTCACCAATCAACAGCGAGTCACACTGGGTAAAGTTTCGTGCTCCATCGGCGCCCGGATTGAAGCGCACCAGACCGCGATAGGAGCTGTTGCTCTGACCGGCGGAGATACCCTTGGCGATGATCGTGGACTTGGTATTCTTGCCCAGATGGATCATCTTGGTGCCGGTATCGGCCTGCTGGAAATTGTTGGTCAGCGCGACCGAATAGAACTCGCCGACGCTGTTGTCACCCTTGAGGATACAGCTGGGGTATTTCCAGGTAACCGCCGAGCCGGTTTCCACCTGCGTCCAGGAGATCTTCGCATTGGTATGGCAGATACCGCGCTTGGTCACGAAGTTGTAGATCCCGCCCTTGCCTTCGGCGTTACCCGGATACCAGTTCTGCACCGTCGAATACTTGATGGTCGCATCGTCCAGTGCCACCAGCTCGACAACCGCAGCATGCAGTTGATTTTCGTCGCGCATCGGCGCGGTACAGCCCTCGAGATAGCTAACGTGCGAGCCTTCCTCGGCGATAATCAACGTACGCTCGAACTGCCCGGTGTTCATCTCGTTGATGCGGAAGTAGGTAGACAGCTCCATCGGACACCGCACACCCTTGGGAATGTAGACGAAGGAGCCATCGGAGAACACCGCTGAGTTCAGCGCCGCGTAATAGTTGTCCTTCTGCGGGACCACACTACCCAGGTATTTCTTCACCAGTTCGGGGCAGCGATGCACCGCTTCGCTGATCGGGCAGAAAATCACCCCGGCTTCTTCCAGCTTGGCGCGGAAGGTGGTCACCACGGAAACCGAATCAAATACCGCATCGACCGCCACGCCAGCGAGCATTTCCTGTTCGTGCAGCGGAATGCCGAGCTTTTCGTAGGTGGCGATCAGTTCGGGATCGACTTCCGAGAGGCTCTTGGGCTTGTCGGCCATGCTCTTGGGCGAAGAGAAGTATGAAATCGACTGGAAGTCGATCTCTGGATAATGCACATGGGCCCAGGTGGGCTCTTCCATCTCCTGCCAGGCGCGAAACGCTTTCAGGCGCCATTCAAGCAGCCACTCGGGCTCGCCCTTCGTCTCGGAAATGAAGCGCACAACGCTCTCATCGAGACCAGGAGGCAGAGTGTCTGATTCGATGCTGGAATGAAATCCAGCCGCGTAATCATTCTTGATAAGGCTTTCGACTTGTTCAGTCACGGTATCACCTCAGTCAGGCAACGGATGGTCGATACCATCGATTGCTGCTTATTTCAGGCAGCAATGCCGCACACGGTTGCGGTGGGCACTGCATGAATCGGACGGTTCTGGTGACCGTTTCAGATAATACGTTCCAGCGTTGATGCTTTCTGCGTTGCGGCGCCGGCACAACCGCTCTGATCCTGGCGTACCCGCACACGCTGAATGTCTTCACGTGAAACCAGGTCAGCGAGGCTGATATCGCTGAGAAAATCGTGCAGCCTCTCGCTGAGATCCGACCACAAATGGTGGGTCAGGCAGACTTCACCCTGTTGGCAATCACCGCGTCCGAGACAGCGGGTCGCGTCCATCGAATCGTTAACCGCCTCGACAATCTGCGCCACACTGATCGCTGCCGGACCACCGGCCAGGCGATAACCTCCCCCCGGCCCGCGCACGCTTTCGACCAGCCGGCAACGGCGCAACTTGGCAAACAGCTGTTCCAGGTAGGAAATGGAGACACCCTGGCGCTGTGAAATATCCGCCAGCGTGATCGGCCCCTGGGCTTCATGCAGGGCAAGATCGAGCATGGCAGTTACCGCGTAGCGGCCTTTCGTTGTCAGTCGCATTAGCAATTCCGAGCCGGTTGGACATGCCCGCATGATGCAATAGCCAAGCGATTTAGTCAAGTATTAGCCGACTCCCCCGGAGGCTTCAAGCAGCGCATTATAAGGCTATTTCCCTGTATTCAGAAGGCGCCGCAGCGTATCGCCGCGTGTCGAACCGGTGACTCGCGCCGACAGCTTGTGGACCAATTGCATCAGCACAGAAGATGCTCTGTCATCAATGGCAAACAGATAGCGCACAAAGGGGCTGATAGAGGGGCTCGGACAATGCTATCGTCACGGGGATATTCGAAAAGCATAAAAAGGAGTCCATCAATGAGTCACCACCACGAATTCTTCATTAACGGCGAATGGGTCCAGCCCAAGGGCGACAGAACCCTGGACGTAATCAATCCGGCTACCGAGCAAGTCGCGGCCACCATCGCGCTGGGTAACAAGGAAGATGTCGATCTGGCCGTCGAGGCCGCCAGGAATGCCTTTACCACCTTCTCCCAGACCACACGGGAAGAGCGTATCGCGTTGCTGGAAAAGGTCATGGAAGTATTCATGAAGCGCCTGCCCGACGTCGCCGAGGCCATTTCGATCGAGATGGGCGCGCCGGCCAAACTGGCCAAGACCGCACAGGCCCCTTCGGGCATCGGACATTTTTCTGCCGCCCTGGATGCGTTGAAGGAATTCAAGTTCGAAGAAGAAATGGGCACCACGCTGGTCGTCAAGGAGCCTATCGGCGTCTGCGGCCTGATCACCCCATGGAACTGGCCCATGAACCAGATGACCTGCAAGGTCGCCCCTGCGCTGGCAACCGGTTGCACCATGGTGCTCAAGCCTTCCGAAGTTGCTCCCCTGTCCGCTCTTATTCTGGCTGAAATCCTTGAGGAAGCAGGGGTACCGGCTGGCGTGTTCAACCTAGTCAATGGTGACGGACCGACGGTCGGTGCAGCAATGTCCGCCCACCCCGGTATCGACATGATGTCGTTCACCGGCTCGACTGCTGCCGGTCGTATGGTCATGAAGTCCGGCGCAGACACCATCAAGCGTGTAGCCCTGGAACTCGGCGGCAAGTCGGCCAACATCCTTCTCGACGATGTAGATTTCGAGAAGATGGTAGGCCACGCGGTCATGTCGTGCATGAATAATACCGGGCAGTCCTGCAACGCCCCTACCCGTCTGCTGGTCCCCAACAGCCGGATGGATGAAGTGGCCGCCATCGCCAACGCAGTGGCCGCCAAGGTCAAGGCCGGCGATCCGAACGCCAGCGACACGGTAATCGGTCCGGTAGCGTCGGAAACCCAGTGGAAGAAGATCCAGGGCATGATCAAGGACGGCATCGAGGAAGGCGCCAAGCTGGTAACTGGCGGCCCCGATCGCCCCGAAGGCCTGGAAACCGGCTTCTACGTCAAGCCAACCGTGTTCAGCCACGTTACCAACGATATGCATATTGCCCGCGAAGAAATCTTCGGGCCCGTGCTCTCGATCATCGGCTACGAAGATGAAGATGACGCCGTACGCATTGCCAATGATACGGTCTACGGCCTGTCGGGCTATGTATCATCGTCGAATCTGGACCGCGCACGTAACGTGGCTCGCCGCATCCGTACCGGCATGGTGCACCTCAACGGCGCCCCGCTGGACAACAAGGCGCCCTTCGGCGGTTACAAGGAATCGGGGATAGGCCGCGAATGGGGTCACTACGGTTTCGAGGACTTCCTGGAGGTCAAATCGATCTTTGGTTACAACGTCGCTGCCAAGTAAGCGGATGGCCGGGGATTTCCGGCCAATCTCTCAGGCAAACAAAAAAGCCAGCTTGCGCTGGCTTTTTTGTGTTCAGACCTAAACCCGGAATGGATCCCCGCGTTCGCGAGGATGAAGTCTTCCAGCCGCGCTGGCGGCTGAAGAGAGCCACCCATTATCCAAGCGACTTGATCGCTTCGATCATCTGCGCCATCACTTTTTGCGCATCGCCATAGACCATCGAGGTATTGTCGGCGTAGAACAACTCGTTCTCCACACCGGAATAGCCCTTGCCTTGTCCACGTTTGACCACGTAAGCCGTCTGAGCCATATCCACGTTGAGGATCGGCATGCCGTAGATCGGGCTTGACTTCTTGGTTCGCGCTGCCGGGTTCACCACGTCATTGGCACCCAGAACAATAGCCACATCTGCCTGGGCGAAGTCCTCGTTGATGTCTTCCAGGTCGAAGATGATGTCATAGGGTACACCCGCCTCGGCGAGCAACACGTTCATGTGGCCTGGCATGCGTCCGGCAACCGGGTGTATCGCAAAACGCACATCGACACCCTGCTTCTGCAGGAGCTTCACGAACTCGTACAGCTTGTGCTGGGCCTGGGCTACTGCCAGACCGTAACCCGGGACGATGATGACCTTGTTGGCGTAGTACATCGAGATAGCCGCATCGGACGGCTCGGCCGCCTTCATGCTGCCTTCCATTTCGGTATCGCCGTCGTCGGCTGTCTCGCCGAACTGACTGAAGATCACATTGGACACCGGGCGGTTCATCGCCTTCGCCATCATCAGGGTCAGCAGCGTACCCGCTGAGCCAACCACGGTACCGGCAATGATCATCGCCGGGTTCTGCAGCACAAAACCCTCGAAGGCCACAGCCAGACCGGTAAAGGCGTTGTACAGCGAGATCACCACTGGCATGTCGGCCCCGCCGATCGGGTTGGTCAGCATCACGCCCAATACCAGCGACAGGATGAAGAAGATCGACACCAGCGTGATGGACACCTCGCCCGCCAGGCCGGCAGTGGTGATAGCAGCGCCAGCTGCCAGCGCCAGGAAGAACAGCACCGCGTTGATCGCCTGCTGACCTGGCAGACGGATAGTCTTGTTGATCCGCCCGTCCAGCTTGGCCCAGGCAATTAGCGAGCCCGACAACGCGACAGCACCGATCAGACCACCGAGTACTGCCAGGATGGTTACTACCACACCGTGGGATTGCGCATTGCCGGAAAACAGCTCGATGGCTGCAATGGCTGCGGCCGCACCGCCACCCATGCCGTTATACAGCGCCACCATCTGCGGCATGTCGGTCATCGCAACTTTCTTTCCGCTATACCACGCCCAGCCGATACCTATGGACAGCGCGATCACGACGAGCACGAGATTCACCCAGACATGGGGCTGGGCTTTTTCATTGACATCCAGACCGTAGAGGAAGGCAACCGCCACAGCGATAACCATGCCCCAGCCGGCAACAACGATGCCCGAGCGGGCAGTTACCGGACTCGCCATGCGCTTGAGTCCGTAGATGAACAGCAGGGCCGCGATGAAATAAGCCGCTTCGATAATCAGCGTTGTATCCATGACCTATTCCTTATCCGAGGACGGAGCTTTGTCAGCACGTTTGTCGCTGGCCTTGAACATCTGCAACATGCGCTCGGTCACAACGTAACCGCCGGCAGCATTGCCCGCTCCCAGAAGCACGCCAAAGAAGCCGATCACCTGTTCCAGCGGAGTCGCCGCGTTCAGCAGCGCCCACATGGCGCCCACCACGACAATACCGTGAATGAAGTTGGAGCCCGACATCAGCGGGGTGTGCAGGATCGCAGGTACCCGGCCGATGATCTCGTAACCGGTAAAGGCTGCAAGCATGAAGATATACAGGGCAACGAACCCCGTAATGGTGGTTGTAGCATCCATGGTCATTCCCCCGTAGTGGTCTCGACTACCTTTCTGGCAGCCTCGTTCTTGATTTCGCCGTCGTGCGTCAGTACCGCTCCGGCAAGGACCTCGTCTTCCCAGTCAATATTCAGCTCACCGTCCTTGACCATCAACCCGATCAGCGCAAGCAGGTTGCGCGAGTACAACTCGGAGGCGTGCTCGGCGAGGTGACTGGGGATATTCAGGGGTGCAACGATGGTCGCCGGTCCGACTTCGACCGTGTCGCCAGGCTGGGTAAGAGGCGTGTTACCGCCGCCTTCCGCCGCCAGATCGACAATAACGGCGCCGGGTTTCATGCCGCGAATCTGGGATTCACTGATGATTTTCGGGCTGGGGCGACCAGGAATCGAGGCAGTGGTAATCACCGCATCAGCGCTCTGGATGTGGCGGGTCAAGACCTCGTCGACCTTCGCCTGCTCTTCCGCTGTCAGTTCACGGGCGTAACCGCCGGTGCCGCTGGCAGATACACCGGTGTCGACGAACTTGCCGCCCACCGACTCGACCTGCTCTTTAACTTCCGGACGCACGTCGTAACCCTCAACGATCGCACCCAGACGTTTGGCGGTTGCCAGCGCCTGCAAACCGGCTACGCCAGCACCCATTACCAATATCCGCGCCGGACGCAACGAGCCCACGGCGGTTGTCATCATCGGCAGGATACGATTGAGATTGGTCGCGGCAAGCAACGCGGCATAGTAGCCAGCCAGCGCTGCCTGGGAAGATAGTGCGTCCATCGCCTGGGCACGGGTGATACGGGGAACCAGTTCCATCGCAAAACAGGTGATCTTGCGGTCGCGCAGGGCCTGGACGATAGATGCTTCGCGGTGAGCATAGACAAAGCAGCACAGGACGGTGCCCGGCTTCATCTGCTCTATTTCAGCAATGGAAGGGGGCTGAACGCGGAACACCAGATCAACACCCGACGGCGGCTCGGCGACTTTGACGCCCGCGCGCTCGTAGGCCATGTCCGGGATCCGCGCAGCTTCGCCGGCGCCCGGCTGCAAACTGATCTCGATTCCGAGCTTGTTAAGTTTCTCGGCCACCACTGGAACCAGGGCAACGCGCTTTTCGTGCAGTCGGGTTTCCCCGGGTACAAATAGCTGAACAGTCATGACAGACCCTTCGCAACAAAAGATGGCACATCATAGACCATCGTCAGGGTTGTTTGCGAGAGACTGCACTGTTACGGAACAAAGCCCGTTTCAGGCGGGCTGCAGCTCGAATTCACGGGCAACCTGTTCCATCAGCTGCGCATTGTCATGCTGCCATGGATGAAAATCATCCTTGTAGAAGTCCCGGTAAGCCGGGATCAGCCGGGTAAAGAGTCCTTTTGGCCCCCATAACCAGAGCATGCCATTCCACCAGGTGGCCGGAGTGAGCTTGCCGTCCTTCCTGAGCATGTGCAGTGTGCCCTTGGTGACATCCTTGAGAAAAAAGAATGTCGCCTGTCGCATAGCCTTGCGCAGTATCTTTCTGTCGCCAGATACCTGCATGTAGACATCGAATGCCACGGCCTTGTGCTCGGTTTCTTCCAGCGCATGCCAGCGCCAGAGCCTCTGCATTTCCGGATCGGCCCCGTCTATCCATTCCGGCTCACTGAGCAGCGCGTTGGCCAGAATCGCGGTGAAATGCTCCATCGCGACGGTCCCGGCAAGCTGGCGCTCTGGCGAGAACTGCTTCTGCACAAACCGGATGCGGCGCTTGACCGGCATTTCCAGACGGTCGATGTCGTAGCCAAGCGCACGCAGCCGGTTGTTGTAATCGATATGTTCCCGGCTGTGATGGCCTTCCTGGCCGATAAAACCGCGGATCTGCTCCAATAGCGCCGGATCGGAGATGCGGTCACGGAACTGCCGCACCGAGTCGATGAAATAACGTTCCCCATCGGGAAAAAGCACCGACATCGCATTAAAGAAATGCGTCTTGAACGGGTCATTGTCATGCCAGTGGCGTGGCAGGGGATCGGGCAGACCGAAATCCATGCGGCGCGGGCGAATGTGCAGATTGGCGGGCGTAAGGCTCATGACAACTCCTGGTGCTGGAAGGGCTCCATGCCCTTTTCTTGGTGTATACCAATATTAGGCTGACAGATTGTCAAAAAACAGGTCGGATACAGCCATTTGCGATGGCGTAAATGGCGCTAATCGAAGAAAAGTTGCGCGCGGCTGGCCCTTTGCAACTCGCAGACCAGGGTAAGAAAGTAACCCTTGCGAACCAACCTGTTCAGGAAATAGAAACGGCGGCCATCAGGCCGCCGTTTTTTTCACACAAGACTCTCGGAAGCGTGCTTTCAGTCCTTGAAACGCCAGGTAGTGCCACCCTTGCCATCTTCCAGCACCACGCCCATCGCTGTCAGCTCATCGCGTATGCGATCGGACTCGGCCCAGTTCTTGTCCGCACGGGCCTGCAGGCGCGCCTTGATCAGGGTATCTACCTCTGCAGCGTCTACCTTGCCACTGCCGCCAGCCTGCAGAAACATGTCGGGGTCCAGCTGCAGCAGACCCAGATTGTCCGCAAGCTGGCGCAGGCGCGCAGCCAACGCTGCGGCAGCCTCAACATCGCTATCTTTCAGACGATTGATCTCGCGCACCATATCAAACAGTACGGCGCAGGCTTCTGGAGTATTGAAGTCGTCATCCATCGCTGCGCCAAAGCGCCCGACAAACTCATCGCCGCCGGCAGCAGCGGTTTCCGGCAACCCCTTGAGCGCATGATAGAAACGCTCAAGCGCACCCCGGGCTTCCTTGAGATTCTCCTCGGAATAGTTGATCGCGCTGCGATACTGGCTGGACACCAGCAAATAGCGCACTACCTCCGGGTGATATTTTTCCAGCACCTCACGGATGGTGAAGAAGTTGCCCAGTGACTTGGACATCTTCTCGCCATCAACGCGCACCGCACCGGCATGCATCCAGGCCATCGCGTAGGGCTTTTCATTGGCCGCTTCGCTCTGCGCTATCTCATTCTCATGGTGCGGAAAAACCAGGTCCGGCCCGCCGCCATGGATGTCAAAGGTGTCACCCAGGCAACAGTTGGACATCACCGAACACTCGATATGCCAGCCGGGACGACCTTCGCCCCAGGGCGACTGCCAGCTGGGCTCACCCGGTTTGACCGCCTTCCAGAGCACGAAATCCAGGGGATCTTCCTTGGCCTCATCCACTTCTACCCGAGCGCCGGATCGCAGATCTTCAATCTTCTTGCGCGAGAGCTTGCCGTAGCCATCAAACTTGCCAACGCGGTAATACACGTCGCCATTGCCCGGCGCATAGGCATAACCCTTGTCGATCAGCGTCTGGATCATCGCATGCATGCCCGGCACGTGGTCGCTGGCACGCGGCTCCATGTCCGGGCGCAGCACGTTCAGCCGGGTCTCGTCTTCGTGCATCGCGTCGATCATACGATTGGTCAGCACCTGGAAGGTCTCACCATTATCGTTGGCGCGGCGGATGATCTTGTCGTCGATATCGGTGATGTTGCGCACGTAGGTCAGCTTGTAGCCGCGAAAACGTAACCAGCGGGCGACCACATCAAAGGCCACCATCACCCGCGCATGGCCAATATGGCAGTAGTCGTACACGGTCATGCCGCACACGTACAGCCGCACATGATTCTCTTCCAGTGGCGTGAGCGGCGCCTTGGTCTTGGTCAGCGTGTTGTAGATCGACAGCCCCATTATTGCCCCCAGGAATCGCGCAGAGTCACAGTACGGTTGAACACCAGGTGATCGGGTCGTGAATCCTTGCTGTCGACGCAGAAATAACCTTCGCGCTCAAACTGGAAGCGCTCCTCGGCTGTTGCCGTTGCTAGCGACGGCTCCGCACGGCAGCCGTTCAGCACAACCAGGGATTCGGGATTGATGTTCTCCAGGAAAGTACCGCCCTCCTCGCTCTTGTCCGGATTGGGCGCGCGGAACAGGCGATCGTACAGGCGCACTTCGCACTCCAGGCTCTGCGCCGCCGGCACCCAGTGAACCACACCCTTGACCTTCCGGCCTTCGGGGTTCTTGCCCAATGTTTCCGGATCGTAGGAACACAGCAGTTCGACAATGTTGCCCTCGGCATCGGTTACTGCTTCATCCGCGCGGATCACGTAACTGCCGCGCAGGCGCACTTCACCGCCCGGAACCAGGCGTTTGTAACCCTTGGGTGGCTCGACCATGAAATCATCCTGGTCGATATAGATTTCGCGGCTGAAGGGCAGCTTGCGGGTACCGATATCGGCCTTGGGATGCCGCGGCAGATGCAATTCTTCGGTCTGATTTTCCGGGTAGTTGGTGATGGTCACCTTGAGTGGGCGCAGCACGCACATTGCCCGCGGCGCATTGGCGTCCAGATCGTCACGGATACAGAATTCGAGCACGCCCATGTCAACCACCGCATCGGAACGGGTCACGCCGATCCGCTCACAGAAATCACGCAATGAGCCGGGGGTATAACCGCGGCGGCGGAAGGCGCTGAGCGTGGACATACGAGGATCATCCCAGCCGTCCACGTGCCCCTCGTCGACCAGTTGCTTGAGCTTGCGCTTGCTGGTGATCGTGTAATTGAGGTTCAGCCGCGCGAACTCGTACTGACGGGGCAACGCCTGGATCGGCAGGTTGTTCAGGAACCATTCGTACAGCGGCCGATGATCCTCGAACTCCAGGGTACAGATCGAGTGGGTTACGCCCTCGATCGCATCGGACTGGCCGTGGGTAAAGTCGTAGCTCGGATACACGCACCACTTGTCGCCCGTCTGGTGATGGTGGGCATGGCGAATACGGTAAAGGATCGGGTCGCGCAGGTTCATGTTCGGCGCAGCCATGTCGATCTTCGCCCGCAACGCCTTGGCGCCATCGGGAAACTCACCGGCAGTCATGCGCGCGAAAAGGTCAAGATTCTCTTCAATGCTGCGGTCGCGGAACGGGCTGTTCTTGCCCGGCTCGGTCAGATTGCCGCGGTACTCGCGGGCCTGCTCGGGTGTCAGGTCGCATACATAGGCCTTGCCGGCACGGACAAGCTCGATAGCCCAGGCGTGCAGCTGGTCGAAGTAGTCCGAGGCGTAACGAACCTTGCCCTTCCATTGAAAGCCCAGCCACTCGACGTCCTGCTTGATCGCGTCGATATATTCCTGCTCTTCCTTGGCCGGATTGGTGTCGTCAAATCGCAGATGACAGTCGCCGCCAAACTCTTCGGCCAGCCCGAAGTTCAGACAGATCGACTTGGCGTGGCCTATATGCAGGTAGCCGTTGGGCTCGGGCGGGAAACGGGTGACGATCCTGTCGTGTTTGCCGCTCTCCAGATCGGCGCGGACAAGCTGGCGCAGGAAGTGTGCGGGTGCGGTGGTTTCCGGTTTGTTCATAGGGTTTGCAAGACTCGATACGGGTGAAGCCGCCGGGGCTTCACGGATTTTGGCTAGGCCATGTCGGCCAAAACGCTTATCATACCGCAAAGTGTCAAGCGCCTGAACGCAGTATGCGTGTTGGCGCAAGGCAGAATGCAAATCTAGCCCGAGGACTGAGCATATGGTCAAGCTGCACACCAATTACGGCGTCATCACCCTGGAACTGTTTGAAGACAAGGCGCCGAAAACAGTCGAGAACTTCAAGCAATATGTCCGCGAAGGCCATTACGACAACACCATCTTCCATCGCGTCATCCCCAACTTCATGGTCCAGGGTGGCGGTTTCGAACCCGGAATGAAGCAGAAGGACACCCGCTCGCAGATCAAGAACGAGGCTAATAACGGCGTCAGCAACAACGCCGGTACCGTCGCGATGGCACGCACCATGGAGCCACACTCGGCCAGCGCCCAGTTCTTCATCAATGTGGCCGATAACGACTTCCTCAATCACAGCGCCGAAACCGTTCAGGGCTGGGGTTACGCGGTATTCGGCAAGGTCAGCGAAGGCATGGACGTGGTCGAGAAGATCAAGGCCGTCCCAACCACGATGCGTGCTGGTCACCAGGACGTGCCTGCCGAAGACGTGATCATCGAGCGCGCAGAACTGGTCGAGTAAACGCCTGGATGCGCTATCTGTTCATTTCAGACCTGCACCTGCAGCCCGAACGCCCGGATATCACCCGGGCGTTTCTGTATTGCTTGAACACCCATGCTCGCCAAGTGGATGAGCTATACATTCTGGGCGATTTTTTCGAAGTGTGGCTAGGCGACGACGAACAGAGCCCACTGGCAAGCGAAGTCATCACTGCCCTTGCCGAGCTTTCGGCAGCCGGCACCCGCATTTATCTGATGCATGGCAACCGCGATTTCCTGCTGGGCAAGCGCTTTTGCCGTGCTGCCGGCTGCACACTGCTGCCCGATCCCACTGTCGTCAAACTCAATGGTGAGCGGGTGTTATTGATGCACGGCGACAGTCTGTGCACCGACGATCTGGCCTACATGAAGATGCGCAGGCTGCTGCGCAACCCGCTCAGCCTGTTCATCCTGCGCAGCCTTTCACTGAACCAGCGCCGGAAAATCGGGCGCAAACTGCGCAATGAAAGTCGTGAGCAAACCAGACAAAAACCCGGCGATATCACCGACGTAAACCTCGGCCAGGTAGCCGAGACCATGCGTGAGCATAATGTGCGGACTCTGATTCACGGCCACACCCACCGCCCCGCCATTCATCAACTGGTAATCGACAGTGAGCCAGCGCAGCGTATCGTGCTGGGCGACTGGGATTGCGATGGCTGGCTGCTGGAAGTCGACGAACAGGGCTACCGCCTGGAGTCTTTTCCTCTGACATGACCCGAAGGTCGTATTGCCTAACAGTGGCCCTCTTTACTCCACATTTGGAGCAGGTACGGCAGGCTGTTATACTTTTCGGCTAACCGATCATGGAAGATCACTCACATAATCGATTTCAGATCTGGCCTAGAGTAGGAGATACATAGTGGAACGCGAATTCATGGAGTTTGACGTTGTCATCGTGGGCGCAGGACCTTCGGGCCTTGCCGCCGCTTGTCGCATCAAGCAGCAAGCAGCCGAAACCGGCCAGGAAGTCAGCGTGTGCGTAGTAGAAAAGGGTTCCGAAGTGGGGGCTCACATCCTCTCTGGCGCGGTATTCGAGCCGCGTGCGCTCAACGAACTGTTCCCCGACTGGAAAGAGCTTGGCGCGCCGCTGAACGTCCCAGTCACCGGTGATGACATCTACATGCTCACCAGCGCCGAAAAGTCAGTCAAGCTGCCGAACATGCTGGTGCCCAAGACCATGCACAACGAAGGGAACTACATCATTTCCCTGGGCAACCTGTGCCGCTGGATGGCCGAGCAGGCCGAGAATCTGGGAGTGGAAGTGTATCCCGGGTTTGCCGCGCAGGAAGCGCTGATCGATGAAAATGGCGTTGTCCGCGGCATCCTGACCGGTGACCTGGGCGTTGATCGCGAAGGTAACCCGAAGGAAGGCTTCTATACCCCTGGTATGGAACTGCGTGCCAAATACACCCTGTTCGCTGAAGGCTGCCGTGGCCACATCGGCAAGCAGCTGATCAAGCGCTACGATCTGAACTCCGACGCCGATGCCCAGCATTACGGCATCGGTATCAAGGAAATCTGGGATATCGATCCGGCCAAGCATCAGGAAGGCCTCGTCGTGCATACCGCCGGCTGGCCGCTGGAAGTCACCGGCAGCGAAAACACCGGCGGCTCGTTCCTGTATCACACAGAGAACAACCAGGTGCTGGTCGGTTTGATTGTCGATCTTTCCTACAGCAACCCGCACCTCTCGCCCTTCGACGAGTTCCAGCGTCTCAAGCACCACCCCGTGGTCAAGCAGTATCTGGAGGGCGGCAAGCGTGTTTCCTACGGCGCTCGCGCCATCTGCAAGGGTGGCCTGAACTCGCTGCCAAAGATGGTCTTCCCCGGTGGTGCGCTGATCGGTTGCGACCTGGGCACGCTGAACTTTGCCAAGATCAAGGGCAACCATACCGCGATGAAGTCCGGCATGCTCGCTGCTGACGCCATCGTTGAGGCGCTGAAGTCCGGTCGTGAAGGCGGAGATGAACTGACTGCTTACCCCGAGAAGTTCAAGTCCAGCTGGTTGTATGAAGAGCTGTTTGGCTCACGTAACTTCGGCCCGGCGATCCACAAGTTCGGCGCGCTGATGGGTGGTGCATTCAACTTTGTCGACCAGAATATCTTCGGTGGCAAGATCCCGATGACCCTGCGCGACAAGACGCCCGATTACGCATGTATGAAGAAAGCCTCCGAAGCGCCAAAGATCAACTATCCCAAGCCTGATGGTGTGTTGAGCTTCGACAAGCTGTCCTCGGTGTTCATCTCCAACACCAACCACGAAGAAGACCAGCCTGTTCACCTGACCCTGAAGGATCCAAGCATCCCGATCGGCACCAACCTGCCGTTATACGACGAGCCAGCGCAGCGTTACTGCCCTGCTGGCGTGTACGAGGTGGTCACCCAGGACGATGGTGAGAAGCGCTTCCAGATCAACGCCCAGAACTGTGTGCACTGCAAGACCTGTGACATCAAGGACCCTTCGCAGAACATCAACTGGGTAGCACCCGAAGGTACCGGCGGCCCGAACTACCCCAATATGTAAGCCGCGTTAAGCGTCTCAGGAACCAACAAAAACCCGGCCATGGCCGGGTTTTTGTTGTGTCAGTGCTCTAATCAAAACCCGGTCGCTACCGGCTCGGGCTCATCCTTCAATGCAATCACGTCCACCGCAACCGTCAGCTTGTGCTCCCCACCGCCGGTCATCACGCCCTTGAGCGGGGTGACGTCGGCAAAATCGCGGCCCCAACCGAGAATGATGTAACGCTCATCCGGCGTGCAACCATTGGTGGGATCGATCTCGAGCCAGCCCCAACCCGGAATGAATACCGCGATCCAGGCGTGGGTGGCGTCGGCGCCGACCAGTTTTTCCTGCCCGGGTGGAGGCAGGGTTTCCATATAGCCGCTGACGTAACGTGCAGCCAGTCCCAGTGAACGCAGACAGCCAATCGCCAGGTGGGCAAAATCCTGGCAGACGCCACGGCGGTTGGCGAGCACGTGGCTCAGCGGTGTGGCTACAGTGGTGGAGTCCGGATCGTAGGAAAATTCGCTGAATATTCGCTGATTCAGATCCAGAACAGCATCGAGCAGATTACGACCTGGCTGAAAACTGCCGAGGGCATAATTCGCCAGACTGTCGTGCTGGCGTACGAAGGGTGAATCGAGCACGTACAAGCGAGCATCCAGAGTGTCCCGGTTGCTGAAGCGCGCATCCGCCGTAGTGTCTTTTACCGCCTGTTCCCAGGCTATGGTGGAGAAGAAATCCTGCGTCGGGCGCGGACGCGTTTCTATCTCGCTGGTGACGCTTACCTGTAGCTCGTCATGCAATGACTCGAGCGAAAAATATACAACCCGGTTGCCGAAGAAGTCAGTACGTTCGCGCATACGCACCGGCGCAGGCGCAATTTCCACCTGTGAATTGCTGCAGTGCTGCCACGGCAGGTTGCGTGGCAGAATGCGCGCCTCGTTATGGCTCAGGCTGGCAGAGCTGCTGTATTCATAGCGGGTAGTGTGGCGCAGCTGAAATCTCATGGAACCGTTACTCTATTCGGGTATTTTTGCCGTGATGCATGGTTACCAGCTGGCGAGGCGCCTCGACATGGCTGAAATGACTGTGTGAGACCGCATTGGACAATTCGGCCATGGGCTCGATCAACTGATCGAGCAGCGTGGTCAATGCATCACGGGCCGTCTCCGAATGCTCCAGATCCGCCAGCATGTCGATATCGACCAGATGCAGCTGGCTGGTTGCCTGAATAATGAGTCGCTTCTCCAGGTTGCGGTAGGGTGAGGTGCCGGGCGATGGCAACTTTTCCACCTGCCGCTCCAGGCGCTTGAGCATGAAACCGATCGACCGCGGATTGGCTTCGTCGAACAGCAACAGATCCAGAATCGCCGCCGGATGCAGCTGAGAGCGGTAACGACGCCGGTATACGGTGAAGTTGTCGGTAGTGGCCAGGACCACCTCCCATAGAGGTATGCCCGGCTGCGCAGCCGTCAGAAGGGCCAGCTTGAGCAGTTCCAGACTGCTCAGCGTACGCTCGATAAAACGACCCATATCGAGAAAACGCCAGCCATAATGGTGCGGCATGGTCTCGTTGCACAAACCAAAGAAGGCCGACAGGTCCAATACCGTGGCTTCCAGGTGTCGCTGCCCTGCAACAATGCCCCTGGCCCGGGACATGCTGTTGAACCGCTGCCGCATGCTGTTGATTGCGCGCCAACTGTCGTCTCCCAGATGATCGCGTACTGCTCTGCTGTTACGAACAAAGTGGCCGAACAGAGCCGGCATGCCATCCGGCTGATCTTCACCGAACAGCTGCATCAGACGCTCCCGCGCCAGCAGGTATTCCGCGGAGAACCGCTTGTGGTCCGCCAGCGCCGCCAGTTCGGCTTGCTCCGTTTCTGGATCGGGGGCGACACCCAGGGCCAACAGCAAATCAGGCAGCACATTGGCACCATGCTCCTGTCTGTCATTCTGCAGCAGCCGGCCTAGCGCCTCGCGGAGCAGGCGGCCACGTGCATCCAGGCGCTCACCGTAACGACCCAGCCAGAACATGCTTTCCGCAACCCGACATGGCAGGTCCTTGCCATCGCGGGTGACCACAATCGGGCCCGACGCCTGGCGCAAGGTGCTGATATGCGGCTGAGGTACCGGTGCCAGCACCCATACGTCCTTCACTGTGCGGCTCTGCATCAGGGGGGAGCCGGGCTCCCCCACCCATGCCAGACCGCCGGGCATGATGCGGTAGCTGCGTTCATACACTGGTTTGGCGAGATCATCCGGTTCGATCAGACTGAAAAACCGCAGCGTTGTATGTTGGCGCTGTACTTCCCGGGCATCGGAATTGAACCCTGGCGTCACACCCGAAACAACAGGTCGTTGGGCGGTAAAAAGATAGGGCCGACGCTCGAGATCATGCCGCAGGCTCTGCACATCCTTGAGCGACATCTGGTCCGCACGGATCAGTTTGCCCGGCTGGGAGATGTCTCGCAGAATCCACTCATCCAACGACCCGTTGACCTGATACAGCGCCGTACGATCACCACACCACAGCGTTTCCCGGCACGGGAGCAGCAGCGTTTCGCCCAGTAGACGCTGACACAGGCCAGGCAGAAATACCGCCAGCGCCGGGTGTTCGAGTACGCCGGCACCCAGGGCGTTGGCGATACGCACCTCGCCGTTGCGCGCGGCCTGCAGCAGCCCGGGAACGCCCAACAGGGAGTCGGGGCGCAGTTCCAGTGGGTCGCACCAGGGATCGTTGATCTGTCTGACAATCACATCAACCTGCGTCAAGCCGCCGAGTGTGCGCATCGACACCTGGCCGTCACGTACAACCAGGTCGTCCCCTTCGACCAGTGAAAAGTTCATGTAATTGGCCAGCCAGGCATGCTCGAAATAACCGGAACTTCCTGGGCCGGGTGATAGCAGTACTATGTTGGGCTGCTCTTTCTGGGCACTGGCCATGCCCGCCAGACACCGGTGCTGAGCCTGCAGGAATCCAGCCAGGCGCTTGATCGGTGCATCACGATAGATGCTGGGTAAGGCGCGACTCAGGGTAATACGGTTTTCCAGCGCATAACCGGCGCCCGCGGGCGATTGCGTCGAGTCACCCAGAACCTGCCAACGACCATTCTCATCACGCACCACGTCGGTGCCATGAAATATCAGTAATGGGCGGTCGAGGTGGGTCGGCGTGTCGGCGGCAGCAAACAGGTAGCCTGGGTGGGTAAACACCAGCTCCGGCGGCAACAGTCCTTCGTTGATCACCTTGCGCTCGCCGTAAAGATCATCCAACAGATGCTCAAGCAGGCGGCTACGCTGTTTCAAACCAGCTTCGAGCACATCCCATTCAGCAGTGTCGATCACCCAGGGCAGGCAATCAAGCTGCCAGGAGCGCAGCTGACCCGGATCGTCTTCATATGGATTGAAGGTCACGCCGTTTTCGTGCAGCAGACTCTGGGCCTCCTCGCTGCGTGCCACCAGCGATTCGATACCCAGCGCGGCGAACTCGTCCATCAGCCCCTGCCAGTGGGCACGGGGCTGCCTGTCACGATCGAGTAACTCGTCATGCTCCGGATGACCCGGATAGTCGCCGAGCAGCGATTTCAATGCGTGATCAAGACTGCCCGATAGCTGCATGACTGCTTCCTGAAAGAGTTCCTCAAGCGAACATCCCTGTATCGGCTGAGCAGAGGCGCACATGAGCCAGGCTCAGGCACCTCCTGAAGAGATAGTGCGGGTTCCATGCCGCCGTCCGCCGGGATTATAAACCAGTGGCGGGTACTCGGGCACGGCGTAGATCGAGAGTATGCGGGTATTCCTGGCCAGGCGCCTGCACGATGCGACCAAAGGTGCCCTGGGTATGACCGTGCGACCAGAAACGCGTCATGCGCCGGGCCTCGGCCTCATTGGCGTTCACCGGGAAGGTTTCGTAATTGCGGCCCGCTGGATGCACCACATGGTAGGTGCAGCCACCGAGCGAGCGGTTGTTCCAGCTGTCCACCAGGTCGAAGACCAGCGGCGCGTGCACCTGGATCATTGGATGCATCGCCGATGGTGGCTGCCAGGCACGATAGCGCACAGCCGCCACGGCTTCGCCGGGCTTGCCGGTCGATTGCAGCGGCACCTGGAAGCCATTGCAGGTAAGTACATGCCGGGCCGGGTTGAAATCCTGCACCCGGACTTCCATGCGCTCGACGGAAGAATCCACATAACGCGCGGTACCGCCGCCGCTGACCTCCTCGCCCAGCACATGCCAAGGCTCGATGGCCTGGCGCAGCTCGATACCCACGCCCTGGTAACGGACCTCTCCGACACGGGGAAAACGAAACTCGAGGAATGGCGCAAACCACTCCTGCTCGAACGCAAAGCCATGATCGTTGAGATCAGCCAGCACCTCGCACAAGTCCTCCCAGATGAAATGCGGCATCATCCAGCGGTCGTGCAGTGCGGTACCCCAGCGTACCAGCGGTTTGCGATAGGGCTTGGCCCAGAACCGCGTAACCAGCGCCCGGATCAGCAATTGTTGCATCAGGCTCATTTGCGGATGCGGCGGCATTTCAAAGCCGCGCAATTCCAGCAGTCCCAGGCGGCCGGTCGAAGTGTCCGGCGAATACAGCTTGTCGATACAGAACTCGGCGCGGTGGGTATTGCCAGTGATGTCAGTGAGCAGGTGGCGCAACAGACGGTCGACAATCCAGGGCTGCGGCACCTCGCCCTCGGGCATCTGCGACAATGCGATTTCCAGCTCGTAGAGAGCCTCGTGCCGCGCTTCGTCGACCCGCGGCGCCTGGCTGGTCGGGCCAATGAACAGACCTGAGAACAGATAGGAAAGACTCGGGTGATGCTGCCAGAAGATCAACATGCTGGCCAGCAGATCCGGGCGGCGCAGAAACGGTGAGTCGGTGGGCGTGCTGCCGCCGAGAGTCACGTGATTGCCGCCACCGGTGCCGGTATGTCGGCCGTCGAGCATGAATTTTTCGCTGCCAAGCCGGGTCAGTCTGGCCTCTTCATAGAGTACCTGGGTGTTTTTCACCAGGTCCTGCCAGTGGGTCGCCGGCATCACGTTGACTTCGATCACACCCGGATCAGGCGTGATCATGAACTTCTCGATACGTGTGTCGGCGGGCGGTGCATAGCCCTCGATACATACCGGCAACTCCAGATGGGCTGCGGTCTGTTCGATGGTCGCCAGCAACTGCAGGTATTCCTCGAGCTGGGTCAATGGCGGCAGAAACACGAAGAGCTTGCCATCGCGGGGCTCCAGACATAACGCGGTCCCGATCACGCCCTCCTCTTCCGTCAGCTCTGTCAGCTCCGGCATCTGTTCCTGCCAGTCCTGGCCCTGTCCCTGGTGATGCAGGCCATCGCTGTCGACCATTGCGGCCTGGGACTCGCTATAGCGACTGGCAACCTCTCCGTGGATATCAGCCAGCGCCGGCGGCGCCTCAAACAGCGAGCGCGGCTGCGGCTCCTCGAGTTTGCGTAGCGGCAACGCCGAGAGTGGCAGACGCAGCCCCATGGGCGAGTCGCCCGGCACCAGGTACAGATTCTCGCGGCGTACCGGCCATTTGCTGGTCTGCCATTTGTCGGTTTTGGGATCGCGCGCCAGGGGAAGCGCCAGCCCGGTCATCTCGTCCAGCCCCCGCTCGAGCAGGCGCACCAGACGGGCGCGGGCTTCATCATCCTTGAGGTCGTTGTCGGCGAGTGCCACATCGCTTGGCTGCTGCTGCTCCAGCCAGAGGTAATAATAGGCATCCTCGTAGCAGGGAATCAGATAGCGCTGGTCCAGCCCGAGCCGTTTGACCAGCTCCCTGGCAAAGGCCTGTGTCTGCTTGTCGTCCACCTTGTAATCGGCATTGACGTCAGCCAACCAGCGATCGTCCTGCCACATCGGCTTGCCGTCCCGCCGCCAGTAACAGGCAAGCGCCCAGCGCGGCAACGGCTCGCCCGGGTACCACTTGCCCTGCTGGTAATGAATAAGCGATTGCGGTGCATAATGTGGCCGCAGCCGCATAAGCAGCTTTTCGGCAAAACCCCGCTTGGTCGGACCCTGCGCGGCAATGGTCCATTCCGGTGCGTCCATGTCGTCGATTGCAACAAAAGTGGGCTCTCCACCCATGGTCAGACGCACATCCTGATCGTTGAGCTGCTCATCGACCTGGTCACCCAACGATACGATCCGTTGCCATTGCTCGTCACTGTAGGGCTTGGTGACACGAGGGTCTTCGTGCACGCGCGTGACGCTCATCTTGAAGTCGAAGGACACCTCGCAGGGCTCCGAAGCACCGGTGATCGGCGCTGCGCTGGAAGGTTCCGGGGTCGCAGCCAACGGGATA
This sequence comes from Halopseudomonas sp., assembly GCF_041579695.1. Taxonomy (GTDB): domain Bacteria; phylum Pseudomonadota; class Gammaproteobacteria; order Pseudomonadales; family Pseudomonadaceae; genus Halopseudomonas. The sequence goes on from NZ_JBFGFI010000003.1 coordinate 68,908, forward strand.
TGGCCCTCTCCGGCGAAGAGACCGGAGGTGGGATCCAGTCCCACCCAGCCCGCACCGGGAATGAACACCTCGGTCCAGGCATGCAGGTCGGTGAAGTCGACCTCGGTACCCGAGGGACCATCCAGCGCCTTGACGTCTGCGGTGAGCTGGATCAGATAGCCTGAGACAAAGCGCGCAGCGAGCCCCAGTTGGCGGAAGATCTCAACCAGTAACCAGGATGAATCCCGACATGAGCCGCGCTTCAACTGCAACGTTTCCTCTGCCGTCTGCACACCGGGCTCCATGCGAATCAGGTACTCCACATCCTCGGACAGGCGCTGGTTGATCGATACCAGAAAATCGGTGATCGGTCGCTTTTCCATAGAAAGCGTTTCCATCCACGCCTTCAGCAGCGGGCCCGGGGGCTCTTTCTCGAGGTAGGGGCCCAGCTCCTTGCGCAGCGCCTCGGGATACTTGAACGGAAAATCCTCGGCATACTCCTCGACGAAGAAGTCAAATGGATTGACCACCGTCATCGGCACGATCAGTTCAACATCAACGTACAGATGATCAATCTTGTCCGGGAAAACCACCCGCGCAACATGATTGCCAAAGGGATCCTGTTGCCAGTTGATGAAGTGCTCACCGCCGCTGATCTTTAGACTGTAAGCATCCACCGGCGTGCGGCAGTGCGGCGCGGGCATCAGACGGATCTGGTGTGGCGCAACAGCAACCTTCTTGTCAAAGTCATAACGGGTCGAGTGCTTGAGTGCAACGCGGATGGTCATGAATCGCTTCCCGAATCAGAATTAATTATCCCTTCAAGCATAGCAACCCCTGTGCCAAATGCCTGATAAAACCTGTTTGCATTAGGAATGCCGGACGCAAGTTGCGAACCAGTGCTAGTCTGATATCAACCAGAGGTTACCGTTTCTGTATCTGTCGGAAGATCGTCAGGCGTTACCGGTCACTCGCTGGTATAGCAATTGCATCTTCTGTACCTAAAATCACCGGAGCGGACAGAGTAGCCGAATGAGCAAAGTTAACTGGGAAAACTATACCTCCAAGGGCTTTTTCGACGAGCTGATTGCTGCGCCTGGAAAACCTCGACCAGAAGCAGCCATGCTGTGCCAATATCTGGCGGAGCTGGACGCACGCGAGATTACCGAACACAAGACGGCTGCCGAGGTGGCCATCCAGCTGATGGGGATCACCTTCACCGTCTATACCGAAGGCAGCATGATCGACCGGGCCTGGCCCTTCGATATCGTGCCGCGGATCATCGCGCTGAGCGAATGGCAGAAGACCGAGGCGGGGCTCAAGCAGCGAGTCCAGGCGCTGAACATGTTCATTGATGATCTGTATCACGACCAGAAGATCATCAAGGACAAGGTATTCCCGGCGGAAATACTGGCCAAATCGGTCAATTTCAGACCGCAATGCGTTGGCGTGCATCCGCCGCATAACGTCTGGGCGCATATCTGCGGCTCGGACCTGGTTCGCGACAACGACGGCACCCTCTATGTGCTCGAAGACAACCTGCGTGTCCCGTCCGGCGTGTCATACATGCTGGAAAATCGCAATGTCACCAAACGGGTCATGCCTGATCTGTTCGCCACCGGTCGCATTCAACCGGTCGACGACTACACATCTCAACTCTATGACATGCTCGCTTCCATGTCGCCGCGGCCCGGTGACGATCCCTGCATCGTCATACTCACGCCGGGCATCTACAACTCGGCCTATTACGAGCATGCCTATCTGGCGCAGCAGATGGGCATTGAAGTCGTCGAGGGACCGGACCTGGTAGTGGGCGAAGACGACTGCGTGTATATGCGGCGTATCGACGGACTGAGCCGTGTCGATGTGATCTACCGCCGGGTCGACGACATGTTCATTGATCCCGAGGTCTTCAATCCCGAGTCGATGCTCGGTGTGCGCGGCCTGATGCGCGCCTGGCGCAAGGGCAACGTGGCGCTGGCCAACGCCCCGGGTGCTGGGGTGGCAGACGACAAGGTGGTGTATGCGTTCGTACCGGCCATTATCAAATACTATCTGGACCAGGAGCCGCTACTACCAAACGTGCCCAGCCATCTGTGCATGTTCGACAAGGATCGCGAATACGTATTGGCCAACCTGGACAAGCTGGTGGTCAAGCCCGCCAACGAGTCCGGCGGCTACGGCATGTTGATCGGCCCGCACTCGACCAAAAAGGAGCGCGACAAGTTCGCTGAACTGATCAAGGCCGACCCGCGCAATTACATGGCACAACCAACGCTGAGCCTGTCGACGTCACCCACCCTCTGCGCCGAGGGCATGGAACCGCGGCACGTTGATCTGCGGCCATTCATTCTGTCCGGCGAAAGTCCATGGGTCACTACCGGCGGCCTCACCCGGGTTGCTCTGACCAAGGGCTCCCTGGTGGTGAATTCATCTCAGGGTGGCGGCAGCAAGGACACCTGGATCGTCGACCTGGCGGGGAACTGATTATGCTTTCAAGAGTGGCTGAAAACATCTACTGGCTGGCGCGCTATATCGAGCGTGCCGAAGATACCGCCCGCCTGCTGAGCGTCAACAGTCATCTGTTGCTCGACCTCCCCCGGCCGACCAAGCTGGGCTGGTCCGAAATCATCGCGATAACGGGTAACGACGAGTTGTTCGATGAGCTCTACGACTCCCGTGACGAAGCCAATGTACTCTCTTTCATGTGTGGCGATGTGCGCTACTCCGGTTCAATTCTCAGCTCCCTGGCTGCAGCCCGTGAGAACCTGCGCACCACACGCGAGATCATTCCGCGGGAAATCTGGGAAGAGATCAATCAGCTCTATCTGAACGTCAAGGAACAGGTCGAAGCGGGCATCACGCCACGTCGTCGGGACGCATTCCTTAGCCGGGTCATCCGCAGCTGCCAGACTGTAAACGGCCTGGTCGAGGGAATGCTCAGCTACACCCAGGCACGCACCTTCCTGATGCTCGGGCGCCAGCTCGAACGGGCAGACATGACCACCCGAATCATCGATGTGCGCTCGGCCAATCTGCTGCCTCGCAGCCCGGACGACCTGACTCCATTCGAGAATCTGCAATGGATGAGCGTGCTCAAATCCCTGAGTGGCTTCCAGATGTATCGTCAGCATGTGCGCCTGCGTATACGCGGCCCGGATGTTCTGCAGTTTCTGCTTCAGGACCGGCGCTTCCCGCGTGCCGTGGCCTGCAGTCTGGAGCGGCTGGCGATTGCCCTGAAAAGTCTGCCAATGCATGAAGCCGCGCTGGAGGAAGTCGAAACCTGCAGGACGCATATTGCCAACGCGGAAATTATCCGCATGGCGGCCGAGCCTGACCTGCTCCATGAGTTCGTCGATGAGATACAGATCGACTTTGACGAACTGCACGAAGCAATCCGCAAGACCTATTTCGACCAGCAGGACGAAGCCGGTCAGTCTCAGACCCAAGCATCGGGCCAGAGCCAGTCCCAGAGCCAGTCCAGATAGAGCTCGGACCATACGGAAGCAGCAGCGCAATGAGCTATTTTGATCAGTTGGTCAGGCGTAGCGAAGGGCACCAGCTCTTTGACTACCACCCAAACGGCCACGTACAGCGGTGCCAATGTGGCCAGGCAATCTTCTTCGACAATATCCATTGCCTGCGCTGCGGTGCAGAACTCGGCTACCACCCCGAGCAGGGTATGCTCTGTGCGCTGGGTGCCAAGAAGGACAGTCAGCAATGGCGAGTGGAATCCGCCGGCCCCCTCAAGGGCAAGGTGTTTGACCGCTGCCAGAACCTGGCCAGCGCCGCCCAATGCAATTGGCTGGTCACCGACCGGCAGACTGCCCCCTACTGCACTGCCTGCTCACTCAATCTGGTCGTGCCCGACCTGAGCCTGCTGGAGAACGCCGAATACTGGCACCGCACCGAAGAAGCCAAACGTCGGCTGATTGCCCAACTGATCATGCTCGGGTTGCCGACGGTTTCCCGGGAGCTCGATCCGGAGCAGGGCCTGGGGTTCAAGCTGCTACGCCAGATGCAGGGCGGGCCACCGGTAATGACCGGACATATGGATGGCGTGATCACCCTTGATGTCATCGAGGCTGATCCGGCATACCGCGAACGCGTGCGGCAGAACATGCACGAGCCCTACCGCACACTGCTCGGTCATTTCCGCCATGAGTCGGGACACTATTACTGGGATCGACTGGTCCAGGGTGGCCCATGGCTGCAGACCTTTCGCGACCTGTTTGGCGACGAGCGTCAGGATTACAAACAATCACTGCAGAGGCATTACCAGGAAGGCCCTCCGGCCGACTGGAACAATGCCTTTATCAGCAGCTATGCCGCCTCCCACCCTTGGGAAGACTGGGCCGAAACCTGGGCACATTACCTGCACATGACCGACACGCTCAATGTAGCGCTGGATTTCGGCATCAAGCTCGACACACTCGAACTCAGACCCGACCAGTTCAACACCAGCCAGCTCGATGGCTGTGCCCGGGGCAACGACGACCAGAAAGCCTTCCTCTCGTTCATCAACCGCTGGGTGCAATTGAGCAGCGTGCTCAATGTACTGGCGCGCAGCATGGGCCAGTCGGATATCTATCCTTTCGTGCTGACCGTGCCGAGCCTGCGCAAGTTGTACATGGTGCACAGCGTCGTTGCTGACCACACCAATCCGATCTGATCAGGCGGCGATGATCGGAATGCGCTCCGGCGCTAGCGGTATCTCGGGCAGCGGCGGTAAGCCATGTTTGGCGCGGGCACGTTGACAGTCGGCGTTGGCATGGCCGTTCTCACCATGCCAGGCAAAATCCCGGCAGCTTGAAGAACGGTGCTCGTAGATATTGCAGCGCACGCCCTCACCCACCGTACCCATCAACGCGGTACAACGGGGCTCGGGCTGATTGGTGCCCTGCATACAGCTGAGATGGGGGGAAATCTGTTCCGTCAGATGCTGGGGTACCAGACCGCCTTCGGTGGCGTCGGTCTCTCCCCAGTAGAAGGAAACCCTGAAAGTGGCACAACAGGCGCCGCAATTCAGACAGGGCGAGGGGGTGTTCATGACATTGCAATACTCATATGGCTTCGGTGTGCGATTTGTACAGTGTACCCAGCCCACAGCACAAGGGGGCTGCGGTCGGTTTCGCAAGTATTTTTCAGCCCCGTGTCAAAGACAGATCATTTTCTCCTCTGCCACGTCATTCACGATGACGTCCCTACTCCAAAACTGCCTGATAAAAGGTAACATCGACTCCTCTTTCCACGTGACCCAACGGATATCCGCATGTCTGATTCAGCTGTCATCGCCGGTATGCATACCGAGCGCCTGAACCGTATCGCGACCCATATCGACCAGGCCTACATTCAGACCGGCAAGCTGCCCGGCGCCCTGACACTGGTAGCCCGCCGGGGCGAAATCTGCTGGCTGCAGGCGCAGGGCCTGATGGACGTGGAGCGCAACAAGCCGGTACAGCGCGATACGCTGTTTCGCGTCTATTCGATGACCAAACCGATGACCTCCATCGCGCTGATGCAGTTGTATGAGCAGGGGCGTTTGCTGCTCGACGATCCGGTGCACAAGTACATTCCCGCGTGGCGCAACCTGCGGGTCTACAAGGCGGGTGTGCATCCGCAGTTCATGACCACGCCGACCGAGCGGCCAATGACCATCCGCGACCTGCTCACCCACCAGTCCGGACTGACCTATGGCTTCATGAATCGCACCAACGTGGATGCCGCCTACCGTGAACTGAAACTCGATGGCGGCGCCGGCCTGACCCTGGAGCGCCTGGTAGACGAGCTCTCGCGCCTGCCGCTGGAGTTCTCTCCGGGCACCGCCTGGAATTATTCGGTCTCCACCGACGTGGTCGGCTATCTGGTGCAATTGCTCTCTGGACTGAGCCTGAAAGACTATTTTTCCGAGCATATCTTCAAGCCGCTGGGTATGCGGGACACCTTCTTCACCGTACCCGCCGACAAGATCGAACGCTTTGCCGCCTGTTACCAGTACCAGAGCGGCGACAAGTTCAGCCTGCAGGATGATCCAGAGCAATCCTCGTTCACCAGAAAGCATGGCTACCTTTCTGGCGGCGGCGGCCTGGTGTCGACCGTCGATGACTATTACCGTTTCGCCCAAGCGCTGGCCAGTGGTGGCGAGTATCAGGGGGCGCGCATCATCGGGCGCAAGACATTGGAGTTCATGCGGCTCAACCATCTGCCGGACAATCAGGACCTCCCCGCCGTATCCGTGGGTGCGTTCAGCGAAACGCCCTATGAGGGCTCCGGTTTCGGACTGGGCTTTTCGGTCAAGACCGACGTCGCCAAGTCACACACCAATGGCTCGGTAGGTGAGTTCGGCTGGGGCGGCATGGCCAGCACCAATTTCTTCATCGATCCGGTAGAGGATCTGATGATGATTTTCATGACCCAACTCGTCCCCTCCTCCAGCTACCAGATCCGTCAGGAGCTACGCGCGATCATCAATGGTGCGATTGTCGACTGATCTGACGCGCAGCCCGGTTTTGCTTTCGGCCAACGCCGGTGCCTTTAGCGTAAAGTCATAATGGATTCCCGCGTGCGCGGGAATGACGAGTTTCCTGAAGGATTCGGCGTTCCTGGGATGGGTGCGGCACTCTCTGCAAACGTCATCCTCGCAAACGCCGGGATCCATTATCAGGTTCAGAAAAGTGCCGGTGCCAATCGCGCGCAGAACTGTCATATGCCTGCAACGCACGAATGTCATCCTGCGGTCACAATCCGCCGTGGTAACCGGTTATTCATGCCCAGACAGACAGCCGAGTCGGTTCAGCAGCAAATCCAGCGTCACCTGCCCGAACATGTGCAACTGGAAAACCTGTTGCAGCTGGGCGCAAGGCATCTGCGTTGGCAGAGCGTGCACCAGGTGGATATCGACGGAATCAAAATCCCGATCAGGGTCATCGAAATGGGCAGCAGGTCACCGCAGGCGCCGGTGATCGGTTTCTTCGGCGGTGTGCATGGCGTCGAGCGCATCGGTACCCAGGTCTTGCTGTCCTGGCTGCACAGCCTGATTCACCGCCTGGACTGGGATGACCAGCTGAGACGCCAGCTTGAGCGGGTGCGCCTGGTGTTCATGCCGATGATCAATCCCGGTGGCATCTGGCATCGTCAGCGCAGCAACCTCAATGGTGTCGACCTGATGCGCAATGCGCCTATCGACGCCAAGGGTCCGGCTCCCTGGCTGGTCAGTGGCCACCGGATCAGCCCTCACCTGCCCTGGTATCGAGGTAAACAGGGCGAGTCGATGCAGGCCGAGTCTGCCGCACTGGTCACCGCCGTGCGCGAACGGCTGCTCAGCGCGCCCTTCTCGATGAGTGTCGATTGCCACAGCGGCTTTGGCCGTCAGGACCGGCTGTGGTGCAGCTACGCACGCAGCCACCGGCCGATTCAGCACATTGCCGAAGTGCTTGCGCTCAAGCGTCTGTACCAGAGCACCTATCCAAACCACCACCCGTATATTATCGAGCCACAGTCGGTGCATTACACCACCCACGGCGACCTGTGGGACTACCTGTACGACGAATCGGTCGAACAGCACCCTGACAACATATTCCTGCCTTTCACGCTGGAGATGGGCTCCTGGCTCTGGGTGCGCAAGAACCCTCGGCAAATGCTCGACTATTTCGGCTACTTCAATCCGGTCATCACCCACCGCAAGCGCCGGGTACTGCGTCAACATCTGCCGCTGTTCGAGTTCCTGCTCACCGCCAGCCAATCCTGGCGCAACTGGGTGCCCCGCCCAGCCCAGCGCGATGCCATTACCCAGGCAGCGATCGCCGAATGGTTCGTATAAATGGTCCGTCTAGTAGCACCCGGAGTACCCAAGGACCGCCAATTTGAGGTATAAGGGCGCTATGAAAATCCCAAAACGTTTAGAACCCCTGGTTGAAGATGGCCTGATCGACGAAGTGATCCGTCCGCTGATGAGCGGCAAGGAAGCGGCGGTCTTTCTCGTGCGTTGCGGTTCGGAGATCCGCTGCGCGAAAGTCTACAAGGAGGCCGCCAAACGCAGCTTCAAGCAGGCCGTGCTTTATCAGGAGGGCCGCAAGGTCCGCAATTCGCGTCGCTCGCGAGCCATGGAAAAGGGCTCCAAGTTCGGCCGTGGCCAGCAGGAAGAAGCCTGGCAGAACGCCGAGGTCGATGCGCTCTACAAACTTGATGCCGCCGGAGTGCGGGTACCCAAGCCCTATGGCTGTTTCGAGGGCGTCTTGCTCATGGAACTGGTCACCGATGACGAGGGCGGCGTGGCCCCGCGTCTGAACGATGTATCGATGGACGCCGAGCAGGCCCGCGAAGATCACGCAGTGGTGATGGAGTACGTCAAGCTGATGCTCTGCACCGGACTGGTGCACGGCGATCTGTCCGAGTTCAATGTACTGGTGGATGCCTACGGCCCGGTGATTATCGATCTGCCCCAGGCGGTGGACGCCGCGGCAAACAACAACGCCCAATCCATGCTCGATCGCGACGTCAACAACATGACCCAGTATTACGGTCAATACGCACCGGACCTGCTTGCAACCCGCTATGCAAAGGAAATGTGGGCGCTCTACGAGGAAGGCGAACTGACCCCCGACACCGAACTGACCGGCTACTTCGAGGAAAGCGACGAAGAAGCCGACGTCGATTCCGTGGTGCAGGAAATCAAGGCGGTAATGGAAGAAGAACAGGAACGGCGCGAGCGTCTGCGCGAGGCAGACGAGCAGGACTGACTACCCAGGCAGGCTGGTGACCTCGGGCGCTGCTAGAGGTCCACCTTGCCCCGCAGTGATTTGGCCTTGCCGCGGATTTTCTTGCCCTCGATGCGTCTTTCCTGGGAGCCGCGGGTAGGTCGGGTCGGTCGACGCCGTTTCTGCACCGCCACCGCCCCGTTGATCAGTTCCTGCAAACGCTTGATCGCATCCTCGCGGTTCATCTCCTGAGTACGATAGGACTGGGCCTTGATAATGATGACCCCTTCCTTGGTGATCCGTTGATCCGACAGCGCCAGAAGCCGCTCTTTGAAAAAGGGCGGCAGGCTGGACGTATTGATATCGAACCGCAGGTGAATGGCACTGGCGACCTTGTTTACGTTCTGGCCGCCCGCGCCCTGGGACCGGATGGCGGTTATATCCACCTCCCAGTCACCCAATTGAACATCGTGGCTTAAATTGATCATCCCTCAAGTTTAACGGCTCACAGCCCGATGCCAAGGCATTTCATTCAGTAGGCGCCTGTCCTGCAGCCTGATTGATGAAATTCAGGATCCAGCGCATCATCAGATCGGCATCCACCTCGGCGTTGAGCGAAACATGCCCCTCACGCAGCCGTGCGTCCGGTATCGTGCCCTTGCGCATCTCCATCAGGTCGCGCGAGTAGCTCTTGCAGAACTCCGGATGCCCCTGCACGCTCAGAAAATGGCTCTCGTACTGCACCACGTAGTAGGGGCAGAAGATGCTGCTGACCAGCACATCGGCGTTGACGTCGACCGGCAGACGTATCACCTGGTCCTGATGGCTGACGACCAGATCAAGCTTGTCCTGCCAAGGCTCCATCCAGCTCTTGCGCGAGACTACCTGGTTGAAGGACACCCCGACTCCCCAGCCTTTTTCTGATTTGCCGACCTCACCGCCAAGCGCCCTGGCCATCAGCTGATGACCAAAACACACGCCTACCAGGGGAATACGTTGCTCCCATAACTGGCGTACGAAGCCTTCGAGCACATCGACCCAGGCCAGGCCGTCGTTCACTCCGAACTTGCTGCCGGTGGTCAGATAGGCCTCACACTCGTCCGCTTGCGACGGGTATTCACCGTCCATGCAGCGGTATGTGACCATCTGCAGATCCGGCACCTGTGCGCGCAGCAGATCCTCGAACATCTGTGGGTAATTACCATGGACAGGTTGCAGATCCTGCGCCACATCATCGCACTGTAAAAGACCTATTTTCATGTACTTACAACTCACCTCTCACGGCGTTTATGAATATTTCACGGTATTTTTTCTCGTCATGCGCAATCGGATTGGTCCCCGAAGCGCCATCGACAATTGCCATCTGCGCGATCAGATCGGCGCGGCTTTCGTCGATCTCCAGCTCGGCAAGCGTATGCACTATGCCCATCTCGCTGCGCAGCTTGAGCACCCACTTCAGCACGCCGTCAAAGCCCGCTGTCGGCAGTTGCAGATAGCGCGCCAGCACATCCATCTGGCCTTCGATGCTCGGCCGGTTGGCCACCAGCACGTAAGGCATCAGCACCGCATTGAGGGTGCCGTGGTGCGCATCATAGAGTGCGCCCAGCGGATGCGCCAGCGCGTGCATTGCGCCCAGGCCGCGCTGGAAAGCGGTAGCCCCCATGCTCGACGCCACCAGCATCTTGAGCCGCGCATCAAGATCCTTGCCATCGGCCACAGCCCTTGGCAGATATTCCTTGATCAGACGCATGCCCTCCAGCGCAATGGCCTCCGCCATGGGATGAAACAGCGGCGAACAGAAAGCTTCCAGATTATGCGAGAGCGCATCCATGCCGGTGGCAGCAGTAATGCCCGGTGGCAACCCGGTAGTCAGCTGCGGATCCAGGATAACCAGCGCTGGAAGCATTTTCGGATGAAAGATGATGCGCTTGAGCTGGGCTGCCTCATCGGTAATCACCGAGGCACGACCGACCTCCGAGCCGGTGCCGGCGGTCGTCGGTATCGCAATCAGCGGTGCCATGCCAGCCACGTTTACCCGCTGGTAGTTGTCACCGACGTCCTCGAAATCCCACAATGGACGATCTTGTCCCGCCATCAGCGCGATTGCCTTGGCCGCATCCAGAGCCGAGCCGCCGCCAAAGGCGATTACACCATCGTGCTGCCCCAGACGATAGGCCACCACCCCATCCATCACATTCTGGCCGGTGGGGTTGCCCTTGATCCTCGAAAACACCTCGACTTTCATGCCGCCATCACGGCATTGCTCCAGCGTTGAGGCAACCATCGGCAGCGCTGCCAGGCCGGGATCGGTTACCAGTAAAGGTGCCGTCATACCGAGTCCACGGCATGCATCGGCAAGCTCGGCAACGCGCCCGGCACCCACACGCATTGCGGTCGGATAGTTCCAGTTCATCTTGTACTGTTGCATGTCCATCGCGCGCCTCACGGAAGTATCTTGAAGTGGAAGGATTTCGGTCGGGTCAGATGTTCATAGCCGACACTCGACAGGGTGCAGCCACGACCTGAGTTCTTTACACCGGTCCAGGCCAGTGCCGGATCCAGATAATCGCAGCGGTTGAGAAACACCGTACCGGTATCAATCTGATCCGCAAGCGCCAATGCGGTATCCACGTCCTGGCTGAAAATGGCGGCGGTCAGCCCGTATTCGCTGTCGTTCATCAGCGCGATGGCCTCTTCGTCGCTGCTCACCCGCTGGATTCCGACCACCGGACCGAAAGACTCCTCGGTCATGATTCGCATGCCGTGGTTTACCTCGGTGAGAATCTGCGGAGCAAGATAGGCGCTGCCCGCCTCGTCCAGCGGGAAATCCGCCTCGTCGATCTGTGGCGTCGCGCCCTGAGCTACCGCATCGGCTATCTGGTTGCGGATGAATGCGGCCGACTCGGGTCGCACTACCGGCCCCAAAGTGGTTTCCGGATCATCCGAGCGCCCCAGGCGATACTGATTGACCAGAGCGATTGACTGCTCGAGAAACGCATCGTAGACATCATCGTGCACATAGATCCGCTCGATCCCGCAACAGGACTGTCCGGAGTTGAAAAAGGCACCGTCCATCGCGGTTTCCACCGCATGTTTAACGTCGGCGTCCGCACGCACATAGGCCGCGTCCTTGCCGCCGAGCTCCAGGCCGCTGGACAGAAAACGCCCGGCCATCGCCCGTTCGATCTTCTCGCCGCCGCCCACCGAACCGGTGAAGGCAACGTGTGCCAGCCTGGGCGACTGGATCAGAACCTCGGTATCGTCGTGATCCATGTGCAGAAACTGGAATACGCCCCTCGGCAGGCCTGCCTGGTCAAAGGCCGCCACCATGCGCTCTGCGCACAGCGGCGTCTGCGCTGAATGCTTGAGCAGCACCGCGTTGCCCGCCAGCAGCGCCGGCACCACCGCATTGACTGCCGTGAGGTAGGGGAAATTCCAGGGCGCGATGACCAGTGACACGCCCAATGGCTCGCGGCGAATGAAACGCCGGAAGCCAGGTTTCTCCGGCAGCTGGATGTCGGCCAGGCTCTGCTCGGCAATATCGGCCATGTAGGTCGCCCGCTCGACAAAGCCCTTGATCTCACCCGCGGCAAAGCGAATGGGTCGGCCCATCATCCAGCTGAGCTCGGTCGCCAGATCCGTCTCCCAGGAACTGAAGATATCCACTGCCTGGCGGGCAATAGCCACACGTTCGGCGACAGGTACGCGGCGCCAGCGCCGCTGGGCACTGACCGCCAGATTCAGCGCGGTATGGATTTCCTCCGCGGTTGCCAGTTCACGTTCGACATATACCGAGCCATCGATCGGCGACACGGTTTGCAGATGTTTGGTCATCTTCGGCTCCTGGATGATTTTCCTAGATTATTTCAAAGTAACGGTCGAGCTCCCAGTCGCTCACGTGCCTCCGGTATTCGCGCTCTTCCCACTCGCGGCTGGCGGCGAAGTGCTCGACAAAGGCATCACCAAACAGCTCCCGCGCGGCCTCGGACTGGCGCAATCGTTGTGCCGCATCCCACAGCGTGCGCGGCAGGGCGAGCTCCGGGGCGTGGGTCATGCCGTAGGCATTGCCCTCCACCGGATCGCTCGGCTCCCACTCCTGCATGATCCCGTACACACCCGAGGCCAGGGCAACCGACAATGCCAGATAGGGGTTGCCATCGGCCGAACCCAAACGGTATTCCTGCCGCTGGGATTTATCACTACCGGGAATCACCCGCAGCGCCGCGGTACGATTCTCTACTCCCCAGGTGGCATCCGTCGGCGCCCAGAACCCCGGAATCATCCTCCGATAACTGTTCAAGGTAGGCGCCACCATACACAGCATTTCCGGCATCAAGCGCTGCTGGCCGGCCAGAAAGTGCCGCTGAACCTTGCTCATACAGTACTTCTCATTTGCGTCATAAAACGCTGATTTTTCAGTCTTTATATCGCGTAATGAAACGTGAATATGGCCGCTCTGGCCGGGGTATTTGCCAGACCACTTGGCCATGAAGGTAGCCATCAGGCCACGGCGCTGGGCCAGCACCTTCATGAAGGTCTTGAACAACGCCGCCTTGTCGGCAGCCGCCTCGGCACCGTCCACACCAATCGCTGCCTCCAGCACCCCGGGGCCGGTTTCGGTATGCAGCCCCTCGATTGGAAAATCCATGGTTTCGCCCATGGCGAGAATATCGTGATAGAGCTCGGCATGTACCGAGTTGCGAATCATCGAGTAACCGAACCAGTCCGGGGTAAAGGGCACCAGATCACGGTAGCCCTTGGCGCGGGCCGATTCGGGTGTTTCGTTGAACATGAAGAATTCGTACTCGAGTGCGGCAAAGGGCTCGAACCCCATCCCCTGGCAGCGCTCGATTACCCGGCGCAGCGTGCCGCGTGGGCAAATCGCTTCGGCCTGGTGGTCGAACTCGGCCAGAAACAGCAGCATGCCCTCCTCAAAGGGTATGTCGCGACAACTGTGCGGCAGGATCCTTACCGGCGCATCTGGATAGCCCGTATGCCAGCCGGTGTACTGCGCATTGTCATACAGCTGGTCCTTCACATCCCAACCCAGCACCACGTCGCAAAACGCAAAACCATGCTCCAGCGACGAGAAAAACTTTTCGCGGCTCATGTATTTGCCGCGCATGACGCCATCGTTATCAAACAGACCGACCTTCACATGGCTTATGCCACGCTCCTCAACGATGCGCCGGGCATCGTCAGCCGTTTTTACATTCCTAGGCTCGAGCATATTCACCCCCTACCCACACCGTCATTCCCGCGCACGCGGGAATCCATTTTCCAATCCAATGGCCACGCACGGCTTCAACGGCCGCGCATGGCCTAGTGCATCTTTCTCAACAACGATATGGCGTCCCCGCCTTGGCCATCAGCGCGTTGTACTCCTTGAAGATATTCACCACCTTGGCGCAGCGCGGGCTGGTCTTGGCGATCTCATCCCAGAACTTCATCGCCTCTGCTTCGACTGTAGCCCACTCGGCATCCGGAATAGTGGTCAGCTGCAATTTGCTGCCCTCTACCCGCAACTGCGCCTCGCCACCCCAGTACCAGTGCTGGCGATAATAGTTGGAGCTGTCCATGCACAGCTTGAACAATGTCTTCAGATGCTCCGGCACCTCGTTCCATTTCTCCTCGTTGGCGAAATAGGAACCGCACCAGGCACCGGAAATATTGTTGGTCAGAAAATAGTTGGTCACATCGGCCCAGCCAACAGTATAGGCCTCGGTAATGCCAGACCAGGCGATGCCGTCCAGTTCGCCGGTCTGCAATGCCACTTCCACATCTTCCCAGGGCAGCGTGACTGGTACCACGCCGAAACGGGTCAGGAACTTGCCCGCAGTCGGGAAGGTAAAGATGCGCTTGCCCTTCAGATCCTCCAGCGAGTTGATCGGTTTGACCGTGGAGAAGTTGCACGGGTCCCAGGCCCCCGCACCCAACCAGGTAACGCCCTTGACCTCGCTATAGGCTTCCTCCCATATCTCGTTCAGACCGTAGCGCTCGAACAGTGTCGGCACATCCAGGCTGTAGCGCGAAGCAAACGGGAAGTAGCCGCCAAATACCGAGACATCGACCGGCGCGGCGATCGAGTCATCGTCACTCTGCACCGCATCGATGGTGCCGCGTTGCATGGCCCGGAACAACTCGCCAGTGGGTACCAGCTGATCCGCGTAATACAGCTCGATCTCCATCTCGCCGTTGGCCGCCTTGTTGAAGGCATCGATTGACGGCTTGATCACATGCTCCGCCAGGGCGGGCCCCGCGTAGGTCTGCAGGCGCCAGGTAATTTTCTTGCGCTCCTGGGCATAGATGTGGGCGCTGCCCAGGGTGGAAGCGCCCACGGCGCCGGTGGCAATTGCTGCGTTCTTCAGAAAACTGCGTCTCGAAGTCATGCTGGTCTCTCCATTGATGTCTTGGGATCGTACAACCACGTCGTACTACCGCATTGCGCTGCAACGGCCAGCACGGTCGATGCAGTGTCCTTGCCAGGCAACGCCCTGCGCTGCCGCAAATTCATCCAACATAAGCGTCGCAGGCTTGCCCCGAAAGGCGCCCGAGAGGCATCAGATCAGTCGCCGTAGTGCCACTCGGGCAACCAGAGCGCGATCTGCGGAAAAGCCATCACCAGCACCAGTGCCAGCATCATTATCAAGACGAAGGGCGTCACCGAGACGTAGATATCCCGCAGGCTCACCTCCGGCGGCGCCATCGCGCGCATCAGGAACAGGTTGTAGCCAAAGGGTGGCGTCATGTAGGCGATCTGGCAGGTGATGGTATAGAGCACGCCATACCAGATCAGGTCGAAACCCAGAGCCGCCACCAGCGGTATATACAGCGGCGCAACGATTACCAGCATCGCGGTATCGTCCAGGAACATGCCCATAACGATGAACGAGAGCTGCATCAGAATCAGTACCTGCCAGGGGCCGAGCCCGAGATTTTCCAGAAAGAAGGTTTCGATTGCGCGCACCGCGCCCAGACCATCGAATACCGCGCCGAAACACAGGGCAGCCAGGATGATCCACATGAACATGCAACTGATCGCCAGGGTGCGGCGCAGCGTCTCCTCGAATACCTTGCGCGACAATCGTCCCTTGACCAGCGCCGCAAACGTCGCGGCGGCGGCACCCACAGCAGAGCTCTCGACCAGGCTGGTATAACCGAGCAGAAACAGGCCCGTCATGGCGAAGAAGATGAACAGCGGAATGACGCCCGCCTGCAGCAGTCGCAGTTTCTCCACCCAGGTGATCTGGCGGCGCTCCTCCTCCGGTAACGGCGGCCCGAGTTCGGGCTGCAGCCTGCAGCGTACGGCGATATAGAGTATGAAAAGCCCGGCCATAAGCAGGCCGGGGAACACACCGGCCAGCCACAACTGGCCAACCGGCTGGCGCGCAATCATGCCGTAGAGCACCAGCACCACGCTGGGCGGAATCAGAATACCCAGGGAGCTTCCGGCCTGAATCACGCCGGTGACCATGATCTTGTCGTAACCACGGCGCAGCAACTCGGGTAACGCAATGCTCGCGCCGATCGCCATACCGGCGACACTCAGGCCGTTCATTGCCGAGATGGCAACCATCAGCGCGATAGTGCCAATCGCCAGGCCGCCATGTACCGGCCCCATCCAGACATGGAACATGCGATACAGGTCTTCAGCCAGGCCGGATTCGGACAGCATGTAACCCATGTAGATAAACAGCGGCAGCGTCAGCAGTGGGTACCACTTCATCAGCTTCATCGCCGCGCTGAACGCCATCTCCGAACCGCCATCGCCCCACAACAGCAACGCCGACGCCACGGCGACGAAACCTATGGCGCCGAATACCCGTTTACCGGTCAGCAGCAACACCATCATGCTGGAGAACATCAGCAACGCGATGGCGTTATGACTCATCGCAACGGTCTCCCGACGGCCTGAGCCACGTCGCGGCAGAGCGTAGCGAGGGTTTGCAACAGCATCAGACCGATACCAACACACATCAGGATCTTGATCGGAGCCATTGGCGGCGACCAGGCAGAATAGCTGGTCTCACCGTATTCCAGCGCATAGCTGGTCGATGAAATGCCCCCATAGAGAAGAAAAACGAGAAAGAAGATCAGCAGCAGGATGGTGACCGAATCGATCATCGCTCGGGTACGTGGTGCCCAGCGGCTGTAGATCAGGTCCATGCGCACATGGGCGTCAAGCTGCATGGAGTAGCCGCCACCGAGCAGGAAGTAGGCGACCATCAGAAACTGAGCAGTTTCCAGCGTCCAGACAGAGGGCTGCCAGAAGGATTTACTAAGAGAGGAATAGAGCAGAACGCCCATCATGACGAAAATCAGGTACATCGAACACCGGCCCACGAACCGGGTAATGGCTTCCACTGCCAGAACAAATACCTGAATCGCCCGCATCTACAGACTCGACAACTGATTTGTATCAGTAAAAGATAGCCGAGGTTATCGATAGCGCCAGAAAATGTGATGCATTGAGTCGGGGCTCAGCCCCGGTTTTCTTCCAGATTCGCAGACTCATCCGCCGCCTGCTCTGTCGTGCCCTGATCCGCTTCGGCCTCCTCGACCGGTTTGCCCAGGGTCTCGTTGATGCCCTTCTGCACGACATCGACCTGCTTGTTCACCTCATCCATCACATCACCAACAGTATCATTCACTACCTGCCGGGCAGCTTCAGTGGTTTTCTCTACAGTGTCGTCGAAGAGTTTCTGGGCGGATTCACTAGCCGCGTCGCAACCTGAAAGAACAAGCAGACTCAGGCCCAACGCCAACATGGAGGTCTTAGGAGTACGGTTAATCATGTGGTATCTCCGGGGTGGTTATCATACCGGGAGGCCTGCGCGGCCTCCCGC
>NZ_JBFGFI010000004.1:0-78888 GCF_041579695.1 Halopseudomonas sp.
AGTATCGCAACTACCCTAGCAGAGCCACTAACCAACAACATTCAAGCACGACTTCCAGGGCATTATGAAAACACTAACAACCGTTTCCGCCGTTGTCTTATCCTTGGCTTTGGCCGCCTGCTCCACCGCGCCTCCGGCGCCCGTGGTTGCAGCCCCGCCTCCGTGGGCCGAACCCAGGCTTGCCAGCCTGACCGCCGTCGCCGAGGCACAGGGTTTTGTGGTGATGCGCGAAGGCGAAGAGATCCGTCTGATCATCCCCGTCGATGGCACCTTTCACCCGAAGCGTACGCTGCTTCTACCATCAGGCCTGGCGCCACTGGGCAAGGTTGCACAGGCCCTGAAGAGCGACATGGGCAGCCAGTACGCGGTAATCGGCCACAGCAGCAGCGATGGCGACCGGGAACTCAATCGTCGTCTGAGCATGGAACGGGCCCAGGCGGTAGCCAGCGTACTGATGCTGGGCGGCGTCAGCAGCCAGCGACTGAGTTTGCACACCATGGGCGAAGACAAGCCGATGGCCGACAACTCCACTCTGACCGGCCGCGACATGAATCGGCGCGTGGAAATCCGCATGACGCCCTACCCCGCCCGCAATATCGTGCTGGCCAACACCCAGCCCTGAGCTGCAGCTAAACTCCCTTCTGCAAAGCGTTAAAAAACCACCTGCGGGCATCGCCCGAGGTGGTTTTTTATTGCCTGGCTCACTCCCTGCAATCAGGCAGAGATGGGTGCGCGCCAGTCGTCGGAGCCAGAGGTTCCAGAGACTTCATGGGTCCAGATGATCTTCCGGTAGGTAAAGTACACGTCTTCCAGGTGGGTGAAGTGGGACAGGTTCGGATCCTGGCAGTTGGGCATGCGTGACTGCACATCGACGATGATCGCGTCCTGCAGTTCTATGGTGTAGTAATGCTCCTGAGTACCGGTGGCCGAGGTGCGATACCACTCCAGCCGGCAGCTGCTCAAACGCTCGCCGGAGGTCAGGGCGTTGAAGATCAGTGGTGAGGACTTGTCAAACACCTTGGTGATCATCAGCGGCTTGTGTACGCGCTGACCAGTTGGCTGACCGGACTGCGGATCACGCGGGATGATCACCTGGTGGTCGAACGCCTGGACCAGAATCTGGTCCTCATGGCCTTCCTGGAAGATGTTACCGACCGAATCCTCGGTAAAGGTACCGGCAGTGATCAGGCCTTGTTTGGTGCCTTCGAGGGACATATAGGCGGGTGTTGGCATCGGAGCTCTCCTTGCGGGTTTGTGGACGAATCACGTCCTGGAGCTCTTATCGTTACAAGACCCGTGCCGAACCTACTTTATCTATTAATATCAAATACTTGGAAGTGAAAAAACACGCCGACCAGAGAAGTGTGACCCAGGTCACAGGAAAGTGCGCAACACCTTGCGCAACGCGGTGCAGAAAGCTGCCATCAGGTCTGAACCCTCGGAATCACCGCCTTCGATGGCCGGAACAAGCCTCGACTCGCATTGCCCTGCGCAGGAACCTGCTCAGCCGCAACCTTTACTCCCAGGGCTTGCCCCGCGTTCTCTCGACTTTACCCAGGCGTGCGTGCATCGCGGCCTTGGCGAGCATATGCGCACTGACCGGCGCGGTCATGAACAGAAAAAGTGTTATCAGCAGCTCATGCAGGCTGAGGCCCTCGCGCGCGGAGCTGAAATACACCAGTGAACCGATCACCAGGGCGCCTACTCCCAGCGTCGACGCCTTGGTCGGCCCATGCAGGCGCATGAAGAAATCCGGCAGCTTCCACAGGCCGATGGATCCGACCAGCGCAAAGAGACTCCCCAACAGGATCAGCGCAGCGACGATCCATTCAACAGCCGTGGCGCTCTGTATGGCTTCCAGCATGTCAGCTCCCCTATTCAATGATGTCGCCGCGTAACAGATGCTTGGCAATGGCGACCGTGCCGACAAAGCCCATCACCGCTATTAAGAGCGCCGCTTCGAAAAACAGATCGGAATCCAGATACAGACCGAGCAGCACGATCAGCGCAATGGCGTTGATATACAGGGTATCCAGAGCCAGGATGCGATCAGGCAGATCAGGCCCCTTGAGCAGGCGAAGCATGTTCAGCACCATCGCAATCGACATGATACCCAGGCACAGAAAAATTACGGCTGAGAGCATTCGAACACCTCCATCAGGGGCCGTTCATAGCGCTGCTTGATCGTCTCGATCAGAGCCTGCGCGTCGTCCACGGTCAGGGCATGAATCAACAGGGTGCGGCGATCATCGCTGATATCGGCGGATACCGTACCCGGTGTCAGGGAAATCGTGCTCGCCAGCAGGCTGATGGCAAAATCGTCGGTAAGCTCCAGCGGGTATTCGATAAACGCGGGATGCAGGTTGGCATTGGAGCCGACCACCAGTTTGGCCACTTCCAGGTTGGCAATGGCGATGTCGCCCAGCACCCGTACGGCAAATCGCAGAAGCACCAGCGGGTGATGCAGTTTTGGCGGATTGGGCCAGAAAACGTCGGTCAGTTGCGGTATGCCCCAGGCGAGAATAAGCCCCAGGAGCCAAGTCCCGGCGGACACGCTGTTCATGATCAGCAACCAGACCAGCAGCAATACGAGGCTCAGCCAGGGGTGAGGAAAAAACGCACTACGTGACATCATGGCTGGTCTCCCGACGCTACTGGAACGATCGACATGACCTGCTCGATATAGGTAGACGGTGTAAGCAACTGCGCCGCAGTGGCATCAAGGTAGACCAGTACCGGATTGGCCAGTAACACCAGCGCCGGACTGCCTGCGAGTAACAGCAGAGCCGCAACCAGACGCGCGCGGTCCAGCGGTTCGGCAATCGCCGGCGCTGCATCGTTGCGCCAGAACAGGGTGGTTCCGGCCCGGCTCATGGCTACCAGCACCACCAGGCTGCCACCCAGCAGTGCGGGATAGAGCAGTGCCGCCTGCAAACCGGTCCCGGCTGCCGACAGCAGCATCGCCTTGCCGAGGAAGCCTGACAGTGGCGGCATGCCGATCACCGATATCGCGGCAATAAAGAACAACGCACTGATCAATTTGCTGTGTTCCATCTGCGGCCCGGGGGTCAACCGGGACCCGAAACGGGGACCACGCAAGCGGCTGATAATCCCCGCCAGCAGGAACAGCGCGCCGCTGACCCAGGTGGTGTGAACCAGATAGTAGAGGCTGGCAGTCAGCGCCTCCTGCGTCCCCATCGCGATGCCTGCCAGCAGGGTCCCCACCGACACCACAATCAAGTACGAGACAAGCCCGTTCAGACTAGCGGCGGCCAACGCGCCGATCGCGCCCAGGACGATGGTAATCAGCGCTACCGGCCAGAGCCAGCCACTGGCGAGGTTCGCCAGCTCTCCGGCTTCCGCGCCGAAGATCAGGGTGTATACCCGGAGGATCGAATACAGCCCGACCTTGGTCATGATCGCGAAGAGCGCAGCCACAGGGGCGGTCGCGGCGGCATAGGCCTTGGGCAGCCAGAAATACAACGGAAAGATCGCCGATTTGAGTCCGAATACGATCAACAGCAGCATGCCGGCTGCGCCCGCAACCGGAGCGTCAGCCGGTCCCAAAGTAGCGATCCTGAGCGCCATGTCGGCCATGTTCAGGGTACCGGTAATACCGTACAGCGTACCGGCGGCGATCAGGAACAGTGCCGAGCCGAACAGATTGAGTACCACGTAATGCAAGCCGGCGCGCACGCGGGCTGACCCTGCCCCGTGCAACAGCAGAGCATAGGAGGCGATCAGCAGGATCTCGAAAAAGACGAACAGGTTGAACAGGTCGCCGGTGAGGAACGCACCGGTAATACCCATCAGCTGGAACTGGAAAATTGCGTGGAAGTTACGCCCCAGGCCGTCGTCACCCCGTGCGGCATAGATAATCACGCCGCTGGCCAATACGGCAGCAATCCCCAGCATCAACGCAGCCAGCCGGTCGACCACCAGCACTATGCCGAACGGCGGCGCCCAGTTGCCCAGCGCGTAAACCAGGGTTCCGGCGTCTGCCTGGCTTATCAGCATCAGGGCCAGCGGCACCTGTATCAGCGTTGCCAGCAATGAAAGGGTGCGCTTGAGCGTCATACTGCTGCGCGCCAGCAACAGCAGGAGAGCGCCGACGAACATGGGTATCAGTACAGGCAGGACCGGCAAGTGATTCATCAACGGTCTCCCTTGCCATCGACATGATCACTTTCGAGTTCACCCTGGGCACGCAATGCCAGCACCAGTACATAGGCGGTCATTGCAAAACCGATAACGATAGCCGTCAGCACCAGAGCCTGGGGCAAGGGATCAGCGTACTCTTGCGAGCGTCCGAGAATGGCCGGCATACCCGTCGCCAGGCGGCCCATCGCAAAGAGAAACAGGTTCACCGCATAACTGAGCAGGGTCAGACCGACGACCACCGGGAAAGTACGCGCCCGCAGCAGCAGATAGACGCCGCAGCTGGTCAGGACGCCCAGCGTAATGGCATAGAGCAGTTCCATCAGATTACCTCCCCGGAGCTGCGACCACTCGACAGTTTGCCCAGATTGGTCAGGATCAATAGCGTTGCACCTACCACAGTCAGATATACCCCCAGATCAAAAAGCAGCGCGCTGGCAAGTTCGACCTTGCCCACCAGCGGGATCCCAACGTATTCAAAGGTGCTGGTGAGGAATGGATAACCGAATACCAGACTCCCCAGCCCGGTCAGGCCGGCGATGATGACACCGACCCCGGCCAGATGATGGTAATCAACGCGCCAACGAGCGGCGGTCCACTGCACTCCACTGGCGAAGTACTGCAGAATCAGCGCCACTGCGGTAATCAGGCCGGCGATGAAGCCGCCGCCGGGCAGATTGTGACCACGCAGGAAGATATACACCGATACCATCAGGGCCAACGGCAATATGAGCCGCGACAGGTTCACCAGCATCAGTGGATGTGCATCACTGGCCCACGGGCGACCCTGGACATCGGTTTCCGGGGTACGCAAGCGCAGCCCGTCGATCAATGCATAAATGGCGATGCCGGCGATAGCCAGCACAGTCACTTCGCCCAGGGTGTCGTAACCGCGGAAGTCGACCAGAATCACGTTGACCACGTTGGTGCCGCCGCCGCCGGTCTTGCTGTTGGCGAGGAAGAACCCGGCGATGGTTTCATACGGGCGCGTCAGCACCGCAACCGCCAGGCCGCTTACCAACAGGCCCGAGCACGCGGCTACCACCAGATCGCGAACCTGGCGCAGGCTGGAGGACTCGGCAGGCGTGCGCCGCGGCAGAAAGAACAGCGCCAGCATCAGCAGCACAATGGTTACCACTTCAACCGAAAGCTGGGTCAGCGCCAGGTCCGGAGCTGAAAAACGTGCAAATGCCAGCGCAACAAACAGGCCGACCACGCTGAGCATGACCAGCGCAACCAGGCGGTGCCGGTGCCAGAACACGGTCGCCAGGGCAGCTACCATCAGCATCAAGGCACCTGCCAGGGTGACGCCATCAACCGGGCTCATCGGGATGTCACCCCGCAGTGCCGGCAGTTGCAGCAACCAGAACCCACTGGTTATCAGTGCGGCGACAAGCATCCAGGCCAGGTAGCGCTGCAGGGACGCGTTTTCCAACAAAAGCGTGAACTGCCCAGACCGACGTACAAGGCCTTGTACGGCTCCCTCGAATACCAGCCGGGCATCGAACTCGGGCAGTCCCTCATACCAGTCGTAAAGCCGGCGACGTCCGGCATAGACCAGCACGCCGCCAACCAGAGCAACAAAGCTCATCGCCAATGGAAGGTTCAAACCATGCCAGATCGCCAGACTGTAATACGGCAGTTCGCCGCCAACTGTGGCGCTGGCCGCAACCGCCAGCAAACCGGCAACGGTAAAGGCCGGCACCAGACCTACCAGCAGACACAACGCCACCAGTACCTCAACCGGCACTTTCATGTAGCGCGGCGGCTCATGGGGCGGGTATTTGGGCAGGTTGAAGGGTTTGCCGTTGAAGAACACGTCATGGATGAAGCGCAATGAATAGGCAACCGAGAAGACCCCGGCGAGGGTCGCAACGAGCGGAATAACCCAGCTGAAATTGCCGAACTGGGTCTGCTGCAGCGTCTCGGTAAAGAACATCTCCTTGCTCAGAAAACCGTTGAGCAGGGGCACGCCCGCCATTGCCGAGGCGGCTACCATGGCCAGGGTGGCGGTGTGTGGCATGAACCGCCACAGGCCATTGATACGGCGCATGTCGCGCGTACCCGTTTCATGATCGATGATGCCAGCCGCCATGAACAGTGAAGCCTTGAAGGTGGCGTGGTTGATGATGTGAAAGACACCGGCCACTGCAGCAAGCTTGGTGTCCAGGCCGAACAGCAACGTAATCAGACCCAGATGGCTGATCGTCGAATAGGCCAGCAGCCCCTTGAGGTCATGCTTGAACAGCGCGGTGAAGGCGCCGAGCAGCAGGGTAATCATCCCGGTAATACTAACCAGGAAGAACCAAAGGTCGGTATCAGAGAGCGCCGGGTACATGCGCGCAAGCAGGAATACCCCTGCCTTTACCATGGTTGCCGAGTGCAGATAGGCGGAGACCGGCGTGGGGGCGGCCATCGCATGCGGCAGCCAGAAGTGGAACGGGAACTGGGCGGACTTGGTGAATACACCCAGCAATACCAGCACCAGCACCACCGGATACAGACTATGGGCGCGGATCAGGTCACCGGCGGCCAGCACCGCCGAGAGCTCGTAACTGCCGACGATGTGGCCCAGCAGCAACACGCCGGCCAGCAGTGCCAGCCCGCCACCGCCGGTCACCGCGAGCGCCATACGGGCACCCTTGCGCGCGTCGGTGGAGTGCGACCAGTAACCGATAAGCAGGAAGGACGACAGGCTGGTCATCTCCCAGAAGAACATCATCAGCAACAGGTTTTCTGACAGCACCACACCGAGCATGGCGGCCATGAACAACAGCAGATAGGCGAAGAAACGGCCCATGGGGTCGCTTTTCGACAGGTAATAACGCGCGTAGAGAATGACCAACAGGCCAATACCCTGGATCAGCAGCGCAAACAGAAAGCCCAACCCGTCCAGGCGGAAACTCAGATTCAGACCAATCTGTTCGAGCCAGGGCCAACTCTGCACCAGCACTTCGCCGGCAAATACCCCATCTGACAGCCGCCATAACAGGAAGAGTCCAATTGCCGGCGGCAACATGGTAGCCAGTGCACACAGGGAACGGCCATAGCGAACCGTCAACAGGGGTAACACGCATCCCAACAGGGGAAACAATACAATCAGCGCCAGGGTCATGCAGGACTTACTCCATCAATGGCCTTTGAGGCTTCTTTAAGCAGGTCATTATCCACACACAGCCCTGCACTGTCATGGATTCGGCCAATCGACTGGATGAGGCCTGCCTATTTTGACCGCTCCCGGTCCCGGGAATTCCCCGACTCCCGGTCCGGATCGAATGCATCCCCGAGCGGGCCGACCCGGGGCCTGACTCCGGCCATATACCCGGCACGGGAAATCGCGTGGGCCGCCAGGGGCGCCGTAAGCAGCAGCACCGCTATAGCCAGGAGTATGCTGAACCAGGCCATGCCGGCAGTAGCACAAAGCACTCCCAGCAGCACCAGAATAGCGCCGAGCGCTCCGGCCTTGCTGGCCGCATGCATGCGCGTATAGGCATCGGGAAGACGCAGCACCCCAAGAGCCCCGAGCAGGCTGAACGCAGCGCCCAGCAGGATCAGGGTCGAGCCGGTATAAGCAAGAAAATCATTCATTTTCATCTCCTCTCTCGCTGCCCGGCCCGTGAAGATTGTCGCTGCCGTGAGTACCCCTGAATAACAGCGCGAAGGCCACGCTGCCGAGAAAACTGACGATTGCCAGCACAAGAGCCACATCCAGCAATACCGCCTGCTCGCTCATCATCGCCAGCAGTGCCACCCCGGCGACCCCGATCATCGTCATGGCATCGATTGCCACCGCGCGATCGGGTCTGCTCGGCCCGGCCAGAAGCCGCCACATGATCAACAGCGTACTGAGGATCAACATGCCCCCTGCCAGCGGCAGGACCCAGTCAGCTCCGGCCAGAACCACAGTCATTGTCCCTCTCCACCAGGCTGTACCCAGCGCATGAGACGCAGCTCTATCTCGCCAACGGCAGCGGCCACGCAGTCCACCGAACGGGTATCAAGCACATGTATGAATATTTCCCCATCCCGCGCCCGGTAATCCAGGGCCAGCGTGCCTGGCGTCAGCGTCAGCAGACAGCCGATCAGGGTAACCAGCCGCCTGTCACGGGTGCGCAACGGCACGCTTATCACGGCGGGCTCAAGCGGATAGCGCGGGGTGAGAACGATCTTCGCCACGTCAAAGGACGCGCGCAACACCTGCCAGATGTACCAGGGCACGAATACCGCGCCCGCCTCGATGCGCAGCGCATACACACGGCTGCCACGGTGAATCAATCCACATAGCCTGAACAGCGGGTAGATCGCTGCAAACGCGCTCAGCCAGTACAGCGGGCTCAACGACGCCAGAACCGCAGCCAGCACGGTGGCGAGCAGCAAATGCACATAGAGCATCATTCGGCCCTCCCGTTCAGCAGTTGCAGATAAGCGGGCGCTTCGATCAATTGTATGGATGCGGCCATCGCGTACTCCATCACAGGGCCCGCGCCCAGACCAATCGCAACAGTAATCAGCGCCAGCACGCTTACCGTGACCCAGGCGCCCCGCGGGCCACTGCCGGTCGCACCCAGTTGGTCCGGCCGCGGGTGCGCCTTGAGAAAACTTTCATTCCAGATTTTGCTCATCGACAGCAAGGTGAATATGCCGGTAAACAGAGCAAAGAACGCGGCAACCCAGACACCCGCTTCAAGGCTTGCCTTGACCAGCACAAACTTGGCCCAGAAGCCCGACAAGGGCGGTATCCCCGCCAACGACAATGCCGGCACCGCGAACAGAACGGCGAGCAGCGGTACCCGCCCATACAGCCCGCCCATTCCTGCCAGACGTTCGGAACCGGTGATACGCGCAGCTATCCCGCCAACGAAGAACAGGTTGGCCTTGACCACGATATGGTGAACCAGATAGAAGACCGCGCCGGCCAGCGCCAGCGGAGTAGCCAGCGCCAGACCCAGCACCATGTAGCCCACCTGGCTGACGATGTGAAATGACAGAATGCGCCGGACCTCGGTCTGTGCCGCCGCGCCCAGCACTCCGATAATCATTGTGGCGCAGGCCACCCAGAGCAGAACCGAGTGAACCACACCCGGCTCCGGCCAGAGCAGCGTGACCAGACGAATCAGCGCATACACGCCAACCTTGGTCAGCAGCCCGGCAAACAGCGCCGAAACCGGGGTCCAGGCCACGTGATAGCTGGCCGGGAGCCAACCGAACAATGGAAACAGGGCAGCCTTGATCGAGAACGAAACCAGCATCAGGATCACGCCCAGCCAGGCGCCATCGCTGGCTTGTTCGGCACGGAACAACAGCGCCAGCTCACCCATGTTCAAGGTACCGGTGGCCCCGTAGACCAATCCTGCTGCAAGCAGGAAAAGCAGGGTCGCCAGCATGTTCAACACCAGATAGATCATGGTGCCGGACAAACGCCGCTCCCCGCCTCCGAGCGCGATAAGCGCAAAAGAGCCAATCAGCAGCACTTCGAACCAGACGTATAGATTGAACACGTCGGCGGTAATGAAAGCACCGCAGATGCCGGCGAGCAGGCCGTGGACGAATAGATGCGTGTCGCGCAGGAACGCGGCCGGCATCGGCTGGCGAAAACAATAGAGCAACGTCGCCAGGCCAATCACGCCGCTAATGGCGACCATTACAGCGGATAACCTGTCTATCACCAGACTGATCCCATAGGGCGCTGGCCAGCCACCCATCTGGGCACTCAGCACGGTGCCTTCGGCAGCCATTGCCACCAGATAAAGACCGGTCAGCAGTAACAAGGACGCCCCGATGAGACTGATAGCCGTCACCCAGGAGTGATGCCGTTTGACCAGCAACGCCAGCAGGAGTGTTGTCAACGGGATGAGGACCGGCAGGACTATCAGCGTATTCATCAGTCCTGACCCTCGACCGGCGGCCGTTTGCGCTCTTCATCCTCGTCCGGAGAAGGTTGCTCGGTGACATGACTGACGCTGTCGGTGTCCTTGTCACCGTGCAGTTCATGGGTGCGCTTGAGCACTGAGAGAGCAAACACGAACAACGCAAAGCCAATCACGATAGCTGTGAGTACCAGCGCCTGGGGCAAGGGGTTAGCCGCATCCAGCCCATGCTGGCCGGCAAAGGTGAAGGCCGCTTTGCTGCCGGCAAACCGGCCTGCGGTAAGTACACCCAGATTGATAGCGTTACCCAGTACGGCGATGCCAAGCACCACCCGCATCAGATGCCGGTCGAGCATCATCCACACTCCCAGCGCAGCCATGATGCCGGCAGTTATAGCGCCTATCCATTCCATCAGACGCTCCTCCCGATCAGATTGCGCAGCATATGCATGACCGACCCGAACACGGTCAGAAATACTCCCACATCAAACAACAGGGGCGTCCCCAGCTTCACGCCGAATGGTTCGACCCACAATCCGGTCATGAACGAGGCGTCGGTGGCCAGGCCGAACAGCCCGGCACCCACCGCACAGGCCAACCCCAGACCGATGATCGTCGGCGGTGCGATGCGCGACAATCCACGCTGAATGCCCCGGCCGAAAGTCACGATCAACAGGGTAAAGCCGGTTGCCGCCACCAATCCGCCGATAAAACCGCCACCGGGCAGATTGTGCCCACGCCAGAGAATAGCCAGCGATACCACCAGCAAAATGGTCGCCAGCGGACGCATACCCTGGCGCAGAAGGACTGAACTGAACTCGGGAAGCCCGCGCGGCCTCTTTTCCGGCAACTGCCCAGCACCGAGCAGCGTCGAGGCGGCCAGCGCGGCAATCGCTACAACCAGAATTTCGCCCAGGGTATCGACCGCCCGAAAGTCCACCAGAATCACATTGACTACATTGCTGCCATAGCCGCCGGGCAGGCTGTTGGCCAGGAACCATTCGGCCAGATCGCCCGGCAACGGCTGACTGACCGCCGTCATGATCAACAGAGTGACCGCCAGGCCAAAGACAATGGCTACCCCGGCATGCCACAGGTTCATCGTTGTGCTGTCGTCACCACTGGCCGGCACCCTTGGCATGCGACGCAGCACCAGAGCCAGAAACACCACCGTCAGGGTTTCGACCATCAGCTGTGTCAGAGCCACGTCCGGCGCATTGATTGATACAAAGAACAACGCCAGACCCAGGCCGCTGGCGCCCAGCGAAGCCACCAAAGCCAGCCGCCCCGGCATGAAGGCTGCGCCAGCAGCGCCGCCCAGAGCCAGCAGACAACCCAGCAGCCCCGGCACCGACACCTCTGATAGAACGGGAGCATGGAAAGGCCGTGCATTCATCAGCATCAGCCCGCCCAGCACACTGACGCTCACCACCAGCGTCATAAGCGCCATATGCAAACGCAAGGAGCCATGCTGGAACAGCCCGGCCACAGCCCCGGCAAACTGGAAAAGGCGTTTCAGCGACTTGTCCCAGAGCAGATCGCCACTGAACTCCCAGACACTTCCCAGGCGCCTGGCCAGAGCGCGTACCGAATCGGCGCGGAAATAAAAAAATGTCCCCAGTCCCAGGGTCAATACGCTTGCCAGTACCGCCGGTGTGATGCCACCCCACAGATACAGGTGGACGTTCACTTCGCCGCTGGCAGCGGCCTGCACAGCGGTGTTGACCAGCCAGATTTCCGGCCACTGGTTCCAGGCGCCCAGGCCGAACCCGCCTATTGCCAACAACAGGGGTCCGGTCCACATCAGCGGACTGACTTCATGCGGCTGCCCCTCCCAGTTACCGCGCGGCCCAAAAAAGGTCTTGAAGAAAATGAGAGCGGCAGCTGCGACCAGCAGAGCATTGGTCAGCACCATCACCAGAGTGACCGTCCAGCCGACTGCGCCCATCTCGATCAGCCCCGCATACTTGAACTCCTTGGCTATGAAACCAAAGAACGGGGGCAGGCCGGCATTGGAAAACGCCGCCAGACCAACGGCTATACCAGTCACTGGCATCAGTGCAAACAGCCCGCCAAGGCGACGGATATCCCGCGTGCCGGTGGAGTGATCAATGGCGCCGACGGCCATGAACAGCGCGCCCTTGTAGAGCGAATGTGCGACCAGATACAACACGAAGGCCTGCAGGCCATAACTGGTATTGGTGCCGATCAGCATGGTCAACTGACCGAGCACCGCTACTGTGGTGAAGGCCAGCATGCGCTTGAGATCGTACTGGCGAATCGCGAGCACCGCGCCGAGCACCGCAGTCAAGGCGCCAATGGCGATCAGGGTAGTGCTCCAGCCCACCCCGCCCCCCAGCGTGGGATTGAGTCGGGCCAGCAGGTAGATCCCGGCCTTGACCATGGTCGCCGAATGCAGGTAGGCGGACACCGGCGTCGGAGCGTTCATCGCGTTCGGCAGCCAGAGATGAAACGGGAACTGCGCCGACTTGGTAAAGCAACCAATCAACACCAGTACCGTGATCGCCGGAAACAGCACGTGAGCCTGCACCACTTCAGCCTCCAGCTGGGAAAACTGCCAGCTTCCAGAGGCGATACCCAGCAGCACAAGCCCGGCAAGCAGAGCCAGGCCGCCACCCCCGGTGATCAACAATGCCTGCAGCGCCGCGCGACGCGACTCGGGCTTCTCGTGATTGAAGCTGATCAGCAGAAAACTGGCGATACTGGTCAATTCCCAGAACAGGAACATCGCGATCAGGTCGTCCGCCAGCACCAGACCGAGCATCGCCATCATGAAGGTCAGAAGATAGGCATAAAAGCGCCCAAGCTGGGGATGATCATGCAGATACACGCCGGAATACATCACTATCAACGTGCCGATCCCGGTGATCATCAACGCGAACAACAGAGCCAGGCCATCGAGCCGCAGACCCAGTTCCACGTTGAGCAACGGGACCCAGGTCAGACTCTCGAAAATCACGCCTCCGTTCGCCACACCAGAGATCTGCAGCGCAAACCAGATAAAGCAGGCTGCCGGGACTATTGCCAGCAGTAAACCCGTATGGCGTCTTGTCAGGCCATGTACGAGAGGCGCACACAGCCCGCTAACAAGAATCGCGAAAAGGCTAGCCAGCATGCCAGCAGGTTCCGTTCAGCTTCAGAAATGGCATCAAAATGCGCTCCATCAAACCTTGGTGCACTTAATTTACACATTTAGGTCCTGCGGGAAAATCTGGGCCAAATCGGCAAAGCGATAGAGCTGAGCTATGAAACGCGGTGTATAAATAAGAAGAGAAACGGTTTGAGCTCGTAATATCTTGAATTAAAAACCGTTCTGCCAGGGCCGGATGTACCCTCAGGATTCATCCGACCCGGCGAGCCGGAACCCAAGCAGATTACTTCACCACCCTGGTCTGCCCGTTGACAGTCTGTACCCGCACCCGATCACCGGGTCTGAAGGTCACCTCGGGCGAAGCCTCCTGAACGAAGGCGCGCACGGTGCCGTCATCCTCGCGAACGGTTATCTCGACACCCTGGGCGCGGGTGATGCCCTCTTCAGCCGCGGCGCCAGCCATGCCCCCGGCTAATGCGCCAATCACCGTGGCAATGGCGCTGCCGCGACCGCCGCCGACACCACTGCCGGCTACTCCGCCGATCGCCGCTCCAGCTGCGGGACCGATGATGGTCTTGGTTCCCTCGATCTGAACCGGGCGTACCGACTCGACAACGCCGGTGCGGACGATCTGTGGCCGTCTTGCCTCGTCACGGCTGTAGGTTTCACCCGTCAACTGCGAGGCACATCCGGAGAGCACCAGCAGACTACCGAGCATACAGATCAACACAAACTGTCTTTTCATGGGTCACTCCAAAAAGGGAAAAGGCCTTACCGTTGGACGCCGCAAATGCGCGGACGTTGCGCAGAAGAACAAAGATCGCACGCATCATCCCACCAATTGCGCGCCCGGCAAATACAGCAGATACAATACCTTGAAAGCCGGAACAATGAGCCTGCGGAGATCATCAACATCGCTATCGCCGCGCTCGACCGCGCTTGCGGCAAAATGAGCTGCGCCCAGCCTTCAGCCGGCCACTTCGGGCAAAAGCGCAAAGTCGACTGCCAGCATGACTCCTCCGCTCGCAATCACCGAACCGAGCATCCCGACGCCGTAGGCAACCGCTGCCGCCAGCGCCCCTACAAGCAGCATTTCGCCGCCGGCTTTCCAGGGGGGCAATCGCGATACGGCTCCACGACCGGCGCCGACGGCAAACAGAGTCAACAATGTGAGCACCGCAGCTAGCGGAAACTGCAGGGACGGGGCCAGAGGCAGCAAATAGGCGATCAACGGAACGATACCGGGCACAATGAACCCGACGAAAGTGGCGAATCCATGGCGCGCCGCTGAACCGCGTTCGCGCTGATCCTTGATGTCAGTGGGGGTGCGCTCGGAAAGATAATCGCTGGTCGCCATGGAAAACCCGTCTGCCAGCAACGAAGCAAACCCGAGAATCAGCACCACGGTATTGGACAAACTGGCGCCTGCGACCCCCGCCACAATAGCGAAGGTGGTAACGAGGCCATCGTTAGCGCCGTAAACCAGATCAGGCAAATATTTTTGTAGCAGCGACCGCCATTTCTGCGGCCTGTTCTGAACGTCATCATCAGGCATGCAGAAACTCCTCAATTGACCGAAAAGAGCAATATCGTTAGCCAGTTGGACGTCGGAAAAGCAGGAATGTGCCCGGAGCCAGCTTGGCAACCGTCGCGGACGGGGGCAGGAAGGATTTGTTGCTGCCGGAGGTCGAAAATGCTGCGCAGGCGCGCTATAATAATCGCCATTTTTTTAAGCGGAGGGTCGCAACTTCATCATCGGCTCCGCGCCTTTTCCAGTCGTATCGTCGTAGCCAGGCCAGCACAATAACAATACCGGGCAGGTTGCCGAACATCATCTTGTCCGGAGGTTTTCCCATGCCGCTGTTTCACGCAGCCTGGTTGTATTATCTGAGCAATCCCGCGTTGGTCATCAATGGTCTGGCGCTGTTCTACGCAGTAGCCGGCAGTTGGCTCGTTTTTGCCGGCCAGTGGCGATCCGGGCGCGGCACAGCTCAGCTCACTGCCGGCGTTTCGACCGGTCTGGACGATGACAGCGCAGCGCTGAACAACCGCGTCAGCCGCATGTTCGGCCGTATCGGCCTGGGCTGCCTCGCTCTGGCGATGCTGTTGAGTCTACTGAGCACCCTGGCCTGAGTCCGCTGCGCAAGCACTTGCCACCGGGTTAGCGTACTGGAGCAGGAACCAGTATTGCTCTGCCAGCGAACAACCGGCCAGCCGCTGTTCAAAACGGGCTTTTTCGCTGGCCAGCCGCTCGGGGCTGAAATTCGCACGCCAGTTTTCGATCAGCGCATTCACACCCGGATTGCTGCGGGTCTCGGGCAACTGTTCGGCGGCCATGAAGTTGCTTGGCTGTAGCCGGTAGTTCTGCAGTATCTGCCGATCCGACTCCCGCGCGACGGCCTTGGCGTCGGGATAATCGCCGGTCAGGGGCGTACCAAATGCCACGTGCACATGCCCCTTGTAGCCGGTCAGGCCCTTGGCAATAGAGCGGTCGTCCTCGCCCGGCTCCTTCACGTAGGTTCCGGTGCGGGCGCGCTGCTCAAGCTCCCGTGCCTTCATCTGGTCGCAGGGATCCCATTCGTAGGCAATGGAAACCGGCACGATGTTCAGGCTGCGCACGATCTGCGCAAAATCCTCGCCCCTGCGGCTCATGCAGAGCATCTTGATGATCGCGGTGTCGGTTTCGTCCTTGCCATCCTTCGCGCGCCCCTCGGCCTGGGCTATCCAGATCGAGTGACCGGTGGCTATGGAGTGGTTGATGTAGGCCGAGAGCGTCTGGTAGACAGCGAGCTTCTCACGTCGGCCGGTCACCGAGCGGTGCACGATGAAGCTCTTGTTCAGACGCATCAGGTCACTGACAAACGGGCGTTGCAGCAGATTATCGCCAATCGCGATGCGCGGCGTGGGATGACCTGCGTGGTAGAGAGCGTAATTGACGAACGCCGGATCCATCACGATATCGCGATGATTGGCCAGAAACAGGTGAGCACGATCCTTGGCCAGGTGATCCAGACCGCTGTAGGTGACCTCGACGACGCTACGCTCGATCAGTCGATCCAGATACGGCTCGATCCGATGCTGCAGCGATTCCACGCTGGTGATCTGCCCTGCTTCGCGGCGCAGGCCGGCCCCTACCAGGCGCTTTACCAGGCCCGGCGCCCACCGGTGCAGCCGCGGAAAATGCTGACTGGCCAGGATGTCGAGCAATTCCTCGTCCCGCGTCAAACGGTGCAGTACCGCGGGGACTTCGGCGTCGCTATAGGGTCTTATCGCGTCGAACTCGACCATGTGATCCTCTTTTAAACTTGATTCAGCCGCGCATTATGCGGCCCGACGAGCTGTTTCGCCAGATTGGCGATAGGGCTACACTGCCGGTAAATCAACAGCAGGAGACAATCACATGCAGGCGATCGAAGAAGCATCCTTGCAGTGTCCGCACTGTGACGAGCCCATCACCCTGTTGCTTGACCTCTCAGGCGGCACTCAGGCCTATGTGGAAGACTGCCAGGTCTGTTGCCAGCCGATCCACGTCAGTCTGTGGATCGACCATGCCAACGACGACTACCACGTCGACCTGCGCCGGGAGCAGGACTGAACATGCTCTGTGCCTACCGACCAGGGGACATGTCCGAAGCGCAGCTGTTGCGTCAGTTGCTTACCGATCACAACATCAATTGTCATATCAGCGGCGAGTACCTGCAAGGCGGCATCGGTGAACTCCCCGCTGCGGATCTGCTCGGCCTCTGGGTGCCGGCAGAAGATCTGGGGCTGGCCCGCGAACTGATCAACGACTGGCAACAGGCAACACCTCTCATGCCGGAAATGGATGATATATGAGTGGTCGCCTGGCGCAGTTCAGCGCGCCGATCAAGGACCCGCCGGCGGAATGGAAACCTCAATGGAATCTGGCCCCGGGGCAGCGAATACTGATCCTGCGCAAGCACGCTGGCTCAGTCGAATGTGCCAGCGTATTGTGGAATCTTACCCCGACCTGGCTGCGCCAGCTCGACCGCGCCGCATTCAGCGCCCAGGCCGAATACCTGCATGAAAAACCCATGTTCGGGCAGGCGCTGGCACAGCGGCGCTGCATCATTCCAGTCGACGGATTCTTTATCTGGTACGCCCAGGGCAAACGCAAGCAGCCGTGGTATCTGCGCCGGCACCAGGGTGGGCTGGCGATAGCCGGGCTATGGGAACGCTACAGCCTGGCCGATGGCAGCTTCTGGGACAGCTGCGCACTGGTTACGGCGCCGGCAAAGGGTCTGCCGGCGCGGCTATCGCCGCGTATGCCGGTGACCTTCAACGCCGCGGAACAGGCGATTTGGCTGGCCTCCGCGACTGCAGTCAGCGCACTGCAGCCGCTGCTGTTGAACGCCGCATCCCAGGTAAGCATGATGCATCCGGTCAATCCGTCAATGAGCAGCCCGGCAACCCTTGGCGCGCAGTGCTGCGCGCCAAGCGGCCGGGCCATCACCCTTGAGTAGAACCCCGACCGGATGGCGCCACTGATCAGACCTTGAACTGATTGATCAGCCGGCGCTGCTGTTCGGCCAGGCGGGTCAGACCGGCACTGGCCTCGGATGCTTCCTGCGCGCCACCGGCAACCGACTTGGCCACCTGGTCGATGGTCGCCACATTGCGATTCACATCCTCGGCTACCGCGCTCTGCTCTTCAGCCGCGCTGGCGATCTGGGTGTTCATCTCGGTGATGATGGAAACCGCCTGAGTGATCGAGGTCAGCGCCGCATCGGCCTCTTCAGACTGCAACACGCTCTCCTCTGTGCGCGAACGGCTCTGCTCCATGACCTTGACGGTATCACGGGTTCCCTTCTGCAATTGCTCGATCATTGTCTGGATTTCTTCGGTCGAGCTCTGGGTCTTCTGCGCCAGATTGCGCACCTCGTCAGCCACCACGGCAAAACCGCGGCCCTGCTCGCCAGCGCGGGCAGCCTCGATCGCCGCGTTCAGCGCCAGCAGGTTGGTCTGCTCGGCTATACCGCGAATCGTCGCCAGAATACCGGTAATGTTTTCGCTGTCGCGCGCGAGCGATTGCACACTGGCTACTGCTTTGTTGATATCTTCGGCCAGACTCAATGTGGCCGCCGCACTGGCTTTGACCACATCGCGCCCATGGCTGGCAGAGCCGTCGGCGTTGCGCGCCGCTTCCGCCGCCTGGGAGGCGTTACGGGCCACATCCTGGGCAGTTGCGGTCATCTCGGTAACCGCAGTGGCCACCTGGTCGATCTCGCTCAACTGACGCTGAATGCCGTCGTTGGTGCGCATTGCGATGTCGGCGGTATTCTCCGACGCGTCGGTCACTTGGGCGACCGAGCCGACGACCTCGCGAATCATCGCCTGCAGTTTGTCCAGAAAGCTATTGAACCCTTTGGCGATCGCGCCCAGCTCGTCATTGCGATCCACCGTCAGCCGCTTGGTCAGATCCCCTTCTCCCTGGGCAATGTCATCAAGCATCGCCACCAGCCTGCGGGCCGGCCGCGCCAGACTGAGACCCAGCAGGATCATCACGACCAGACCGGCCAATGCGATCACCACGCCAATCGCAATCAGGGTGAGCATGTCGCTTGCCTGGCGCGACTCCAGTTCCTCATTCAGCAGGTTCACATCCTGCATTACTGCGTCAAGCGGCAACGTAATCATCAGGGTCCAGCTTGTACCGGTTTCACCGATCGGTACCGGCATGACCAACTCTATGTGGCCGCCTGCCTGGTCGATATCGTAAATCAGCTCGTCCCCCAGCGACTTGAGGTTGGCAATTTCGTTGGCATCTAGAATCTGACTTGCCGGATCACCTGGGCGCGCGCCTTCTCCGGTATAAGCAACAAGTCGACCGTTGCTGCTGATCAGCGCCTGCTCCCCGCGGCCGTCGAAAAGGTCGGCGTTGCCCTGCTGCAGGGTCTGCTGGATGAAATCCAGGGAAAGATCGACACCGACAATACCGCGGAACTCGCCCTCGGAAATGATCGGTACCGTGAACGAAGACAGCATCACCTGAGTCCCGCCCAGATCGTAGGGCGCGGGATCGCTGACACAGGGCTTGAGGGTGTCGCGCGGGCACAGGTAGTACTCGCCTTCGCGCACCCCGGTGGCAGTCAGGGTCTCGCTTTCCAGATCTGCCAGGGCGGCCAGCTCCAATTCTCCTTCGGCGTTGCGGAACCACCAGGGCATGAAACGACCGCTACCGTCATAGCCATCGGTTTCCACGCCCTCGAAGTACTGGTCCATATCATCGAACGCGTTGGGCTCCCAGCCCACATAGACGCCCAGCAACTCCGGGTTCTGTTCCAGCGTATTACGCAGGACGCGAACCATTTCCTCGCGGCTCATCATCAGCGTGGACAGACCATCGGGCTCGATCTCGCCAAGCAGGCGGTTCAGCTCCGCAAGCTGTCCGCCGATCATGAACGGATCGCTCAGGCGCCGCCGTATACGCTGGCTTTCGGCCGCAGCCACTGCGGTCAGACGGCTCTCGACCTGACGCTCGATCAGCTCGCGGCTGCTATCCTGTACGAAACGCTGACTGCGATCAGCAGAGTTGATGCTGTAGAGCGTTACCAGACCCACGGCAACGAACAGGCAGGCCCCTGCGAGCACCACGATGGCAGACTGAATGGACTTGAATTTCATGCATTGCTCCGACTGGACTGGTTCCATTGGGTGATATCGGCTGATTGGCGCAGATCTTCAACTCGATTTTTCGGCCGTTGTGAATTTTAATCCACTGGCTGGTGCCAATTAGATGCACACTGGAGCCAATGCAAACAGATCAGGCGACCGAATCAGTCGCCCCAACAACACAGGATTATCCGCAATGCGTACTCGTCTCATATTACTTTTGTTGCCCCTGCTGATCCTGACAGGGTGCCAGGCAGTCCAAACCACCGAGGGCGGCGCAGTGGGCGTCGACCGTAAGCAGTACATGCTGGGCGGTCCATCTTCTGTAGAAGTCAACAAAATGGCGGCGCAATCGTACGCCAAAATATTGGCCGAGGCTCGCGCCAAAGGTGTTCTTAATACCGATCGTCAGATGCTCAATCGTCTGCGCCGGATATCCACCCATCTGATTCCCGAGGTCACCCATTTTCGTCCCGATGCAAGAGACTGGAACTGGGAGGTCAACCTGATCAAGAGCGAGCAGATCAACGCTGGTGTGTTGCCGGGCGGCAAGATCCTGTTCTACACCGGCATTGTCGACAAGCTGCAGCTGACCGACGCGGAGATTGCCCAGATCATGGGCCATGAAATCGCCCACGCCTTGCGTGAACACGGCCGTGAAGCCAGCTCGCGCGCGGGCGCATCACAATTAGCATTGCAGATCGGCAGTGCCCTGCTCGGATTAGAGGGTGGCACCCAGCAGATCGCTGGTGCCGCCGTGCAGTATGGGGTAATGATGCCCCATAGCCGGTCGAACGAAGCGGAAGCCGATCTGATCGGTCTGGAACTGGGCGCTCGCGCCGGCTACAAGCCGGAAGCAGCGATCAGTCTCTGGCAAAAAATGGCCAGCGCATCGGGCGGCGGACCGCCGGAGTTTCTCAGCACCCACCCCTCTCCGGGTGGCCGGATCGAAGCCCTGCGGGATGCCATTCCAAGAGTCAGACCCTTATATGAGGCGTCGACCAAACGCTGAAAATAGCTGGCAACGGGTAACCGGCAATGAATGGATACCGGTCGACTGCAGTGCGCCGGGCGAAAACGCAAAAGCCTGTCTAGGCTTAAGCCTGTCGCGACTGCAGACTTCATCTGAGAGGAGATAGAACATGAGCATCAAACTGGGCGACATAGCCCCCGATTTCGAACAGGATTCCAGCGAAGGCAAGATACGCTTCCACGACTGGATCGGCGACAGCTGGGTTGTGCTGTTTTCCCACCCGGCTGACTTTACGCCGGTGTGCACGACTGAGCTGGGCTTGACGGCAAAACTGAAGGACGAGTTCGCGGCGCGCGGCGTCAAGGCAATAGCCTTGTCGGTCGATCCGGTCGAATCGCACACGCGCTGGATCAACGACATCAACGAGACGCAGGACACCGTGGTCAACTTTCCGATCATTGCCGATCATGACCGCAAGGTATCGGACCTGTATGACCTGATCCACCCCAATGCCAGCGATACGCTGACGGTACGCTCGCTGTTCATTATCGATCCGAACAAGAAAGTGCGTCTGATGATCACCTACCCGGCCAGCACCGGGCGCAATTTCCACGAGATTTTGCGCGTGATCGATTCACTGCAGCTCACCGACAACTACAAATGCGCCACACCAGGCAACTGGGTCGACGGCGACGAGGTGGTCATTGTTCCGTCGCTGCAGGACGAGGAAGAGATCAAGCGCCGCTTCCCCAAGGGCTACCGTACGGTCAAGCCCTATCTGCGGATGACGCCCCAGCCAAACCGCTGAGCCTAACGCTCAGGACCAGCATGCCGGAGGCGCTATGCAGCCCCCGGCTTTTTTTTGCCTAGCTGGCCGCCAGCGCCAGCCAGCCGGCATACAGCCCCATCAGCAGGAAGGCGAATGCCGCGATGCTGCGAATCAGACGAAGCGGCAGCTTTGCCGCTGCGGCATTGCCCATGAACACTACCGGAACGTTGGCCAGCATCATGCCCAGCGTGGTGCCCAGCACGACCCATACATAGGTTTCGAACTGGGCCGCCAGCACGACGGTGGCCACCTGGGTCTTGTCGCCCATTTCGGCCAGGAAGAAGGCGACCAGAGTCGCCATGAAGGCGCCATAATGGCTGATTGGCGGGGTGTCGTCATCGTCGAGCTTGTCCGGCACCAGGGTCCAGGCAGCTACGGCGAGAAAGGAGACGGCGAGGATGCCGTACAACCAGGTGTCGGTCAGCAGCGCACTGACCACCTG
The DNA here is from genome assembly GCF_041579695.1 of Halopseudomonas sp. Taxonomy (GTDB): domain Bacteria; phylum Pseudomonadota; class Gammaproteobacteria; order Pseudomonadales; family Pseudomonadaceae; genus Halopseudomonas. The sequence goes on from NZ_JBFGFI010000004.1 coordinate 22,015, forward strand.
CCCCAACGCACCGGCGAGGGCGTGGTTGGCCAGGGTGGCGACGAGAATACCGAGAACAATTGGCCAGGGCCGACGAAAGCGCATGGCCAGTACCAGGGCGAGCAATTGCGTTTTGTCGCCAATTTCAGCCAGGGCAACGATACCGGTCGAGACCAGAAAGGATTCCACGAGATTTCCTGAGAGGGCGGGCCAGATCAACCATTGACACGTAACGACCCCCCGCCCCCGGTGGGTCGATACATGTCAAAGGTCTCGTCAAACCCGGCGGGCCCCAAATGGATGGGCGACGGCGGGTCGCAAGTACCATGGTCTGCGGACCAATTGTGTTGATACTTGCCTCTATCGAGAGACTACTCCCCCAAGACGGGCGCAAATGTAACCCACACTATGTGCAGGGTCAACCGGGCGCGACGGCCGAGTAAACCTTGAACCGGTTGTTCTCGCGCAGCACTTCGCAGGGTCCGATATGCGCCTCGATCAGCACTGGGTAGCGCAGAAAGCCATTTGCGACGATACGCATCTCACCGCCTGGCAACAGATTGCGGGTGATCTGCTCGAAGAAGCGCTCGGCGACGCTGGTGTCGTGCTTGATACCGGTATGAAATGGCGGATTGCTGACTACCGCAGCGAGCCGTCCGTGCACGTCGCTGAGCCCGTCGGACGGATAGACATCGGCCTCCACCGCGTTGCGTGTCAGCGTCTCACGGGCGCAGTACAACGCCAGTGCGTCGACGTCGACCATCTCGAAACTGCTGGCGGGATTACGCCGGGCCAGGGCCGTGGTCAGCACGCCGGCGCCACAGCCAAAGTCGAGCACCTTGCCGGCGGGCAATGGTGCCAATTCTTCCAGCAACAGCTGGCTGCCCTCGTCGAGGCGGCCATGGCTGAACACCCCGGGCAGGCTTACCAGCTCGATGGTCTGGTCTTCCAGCTCGATACGGATCTCGCGTTGCCAGTGATTGAGATCGAACGGTGCCACATCACCATTCACGGCCATGCGCCAGAGCTGGCAGTGCCGGGCCGAGTCGAGCTTTTCTGGACCCGTGCCATAGGGCTGCATGAGTTTTTCGGCGCGACTGATTCCGCCTTTCTTTTCCCCCACCAGATACAGCGGACAGCCCGCAGGTAGCAGAGGCACTATCTGTGCCAGTGCGTATTCGGCGCGCTCCAGCGCCTTGGGCACAACCAGAACCGCGGCCTCCAGACCCTCGGTCTGCGGACACAGGTGCGAGAAACTCAGATTCGCTTCATCAAGCTGACCGGCCAGGCTTCGCTGGGTCGACCAGTCCCAGGTCCATACCTGCCAGTCGGCGTTGATGCTGCTGACCAGGTCATCGGCCGGGGGATTGACCAGCAAGACGCGCCGGCCGGTAAGAAGGTCGGCACTGCGATCGAGAATCTGGCTGGTGTTTTCCATAGGAACTCCGCTGCGGGGTGAAAGCTGAAGACTCGGGGCGGGGATTGTAATCTTGGGCTGCGCAGACTGAAAGTGGGTAGGATCCGGTCATCGCTGTCGCGGCCCGGTTCAATGTCGTTTATCGGGGTTCGGCGTGGGGGAGCTCACAGCCTGGCAGGGCTGCGAAAGCCGCCGTAAATCCATCCATGAAGGCTTGTCAGAAACGCCCCTGTTTCAGACACTTTCTCCACCCCGCCTGGCCGTGCGCTCGGCTGGCATCGGCGTGATGCGTGGTTTGCTGAGCGCTATCAGTTTTTGCGCGGCTTTGCGCGGCTGGTCGGCTCTGCCTGGAGGGGGTCGTCAGGCCAGTAGTGTTTGGGGTAACGACCTTTCATGTCCTTCTTTACTTCCAGGTAACTACCGGTCCAGAAGCCGGCCAGATCCTGCGTCACTTGCACCGGCCGCCTGGCGGGCGATAGCAGGTGCAGCTTGAGTGCCACGCGTCCGCCAGCGATACGCGGCGTGGCGGTGCTACCGAACATCTCCTGCAGGCGCACGGCCAGCACCGGCGGGCTTTCGCTGTAGTCGATACGTATTTGCGAACCTGTTGGCACCGTCCAGTGGGTTTGCGCCTGCTCCTCCAGCTCTCGCGGCAAGGGCCAGGGCAGCAGGCCTGTGAGAATGGATCCGAGATCCAGGTTGTTGAAATGCGCCAGGCGGGTGACCTTGCCCAGCCAGGGCGCCAACCAATGCTCCAGCGTATCGAGCAACGCCTGGTCGGAGAGATCAGGCCAGGTACTGTCGGTCGCCGATTGCAGATCAAGCTCGCGTAACAGCGCGACGCGCGCCTGCCATTGCCGCAAGGCCGGGGTCCAGGGCAGCAATACCAGGCCCTGACGGCGCACTACCTGGCATAACGCCTGGCTACGTTGCTGCGGATCAATCTGCGCCAGCGACTGGCGGCTGAATACCAGGGAACCGAGCATCTGCTGACGCTCGGCGACCAGGGTTTCACTACGGGCGTCCCATTCCAGGGTATCGCGGCTCGCCAGCAACTCTGGCAGGTAAGTTTCGATCAGCGCCGGCTCCAGTGCGGCGGCGAGAAAGATCCGTGCGCTGGCCTGTCCTGCATGCCCACCCAGACTGGCTACTGCCAGCCATTGTCTGCTCTGCAGGCTGTCGACACTGGCGAACGCTGCGGCCCGGCCATTGGCCAGCCGATATTCGCTGCCCGGCTCCCCGCGCCGACTGGCGATACGGTCTGGATACGCCATGGCGAGCAGAACTCCGGCCCAGGATTCGTCACTTTGATCAGCTACCGGTTTGAGGATGGGCATGCGCTCCATCAGCCGCTGCCATTGCCTGGCCAGGGTTCGCGCCCGTTGCAGGGCGCCGCGGTCGGCCGATGACTCCGCCCGGGGATCTTCGAACAGCGCCAGACGGCGGGTCAGGTCTGCATCATCCGCGCCGCGTAACAGGTCGCGCTCGCTCACAATCGCCGCCACACGGCAGGCCATTTCGCCCAGCCCCAGACTCCGGCCCCGCAGCAACATGTGGGCCAGGCGCGGATGCATCGGCAATTCGGCCATCGCATTGCCATGCGGTGTCGGCAGCCAGGCGTTATCACTGCGAACCAGGGCGCCGAGGCGTTCGAGCAATTCCCGGCCCTGCTCCAGGGCCGCAGAAGGCGGCGGGTCCAGCCAGGCAAGCTCCTGAGGGCTCTGTATTCCCCAACCCGCCAGTTGCAACGCCAGCGGAGCAAGGTCGGCCTGGAGTATCTCCGGCTCACTGCGGGCCGCCAGTTGATCCTGCTGGCTGGCCGACCACAAGCGGTAGGCCACGCCCGGCTCCAGTCTGCCGGCGCGACCGGCGCGCTGATCGGCTGCTGCCCGGGAAACACGCACCGTGTTCAGCCGCGTCATGCCTGATACCGGATCGAAAGCTGGCTGACGCGACAGGCCCGAATCTATGACTACACGCACACCCTCGATGGTCAGGCTGGTCTCGGCAATTGAGGTGGCCAGCACGACCTTGCGTTGGCCCGCCGCTGCAGGCGCGATCGCAAGCCGTTGACTGGCGAAATCCAGCTCACCGTGCAGCGGTACGACCTTCACATCAGGTCTCTCACCCAGAACCTCATGGAGCTGGCGCTCGACCCGGCGGATTTCGCCGACACCGGGCAGAAATACCAGCAGGCTGCCGCTTTCTTCGGCGAGCGCCTGCAGCGTGGCCTGGACCACCACGGAATCTACCGGATGACCCGGACGCAGCGGATTGCCATAGCGCACATCCACAGGGTACTGACGCCCCTGACTGCTGATCAACGGGGCGCCATCAAGCAGCTCGCATACTGCTGCGGCATCCAGCGTGGCCGACATGACCAGCAATTTGAGCGGAGGATCATCGCGCAGGTACTGCTGCGTCTGCAGACAGAGCGCCAGACCCAGGTCGGCATCGAGGCTGCGTTCGTGAAATTCGTCGAAGATTACCAGACCTACCCCGGGCAGTTCGGGATCGGCCTGCAGCAGCCGCTGCAGAATGCCCTCGGTAACCACCTCAATTCGGGTTGCTGCACTGATCCGACTTTCCAAGCGGATGCGATAACCGACAGTCTGGCCTACCGGCTCGCCGAGCAGATGCGCCAGTCGTTCCGCAGCCGCACGCGCGGCCAGGCGGCGCGGTTCCAACATGATGATCTTCTGCCCCGCCAACCAGGAACTGTCGAGCAGCGCCAGCGGCACTAAGGTGGTTTTGCCTGCACCCGGCGGCGCCTGCAGCACCACGGCCGGATTCTCGGCCAATGCGCCAGCAAGCTGCGGCAATATCAGGGTAACGGGCAAATCGTGCATGCGAATACGGCGCCATGGCTAAAAACCGCTATCATACGCGGTATGCAATACCGGGTAAGGAATCGGGGTTGCGGCGGGTAGTCCCGTTTCTTTCTATTTTTGTGCGAGTCTTTTTCTGGAGGTCGATGATGCGAATCAAATCTGTTGCCTGCGCACTGGTAGCTGCCGCGCTGGCAAGCCAATTGGCTGCGTGCGGCACGGTGTTCTATCCCGAGCGCCGTGGTCAGATCAGTGGCCAGATCGATCCGGGCGTTGCGATCCTCAATGGCATCGGTCTGTTGTTCTATCTGGTGCCTGGGGTAATTGCCTTCGCAGTGGATTTCGCCACTGGCGCCATTTATCTGCCCGATGCGCGTTACAGCATTGCGCCGGAAAAACTGCACAAGACTGTCGGGCCAGATGGACAGGTAGATGCCGCCAGGCTGAAAACCCTTATTCATCAGGAAACCGGTGTCGAGCTTCCGCTTGAACAGGCGCAGCAACTGAACCGCCCGGGCGCTGAGCAATTGGCAGCTCTGGGGCTGCCGCCGCGCGCCTGATGCGCCAGCCAGCCTATCTGGAACTACCCGAGCGGGAACGCCTGCTGAAACTCGCTACCTACGCCTCGGTAGCGGTTGCACTCGGGCTCATAGCCTTGAAGAGCGGCGTCTGGATGCTGTCTGGCTCGGTGAGCATCCTGGCCTCGCTGATCGACTCGCTGATGGACAGCGCCGCTTCGATCATCAATCTGTTCGCGGTGCGCTATGCCCTCAAGCCCGCTGATCGTGAACACCGCTTCGGCCATGGCAAGGCTGAGGCGCTGGCGGGGCTGGCCCAGGCGGCGTTCATAACCGGCTCGGCACTGCTCGTGCTGCTGCAAGGTATCGAGCGCCTGCTCGATCCGCAGCCCATCGCCGCTACCTGGCTCGGCATCGGCGTGATGATTCTTTCAATTATCGCCACGCTCGGCCTACTCGCCGTGCAGCGGCATGTGATCACGCGCACCGGATCGACTGCTATCACTGCCGACGCGCTGCATTACCGCTCGGACCTGCTGCTCAACGCCAGTGTGATCGTCGCATTACTGCTGGCGGCTTATGGCATTCGCCGCGCCGACGCGCTGATGGGATTGGCGATAGCGCTTTACATCGCCTATAGCGCCTTGCGTATCGGGCTGGACGCGATACAGATCCTGATGGATCACGAACTGCCCGATGAGGTGCGCGCTGAAGCCCTGGCCCTGGCGCGCGCGGTTCCCGGCGTGGTGGACGTGCATGACTTTCGTAGCCGGCAGTCGGGGCATCACTGGTTCATGCAGATGCATGTGGAGCTGCCTGCGCAGATGGCTCTGGCTGACGCCCATGAACTGGGCGAAGCCGTGCGCGCAGCGCTGGAGAAACGCTTTCCGCAGGTCGATGTGCTGATTCATACCGACCCTGTGTAGTCCGTTGCCGCAAACAAGAACGGCCGGCTTCCTGGGGAGCCGGCCGTTCTCATGGCGTCCTTCATGCATCCGGGTGGGAGGCTGCCTGTACCCGAACCTTGTGGGCTGGGAGGCCGGCTGGCGAGAATCCGGTAGGATTTTTGCCTCCCTCTCCCCGGATAAGGGAGCGGGCTGGACGAACCGGCCTTGGCTTCGAACTTGGGACCATGATACCCGGCCCCTGGCAGCATTTCTTGCCTAATATTGTCCTGTTATACTAAGGAACCGCAATATTATTTCCAATATTACGGTATTGCAGCAATAAAGGATCGACAGCTGATGAATGAACACAATCTTGATCGCTATGACCTGAAGATTCTGGCAGCCCTGCAGCACGACGCTCGCATCAGCAATCAGGAACTGGCAGAACATATCGGGCTTTCGCCCTCGCCCTGCTCCAGACGCGTCAAGCAGCTGGAAGACAGCGGCTTCATCCGTCGCCAGGTGGCCCTGCTCGATCCCCGGCATCTGGGTCTGACGCTCACCGCTTTCGTGATGATCGGCATGGACCGTCACACCCCCGAGCGTTTCGCCGGGTTCGAAACCGCGATCCGCGAGTGTCCGGAGGTTCTCGATTGCTGTCTGGTGACGGGCATGGACGCTGATTATCAGCTACGGGTGGTGGTGCCCGACATGGAGCATTACCAGCAGTTCCTGCTCGGCCGGCTGACTCGCATCGAGGGGGTTTCCAGCGTGCGCTCGAGCTTCGTCCTGAACCAGATTGTTGGCAGCACCGAACTGCCGCTCGGCCATCTGCACAAGGTTTGAGCAGCGGCGCCATGCGACGAGGCGCCGCAGGTCACCCGGTATGAAACCGTTATAATACCCACCCAAGCCAACGGCTCACGTCCAACGACGCACGCCCTGAGGGAGTTACTGTGGATTATCAACAGTTCGAAGCCATCGCCATGCCCCTGATGATCTTTGCCCTGGTGGCATTCATGGGCTACATCGTCTGGGATCTTGCAAAAAAATCCAAAGCCGGTCGCTACGGCACCGCAATCCTGTTCCTGGCCCTGGGACTGGGTGTCATCGGTTTCGTCATCAAGGCGATCATCATCGAACAGGTGGGCGGCTGAATTGCCGCCCTGTTTGTCGTTAATATCCCCTGCACCAAATTCTGAATCCTGATTCACTACATACAAATGAATCAGGATTCAGACCATGGCCTACCGCACTACCGAAGCCCGCCTGGAACGCGATCAGGCCCTACGTGAACACATTCTAGGCTGCGCCCTGCATCAGGTGGCCGAAGGTGGATTCGCGGCGCTGACGATGAATTCCCTGGCCGAAAGCGCAGGAATTGCGACCGGCAGCCTGTATCGGCACTTTCCCGGCAAGGCAGCGCTGGCCTGCGAGGTCTTCGCGCGTGCCACACGGGTCGAAATCGACAGCCTCAAGACCGCGTTTCTTGGCCAGGGTAACGCGGCGCACAGGTTGCGTCGGGGAATCACCCAGTTCGCCGCACGGGCCTGGCATAGCCGCCAACTGGCCTATGCGCTGATAGCCGAGCCGGTTGAAGCCGAAGTAGATGCCCAGCGCCTGCGCTATCGCGAGGCCTATGCCGAACTCTTTACCCGGCTGATCCGCCAGGGCAACGAGGACGGCAGCTTCGATGTTCCCAATATCCCTGTCACGGCCGCCTGCATGGTAGGCACCGTTGCGGAATCACTGATCGGGCCGCTTTCCCCCCAGGCCCGGGCATTGCGGGCCAGCGGCCTGCCCAGCGAGAGCCTGGAAAGCGTCACCCGCGCCCTCACCCTTTTCTGTCTGCGCTCCCTGGGCGCCAAGGAGTCTGTCAATGCAACCCTCTAGCCACGCCGAGCTGTACGCCGAAACCCATGAAGTGACCAATCAGGCTCCGCCGCTGGAAGGCGTCAACTTGTACCGCGCCGATCTGCCATTGCAGGAGTGGGTACGCCGTTTCGGCGGTGAGTGGGCAGATTCAGAGCTGGCAGCCTACGGTGAACTGACCGGCGAACCGCTGATGCAGGCGGGCTTTCTGGCCAACGAGAACAAGCCGGTATTCAAGAGCCATGACCGCTTCGGCAACCGCATCGACGTCGTCGAGTTTCATCCGGCATACCATGAACTGATGGGTGCAGGCATCGCCCAGGGCATTACATCTGCGCCCTGGACCGACCCGCGGCCCGGCGCCCATGTAGCGCGCGCCGCCAGCATGTATCTGCACAACCAGATCGAGTCAGGCACCTGCTGCCCGATGACCATGACCTACGCCTGTATTCCCAGCCTGCGAATGCAACCGGATCTCGCTGAGGTCTGGCTGCCGAAGATCCTGTCGCGCCAGTATGACCCGCGTAACTTGCCGATCGAGCGCAAGACCGGCGCCACCATCGGCATGGCGATGACCGAGAAACAGGGCGGCACCGATCTGCGCACCAATACTACCCGCGCGCACCCGGTCGGCGCCGGTGGCCCTGGGCAGGCCTACGAACTGGTCGGCCACAAGTGGTTCTGCTCGGCGCCCATGTGCGATGCCTTCCTGACGCTGGCTCAGACCGAAAAGGGCCTGAGCTGCTTCCTGCTGCCGCGTCACAGGCCCGACGGCAGCCGCAACCAGTTCTATATCCAGCGCCTGAAAAACAAGCTGGGCAACTGGGCCAACGCCTCCAGCGAAGTCGAGTACCGTGGTGCGCTGGCCTGGATGGTCGGCGAGGAAGGACGCGGCATCCCGACCATTATCGAAATGGTCTCGTTGACCCGTTTCGACTGCATGATCGGCTCCAGCTCGCTGATGCGCCAGGCCCTGACCCAGGCCACACACCACTGCTCGCACCGCTCGGTAGGTGGCCGGCCACTGGCCGAGCAGCCATTGATGCAGAACGTGCTCGCCGATCTGGCGCTCGAGAGCGAGGCGGCACTGGCGCTGACCATGCGCATGGGCAAGGCAATCGACAGCAGCAGCGACGAGCATGAGAAGAAGTTTGCCCGCCTGGTTACCGCGATCGGCAAATACTGGATCTGCAAGCGTGCCCCGGGAATGATCAATGAAGCCCAGGAATGCCTTGGCGGCGCCGGCTATGTGGAAGAAAACATCATGCCCCGGCTATATCGCGAGGCGCCGGTCAACTCGATCTGGGAGGGCTCGGGCAACGTACAGTGTCTGGACGTGTTGCGCGCGCTGTCCAAGGAACCGGGGGTGCTGGAGGTGTTGTTCAGCGAACTGGGCGATGGCCATGGAGATCCGCACCTGACCCGGCACATCGAGAAGATCAAGGTAGATTTCAGTGATACCGACGACATCCAGTACCGCGCCCGCCAACTGACCGAAGACGTAGCCGTGGGGCTGCAGGCAAAACTGCTGCTGGAAGCTGGCAATGACGTGGTATCCGGCGCCTTTATCGCCAGCCGCCTGGCCGGCCATGGGCGGGCCTACGGCACATTGCCGCGCGGTACGGACGCAGCCGCACTGGTCGCGAGGGCGACACCGGGCAGTTGATTGTTCTGAGCGAAGGCCGAGCTCCATCTGGAATAACGAAGTAGCGTTCGACTCCTCTCGGCCGAGTTTCAACTCGGCCACTTCCGGGAGCACGACGCGCGTTTTTTCGTGGAGAAGTGGCTCGACACACCCTCCGGCCCGCACTAGCATCATCTGCCAACCAACTGTCAGGTCTGTTAATGACTCCCAAAAGCCCCCGGCGCCCTGCTCTTACAGCTTCCACAAAGCCAGCAAAAACGCGGCGCAAGGCGCAGCCACGACCGGCCGTCACCCTGCTTGTCGCTCTGAACAAACCCTTCGATGTGCTCACCCAGTTCACCGATGGCCAGGGCCGGCAGACGCTCAAGGACTATGTCGATATGCCCGGCATCTATCCCGCAGGCCGTCTGGATCGCGATAGTGAAGGACTGTTGCTGTTGACCAACGACGGTCAATTACAGGCAAGCATTGCCGATCCGAAGCACAAGCTGGCAAAAACCTACTGGGTGCAGATCGAGGGGCTGCCGTCCGAGGATCAACTGGAACAGCTTCGCAGGGGAGTACAACTCAAGGACGGCCCTACGCGGCAGGCCGAAGTCGAGCAGATAGCCGAACCCGAGCTGTGGCCACGTCATCCGCCGGTACGCTATCGAGCCAGCATTCCGACCAGCTGGCTGAGCATCACCATCCGCGAGGGACGCAACCGCCAGGTACGCCGGATGACCGCCGCTGTGGGCTTGCCGACGCTGCGACTGGTGCGGGTGCAGATAGGCGAGTGGACGCTGGGGGATCTTCAGCCAGGCCAATGGCGGGAATTGAGGGTGCCAGTTTAAAGCGAGGCCACCACACTACCGCCTAGTAACGTAGCCCCAGCGTGCGAAATAAGGCACCTATCAGCCAGATGGGCCCGATCAGCAGAAATTGCATATCCTTGAAAAAGGACGGCTTCTTGCCCTCCAGATGATGTCCGATGAACTGGCCGATCCAGGCCAGCACAAAAATCGCGATGCTAGGCAACAGCACCACATCCATATTCCACAAAATCAACAGCATCAGCAGGCTGATTACCAGCATCACTGCGGCTATCCGCCAGGACAACATGACATAGAATGCCATGGCTGCGGCCACCGCGATCAGCGACACCCAGGGGTGGATCGCCCAGAGTATGCCCAGCACCGCAAAGGTGATCAGCGGCACGCAGATCCAGTGCAGCAGTTTGTTTATCGGATTGTGGTGGCTCTCGCCATACTGATCGAACCACTGGTCTATCGCTCGCATGCTCGCTCCATTATATGTTCTCTGTATTTATTTTCTGTATCGCAAAAGCTGGCCCGCTCCCCTGCCGGCGCCTGACGCATGATGATAAGCTTAGCCCATGAAAACACTACTCCCTTTCCGTCCTGTTGTCCTCTGCCTTTCCGGCCACGATCCCAGCGGCGGCGCCGGCCTGCAGGCCGATATCGAAGCATTGATCGCCCAGGGCTGCCATGCGGCACCAACCATCACCGCCCTGACGGTACAGAACACCGTGGACGTCAGCGATTTTCGCGTACTTGACCGTGAGTGGGTATTGGCCCAGGCCAACGCGGTGCTGGAGGACATGCCGGTATCGGCGGTTAAGCTCGGCATGCTCGGCAACCTATCGATGGTGGAGACGGTGCTAGAGCTGATGCAGGAGCACCCCGATCTGCCCCTGGTCTGTGATCCGGTACTGCGCGCAGGGGGTGGCGGTTCGTTGGGCAAGGACGATGTTGCCTTTGCACTGCGTGAACAGTTATTGCCCATAGCGCTGATCGCCACACCCAACCTGCCTGAGGCACGTATTCTTGCCGAGCTGCCAGAGGGCACAGCCGACGAATGTGCCGCCAGACTGCTGCCCTACTGTCGCCATCTGCTGATTACCGGCGGACACGGCGACGAGCGCGAAATTCACAACCGGCTGTATTGCCAGGACGGCAGTCAGCACACCTTCACCTGCCAGCGTCTGCCGGGCAGTTACCACGGCTCGGGCTGCACGCTCGCCAGCGCACTGGCCGGACGCCTGGCGCTCGGCGAGGAACTGGTCAGCGCAGTACGCTCGGCGTTGGACTATACCTGGCGCACATTGCGCGATGCCGAGCAGCCGGGTATCGGTCAATATGTGCCGCGCCGTCTGCCGCTGGATTTCTGTTCATGAGTGAACAGCTCAGCGGCCTGTACGCCGTTACCGACAGCCAGTTGCTCCCCCCGGACAAGCTGCTGCCCTGGGTAGATGCTGCCCTGGCAGGTGGCGCGCGCGTGCTGCAGTACCGGGATAAATCTGCCGATGCGGCAAGGCGCCTCGAGGAGGCACGGCAACTGAGAGGCCTCTGCCATTACTACGGCGCAACCCTGATCATCAATGACGACCTGAAGCTGGCCGCCGAACTGGGCGTGGGGCTGCACCTGGGCCGGGATGACGGCTGCTTGCGCGAGGCGCGCGCGCAACTCGGTGAGCACGCCATTATCGGCGCGACCTGCCACGCCGATCTGGATTTCGCCGCCGAGGCCGAAGCCGCCGGAGCCAGCTACATTGCCTTCGGCCGCTTCTTCCAGTCGATTACCAAGCCCGGCGCGCCGCAAGCAACGCCCGTACTGCTCGAACAGGCCCGCCGGCGTTTCGACCTGCCGATAGTCGCCATCGGCGGGGTTACCCTGCACAACGCCCCGCAACTCATCGGTGCCGGCGCCAGAATGCTGGCCGTGATCAATGGCCTGTTTGGCGCGCCCAGCGCAAGCGAAGTCGAGCGCCGCGCCCGCGGTTTTACCGAACTCTTCCAGTCAACTTGAAGGAACACTCCATGTCCCGCTCCGAAACCCTGTTTGCCCATGCCCAGAAACACATCCCCGGCGGCGTGAATTCCCCGGTGCGTGCGTTCAAGAGCGTCGGCGGCACGCCACTGTTCTTCAAGCACGCTGAGGGCGCCTATGTGGTCGACGAGGACGACAACCGCTATGTCGATTACGTCGGCTCCTGGGGTCCGATGATTCTTGGCCACAGCCATCCGGCCGTGCTCGACGCGGTACGCGAGCAGCTGCAGCACGGCCTGTCCTTCGGCGCGCCGACGGCAATGGAAACCGAGATGGCCGACCTGGTCTGCAGCCTGGTGCCATCGATGGAAATGGTGCGCATGACCAGCTCCGGCACCGAAGCGACCATGAGCGCCATTCGCCTGGCTCGCGGCTATACCGGACGCGATAACATCATCAAGTTCGAGGGTTGCTACCACGGCCACTCCGACAGCCTGCTGGTCAAAGCCGGCTCCGGCGCGTTGACCCAGGGTGTACCCAGCTCCGCAGGCGTGCCCGCAGATTTTGCCAAGCACACGCTGACTCTGCCCTTCAATGATATTGCCGCGGTGGAAACCATGCTCGGCGAACTGGGCAGCAGCGTCGCCTGCATTATCGTCGAGCCGGTAGCCGGCAACATGAACTGCGTGCCACCGGTGCCCGGCTTTCTTGAGGGCTTGCGTAGCCTGTGCGACCAGCACGGCGTGGTGCTGATATTCGACGAGGTGATGACCGGCTTCCGCGTCGCGCTCGGCGGCGCCCAGGCGCACTACGGCGTCACACCGGACCTGACCACCTTTGGCAAGATTATCGGCGGCGGCATGCCGGTGGGCTGTTTCGGGGGCAAGCGCGAGATAATGGAGGTGATTGCACCGATGGGCCCCGTCTACCAGGCCGGCACGCTGTCAGGCAACCCGTTGGCGATGGCCGCTGGCCTGACCACACTCAAGCTGCTCAACCGTCCCGGCTTCCATGCCGAACTGACCGCCTACACCAGCCGCATGCTCGCCGGTCTGCAGGAGCGGGCAGATGCCGCCTCCATCCCCTTCGTCACTACCCAGGCTGGCGGCATGTTCGGTCTGTATTTCTCCGGCGCCGATGACATTCTTACCTTTGACGACGTGATGGCCGGCGATGTGGAGCGCTTCAAGCGCTTCTTCCATCTGATGCTCGCTGGCGGGGTTTATCTCGCGCCCAGCGCTTTCGAGGCGGGCTTCACCTCGATCGCCCATGGCGAGACAGAGCTCAAGCTCACCCTGGACGCTGCGGAAAAGGCCTTTGCTGCCCTATGACCGCCATCGTCTACCTGGTACTGGCAGTCGGTTTGCTGCTGTTGTGTTTCTGGTTATGGAATCGTCGCGCCGACCGGCGCGAGGGTGCTCGCGGCGCAATAACCGCCAGCCTGGTAGCTCTGATCCTGGTCGCCAGCAGCGCCTTGCCGCTGGCACTCGCCCAGTGGGGGCTCGGCAACAATAGTGTCGAACATGCCCAGCGCATGATGGGTCTCGCGGCGCAGCACATGAGTCTGCCACTGCTGGGCCTTGCATGCCTGTATCTGGCCAGTGGCTGGCGCTGGAAACCGATGGTCTGGAGCCGCATCATTCTCGGCATCCTGGTCTTCTATGAGTTGTCACGTTATCTGGAATGGCAGAGCGGCTATCTCTGGCTGGTCAGCCTGATCGGCGCTGGCGCTTTGGGTATCAGTGCAGTGCTCAATGTCGGACGTGATCGCCGGGTGGGCATCCTCTGTCTGGCAGCGATTGTCTGCCTGCTGGCGCCCGCGATGCTTGGCGGCCTTGCTGACCGGCTGCCGCTGCTGAGTCTGCTAGACGCCTCCACCTATGCAAGCTGGCTGGTGCCCGGCTTTGTCGCGGCCGGACTGGCTGTTGGCGTGCTCGCCGAACAGGCGCACAATGACCACCAGACCCCCACCGGACCCGAGGCCTCAACACAGTCATGATCATTTCGCTGCCCAGACATCTGCTCTTCGCCTGCGTGCTGGCCGGCGTCGCCCACCCCGCGGTGCAGGCGCAGGAGCAGAACGGTAAACCGCTGCTGATCAGCACAGATGAGCGGTGCGCATTTAACCGTGTGGACGACGAAAGCCTGGAGCTGGCGATTGAAGCCTGCCGCGCCGCCGCAACCGCCGGAGACCTGCAGGCGCAGTACGAGATGGGTGAGTTCTACTACCAGGGCGAGCGTATCGAGCGCGACATCGAAAAGGCGCTGAAGTGGTTCGAGCGGGCTTCGATCCAGGGCCATCCGCGGGCCCAGTACCGGCTCGGCCTGATGCATTATCAGGGCGAAGGCGTCACCCGCAACCTGCCCCAGGCCTACATCATCCTGAAAATGTCGGCGGTCAACGGCGAAGAAGCGGCGATGGATGCCAGTGACCGGATCGAGCTGCAGATGAACGAGGAAGAGTTATCCGTGGCGACCCATGTACTGGGCACGCTGTTTCGCGATTATCTGATGCAACTGCGTGAAGAACAGCTGCAGGAGCTGCAGAGTCAGCCGCCAGCCCCGATCGGACCGTCAGTTCCCACCGGGGAAGAAACGCCCGAAATCCCCTGAATGCTTGCGGCCGGGTGCTCGACGCCTGGTCAGCCCGGCGGCGGCATCGGAAAGTTCATCACGTTGCCACCGCCCTTCGCTTCGCTGATCTTCGCCTGCCCAATACGCTCGACCTCATCAATCCGCACGATCGATTGCAGGGGTATGAAGCTGCGCTCCACGCCCTCGAACTGCGTCTTGAGTTTCTCTTCTGCCGGGTCGACCAGCAACTGCGAACGCTCTCCGAAGAGCAGTTCTTCTATTTCCAAGAAGCCCCAGAGGTCGCTCTGGAATATGTTGCGCGCATACAGCTCGTAAACCTGCCCCTGATTAAGGAAGATCACGCGGAATATCGGTTGTTTGTCTTTGCTCATAGCTGAACTGTAAAAACCTGTGGCAAGCGAGCCGGCTCACTGCGTCCGACGGGCGCGGATGATACCACAGCACAGGACATCGGCTCCCCCATCGGTGTATAATTTCGCTTTTGACGAGGCTACGCCCAGCGCATCCCATGGCCAAGAAACTCTTTATTCAGACCCACGGTTGCCAGATGAACGAGTATGACAGCTCGCGCATGGCTGACCTGCTCGGCGAAAACCAGGCGATGGAAATGACCGATCGCCCGGATGAAGCCGATATTATTCTGCTCAACACCTGCTCGATTCGCGAAAAGGCGCAGGAAAAGGTTTTTTCCGAGCTGGGCCGGTGGCGTCCCCTGAAGGAAAAGAATCCGGACCTGATCATCGGTGTCGGTGGCTGCGTGGCCAGCCAGGAAGGGGCGGCAATCCGCGACCGTGCGCCCTATGTTGATGTGGTATTCGGCCCGCAGACATTGCACCGCCTGCCCGAAATGATCAATGCCGCGCGCACCAGCCACCAGCCGCAGGTCGATGTTTCCTTTCCGGAAATCGAGAAATTCGACCGCCTGCCGGAACCGCGGGTTGATGGCCCGACTGCGTTTGTCTCCATCATGGAAGGCTGTAGCAAGTACTGCAGCTTCTGCGTTGTGCCCTATACCCGCGGTGAAGAAGTCAGCCGCCCATTCGACGACGTGCTTGCCGAGTGCATCCACCTGGCCGAGAACGGCGTACGCGAAATCACCCTGCTGGGGCAGAACGTCAACGGCTACCGTGGCCAGACCCACGAGGGCACTATCGCCGATCTGGCCGATCTGATCCGGGTGATAGCCGAGATCGATGGCATCGACCGCATCCGTTACACAACCTCGCATCCGCTGGAATTTTCCGACAGTCTGATCCGCGCCCACGCCGAGGTGCCGGAACTGGTCAAGTATCTGCACCTGCCAGTGCAGTCCGGGTCCGATCGGATACTCGCCGGCATGAAGCGCAATCACACCGCCCTGGAATACAAGTCGCGGGTGCGCAAGCTGCGCGCTGCGGTGCCGGACATGATCCTCAGCTCGGACTTCATCATTGGCTTTCCCGGCGAGACCGACAAGGATTTTGAGCAGACCATGAAACTGGTAGAGGACGTCGGCTTCGATTTCTCCTATTCGTTCATCTACAGCGCCAGGCCCGGCACGCCGGCCTCCGATCTGCCCGACACCACGCCGACCGAGGTCAAGAAGCAGCGCCTGCAGATACTGCAGAATCGTCTCAATCAGCAGGGCTTCGAGAACAGCCGGCGCATGGTTGGCAGCGTGCAGCGCATTCTGGTCAGCGATTATTCGAAGAAGGACCCAGGCATGCTCCAGGGCCGGACCGAGCACAACCGTATCGTCAACTTCCGCTGCGACAACCCGCGCCTTATCGGCCAGTTCGTTGACGTAGCTATTGATGAGGCGTTGCCGCACTCCCTGCGCGGCACGCTGGTGGCCGAGACCGTCCACTGAGCCGAGCACCGAACCGTCCATTGAAAATACCCCACAACTCCCCCGGAGCGCGCACCCAGGGTGCGCGCAGACCGCTGATCGCGGCCTCTTTGCATCGTGCCTGTAGCGCGCTATGCTGTGAATTCCGGACTCCAACGAGGTTACTGACAGATCATTTTGAACGCTCCCCTGCACATACACCGTTTCAGCATCGAACCCGTCGATCCACGCCGCCTGGCCAGTCTCTGCGGCCAGTTCGATGAACATCTCCTGCTCATCGAGCAGCGCCTGGGCATCGAGGTGCGCAACCGCGGCAACCAGTTCGAGCTGATCGGCGATCCCGAGCTCGCCCGTTCCGCCGAAGCCGTGCTGCGCCAGCTCTATCGGGAAACCCGCGACAACGCCGAACTGACTCCTGACACCGTCCACCTGTTTTTGCAGGAGTCCGGCCTGGAAAACCTCAGCGAAACGCTGCACAACAGTGCCGGCGGTCCGGTGGTGTTGCGCACGCGGCGAATGGCGATTCAGCCGCGCGGGCCCAACCAGCAGAACTATGTGCGCTCGATCCAGGAATACGACATCAATTTCGGCATAGGTCCGGCCGGTACCGGCAAGACCTATCTGGCGGTCGCCTGCGCGGTGGATGCGCTGGAGCGCGAGCAGGTACGGCGGATTCTGCTTGTGCGCCCGGCGGTCGAGGCTGGCGAGAAGCTCGGTTTCCTGCCCGGCGATCTGGCGCAGAAAATCGACCCTTACCTGCGCCCGCTGTATGACGCATTGTACGAAATGCTGGGATTCGAGAACGTTGCCAAGCTGATCGAAAAACAGGTGATCGAAGTGGCTCCGCTGGCTTACATGCGCGGTCGCACGCTGAATAACAGCTTCATCATTCTGGATGAAAGCCAGAACACCACCCTGGAGCAGATGAAAATGTTCCTGACCCGCATCGGCTTCGGCTCCACTGCGGTGATTACCGGTGACGTGACCCAGGTCGACCTGCCGCGCGGCACCAAGTCGGGCCTGTCGCACGTGGTGGAGGTGTTGAAGGACGTCAAGGGCATCGGTTTTACCCATTTCAAGTCCAAGGACGTGGTACGTCATCCGCTGGTCCAGCGCATCGTCGAGGCCTACGATCGCTTCGAACTGCGTCAGGAAGGCGAGCGCAAGGAGCGCAGCAATGAGTCCTGAGCCAGCACCTCTGGAGCTGGATATCCAGCGTGCGTCCGAGTCCTCCGAGCTGCCCGACGACGACAGCTTCAGGCGCTGGGCCGGGCTGGCACTGCGTGACCGCCCCGGCCATGAACTTACCATCCGCCTGGTTGACGAAGAAGAAAGCCAGAGCCTGAACCGCGACTATCGGCACAAGGACTCTCCGACCAACGTGCTCTCGTTCCCGGCGGACCTGCCACCGGAACTGAATATCCCTCTGCTCGGCGATCTGGTGATATGCGCCCCAGTGGTTGAGCGCGAGGCACGCGAGCAGCACAAGCCGCTACAGGCGCACTGGGCGCATATGGTCATTCATGGTTGCTTGCATCTGACCGGCTATGACCATATAGACGACGACGAAGCCGAAACCATGGAGTCTCTCGAGCGCGAGCTGCTGGCACAACTGGGCATCGCTGACCCCTACCTGAGCGAGTCTCCATGAAGCAATTCCTCAGACTGACCAAAACCGCTGTACCCATTTCCGAAACGAGTAGAAAGGAACCATGAGCGAAGATCGATCGACCAACGGACACAAGACCTGGCTGGACAAACTAGTCCAGGCTTTTGTCCATGAACCCAAGAACCGCCAGGAATTGCTGGAACTGTTGCGCGAAGCGCATGCCAACGAAGTACTGGATATCGAGGCCCTGTCGATTATCGAGGGCGCGCTGCAGGTCTCCGACATGCAGGTCCGCGACATCATGATCCCCCGCTCGCAGATGATCACCATCAAAGCGAGCCAGCCACCGCGCGAATTCCTGCCCGAAGTGATCGAGGCGGCGCACTCGCGCTTTCCGGTCACCGGCGAGAGCCTGGATGACGTGCTGGGTATTCTGCTTGCCAAGGATCTGCTGCCCCTGCTGCTCGAGGAAAATTCCGAGCGCTTCAACATCAAGGAAATTCTCCGTCCGGCCACCTGCGTGCCGGAATCCAAGCGCCTCAATGTATTGCTCAAGGAATTTCGCGCCACGCGCAATCACATGGCGATCGTGATTGACGAGTACGGCGGCGTATCGGGTCTGGTGACCATCGAGGACGTGCTCGAACAGATCGTCGGCGATATCGAGGACGAACACGATATCGATGAGGACAGTCAGATCAAGCCGCTGCACAGCGGCGATTTCCTGGTCAAGGGTCTGACCCCGATCGAGGACTTCAACGAGCACTTCGGCACCGAGTTCCCCGATGAGGAGTTCGATACCGTTGGCGGCCTGGTGATGAACGCATTCGGCCACCTGCCGAGGCGCAATGAGGTAGTCGAGCTGGATGGCTTCCGCGTGCGCGTGCTCAATTCCGACAGTCGTCGGGTCCACCTGCTGCGAGTCACCCTGGTCGAGTCCTGAGAAACCCATGCCCCTGCTGAGCACCCCTTTACGCTGGCTTCGCGCACCCGGCTGGCCGGGCCATATCCTTGCCCTGCTGGCTGGCTGCCTGAGTACCCTGGCGCTGAGTCCGTTCGGCCTCTGGCCGCTGGGCATGCTCTCGGCTGCGCTGCTGTACCAGGGGCTCAAGCAGCCAGCGCGCGGCCAGGCCGCTCTACGCGGCTGGTTCTGGGGCCTCGGGCTGTTTGCCAGCGGTGTTTCCTGGGTCTATATCAGTATCCATGTGCATGGTTATGCCTCGCCGGTTCTGGCCGGACTGCTGACCGCCGGCTTTGTCGCCGGTCTGGCGCTGGTGATCGCGCTGATGAGCTGGGTATGGGCAGGCTGGCTGCGCCCCAACAGCTCCGTCTGGCTCGCCTGTGTCGGCTTCGCCGCGCTCTGGGTACTGCAGGAAGTGTTCCGCGGCTGGTTTCTCACCGGCTTCCCCTGGCTGTACCACGGATACGTGCATACCGATACCTGGCTGGCCGGGTGGGCGCCGGTCGGCGGCGTCTGGTTACTTGGATTTCTCAGTGTTCTGACTGCTTGTCTGTTGAGCGAGCCCAGGGTCTGGCGGCGTCTGCGCCCCGCGGCCGGCGGGCTGGTACTGCTGTTGATCATCTGGGCCGGCGGCAGGGCGCTGATCACCCTGGAATGGACACAGCCGACCGGTTCGCCTTTGTCGGTAGCCCTGATCCAGGCTGATATCCCGCAATCACGCAAATGGGATCCGGCGCACATCGACCATACCCTGACCCTGTATCGCGATCTGAGCATTGCCCAGGGACCCGTCGACCTGATCGTCTGGCCGGAAACCGCCGTCCCGGTTCTGCAGAGCCAAGCCCGCGCATTCACCGATGGGATGGCCAAACGCCTGGGCGAACAGGGCACAACGTTGATTACCGGCATACCGGTGGATGAATACGAGAACGGCGAGCTGCAAATCTATAATGCAATCATGGTCGCAGGTAAAGAGGACGAACAATACCTCAAGCACAAGCTCGTGCCCTTCGGCGAATATGTTCCGCTACAGCAGGTACTGCGCGGGCTGATCGCGTTCTTCGACCTGCCGATGTCGAGCTTTTCCCGTGGACCGGCCGCACAACAACCGTTGGAAGCAGCCGGTTATCGTCTGGCCCCGTTCATCTGCTACGAGGCGGTGTATCCGCATTTCGCCGCACGCCTGGCTGCGCAAAGCGAACTGCTGATCACCATCAGCAACGACAGCTGGTTCGGTCGTTCGATCGGGCCGCTGCAGCACCTGCAGATGGCCCGCATGCGGGCCATCGAGAGTGGCCGCTGGATGATACGCAGCACCAACAACGGCGTTACCGCATTGATTGATTACCGGGGCCGGATCACCAAGCGTATTCCGCAATTCGAACAGGCGGTACTCAATGGCCAGGTGCAGCCGCGAACCGGGCTTACCCCCTACCTGCGCTGGCGTAACTGGCCGCTGGGATTAATGGTGCTGGCCTGTCTCGCAGCCTGCATTGTAGTGCGCAACAGAACTCGCAGAGCTGACGCCGGAACCTGAGCTGGGCAGCGATATGGTGGTTTCCAGTGCCTGGAGAATGCGCCAGAGCAGGCGCTGATCATCCTGCGTCAACCCACTGAGTTCCAGTTCGGTGAGTACCGGAGGGGTTCCGTCCATCCATTGGCGCGTATACGCCATGTCCATTGCCTGATCCAGACGACGCAACAGTCGTCCGTAGGAGGAGTCCCGGCTCCGATCTTGCGATTCGGGTACCGTCCCTTTCATGAAACACATCTCCTCTGGTGTTGATCGGCAAGCGCCGTAACGCTCACCTGTTACCAAGAGCATAGTTGTCCTCACGGTCTACGCAGGTCCTCGGCGACGAATGGCATGGGCTACCTGCCCGGGGTCCGGTGGTGTATCCTGCGCTATTGATTTTATGCCGCAGCCAGTCGGCCTGCATCGCATAACTACCCTATCGCCAGACGAGTCCAGACAGTTCACATGCAAGAACAGTATTCTCCCCGCGACACAGAAAGCACCGCCCAGGCCGAATGGGACCGCAACGAGGTCTTCAAGGTCTCCGAGACGCCCGACCAGGACACCTTCTACTGCCTGTCGATGTTCCCCTACCCGAGCGGCAAGCTGCATATGGGGCACGTGCGCAACTACACCATTGGTGACGTGATCAGCCGCTATCAGCGGATGCAGGGTCGCAACGTGTTGCAACCGATGGGCTGGGATGCGTTCGGCATGCCGGCTGAAAATGCCGCGATGAACAACAACGTGGCCCCGGCCAAGTGGACCTACGACAACATCGACTACATGCGTACCCAGCTCAAGAGCCTGGGGCTGGCGATGGACTGGTCGCGAGAGTTCGCCACCTGCACGCCGCAGTACTACCGCTGGGAACAGTGGCTGTTCACCCGGCTGTTCGAGAAGGGCGTGATCTACCGCAAGAACGGCACCGTCAACTGGGACCCAGTTGACCAGACCGTGCTGGCCAACGAGCAGGTGATTGACGGTCGTGGCTGGCGCAGCGGTGCGCTGATCGAGAAGCGCGAGATCCCCATGTACTATTTCCGCATCACCGATTACGCCGAAGAGCTGCTAACGTCCCTGGACGACCTGACCGGGTGGCCGGAACAGGTCAAGACCATGCAGCGCAACTGGATCGGCAAGTCCGTGGGCATGGAAGTTCACTTCCCCTACGACCGCTCAAGCATTGGCGAAACCGGCAAACTCAAGGTGTTCACTACCCGGCCCGACACCCTGATGGGTGTCACCTACATGGCGGTCGCTGCCGAACATCCGCTGGCCACCATTGCGGCCAAAGGCAATCCGCAGTTGCAGAGCTTCATCGACGAATGCAAGCGCGGCGGCGTAGCCGAGGCTGATATCGCCACCCAGGAAAAGAAGGGCATGCCTACCGGCCTGTTCGTCGAGCACCCGCTGACCGGCGAAAAATTGCCGGTGTGGGTCGCCAACTACGTACTGATGACCTATGGCGAGGGCGCGGTCATGGCCGTGCCGGCACACGACGAGCGCGATTTTCATTTTGCCACACAGTACGGGCTGCCAATCAAGCCGGTGGTGCGCACCAGTGCTGGCGACGAGACGCCCGCTCCCTGGCAGGATGCTTATGGCGAGAAAGGCGTACTGATCAACTCCGAGGAGTTCGACGGCCTCGACTATGCCAGCGCCCTGGTCGCCATCGGCGATGTGCTGTCCCAGAATGATCTCGGTGCACCGCGCACCCAGTATCGCTTGCGCGACTGGGGTATAAGTCGCCAGCGCTACTGGGGCTGCCCGATTCCGATCATCCACTGCGGCAAGTGCGGCGACGTACCTGTCCCGGAAGACCAGTTGCCGGTGGTGCTACCCGAGGATGTCGTGCCGGATGGCAATGGCAGCCCGCTGGCGCGTATGCCTGAATTCTACGAGTGTTCCTGCCCCCGTTGCGGTGCAGCCGCCAAGCGCGAAACCGATACCATGGACACCTTCGTTGAAAGCTCCTGGTATTTCGCCCGCTATGCGTCACCGCACTTCGAGCAGGGCATGGTCGATCCCGCCGCGGCAAACTACTGGCTGCCGGTCGATCAGTATATCGGCGGCATTGAGCACGCGATCCTGCACCTGCTCTACGCCCGCTTCTTCCACAAGTTGATGCGTGACGAAGGCCTGCTCGATTCCGATGAGCCGTTCAGGAATCTGCTGACCCAGGGCATGGTGATAGCGGAAACCTATTATCGCCTGGCCGAGAATGGCTCAAAGATCTGGTTCAACCCCGCCGACGTTCAGGTCGAGCGCGACGCCAAGGGCAAGATCGTTGCCGCGCGTCTGGCCAGCGACGGTCAGCCGGTCGAGATCGGCGGCGTCGAGAAGATGTCCAAGTCAAAGAACAATGGCGTCGACCCGCAGTCGATGATCGACCAGTACGGTGCCGATACCTGCCGACTGTTCATGATGTTTGCCTCGCCACCGGACATGAGTCTGGAATGGTCGGATACCGGGGTCGAGGGCGCGCACCGTTTCCTGCGCCGGGTATGGCGCCTGTCTCACCAGCATGTCGCGGCCGGTCCAGCGACCACGCTGGACAAGAGCCGTCTGGACGATGAGCAGAAAGCCATGCGCCGCGCGATCCACCTGGCCATCCGTCAGGCGAGCCAGGATATTGGTCAGAATCACAAGTTCAATACCGCCATTGCCGCAATCATGACGTTGATGAACGTGCTGGAAAAGGCGTCGCAAGCCAGTAAACAGGACCGCGCATTGCTGCAGGAAGGACTTGAAGCGGTCGTTCTGCTACTCGCACCTATTACGCCGCATATAAGTCATGGTCTTTGGCAGGCATTGGGGCACGATGATCTGGCGGTGGACGCGCGCTGGCCGGCTGTGGATGACTTGGCTCTGGTGCAGGACACCCTGCAGCTGGTCATTCAGGTCAATGGCAAGCTACGCGGGCATATCGAGATTGCCGCCGGAGCAACTCGCGAAGAGGTGGAAGCAATGGCCCGTGCCAATGAGAACGTAATACGCTTTACCGAGGGCCTGACCATCCGCAAGGTGATCGTGGTGCCCGGCAAGCTGGTCAATATTGTCGCCAACTGACATGCAATGGAGAGCCAACATGTTTCTGAACCATCCCCGCCGGTTGATCGGCTGCATCCTGATCGGTCTCAGCCTGGCGCTCAGCGGCTGCGGTTTCCACTTGCGCGGCACGGGCGTGGACAATGTCCAGCTCGATGAGCTACAGCTCAGCGCAAGCAACAGCTATGGCGAGTTGTACCGCAATATCCGTCAGGCATTACGAATTGACGGCGTAGAGATCAACGAGACCGCGCCTTATCGCCTCCAGCTGCTGGAAGAGCGACAGGACAAGACTGCAGTGACCTACACCAGCCGCGCGACTCCGGCCGAGTTCGAACTGGAGACCAGCCTGACCTTCCAGATCAGTGATGACAGCGGTCGTGCGCTGGTAGGACCGGCAACGCTGAAGGCCGAGCGTCTCTTCGTCAACGATACCGACAATCTTACCGGCACCAGCGAGGAGGAAGAGCTGCTGCGCCGCGAGATGCGCGACGATCTCACCCGACAACTGCTATTTCGCCTGTCCAGCCTCAGCGAGAGCGAACTGTCCGCCCGCGAACAGGCGCTGGACCGGCAAACGCCCTGAGGCCGAATGAAACTCAATGCTGCCCAGCTGGCCCGCCAGCTCACGGATAGCCTGGCTCCGGTCTACGTGATCAGCGGTGACGAGGCCCTGCTGGTCGGCGAAGCCGCCGACCAGATCCGCGCGGCCTGCCGACGCGATGGCAGTGAGGAGCGGCTGGTCTTCCACGTGGACCGAGGTTTCGACTGGGGTCAGCTGCACGACACCAGCCACAGCCTCTCACTGTTCGCCCAGAAACGGCTGGTCGAGCTGCGCATACCCGGCGGCAAACCCGGTGACGAAGGAGCCAGGGCAATCCTGGCCTGGCTCGACAGCCCGCCGCCGGACACCACACTGCTGGTCAGCCTGCCCAAGCTTGACGGCAGCGCTCAACGCACCAAGTGGGCCAAAGCGCTGATCGACCATAGCCATAGCCGTTTCATCCAGATATGGCCAGTCGACGCCCAGCAATTGCCCGGTTGGATGCGTGAACGTCTTGCTGCCGAGGGCATCACGCCCAGTGCCGAGGCACTCGATCTGCTGAGTACCCGGGTAGAAGGCAACCTGCTGGCGGCCGAGCAGGAAATCCAGAAACTCAAACTCTACTGCGACGCCGGTCATCTGGACCTGGAGACAGTCCAGCGCGTGGTCGCCGACAGTGCCCGCTTCGACGTGTTCTCATTGGTTGATGCGATGCTGCAGGGCCAGCCCGAGCACGCACTGAGAATCCTCCTGGGATTGCGCGGTGAGGGAGTCGAAGCGCCGGTGGTGCTCTGGGCGCTGGCACGGGAGGTTCGCAATCTGGCCAGCATGGCCCATGATCTGAATCGGCAGATCCCGCTGGACCGGGTGTTTGCCAGCCAACGCCCGCCCGTGTGGGACAAACGCAAACCGGTTCTGGGCCAGGCACTGCAACGGCATTCCGCCGCCGCGTGGGACCAGTGGCTGCAGGCCGCGCAACAGATTGACGAGCAGATCAAGGGGCAGCGGCCCGGATCGTCCTGGGATGGCCTCAGCGCAATGGTTCTGGCTGTGGCCGGTGTGCGGCTGCCGCTCGGCGCCGGCCCGACACACTGACGAGCCGGGGCAAACCCTATGCTGTCCAGGCGTCTTCTACCCTTTCTGCAGGAAAACCCGTCCCTGGCGCTCTTCGCGCTGCTGGCGACGGCAGGATCGGGTTTTGGTCAAACATTTCTGCTCGGGCTGTTCGGCGATCAGTTGCGTAACGCATTCAGCCTGTCACATTCCGCCTATGGCCTGACCTATAGCCTGGCAACCCTCTGCTCGGCTGCGCTTCTGCTCAGGTTCGGCTCATTGCTGGACCATTGGTCACTGCGCCGGGTCACGCTGCTGGCGATTGGGGTACTTAGCATCGGGTGCATGGTGCTGGGACTGGCCAACTATGTCTGGATGCTGGCGCTGGGCTTCCTGCTGGTGCGTTTCGGCGGCCAGGCCATGCTGTCGCATATCGGCATGACGACTGCCGGGCGCTATTTCCAGTTACACCGGGGCAAGGTGGTGGCTTTCAGCGCCAGCGGCTTCCCGCTTTCAGAAGCATTGCTGCCGCTGCTCGTATCAGCACTGGTGGTCAGTGTCGGCTGGCGTGGCAGTTGGATCGCCTCAGCAGCCATACTCCTTCTTGTGCTCCTGCCGCTGATGCTCTGGCTGAGCCGCAAGGCCGCTCACCCCCTCGCAGCAGGCGCTGCGGACCAGCAGACCATCCCTGGCTGGACCCGCGCGCAGGTTTTGCGCGACCGCGGCTTTTATCTGCTGCTACCTGCCTCGCTGGCAGTGCCCTTTATCGTCACCGCGCTGTTCTTTCACCAAGGGGCGATCGCCACACTGAAGGGCTGGAGCCTTGAAGAGTTTGCCCGGGCCTTTATCAGTTACGGTGCCGGACACCTGCTGAGCCTGCTGCTGGCGGGCATCCTGATTGACCGAATGGGCGCGCAGAGATTGCTGCCTGCCGCGCTGATGCCGCTTCTGGCCGGCCTGGTGGTTCTCGGCGTGGGCGAGGTTGACTGGACACCCTGGGCCTTCCTCGGCCTGCTCGGCCTTAGCCAGGGCGCAATGAACGCAACACTGGGCGCCCTGTGGCCGGAACGCTATGGCGTGCGGCATATCGGCGCGATCCGCTCAGTGATGCAGGCAATCATGGTGCTATCGACCGCGATGGCGCCGGTAGCCCTCGGCCTGCTACTGGACGCAGGTGTCGGTATCACGTGGTTGGTATTGTTACTTGGCGGTTACACGGTGGCTTCGGCGTTGCTGGCCGGCGCGGCGCGCTAGTCAGGGCAACACACCGACTGCGGGCAGGTCCAGCCCAGGCAGCAAGAGCGTATCCGGAACGCCGAAGACGCGGTCCCAGTCTCCAACATCAAGGAAGCCGAGTATCCGCGGATGTTTCACTCCGGGCTCAGTGGTCAGAAAAATCGAGGTACCATAATCGGGTGTGTCACTGGAAAAACCCAGCGCTTCCTCGAAACGGGCAATGCAGGTGCTGTGGGTGATCAATACCAGATTCTTTCCAGGCTGCTTGAAATGCATCACGTCCTTGAGCAGGGAATCGCTCTTGCGACATTTATTCAGCCAGTCACGGTCACTGCTGTAGCCGCCGAAGAGAATATCTGCGGTCTGATCGGTGCGCGTCATGGGGCTGTTGTATACCGCTGCACGGTCTACTCCCAACTGGTAAAACTCTTCGGAAAGCTCCACCCCGACATCTACCGAGCGAGCGGTAATGCCGTCACGGCCGTCAAGGCAGGGCGACTCGGAACGGTCACAACGCTCCAGATGGCGAACCAGCACGACCATATCACCGAGCTGCCAGCTGTTTAGCACCTTGTGCCGGTCAATATCCTCTTCAAGAGACAAATCAGGCAGTTCCGGCGGGTCGAAAATCCAGACTGCCAATGCAACTGCCGCAAGAAATGGCACTGCCAGGCCAACCGGGCGGGCAAATCGCTTCAAATTCACGTTTTCTCCTTTCGTCTCACTGGCTGGCCCTAGGGCTTGTTACGCATCCCGGGCACGGGTCGAAAGTTCAGTATTTACCGGCACACTCCACTCAGTATCAGGCCGCCGAATCAATCCGCAGCCGTCCTGCCGCTATCAGGTCATCACATGCTTCGCAGTAGCCAAGGTAATCGGACTCCATGTGCGAGCCGCTCAGCGCAGCAACAACACGGGGCGGGAGGTTTTCTGCAGGATATTGGTGGTGGTGCTGCCGACAAAAAACTGGCGGATGCGCGAGTGTCCATAGGCACCCATCACCAACAGGTCAATATCATGCGCCTGCTCATAGTCCATCAATACAGTCTCGACTTCTCCGGCCTTGATACTAGCCTGTACCTGGAAGCCGGCCTTTTCCAACCGCAGCTTGGCGGCGTTGATCGCCTCCCAGGCGTCGTTGGTCTCAGCCCCGACCATCACCAGATGGATTGGCAGTCCGACGAACAGCGGACTGTCAGCCAGCATCTCGACACCCTTGCGCGTTGTGGCGCTATTGTCGAATGCAAGCATGACGCTGGCCGGCTTGCGGAATTCCCCTGCGGTGACCAGAATCGGCCGGTGCAGGGTGCGGATCACGCTTTCCAGATGGCTGCCTACGTGCTGGCCTACCGAGTCGCCCACCTCGCCCTGGCGACCTATTACCAGCAGGCGGATTTCCGGCTCGAGCTCATTCAGCGTTTCCACCAGATCGCCGTTGCGTTGGCGGCTCAGCGGTTCACTGACGCCGTCGGCCCGGGCACGTTCGATTGCCGCTTCCAGCATCAGCCGGCCCTGCTCACGCATCAGCTTGCCGCGTTTCTCATCCAGCTCGGCCAGCTCATCGAGCAGATGCTCGCGGCTGCCGAGTCCGATGTTGCCGGACAGGTCGCCACGCGGCTGGGCATGTTGCTGGTCCAGCACGTGAATGAACACCAGCGGAGCGTCCAGGCACAGACTGGCCCAGGCGGCGTAATCACATACACCAGTGGAGGACAGCGAGCCATCTATACAGGCGAGAACGGAATTCCTGGTCATCGATTGATTCTCCTTGTTCATTTAATGACCCATCAACTGGTCGACGCCATCGGGCTTGTCATGCACCCCGAAGCGATCGACGATGGTGGCGCTGGCTTCATTAAGGCCGAGAATCTCGACCTCGGTGCCCTCGCGGCGAAACTTGATGACCACCTTGTCCAGTGCAGCGACGGCAGTAATGTCCCAGAAATGCGCGCGGGACAGATCGATCACCACCCTATCAAGCGCTTCCTTGAAGTCAAAGGCGCCAATGAACTTGTCGCTGGAGCTGAAGAACACCTGTCCGACCACGCTGTAACGTCGCTCGACCCCATCGATAACCGCCTCACTACCGATGTGCAGATAGTGGCCCATCTTGTTGGCAAAAAACATCGCCGCCAGCAAAACACCGACGAATACGCCATAAGCTAGATTGTGCGTTGCCACTACCACTGCGACGGTAGAGACCATGACAATGTTGGTCGATAGCGGATGCTTCTTCAGATTGCGGATCGAGTCCCAGCTAAAGGTGCCGATAGATACCATGATCATCACGGCAACGAGCGCAGCCATCGGGATCAGCGAAAGGTAGTCGCCCAGAAA
This sequence comes from Halopseudomonas sp., assembly GCF_041579695.1. GTDB lineage: Bacteria > Pseudomonadota > Gammaproteobacteria > Pseudomonadales > Pseudomonadaceae > Halopseudomonas. Next base: position 50,660 of record NZ_JBFGFI010000004.1, read on the forward strand.
CACGACCATGAACAGCAACAAGGCGCCTGCAGTGAAACAGGATAGGCGAGTGCGGCCACCCGATTTGATATTAATGATCGACTGGCCAATCATTGCGCAACCGGCCATGCCGCCAAGCAGGCCGGAGCCGATGTTGGCAATACCCTGGCCCTTACACTCGCGGTTCTTGTCGCTCGGGGTGTCGGTCAGATCGTCAACGATGGTGGCGGTCATCATCGACTCCAACAGACCCACCACGGCGAGCGCCGCTGAATAGGGAAAGATGATCATCAGGGTTTCGAGATTCAGCGGCACCTGGGGCCAGAGGAATATCGGCAGCGTATCCGGCAATTCGCCCATATCACCCACGGTGCGAATATCCATGCCCAGGTATACCGCCAGCGCGGTCAGTACCAGAATGCATACCAGCGGTGAGGGGATCAGCTTGCCGACCTTGGGCAGATAGGGGAACAGATATATGATCGCCAGACCGCCCGCGGTCATCGCATAGACGTGCCAGGTCACGTTGGTCAGCTCCGGCAACTGCGCCATGAAGATCAGAATCGCCAGCGCGTTGACGAAGCCGGTCACCACCGAGCGCGAGACGAAACGCATCAGCGACCCCAGCTTCAGGTAGCCGGCACCTATCTGCAACAGACCGCAGAGGATGGTGGCCGCCAGCAGATATTCGAGGCCGTGCTCACGCACCAGGGTCACCATCAACAGCGCCATGGCACCGGTGGCCGCCGAAATCATGCCCGGCCGCCCGCCGGTAAAGGCGATTACCACGGCAATACAGAACGAAGCGTACAAGCCGACCTTGGGGTCCACGCCGGCAATGATCGAAAACGCGATCGCCTCGGGAATCAATGCCAGGGCCACTACAACGCCCGCGAGAATATCGCCGCGGATGTTGGAGAACCACTCTTGTCTTACTGATTGCATCAGGGTCATACAGTCCGTCCACTTCTAAAAAATGAGAACCCGGTCCCATGCATCACGCAGTGCGCACCAAATCGACTGAACAGGCAGTCGAACGCAGCGATAGGCCGCAAATGCATCAGGTGTCGTGCCGGGCAAGTTGGGAAAAAACAGTGACCAGATACAACCTGGCCGGATCAGCGCTGTCCGGACGGAGCAGGCGGGCGCGGGGCTCAGCGATGCGACGCAGGACAAAAGCATGCAAGCAACCGCAGCGCCTGCAGATGACAAGGAGTCATCAGGGGAAGATAGAACCTATGGTGGCGTGGCGCCGGGAAAACTGTTCATCGGTTTATCCGGTAAGGGTCCGTTAAGTCGGGGCGTACTCTACCACAGGGGATAGCTCCAGGCCATCAGCGAAACACTGGCTGACCGCAGCACCGGCTGACCGCAGCACTTTCAGAGCAGCGGCACCGGAAAGCTAGTGCTTCCGTTGCTTTGCCCCTGCACCTCTTCTACCGGGCAACAGCACGATAACCGGCGCCGCCAAACTGTAAATCACGATGAACGGATCCAGCAGATAGTCCCAGTAATTGTCCGATGGCTTCAGATCGAACATGAAAGCCAGGGTAGCCAGAGCCAGCATCGCCACGCCAAGCGTGTTACGCAGCAGGCATAAAACTACCGCCAGCACTGCTACCACAAGTATCAATAGCCGGGGATTGTAGCCCCAGCGGTAGCTGTCTAGCATGCCCAGGCCCAGCGCCGCCGGATAGAGCACCAGCCCGAGTACGGCGAAGCATAACCACAGCGGCCATTTCGCACTGACCGGCATCGGCGGGAGATAGCCCAGCCTGATCAGCGCCGCGGCCAACAGCCAGACAACAGTGGTTATCGCCAGGTCATCGGTCAGCCCGCGCAGCAAGCCCGCCAGGGTAAGCCCGGTGGACAGCGGGATCAGCGCGACCAGAAACAGCCCCAGCAAGGCCGCCAGGCGGTAGCCGCCGGAAAGTCGGCCGACCGGCAACAGAAGAAACAGTACGAGGGCAAAGGTGAGCACCGCCTGCCAACTGGCAATAATCATTTTTGCGCCTCCAGCCAGGCCCGATTGAAGGTGACATGCTTGATGAAGCTATTGTTCCACGAATACACCATGTGGAAACGACCGTCATCCGAGCGGATCAGATAGGGGTATTCGTAATCAAAGTTGCACAGACCACGCCGGCATACGCGGCCTTCCATCAGTTGCATGTAGTCGTCGAGCAGGAGCTGACGCTTGGGGCCGCTGGCCTCGATAAATTTCTCGCGCATCAAGGGTTCGTAGGTTTCCAGCGGGATGGGATCACCCTCGGCATCGGTGGACTCGTCTAGCGTATTGATCAGCGACCAGGTACTCAGGCTGAAGCTTGCTTCGTCGAGCGTCAGGCGAAAGCGGCCGTCGGCCAGGTTGTTCTGCGCCACCAGCAAGGTATCGCGGTGCGAACGCACTGCCGCCAATGATGAATTGGGGTTCCAAGGCGCCACCGGACGCTCATCGCTCCAGGTCTGACCGGCATCAGCTGTCACGGTGGCCAGCACATGACCCTCCTCCGCTTCACCCGCATAGCGCAGCAGAGCTATCGCCCTGCGCTCGTCGAGCGGCACCACTGTGGGCTGCAGAGAGTGAGTGCCATCGGCCATACGAAACTTGTCGACGACACGGCCGTCAGCGTCCATATACAGGTACTCGGGAAACTTGCCGAGGAACTCGTGGTATACGGGCAGCCCAATGGAACCGTCCTTGTGGAACACCGGGGCACTGCGCACCAGGGTACTGATGTTGATGAAGGGCGAGGTAATCAACTGACGCGGCTTCGACCAGGTAATGCCCTGGTCCTCGGATACCATCACGTTGATCGCACTGCCGGCCCAACCGCCGAGGGAAACTGAAACGAAAAACAGCCAAAGACGCTCATCGGGCGCCAGCGCGATGACCGGATTGCCCAGTTTGCGAATTGGCTTGCCCACTGCGGCGCGGGTCATATCCCGGGTGGCCAGGACTTCTTCATCACCCCACTCGGACGTCGCTGCGTCGAAGCGCGCGGCGCGAATCTGCACGTCTGCCGCACCTTCGCGCGATCCGGCAAACCAGACACTGATCAGGTTGCCGCCCGGCAGCGCGGTGATGGATGAAGAATGCACGAAATCATCCAGATCGCTGGAGACGAAGCGCCGCTCCATAATTGGCTCTGCGCTGATTTCGCTGGAGTCGTCCCATTGTGTCGCCGTCTCGAAACCGGACATCTGATAGGGTCTGCTCGACCACCAGGTCAGTGCGAAAAGCACTGCCACAACCACCAGCACGGGAACTCGGTGGCGCAGCGACCACGAATGGAAAAGCATACAGATCCTTGTTATTCGATAGGTAACCAACTCGGAAGGGCCTGGTTCGGCGGCGTTTCAGACCGGCCAGGAGCCACTTTCGGCATGGCCTGCATAATATCCCATGTGATCAATTCTGCGCCCGTTTTCTTCTAGCGCCGTGATCAGCTCCGCAGGAATACCCATGTCTGCGCCAGCAGCCGGCAAAGTCTGAACCCCTGCGCCTGGATCCGGTTGACCAGCTCCACGGTCGGCAGCTCACCAATGTCCGGGGTGTGTATTTCGATCATGATCATGCGCAGCGCCGCGGGCAGCTGGGCCGGGAACAGGCCACACTCACCGCCCTCGATATCCAGAATTAGCACGCTGGGCTCATAGTCCGCCAGCAAGGAAGAAAGCGCTCTTGCCGGAACGCTTGCCTGCTGATCAGCAGCGGCTGGCGTCAGCGCGCTACTCCACCAGTACTCGTCGTAAATCCCCAGTTCGATCTGCTCGCCGTGATACGCATCGGGCACCACTGCCGCCTCGACCAGCTGCAGTTGCTGGCCATTGGCCGCAAAGCTGTTGCGAATCTGTGGATACATTCTCTTGTTCGGCTCGACCACCACGACCGGCTGACCGGATCGCATTGCTGCGAATGACCCGGTTACGCCCGCTCCCGCACCACACTCCATGACCCGATCACCTGGCAGCAGCATCTCGTCGATCAGCTGCAGGTCAGCCTGCTCGTAGTCACCGATGGCAAAATAGTAGGCCATGCGTGCGCTGAAGCCGGACTGCACTGGCAAGATCAATGGATAGAAGGGATGCGTCAGGACGGCCTCACCGTGCAACCCGTCAAGCCATAGCCGGAAGCGCTCAATCTGCTCGTCATCATCCGGCTCTTCCTGCGGCCACTGGTTCAGCCCCCTGGCGCTTACCCGCTGGCGCCGAATTTCGATAGTGTGATGTTCAAGCCGTGGGATCGGCATCACGGAACCCCTGCTGTCTCGGAGTAGCCATACTAGCAGCAGGCCAGCGCAGCATCCATCTGCTTACATACGACCATAAGCTGTCACCGAACAGCGATACGCCATGGTAGAGTTGGTGCAGATCCAGCAACGTCGGAAACACTCAATGTCCAACAAGTCACACCGTCCAGGCACTCCCAGTCGCCATCTGGCTACCGCCGCACTGGCCCTGCTGTTGGCTGCCTGCGCCGACACACCGATACAGCAGGCGCATGCCGAAAGCCCGGCAAGAACTCCGGAGCCAACCACTCCCCCTCCCCTGGCCACTCCCGTTGTCCAGCCACCTGTCGCGGAAAATCAGACGTTCGCCCAATGGAAGCAGGAATTCCGCCAGCGAGCATTGGCAGCAGGCATCGACCAGACGCTGTTTGACCGGGCATTTGCCGGCGTCGAGCCGAATCCCGGAATACTGCGCGCCGATAGCAGCCAGCCCGAGTTCACCCGCCCGGTCTGGGAATATCTCGATGGGGCGTTGTCCAGCACGCGTATTGCCCGCGCCCAGCGCCTATTGCAGGAACATGCGGCCACGCTGGCAGAAATCGAGCAGCGCTACGGCGTTGACCGGCATATTCTGGTGGCGATCTGGGGCCTGGAGAGCAACTTCGGCAGCAACATGGGCGACAACTACGTGATACGCGCCCTGGCGACCCTGGCGCATCAGGGACGCCGACCCGACTTCGCCCATGCCCAGCTCCTGGCTGCACTGGAAATTCTCCAGCGCGGCGATATCAGCCCCGAGGGCATGCTCGGCTCGTGGGCCGGGGCGATGGGGCAGACGCAGTTTATCCCGACGACCTACAACAGCTATGCAGTGGATTTTGATGGTGACCGCAAGCGCGACATCTGGAACTCATCCGCAGACGCGCTGGCCTCCGCTGCCAACTACCTGCGCGTGTCCAACTGGCAAAGCGAACAGCCCTGGGGCGCCGAAGTGTCACTGGCCGGCGATTTCGATTATGCGCTGGCAGACATGTCCATTCGCAAACCTATCGCAGAATGGGCAACCCTCGGCGTCAGAAATGCCCGCGGCGGACCGCTGCAGCTGGCCGACGGCGGGCAAGCTGCCTCGCTGCTGCTGCCAGCAGGCTATCAAGGCCCCGCTTTCCTGGTCCTGAACAATTTCCGCAGCATTCTGCGTTATAACAACTCGACCAGCTATGCATTAGCCATTGGTCTGCTGGCCGAGCGCATACAGGGGAAGGGTGAAGTCGTAGCCAGCTGGCCAACAGATGATCAGCCACTGGCGCGCAGCGAACGCCTGGAGCTGCAGGAGCGGCTCAAGGCAGTGGGTTTCGATCCAGGCGGTGTTGACGGCATTATCGGTGCCAATACCCGCCAGGCACTGCGCAACTTCCAGATTGCGTTGGGTCTTCCGGCGGACGGCTATCCCTCCAAACCTCTACTGGAAAAGCTACGCAGTTTTTAATGCCCAGACCAGAGCGGCGAGGCACTAACCGCCCTGTGTCCTGGTGATACACGCAGGCGTCATTGCCGGTGCCTGTGATAAACTGTCCGGTATCCTCTGCCGGCGCCGGACAGGAGGACACTACCCGTGGTAGATGCCTGCAACGGCCCCGAATTCATACAGGAGCAGCCTGGTTCCATGAGTGACCAACCTTCGACACGCATCGGTAGCGGCGAGAAGTTTCGCAACGCCCAGGGTATCGCCGCCATCAAGGACGGCCAGAAACGCCGTGCCACAAGCGATCAGGCTTCAGTGTTCGAGCCCAAGCCGAAATGGCTGCGTGCACGCGTTCCCACCGGCGAGCGTTTCGAAGCGGTGAAGCAGAATGTCGCTTCCCACAAGCTGAGTACTGTATGCCAGGAATCGCACTGTCCGAACATGGGTGAATGCTGGTCCAACGGCACAGCGACCATCATGCTGATGGGCTCGGTATGCACCCGGGCATGCCGCTTCTGCGCAGTCGACACCGGCAATCCCAACGGCTGGCTGGACGTCGACGAGCCGGAGAATACCGCCAAGTCGGTGGAACTGATGGGGCTGCGCTACATCGTACTGACCTCAGTGGACCGCGACGACCTGCCTGACGGGGGCGCCAGCCATTACGCCGCGGCAGTCCGCGCAATCAAGCGGCGCACGCCACAGGTGGTGGTGGAAGCATTGACGCCTGATTTCGACGGCGTGCATCTGGCCATCGAGACGGTGGTTGATTCCGGGCTGGAAGTGTTTGCGCAGAACGTCGAGACGGTCGAGCGCCTGACCCGGGAAGTGCGAGACCCGCGCGCCGGCTATGCCAAGACTCTGAAGGTGCTGGAACATGCCAAGCGGCATCGGCCGGGAATCATCACCAAAACCAGTCTGATGCTGGGGCTGGGTGAGACCGAGGAAGAAATTCTCGCGACGCTGGATGACCTGCGCGCGATTGGCGTGGACATCGTCACGCTCGGACAGTACCTGCAGCCAACCAAGAATCACCTGACTGTGAAGCGCTGGGTCACCCCCGACGAATTCAACCGCTACCGCGAAATCGGCCTTTCCAAGGGGTTCATGGAAGTACCCTCCGGTCCGCTGGTGCGTTCAAGCTACCGGGCGGACCGGGTGTTCGAGAAGAACAACCTCGGGCTGGCGGAACCGGCCGCAGTCCCCGGGAAAGCCCCATCGCCGCAGTTGATACCCACCCGCTCGGTCAGCTGAGCGGGAGCAGATTCTCCTACCGGTCCGGGGAATATCCCAGCTCCAGCAGCAATATCTTTTCCAGGCGCTCCCCGACCTCTGCCAGCGATGGCGCGTTTTCCAGCTGATCGCGCATCTGGGTCATCGCCAGCCCGGCATAGCCACAGGGATTGATGCGCTGGAATGGCTGCAGATCCATATCCACATTCAACGCCAAACCGTGGAAGGAACAGCCACGACGAATACGCAGACCCAGTGAAGCAATCTTCGCACTGCCAACGTATACGCCGGGTGCATCAGACCGCGGAGCGGCATCGATTCCATAGCCGGCAAGCAGGCTCACCAGACTGCGCTCCATCGCCGTAACCAGATCACGCACGCCCAGATCGAGGCGGCGAATATCCAGCAGCAAATAAGCTACCAATTGCCCGGGGCCGTGGTAGGTCACCTGTCCGCCCCGCTCTACCTGCACTACCGGAATCTCGCCGGCGCCCAGCACATGCTCGGGTTTGCCCGCCTGGCCCTGGGTAAAGACCGGAGGGTGCTCCAGCAGCCAGATCTCATCCGGCGTCGTCGCGTCACGCTCGGCGGTCAGAGTGCGCATCGCCTCGAGCGTTGGCAGATAGTCCACCAAACCCAGGCAGCGTACCAGCGGTATCGACCTCACAGAACCATTTGCACTCTGCCGGTGGCCTTGAGCTCGGCATTGAGCTCCTGCAGCTGGTCGGGGCCGGTAGCGGTGATCTCCATGCGCACAGAGAGGAACCGTCCGTTCTTGCTCTCGATAATATCGATTGCCGAGGAATCCAGCCCCGGCGCATGACGCTCGACTATATCGGTTACCAGCGCGACGAAGCCTTCGCCGGCATTACCGATCACCTTGATCGGATACTGGCACGGAAAATCGATGCGTGGTGCTTCCTGATTCTTGCCGTTCATGCCTGTCTCCTGCTCAGTTGAACAACCCGTAGAAGAACAATCGGATGTTATCCCAGAGGCGGCCGAAGATGCCTGCCTGCTCGACAGCAGACAGTGCGACCAGCGGCGCGCTATGCAGGACTTCATCACCCAGCTTGACCTCGACCTGGCCAAGCACGTCACCGGCGGCGATTGGCGCCTTGATCGGCGAATTCATGGTGATCCCGGCATCCAGCTTCTCTGCCTTGCCCTTGGGCAGGGTCATCACCAGGCCATCCGCCAGACCCAACGATACTTCATTTTGCTCGCCGGCCCAGACCCGCGCGCGGGACAATACCTGGCCAGGCTCATAGAAGGATTTGGTTTCGAAGAAACGGAAACCCCAGGTCAGCATCTTCTGCGTCTCGGCTGCCCGCGCCTGCTCGCTGCTGGTGCCCATCACCACCGATATCAGGCGCATGCCGTCGCGCTCGGCGGAGGCGACCAGGCAATAGCCGGCCTCCTCGGTGTGGCCGGTCTTCAGTCCGTCCACGGTACTGTCACGCCATAGCATCAGATTGCGGTTGGGCTGACGAATACCATTCCAGACGAACTCCTTTTCTTCATACAGCTTGTAGTGTTCGGGGTCGTCGCGAATGATTGCCCGCGCCATGATCGCCATGTCCCGGGCGCTGGACAAATGCCCCTCGGCAGGCCAGCCGGTGGCGTTCTCGAAATGCGAGGTATGCATGCCCAGACGCTCGGCATGACTGTTCATCAGGTCGGCAAAGGCTTCCTCGCTGCCCGCGATGTGCTCGGCCATGGCAATGCTGGCATCGTTACCAGACTGAATAATGATGCCGCGTAACAGATCGATGACCGACACCTGATTGCCGACCTCGATGAACATCTTGGAACCACCTTTGCGCCAGGCCTTTTCACTGACCAGAACCAGATCGTCTTCCTTGATCTGGCCGCGCATGATCTCCAGGCTGGCGATATAGCTGGTCATCATCTTGGTCAGACTGGCCGGGGGCAGCGCCTCGTCCGCATTGTGCTCTATCAGCACCTCTCCGCTGCGCGCATCCATAAGGATGTAGCTGCTGGCAGCCAGTTGGGGAGCAGAGGGAACGATCGCAGCGCCCTGGGGCGCAACATTGGGTGTGGGCACCTGGGCGAACGCCAGAGCGGAGAGAGCCAGCGAGCCGGAAAGCAGCAGGATGTGGGAGAGTTTTCTAAGCATGGTACTCACTATAAATGGGCTGTATCTGTGACTGGATGTCAGTTGCCGGAAATCAGCGCGGGCGTGCCCAGATTGGCACGTCGCAACAGGTCTGCCAACTGCTGGGCCTGATCCTGCGAGCTCAACGGTCCGATTCGCACCCTGTGCAGGGTACGGGCATTGGTTTCTGTGGTACTCAGGAACACCGGGCTGGCGGTCTGGTTCTGTAGTTGCGCGCGCAGCTGCTCAGCTGCCTGGATCGAGGAAAAGGCGCCGACCTGCAGGAACACCCCGTCGTCGGCAGGGCCGGAGCGCGATGCGTACTGCGGCGCAGCCTGCGGCTCTGCCGCCTGGGCGGTGACCAGATAACCCGGATCCTTCTGCTGGTGCCAGACTACCGGATCGATTCCCTCGACTAGCACCCGGGCGGTGCCTTTTTCGGCAAAGCCGAGTTTCTTGGCGGCCGCGTAGGACAGATCAATAATCCGCGAGGAATAGAATGGTCCACGATCATTGACCCGCACCATCACCTTGCGGTCATTGGCCAGATTGGTCACCTGAACATAGGTCGGTAATGGCAGCGTCTTGTGCGCCGCCGTCATGCCGTACAGATCGTAGACCTCGCCATTGGCGGTTTTCTGGCCGTGGAACTTGGTGCCATACCAGGAGGCTTCACCTTCTTCGCGATAACGCCGCCCATCCTGCATCGGAGTGTAATTCTTCCCCAGCACGCGATAAGGCGATGCCTTGAACGCGCCCTGATGGACCACGGGCACGGCATCGGGAATGCCGGAGACGTCCATCAGGTAATCCGGCGCACCATCTACGGCCGGCCTGCTCTGCGTCGTGCCACCGGTACCAGAGGGCTGCTGCGAGGTGCTCGAGCAGCCCGCCAAAAGGGCGAACAGACAGACCGCCGTGAGATAACGGGCAGATCGCTCAACAGGTTTATTCATCTAACGCCGCCTCTCTGATCAGCTCGGACAACTGGTGCACGACCATCGCGTACATCACGCTCCTATTGTAACGGGTAATCACATACAGGTTATGCAGCCCGATCCAGTGCTGCATGTGGTCGCCTGCATCGAACTCGTAGGCCATGACTCCAAGCCCGGGCTCAAGCTTGCGCTCCGGCTGCCAGCCCAGCTTTTGCAGCTCGGCTACGCTACGCCGCGCTTCGAGTCCCTCGCCGAGGGTGACTCCTTCGGCGAATCCCTCTCTGCTGACCGTTGCCGGCACCGCGACGCCTTCCCCCCGTCGCCAATCATGCTCGCTGAAATAATTCGCCACGCTACCGATTGCGTCAACCGGGTTATTCCAGATATCGACCTTGTCATCGCCGTCGAAATCGACCGCGAAGGCCTGATAACTGCTGGGGATGAACTGCGGATAACCCATTGCGCCAGCATACGAGCCCTTCAGCGTGAGGGGATCCATCTGCTGCTCACGGGTCAGCACCAGAAAGGCCTTGAGTTGACGACGAAAAAACTCGGCTCGCGGCGGATAATCGAAACCCAGCGTGGTCAGCGCATCGATTACCCGGTGGCTACCCTTGTTGCCGCCATAGGAGGTCTCGACACCGATGATCGCGGTGATCACCTCCGCCTCGACCCCATACTCTCGCTCGGCCCGCGCCAGCGCGTCAGCGTGGGTGCGCATGAACTCGACGCCCTCGGCAATGCGCTTGTCGGTGATGAAGATCGCGCGGTACTCATGCCAGGGCCGGACTCGCTCGGCAGGCCGCGAGATAGCCTCGATGATCGATTCCTTGCGCTCGGCAGCGTCCAGCAGACCGCTGACGTAGCCGGGAGCAAAGCCATGTTCGACCTGCATTTCCAGAACGAACGGCAATACCGCCGGATGCGCGGAGGAATAATCGGCGGCAAGCAGGGCTGAGCTGCTCGACGCCAGCAACGGGACCAGAAAGAAGGTACTCAGACGACGGAATGTACTTGCCTGCATTACTGGATCATCCATTTTCGATGCGTGTGAATCGACATGAGTATGCCGAATCCGGATAACAGCGTTACCAGCGAGGTACCGCCATAGCTGATCAGCGGCAAGGGTACCCCGACCACCGGCAACAGGCCACTGACCATGCCGATATTGACCAACACATAGATAAAGAATGTAAGCGTGATACTGCCGGCGAGCAGTTTACTGAAGGTATCCTGGGCCTGGAGGGTAATGAACAGGCCGCGTGCGATGATCAACAGATAGACCACCAACAACAGGCAGACACCGACCATACCGAACTCTTCTGCCAGCACCGCGATGATGAAATCGGTATGCCCTTCCGGCAGGAAATCCAGGTGCGACTGAGTGCCCTGCAGCCAGCCCTTGCCGAACACACCACCCGAACCAATGGCTGCCTTGGACTGAATGATATTCCAGCCCGCACCCAGCGGATCGCTTTCCGGGTTGAGAAAGGTCAGTACTCTGCGTTTCTGGTATGCGTGCAGGACGAAGAACCACATCGCCATTGCTATCGGCACCAGCAGCACTGCAGCGCCGAGAATATAACGCCAGCGCAGCCCGGCCAGCAGCAGTACGAAGAGACCTGAGAGCGCAACCAGCAGGGAGGTGCCCAGGTCAGGCTGCTTGAGAATCAGCACCATGGGCACGAGGATAATGATCATCGTGCCACAGATGTACTTGAAGCCCGGCGGCAGGCTGCGGCGCGCCAGATACCAGGCCACGGCCATCGGCATTATCAGCTTCATTATTTCCGAAGGCTGAAAACGAATCACCCCGGGAATGGTCAGCCAGCGCTGGGCTCCCTTGGCCTCGGTGCCTACCACCAGCACTGCCAGCAGCAGCAGCAGGCAGCCTGCGTAGGCTACAGGTACCCAGCGCTGCATGAAGCGTGGCTTGAACTGGGCGATCGCCAGCATCACTGCCATACCCACGCAATAGGCTGCCCCCTGGCGATACAGAATGGCCAGGCTTTTACTGCCAGCGGAATACAGCACGAAACCGGCAACCGTGGCCAATACCAGGATCAGCAGCAGCAACCAGGGGTCCACATGGATTCTCTGCCAGAAGGGATCGCGGCGACTCAAGCCACCGCGGCCCGGTGCGGTTGCGGACAAAAGGGCTTTCATTCTGTTACCTCATCGGTAAAACCGGCAGGTTCGGGATCGGGTAACAGCCAGGCATCGAACAGTTCCCGCGCCACGGGTGCCGCCACCCGGCCGCCCGATTCTCCATTTTCGACCATCACCGCCACCGCAATCTTTGGCTCGTCCGCGGGCGCAAAACCGACGAACAAAGCGTGATCGCGGTGTCGCTCCTGCAGAGCCTTGGAATCATATTTTTCGCCCTGAGCAATGGCTACCACCTGCGCTGTACCGGTTTTGCCAGCCATGCGATAGGGCGCACCCACCGCTGCACTGCGCGACGTACCGTGCTGCGCATGCATTACATCCTGCAGGGCGTTGATTATGAAGTCCCAATCTTCGGGGTTCTTCAGCTGGATATTTGCCGGAGTGTCGTCAATCTGCGGCGGCTCACCTTCGGCATGCATCAGCAGCCGCGGCCGCTGCCAGACACCTCGATTGGCCATCAACGCAACCGACTGCGCAAGCTGCAGCGGACTCGTCAGCATGTAGCCCTGACCAATCCCGGTAATCAGCGTTTCACCCGGATACCAGGGCTGGCGCCGCGCTTCCCGCTTCCAGGCGCGGGAGGGCATCAATCCGGCAGACTCCTCGAACATGTCGTGCGAGACCCGCGTGCCGAGCCCGAAACGGGTCATGTATTCATGCATTCGGTCGATACCCAGCTTGTTCGCCAGGTCGTAGAAGTAGGTATCATTGGAGCGCGCGATGGCATAGGCCATCGACACCCAGCCGTCACCCGAGCGATTCCAGTTGCGGTATTTATGGCTGTGGTTGGGCAACTGGTAGAAGCCGGGGTCATAGACCCGGCTGTCGCGGGTGGTGACCCCACTGTCCAGCCCGGCCAGCGCGATGATCTGCTTGATCGTCGAGCCCGGCGGATAAAGACCGCGCAGCACCCGATTGAACAGCGGCTGATCCAGCGAGTCGCGCAGCGCGCCATATTCGGCATGACTGATACCGGTAACAAAAAGGTTGGGATCGAAACCTGGCTGACTGACGAAAGCAAGCACTCCGCCGGTTTCCGGCTCGATCGCAACAACCGCGCCGCGCCTGTTGCCCAGCGCCTTCTCGGCAACCGCCTGCAGGCGACTGTCCAGATGCAGGGTAATGTCCTTGCCGGGCAGCGGATCGGTGCGCTTGAGCACCCTCAGTACCCTGCCCCGCGCATTGGTCTCGACCTCTTCGTAACCAACGGTGCCATGCAGGGTGTCCTCATAGAACCGCTCGATACCGGTCTTGCCTATATAGTGCGTGCCGGCGTAGGCCACTTCGTCAATCGTGGTCATTTCCTTTTCATTTATCCGGCCAACATAGCCCACCGCATGGGCAAAATGCTCTCCCAGAGGATAATGCCGCACGAAACTGGTCTGTACTTCAACGCCCGGGAGACGGAACTGATTGATTGCAATCTGCGCAATCTGCCCCTCGGTCAGCCCGAACATGACCGGCACCGCTTCGAACGGCCGGCGCCCCTGGGTCAGCTTGCGCTCGGCCCGCTCGAGGTCCTCGGCGCTCAGTTGCAGCAGCGAGCCGATAAGGCCGAAGGTCTGTTCTAGATCGGGCACCCGTTCCCGGGTGATGCTGAGACTGAAACTGGGCCGGTTTTCCGCCAGCACTATCCCGTTGCGATCATATATCCGGCCGCGGCTCGGCGGCACCGGCTGAATATGTACCCGATTGTTTTCAGAGAGGGTCGAGTGATGCTCGTACTGGGTGACCTGCAGAAAATACATGCGCCCGACCAGTATCATCGTCAGCGCAGCAACGAAAAGCGAAGCAAGCATTACCCGTTTCTGGATAACGCCGGAATCACTGGAGTGGTCGTTCAGATGAATCGATCTGGCCATGTATCACTTGTGGTAGGGGTGGCGATTGAGAATTGTCCAGGCACGGTAAAGCTGTTCCGCCAATAGTATCCTTACCAGAGGATGCGGCAGGGTCAGCGCCGACAAAGACCAGCGCTGCTCGCTGCGCGCCGCGACCTCGGCAGCAAGACCCTCGGGACCGCCGACCATCAGGTTGACATTGCGTGCGTCGAGGCGCCACGTGTCGAGGTGGCTGGCCAGATCCTCGGTACTCCAGCTACGCCCGGTGACCTCAAGGGTAACGATACGCTCTCCTGGCTGGGTTGCCGCAAGCATCTGCTCACCTTCGCGGCGCATCAACCTGGCGATGTCGGCATTCTTGCCACGGGTTGCCAACGGAATTTCCACCAGATCCAGTGGCAGATCGGCGGGCAAGCGCTTGGCGTACTCCTGGTATCCCTGCTCCACCCAGCGCGGCATGCGTGACGCAACACTGATCAGGCGGATGCGCAAAGCACTTACTCGGAGGGTTGCTGTTGCTGGGCCCGACGCGATTCAGCACTCTGCCAGAGCCGTTCCAGATCATAGAACTGGCGGGTGGCCGGCTGCATCACATGCACGACAACGTCACCGAGGTCGACCAGCACCCACTCACCGGAATCCTTGCCCTCGACGCCCAATGGGCGGCTACCGGCCGCCTTGGCCTTCTCCAGCACGTTGTCGCTGAGTGCGCTGACATGTCGGTTGGACGTGCCGCTGGCGATAATCATGTAGTCGGTCACACTGGTGAGCTCGCGGACATCGATGCGCACCACATCCTTGGCCTTGAGCTCGTCCAGCGCATCTTCTATCACTTTGACTATTTCGTCGATCTGCATAGGTAGTTCAAATCCTTCGTGTCAGGGCCGGTACAGCCCATGGGTTTCAATATAATCGAGTACGGCATCGGGCAACAGGAATCGCGGCGACCGCTCAGCCGCTACCAGTTGGCGAATATGGGTCGCGGAAATCGCCAGCGGCGTCTGCGACAGGCAGATGATCTGCCCGGAGCTGGCGTTGGCACTGGCCGGATCACTGACGCTGCGGGCAGCCAGCAGGTCCTTGAGCACTTCGGGCAGCTCGGGATCGTAATCCGGGCGCTGCAGTACAACCAGGTTGCTCAAATCAAGCAGTTCTTCCCAGCGGTGCCAGCCCGGCAGTCCGCCGAACGCATCCCAACCGAGAATCATGAACAGGGTAACAGTATCGCCAAGCTCGCAGCGCAGTGATTCGAGCGTTTCCACGCTATAAGACGGGCGGTCGCGCTGCAGTTCGCGGTCATCGACCCGCAGGCCGGTGTCTGCATGGGCAGCAAGCCGCACCATATCCAGGCGTTGCTGCGCAGTTGCACAGGGTTGTCCACGATGTGGCGGGCGCGCACTGGGTATCAGACGCAGCTCATCCAGACCCAGACACTCCGAAGCCTCCAGAGCGCCGCGCAAATGGCCAAAGTGGATAGGATCGAAGGTCCCGCCAAGCAAACCTATGCGCTGGTTCATCCGCGCATCATTGACGGATATGTCCGTCGCCGAACACCACATATTTCTCGCTGGTGAGACCTTCCAGCCCGACCGGACCGCGGGCGTGGATCTTGTCGGTGGAAATACCGATCTCGGCGCCCAATCCGTACTCGAAGCCATCGGCAAAACGCGTGGAGGCGTTGATCATTACCGAGCTGGAATCCACTTCCGCGAGGAACCGTCGCGCCCGAGTATAGTCCTCCGACACCATGGCGTCGGTATGCTGGGAGCTATAGGTATTGATGTGCTCGATCGCCGCGTCCATGTCTGCCACTACGCGCACCGACAGGATCGGCGCCAGATACTCGGTGGTCCAGTCCTCCTCGGTGGCCGGCAAGGCCTCGGGTACTATGACGCGGGTCGCGGCGCATCCACGTAGCTCGACCTGCTTCTCGGCATACAGCCTCGCCACGCGCGGCAGAAATGCCTCGGCGACATCCTGATGGACCAGCAGTGTCTCCATCGCATTGCACACGCCATAACGATGCGTCTTGGCGTTCAGAGCGATTGCTTCGGCCTTGTCCAGATCCGCGCGGTCATCCACGTAGACATGGCAGATGCCGTCCAGATGCTTGATAACCGGAACGCGCGCATCCTGGCTGATCCGCTCGATCAGGCCCTTGCCGCCGCGCGGTACAATCACATCGACAAATTCGGGCATGGTAATCAGCGCACCTACTGCGGCGCGGTCGGTGGTTTCCACCACCTGCACCACTTCGGCAGGCAAACCGGCTGCGTCCAGGCCCTGGGCGAGGCAGCGGGCAATCGCGCGATTGGAATGAATCGACTCGGATCCACCGCGCAAAATGCAGGCATTACCGGACTTCAGGCACAGACTGGCCGCCTCGACCGTCACATTCGGACGCGATTCGTAGATAATACCGATCACTCCCAGAGGCACGCGCATCCGACCTACCTGAATGCCCGAGGGCAGAAACTTCATGTCACGAATGGCACCTATCGGATCATCCAGCGCGGCTACCTGACGCAATCCTTCGAGCATGCCCTGGATGCGTGCAGGCGTCAGCGCCAACCGGTCGAGCATCGCCGCGTCAAGGCCGCTGTCCCTGCCCGCCTGCAAATCCAACTCGTTGGCTTCCACCAGATGGCTCTCAGCCGCCTCGATCGCATCAGCAGTCGCCAGCAGCGCATGGTTCTTCACCGCCGTGGTGGCACGACCGATCACTCGGGACGCCTGCCGGGCCCTGAGGCCGAGCCCCTGCATGTAGTCTGTCACCTGTTCCGTGCTCATGCCTGCCACCGATTACCAATATTAAAGGGCGCATTATAGCTGTCTGTCCCGGCACTGGACAGGGCAGAGCTGCTATGATCTGCAACATGACTGGATCGCGCCTCTACCGATACCTCCCCGGGCCTCAGGCCTATGCAACAGTGAAGGTGCAAGAAGCATGGATAACCTGCTGACAGGCGACCTGCTCTCATGGCTGGGCGACCATCAACAGTGGCTCGGGCTGGCGATATTCCTGATCGCGCTACTGGAATCACTGGCCATCGCCGGCCTGGTGATTCCGGGAGTGGTACTGCTGCTTGCGGTCACTGCAATGGCCGGAGGTGGGGGCATGTCGTTTGGCGCCGCGCTGGTCTGGGCTTTCACCGGCGCCGTGATCGGCGACATGCTCAGCTTCGCCCTGGGACGTTTTTTTCATCAGGATATCCGACGCCTTGGCCTGTTCCGGCGCAATCCACAGTGGATCGCCCGCGCGGAGGTCTTTTTCCAGCGCTACGGTCTGTTCGGTATCTTCATCGGCCGCTTTGTCGGCCCGATCCGACCCATTATCCCTATGGTTGCAGGCATGCTGGACATGCCCACCCTGCGCTTTGTTGCCATAAATCTGTTGTCCGCCCTGGCCTGGGCTCCGGTTTATGTGACACCGGGTTTTGTCGCAGGTCGTGCAATCAAATGGCCGGTCCCGGAGTTTTTCTGGGAGCAGGCGCTGACGCTGCTCGGCCTGCTGGCCGGTCTGCTGCTGGCGGTGGTGCTGATACTCAGAGCGCAGCAACGCTGGAGCAACCTGGTCGCCGGCCTGCTGTGCCTGCTGGCACTGGCGGCGGTGGCGCTGACCGGCGATCGGCTGGAAATCCTCCAGCAGAGCTTTGCCCTTTGGCTTGCACTGCCATCGGCCGGCTGGGGTATGCAGGCGCTTGACGCTATGGCACCACTGGCCAGCCCGGCGCTTCCGGTTGTTCTGCTTGCCCTGCTGACCCTGTCTCTACTGGTCTCGAGGTCCTGGCAAGCGCTGGCGCTCTGCGCCATGGCAACAGCCGCCTGCGGTTTGCTCGCGCTGGCGGTCGATGCGTCGCTACCGTCATCGGTCCTGGCGTTCAGTCTTGTGCTCGTCGCCCTGACCGCCCTGCTGACAAACCGGCCCCACGCATTCTGGACCCGCGCCGCGTTCATGTCGGGCGTCGCTCCGGCTGGCGTGCTGCTTGGCGCAATCAGCCTGGTATCCCTGCATGGCACCCTGCTGTCGCTGATCAATGCCTCTCTGCTCGCAGCGACCGGATTGCTGCTCGCTCTGTGGATCCTCGAACGCGGCGGACCCGTTCTGCGTCCATCACCACCGGCCAGCTACCTGCTCCTCTGGCTGCCACTCATTTCGGCAATCGGCGTACTCTCAGGCCTGCATTATCTCTAGCCAGTCGTTGACCTGGCGCAGCCGTGTCCGCGGATCATCGATATTCAGCAGGGCCACTTTCTGGTCCAGGGAAAACGGCAACAGAAAGGCCAACTGATAACTCAGACGTTGCTGACTGCCCGCTACTTCCGGCAGACCCAGCCCTTCGGCCAGCGGGTGCTGCATCAGCGCCTGATGCAGCACCATCAGATCATCGTGTTCCGCGAGCAATGGCGCGTCGGCGTGCTCCGCCAGCCAGCTGATCTGACCACTGACCAGGCCGTCTTCAGCCACATCGGCGGACTCGATACGACCACGGCGACGGCCTTCGACGCGGATGCCCAGCAGGCCGTTATCGCGCTGCTGCCAGTCGATAATGTGCGCCTCGCAGCCCAGGGCATTGAACCGCAAACCGCCCGATCCGGTTTCCGGACCGGATTCCAGCGCAACGATCAGAAAGCTCTCTCCCTGCTTGAAGCAGCGGCTGAGCATATCCAGATAACGTGCTTCGAATATCTGCAGGTCGATTATACAACCGGGCAACAGGATGCTCTTGAGTGGGAATAGTGCGTGTTTCTCGGTCATGCCGGCCTCGCTGGAGAGTTGAATTGCCGCCGTGGTCGGTGCGGCGGTGACGGCATTCAGCAAACCTATTCTAGCGGTTGCCGATTGACCTGTTTCCCCGCCCTTGCAACCATGGCAAAAGACCTGAACTTGTGTCTATAGTTCTGTCTACACTCATTGCAAGCGCCTGTTTCACGCAGCTCCGCATGGAGCACTACAATAACAGCCATGGAGAACGCTATGACCGCCGTACCCGTTTCCGAACTGACTTCCTACATTGGCAAGGACCTCGGCCATTCCGAGTGGATGACCATCGACCAGGAGCGCGTCAATCAATTTGCCGACTGCACCGGTGACCATCAATTCATTCACATCGATGAAGAGAAGGCCAAGCAGACACCCTTTGGTGGCACCATCGCCCATGGATTCCTGTCACTGTCCCTGCTGCCGACGCTGTCAGCCGGCCTGCTGATTCGTCCCGAGGGCCTGAAAATGGCCGTCAACTACGGCCTCGACAGCCTGCGCTTCATTCAGCCGGTGCGTGTGGGCTCGCGCGTGCGTCTGCAGAGCACAGTCCTGGACGTGACAGAGAAAAAGCCGGGGCAGTGGCTGATCAAGGCACGCTCGACGCTGGAAATCGAAGGCAGTGAGAAGCCCGCTTTCATTGCCGAAGCACTGTCGCTCTACTTCGTCTGAAGCCCTAGCACCACTGCCGGCCGTACGCCGGCAGTGGTCACTCTCCCCAGCGCGCCAGCAAATCCTGGGCAATACCCAGCTGGTTGAGAATGCGTGCTACCACAAAATCCACCATGTCATCGATCGATTCGGGCTTGTGGTAAAAACCCGGACTGGCCGGCAGGATAACCGCCCCCATCTGACTCAGCTTGAGCATGTTCTCCAGATGCAGCGTCGAGTACGGCGCCTCGCGCGGCACCAGGATCAACTTGCGTCGCTCCTTGAGAGCCACGTCGGCGGCGCGTTCGATCAAATTGTTGCTGGCACCCGTGGCGATCGCCGACAGCGAGCCGGTGGAACAGGGGCAGACAACCATCGCACTGGGCGCTCCGGAGCCGGAAGCCACCGGCGCCATCCAGTCCTGTTTGCCGAACACCCGGATCTGCCCTTCCCTGGCCGAATAACGCTCGGTCAGAAACGCTTCCAGCGCCTGGGGCTTGGGCGGCAGTGTCAGATCGGTTTCGGTCGCTACGACCAGTTGCGCAGCCTGGGAAATCAGAAAATAGACCTCGACATCCGCTCTTACAAGGCACTCGAGCAAACGCAGCGCGTACTGCGCTCCGGATGCGCCGGTCATTGCCAGTGTCACCCGCCGGTCATCCATGATTGACCTCCATCGCCTGGAGCATGCGTTGATGAATACCGCCGAAGCCGCCGTTGCTCATGATCACAATACGGGTACCCGATGTTGCCCGCGCCAGCACCGTCTCGACGATGGTATCGATATCCGTTTCGATTCGCGCCGGCACCGGACTGGCATCAACCACCGACTGTAACGACCAGTCAAGCCCCGGGGGCTGAAACCAGACCACCTCCGTGGCGCTGGCGACGCTGGCCGCCAGCGCGGCCGCATGACTGCCAAGGCGCATGGTATTGGAGCGCGGCTCGATTATCGCAATCAGTGGCGCATTGCCTATGCCGGCGCGCAGGCCGGCCAACGTCGTGGCAATGGCTGTTGGATGGTGGGCGAAGTCATCATAAAGACTGACGCCGGCAACGGTACCGAGCAATTCCATGCGCCGCTTGGCGCTGCGAAACTCGCCCAGCGCAGCAATACCCTGGGCCGGCGTGACGCCGACGTGCCGGGCAGCTGCCAGCGCCGACAACGCATTAGCTACGCTATGCGCCCCCGTTTGCGACCATTGCGCAACGCCCTGCAGCGCATCGTCGAGCCAGACTTCAAAGTGCGAGCCATCGGCTGCAAGCAGCTTTGCACGCCAGTCACCCTCACCGCCCGTGGTTTGCCGTGGGGTCCAGCAGCCCATATCGATCACCCGCTGCAGCGCAGCATCCCCATGGGGTTGAACGATCAGTCCGGTCGACGGAATGGTGCGCACCAGGTGGTGAAATTGCCGCTCGATGGCTGCCAGATCGGGGAATATATCCGCGTGATCGTATTCCAGATTGTTCAGAATCGCGGTACGGGGCCGGTAGTGGACGAATTTTGAACGCTTGTCGAAGAAAGCGCTGTCGTATTCATCAGCTTCCACGACAAAAAAAGGCGTGTCGCCAAGGCGTGCAGAGATACCAAAGTTCTGCGGCACGCCACCAATCAGGAAGCCCGGTGCCATACCCGCATATTCGAGAATCCAGGCCAGCAGGCTCGAGGTCGTCGTCTTGCCATGGGTACCCGCGACTGCCAGCACCCAGCGATCCTGTAACACATGCCGGGCCAACCATTCAGGACCTGATACATAGGGCAGCCCCTGATCCAGCACATACTCTACCGCAGGATTGCCCCGCGACATCGCATTGCCAATAATCACCAGATCAGGTGCGGGCTGCAGATGCTCAGGATGATAGCCCTCGAGCAGCTCGATTCCCTGCGCTTGGAGCTGCGTACTCATCGGTGGATAGACATTGGCATCGCTACCACTGACCTGATGACCCAGTTCCCGCGCCAGCAATGCCAGCGACCCCATGAACGTACCGCAAATACCCAGAATGTGCAGATGCATCGTCGCGCCCTGATCCCAGCCTGAAAAGATTGTCGCGATGGTATCACGCACGATTCAGGCGCGCTGCCATAGCCCTTCCGGCAATGCAAAGCGACATACTTTCGGCTATCATTGCTCGCCATCCCGCCCCACGCGTCGCCCCGGGGCCACTGCCTTACACATGGAGTCTGCATGACCGTCAAGAATGCCTTTTACGCCCAGTCCGGTGGTGTTACCGCCGTTATCAACGCCTCCGCCGCAGGCGTTATCGAAACGGCTCGCCAGCATCCGGATCAGATAGGCAAGGTATTCGCCGGTCACAACGGCATCATCGGCGCGCTGACCGAAGACCTGATCGATACCAGCAAGGAGTCTGCCGAGAATATCGCTTCGTTACGGCACACCCCCTCCGGCGCGTTCGGCTCATGCCGCTACAAGCTCAAGAGCCTGGAAGCCAATCGTGCAGAATACGAGCGCCTGATCGAGGTCTTCCGCGCCCACGACATCGGTTACTTCTTCTATAACGGCGGCGGCGATTCGGCCGACACCTGTCTCAAGGTGTCGCAACTGGCCGAGACCATGGGCTATCCGATCCAGGCCATCCACGTGCCGAAAACGGTCGACAACGACCTGCCGATCACCGACTGCTGCCCGGGCTTTGGCTCGGTAGCCAAGTACGTGGCGACTTCGATCCGCGAAGCCGGCTTCGACGTTGCCTCTATGGCCGCCACCTCGACCAAGGTGTTCATCCTGGAGGTCATGGGCCGACATGCCGGCTGGATCACCGCAGCCTGCGGCCTGGCCAGCGAAGCCGAAGGCCAACCGCCGCATATTCTGCTGTTTCCCGAGATCCGCTTTGACCAGGACGCCTTCCTCGCCCGGGTCAAGCAGTGCGTTGAAACCTATGGCTACTGCGTTATCGGGGTTTCCGAGGGCATCAAGAACGGCGATGGCAAATTTCTTTCCGAAAGCGGCCTGACTGATGCCTTCGGCCACGCCCAGCTGGGCGGCGTCGCACCCACCGTGGCCAATCTGGTGAAGGACCAGCTCGGCTACAAGTACCACTGGGCCGTTGCCGACTATCTGCAACGTTCGGCGCGCCATCTGGCATCGGCGGTGGATGTGGAACAGGCATACGCTCTGGGCCAGGCTGCGGTACGTATCGCGCTGGAAGGCAAGAACGCTATCATGCCGGCCATTCGCCGACTGCAGGATAACCCTTATCAGTGGGATATTATTGAAGCCCCGCTGAAGGATGTAGCCAACGTCGAGAAGTTCATGCCGCGCGAGTTCATTACCGAGGACGGGTTCCACATCACCGACGAGTGTCGCCGCTACCTGTCGCCGCTGATCCAGGGCGAAGACTATCCCCCATTCGCCAATGGCATGCCCTCCTATGTGCAACTGGACAACCACAAGGTCAACCGCAAGCTGCCCGAATTCAAGGTCTAGCAGCGAGACACCGGCGCGTGCTGGCGTTGACTTGACGGCAGACCAGAGCATTACCCCCGACACCCTGCGCAGGCCCCTTGCGCAGGGTTTCGTGTTTTATCCGATTGAAGATTTTCAGGCTTTGGGGCAGGATGAGCTGAGATGACCCATCTGGGAGGGTGGGCCACATTCTGACCAATAATGGAAACCACGTATGCGCATAGTGCAGGCAGATACCAGCCGGCTGGATGAAGTAACGCCGCTGTTCATCAAATACCGCGAATTCTATGGCCAGTTGCCCAAACCCGAAGCCTCCAGGCGCTTTCTTGAGGACCGCCTGAAAAATGATCAGGCGATCATTCTGCTCGCCGAAGATGACGACACCGGCAAGGTCGTCGGGTTTTGTCAGTTTATTCCAAGCTTCTCGGCGCTCACCCTGTCGCCCAGCTGGGTGCTCAAGGGCATCTATGTGATCGAAGAAGCGCGGCGGCAACTGGTTGCCGACAAACTGATCAATCAGGCCAAGGTGATGGCGCGGGCTCAAGGCATCAAGCGGATGACCGTGATGACCGGCGAGGACAATAACACGGCTCACGAACTGTATCGGTCGCTGGGGTTCTCCGCCGACTCGGAGTTTCACTACTTCGCCCTCAAGCTCTGACCACCACAACCCCACCCCCGCAGCCAGGCGTTTTAGGTAAGGCGGGGGTCCCTGGGTGCATATGCGACCATCGTTTAACTGAATTCTGCGCTTATCGCTTGGTATCCCCTGCCGCAGCCTCTATAATCGCGCCCAGAATTTTTCAATCATGCCCGACTCAGGTATCCCATGAGCTACGACCAGATCCCCGCAGGCAAAGACATCCCCAACGACATCTACGTCGCCATTGAGATTCCGGCCAATCATGCGCCGATCAAGTACGAGATCGACAAGGACAGCAACACACTGTTTGTCGACCGCTTCATGGCAACTCCAATGTTTTACCCGGCCAACTACGGGTTCATTCCCAACACCCTGGCCGACGACGGTGATCCGCTGGATGTACTCGTCGTCACCCCGCATCCGGTATCGCCCGGCGCAGTTATCCGCTGCCGCCCGGTGGGCGTTCTGCACATGACCGACGATGGCGGCGGCGATGCCAAGCTGATCGCGGTACCCCATGACAAGCTGAGCGCACTCTACCGCGACATCAAGGAATACACCGATCTGCCTGAGCTGCTGATGCAGCAAATCCAGCATTTCTTCGAGAATTACAAGGATCTGGAGCCCGGCAAATGGGTCAAGATCGACCGCTGGGGCGGCTCTGATGAAGCCCGCGCGGAAATAGTTAAGGCAGTAAACGCTTACCAAAAATAAGTGTTTTGCCCCCTTGAAAGCCGGCCACAAGCTGGCTTTTTTATTGCCTGAAATTCGCCTCTCTGGCAGCCTGCAAGATTCATGGAGCTTAACCGACATGGCAGACCGCTACTTTGACCAGATGGGCGCGCATTTCGCTCGCAAGATCTATGCAGGCCCGAAAGGCGCTGTGCGTCTGGCAGTACTGACACGCGACCTGGGTGAATGGCTGCCCGCGATTTGCCAGTCAGACCAGTCACTGAGGGTGCTCGACGTCGGCGCCGGCCTGGGTCACATGAGCGAATGGCTTTTGCGCCAGGGACATCGCCTGACGCTGGCCGACCCTTCAGCCGAAATGATCGAGGCTGCCCGGGAACGCCTTGATCCGCTCGAGTCTGCCTACCCCGTCACCTTCCTTCAGCAGCCACTGCAGACGCTACCCGATCGCGGCGAGACCTATGATCTGGTGATCTGTCACGCCGTGCTGGAGTGGCTGGAAGATCCGGCCGCCGCAATCAAGGTGCTCAGACAGCTCTGCAGTGCCGGGGGCAGGGTTTCCCTGGCGTTCTACAATCGCGACGCGCTGGTCTTCAAGAACCTGATCAAGGGCCAGTTCCGCAAACTGGGAAAAAACCAGCTGGCCGGCAGCAAGCGCAGTCTTACCCCGCAGCAACCTCTCGATCCGGCAGTGGTCGCAAGCTGGGTCGCGCAAGGCGGGTTCACATGCGAGGCCAAGAGCGGAATACGGGTTTTCCATGATTACATGCCGGCTGAATTCCAAGCGCAACTTCAGCCCGAGCAGGTGGTCGAGCAAGAGTTGCTATACAGCCGTCATCCGGCATATCGGGATCTTGGACGATACCTGCACTGGTGGCTGCGACCGATCAGTTGACCGCTGCAGGTACTACCCACGCACCACCCGGTTTCGCCCACTCTGTTTTGCCTTGTACAGCGCCCTGTCTGCCTGATCGACAAGCCGCAGATCGCTGTCAACCTGTTCTGGCTCAGCCAGTGCAGTTCCCAGGCTCATTGTGATATTCAGGGTGGACTCGGCTACATCGAACGCCGGACTGGCGATTGCCGCACGCACGCGCTCCGCGATCGCATCCAGCTGGTCATGGGATTTAACCAGCGCCAGCACACCCAACTCTTCACCGCCCATGCGCACCGCCAAATCTTCCGGCCGGATTGCCGCCACCATCCTCTGCGCAACCTCGATCAGCACTTCATCACCCACGCCATGACCCAGCTGATCGTTGACGTTCTTGAAGTGGTCAAGATCTCCGTAGATGAATCCGATGCAGAGATCGTCCCGCTGCGCCCGACTAACGAAGGCCGGAAGCATCTGGTGCAGGCCCCCACGATTGAGCAGCTGGGTCAGCGGGTCCATCAGGGCCCGCCGCTTCGCGCTGTCCAGCTCAAACAACAGCTCCTTTTGCTCCAGGCGCAGCGCATGGGCCTGAAAACGCCCCTCAAGTAGCAGCGCAAAATCCTGCATGAATTGGCGGTATGGCTCGGATAACATAGAAGGTTGATCATCGAACATGCAGAAGGTGCCGACGCGGCTTCCACCTGGCGCGTGCAGAGAAATGCCAGCATAAAATCGTATTCCGGGCTCACCGGTAACCAGCGGATTTCCCATGAAACGCGGATCCTTCAGAGCATCCGGCACTTCGAGAATGGCATCGCTGTGAATGGCGTGCCCACAGAAAGAGACAGCACGGGGCGAACCGGAGAGCGGGGTACCGCGACGGCCCTTAAACCATTGCCGATCATTGTCCAGCAAGGTGACAAGCACGGTGCGGGTGCCGAAAATCCGCTGCGCCAGACGCAACAGGGCGTCGATGTGCGGATCGGGTCCGGTGTCGAGCAGGTTCAGCGCTTCCAGATCGCTCTGGCGCTGCGCCTCATCCAGCGGCAGAGTAGGCTCTATCACGTCGGAGTCTCAATTATTATTTATGTATGGAATCTTAACGTGCCCGCATCGACAAAGCAGCAGATACGCAGAAACCTATTTCTACTGTCGCCTGATTCAGCCTCCGGCGCGCTTTGCCTCAAAGCCCTGCTCGTTCAGCCAGTCGCGGATCAGCTCGGCGTGATCTCCCTGGATCTCGATAACCCCCTCCTTCACCGCGCCCCCGCAGCCGCAGCGGGTCTTGAGCTTCTTGGCGAGGGCCTTCAATTCTTCGGGGGCAAGCAATACGCCACTGACAGTGGTAACGGTCTTGCCGCCGCGGCCTTTGGTTTCGCGGCGGACCCGGGCAATCCCGTCACCCTCCGGCAGCGCAGACACTGCGCATACACAAGCGGAGACCGGCTGACGGCAGCCCGGACAGGTACGCCCACTTTCAGTGGAATAGACCAGACCGCCCAGAGCGGCCATGCCTTTGGCTGATTTGACCATGCTTATTCCGACTATCTGACAGGTGGCTTTCCCATCATGTTAAACCAGCGATCAATCCCCGGCATAGTCCGACAGCAGCAGACCCAGGGCCTGCTGCGAGTCGGGCGCGTAACTTTCCCCCTCACGCTGCCATGATTGGCGCGGGTCTACCCAGCGCACCGCGGCAACCTCCTCCGGCTGCATGACCACCGGTCCATCCCAGGTGCAACTGAAAACACCGCCCCACAACCTGCTTTGCGGTGACTGGAAAAAGAAGCGAAAGTGCGAACGCAGCTCCACACCGGATATACCCAGTTCTTCGCGTAGCTCCCGCTCCGCGCCCTGCAGATAAGTCTCACCCGCGGCTACCACACCTCCGGCCGCCGCATCCCAGAAGCCGGGATAAAGTCGCTTATGAGCTGCGCGCTGATGAACGCACAGACTCCCCTGGCTGTTGAATACAAAAATGAAGGTGCAACGGGGGATTAGCCCCTGGACATGCATCTGACCACGTGCAGCAATCCCCAGCGGCCGGTCTGCCTCGTCCACATGGATGACCTGCTCGGCGGCAGACGCGGCCAGGTGAGCCTCTACCTTTGGGTCCATGTTGCTCAGCCCTGCTCCATCAGCCGGCGGAGATCGATAAGCGCCGCATTGGCCCGCGACAGGTAATTGGCCATCACCAGCGAATGATTGGCGAGCATCCCGAATCCACCGCCGTTCAGCACCATCGGACTCCACAATGGTTCCTGGGTAGCCTCGAGCTCGCGTATGATCTGCTGCAGACTCGCCTGGGCGTTCTTTTTCGCGATGATATCGGCAAAATCGATCTCCACCGCGCGCAGCAGATGGACCAGAGCCCAGGCACTGCCGCGTGACTCGTAGAACACGTCATCAATCTCGAGCCAAGGCGTCTGTTCACGCGGGCGGCTGCCGTCGGTAACCGGCGCCTGGCCTACGCTGGCGGACAGACGCTGTGACATCGAGCCAAGCCGGGTGCTGACATCGCCCAACCAGCTGCCAAGGTTGTCCGCGCGGGCGTAGAAATCGGCCTCACCGGCACGCAGGCGCACCGCATAGCGGTTGAGCGCCTCGAGGCCGTCGCTGTATTCGCTCTCGGTCGCCGGCATGATCCAGCTCTTGTTGTCGAAGTGGAACAGCGGCTCGGCCCGCGCCAGATCGGGATCTTCGGCAGATTGTGATTGCGAGCGGGCCATGTCACGACGCATTGCCCGGGTAATGTCACGTATCTGTACCAGCACACCGAACTCCCAATGCGGCATGTTATCCAGCCAGACACCGGGAGGCATGATGTCATTGGTCAGGTATCCGCCAGGCTTGTTCAGCAAGGTCACCATCAGCGCCTCAACCGTCTCGACGGTCATTTCACCCTCGACCATTTCGGTCTGTGCGGGACTAGCAGATACCAGCGGCATGATGCCGGGCTCGCGATTCCAGTACCAGCCGACGAACAGGCACAGCACCAGGTAGATCAGCAACAGGCCCAACAATACATTGACTACCAGAGTAGATCGCTGGCCCTGCGCCGAACCTGCGGTCGAGCCTCCAGTCGATTTGCTGCCGAACATGCCCTTTCCGAACTTCATTTGCTGACTCCTGTTAACAACTCGATCCCGAGCATAGCACTCCCATCCGCGAAGCACACTTCACCCGCGCGGGCTCAAAGGTGACAAAA
>NZ_JBFGFI010000005.1:0-76293 GCF_041579695.1 Halopseudomonas sp.
TACAGAAATACCCTGGAAATTGCGCGGTCACCGTAGACCTGCAACGCCCCGACGCAGCCGCCGAGCTGCGCCTGGGCGAGACCTGGCGGGTCGAGCCGGCTGATGACCTGGTGCAAGGATTGCGTGACCAGCTGGGTAAAAGCAGCGTCTCACTGCACTACAGATAATAAGCCTGAACGGGGCGTGGCTCGACGTCGGGCCGCCAATCCCTTAAGGTAATGAAAAAAATCGTACGCCCTGTCGCGGGGCCCACGTGGATGATGGATGCTTATGAGCAAGAGCCAGAAATACTTGGAGTTCGAACAGCCGATAGCCGATCTGCAGGCCAAGATCGAGGAGCTGCGGCTGGTTGGCAGCGACAACTCCCTGAATATTACAGACGAGATCGCCCGTCTGCAGGACAAGAGCCGGTCATTGACCGAGAGTATTTTCGGCAACCTGAGCAGCTGGCAGATCGCCCAGATGGCGCGTCATCCCCAGCGCCCCTACACCCTGGACTATATCAGTCATATTTTCACCGATTTCGAAGAGTTGCATGGTGACCGGCATTTTGCCGACGATGCCGCTATTGTCGGCGGCATAGCACGCCTGGATGGCCGGCCGGTGATGGTGATCGGCCACCAAAAGGGGCGCGACGTAAAGGAGAAGGTACGCCGCAACTTCGGCATGCCCAAGCCCGAGGGCTATCGCAAGGCCTGCCGGCTGATGCAGATGGCCGAGCGCTTCAAGATCCCGCTGCTGACCTTTATCGACACCCCTGGCGCCTATCCGGGAATCGATGCCGAGGAGCGCGGACAGAGCGAAGCCATCGCCTGGAATCTGCAGATCATGGCGCGTCTGAAGACCCCTATCATTGCTACCGTGATTGGCGAGGGTGGCTCAGGCGGCGCATTGGCCATCGGCGTCTGCGATCGCTTGATGATGCTGCAGTATTCAACCTATGCGGTTATCTCCCCCGAGGGTTGCGCTTCGATCCTGTGGAAAAAGTCCGAGAAGGCAGCCGATGCAGCCGAAGCCATGGGCATCACCGCGGAGCGTCTGAAGGAACTCAAGCTGGTCGATAATCTGATAGCCGAGCCGCTGGGTGGCGCGCATCGCAAGCCGGAAGAAATGGCTGCACGGGTAAAGGCGCAGTTGCTGGTCGAGCTGGATGCGCTTGAAAAATTGCCTGCCGATCAGTTGCTTGAGCGGCGCTATGATCGCCTGATGGCCTTTGGTCTGAAGTAGATGTTTACCCCGCAGGAACTGCTCAGGCAGTTGCTGTCCTGCGCGGACGCCCCTACTTGGTGGTTGGGGCTGTCTGGCGGCCTGGACTCGATTGTTCTGCTCGACGCCCTGGTCGAACTGCGAAGCACGCATTCATTGCCCCCCCTGTACGCGATTCACGTTCATCATGGCTTGCACCCGGATGCTGACCGCTGGGCAGAGCATTGCGCGCGCGAGGCCCGTGCGCGCAATGTGCCGCTAGTAATTGAGCGTGTGCAGCTGGAACCTGGCGCCAGTATCGAGGCGCAGGCACGTGACGCACGCTATGCTGCGTTTGCCCGGCACATGGGCCGGGATGACTGTCTGTTGCTGGCCCATCACCGCGATGATCAACTCGAAACCCTGTTGTTCCGCATCCTGCGCGGTACCGGGCTGCGTGGTCTGGCGGGTATGCCGGTCAGCCGGCGACTGTCAAAGGGGCTTCTTCTCAGACCTTTGCTCGAGCAACCGCGTAGCGCGCTGCTGGAGCGGGCACGCACACGCCGGCTCGAGTGGATTGAAGATCCGGCTAACTGTGATGCCCGCTTTGCCCGCACGGCTCTGCGCCATGACCTGCTACCACGGCTCAGGAATGACTGGCCCGCGGTGGATGACAGCCTCTTGTCCCTGAGTCGGCATGCCAGGCAAGCGAACGAGCTGCTTGATGAGCGCGCCGCGGAGGATCTCCAGCTATTGAGCGCTGGCACCGAGGATCCCTGGCTCTCGGCCTGGCCAAGCCTTGCGGTTACCGGCATGCTGGGGCTGTCCTCGGCGCGGCGCAACAACCTGCTGCGATACTGGTTGCGCGCGCACGATTGCCGTTTGCCGCAGCGTCGCCTGCAGGCACTTGAAGACCAGCTGTGCAGTGCCGGTGACAGCCAGCCTGTTATCGAACTGGATGGAGGGCAGCTGCACCGTTCGTCGGGCCGGCTCTGGCTTTTGCGCGCGGCAGATCTGACCCCCGGCACAGGACAGTCAGTCCGCACGCAGGGCGAGATCCCCCTTGTCGGAACCAGCGGCAGTCTGGTGCTTCATCTGCCCCGTGTGGGGGTAGGCGCCTTGTCCGAATGGATCGTGCAATACCGAAGGGGAGGGGAGCAGATCAGCTTGCCCGACCGGCGAACCCGGTCGTTGAAGAGCCTGCTGCAGGAAAACGCCATACCGGTGTGGTTGCGGCCGAAAATTCCGTTGCTCTACCATGCCGGCCAGCTGGTTTCGGTGGGTGGCCGCTGGAACGCGACCACTTATCTGGATGCCCATGCCGGCGCGGGCTGGCAGATTCACTGGTCTCCTGTTGCAGGGCCGGCCCTTCAGGGCTATCCGCAGTCCGGTGATTAACGCGGTTAATGCTCGAGGGGTCCAGTCAAAGCCCCTTACCCGGCTCTGTTCTCCGATCTTGCGGATTGAGCAATCGGGGGGGCTCTGGTATCCTGACTTCCCATCTTGACGAGACTTTGGGAAACAGCAATTGCTTCCCCCGGCCTCCCTTCGATTCCCTGCGGCAAGGCCGCTTAACAGATCAATCAACGGGTTTTTCATGACGCGCTACATCTTCGTCACGGGTGGTGTTGTTTCTTCTTTGGGCAAAGGCATCGCCTCTGCTTCCCTGGCCGCCATCCTCGAGGCTCGGGGCCTGAAAGTCACCATGCTCAAGCTCGATCCTTACATCAACGTGGATCCGGGCACCATGAGTCCGTTCCAGCATGGGGAAGTATTCGTCACCCATGATGGCGCCGAGACCGATCTGGATCTGGGCCATTACGAGCGTTTCATTTCAGCCACCATGGGCCGCGCAAATAATTTCACCACGGGCCGGGTCTACGAGGAAGTGCTGCGCAAGGAACGCCGGGGTGACTATCTGGGCGCTACCATCCAGGTGATCCCGCACATTACCGACGAGATCAAGAGCCGCATCATCAAGGGCGCCGGCGACGCCGACGTTGCGATGGTAGAGATTGGCGGCACCGTGGGTGACATCGAGTCCCAGCCTTTTCTGGAAGCAATCCGCCAGCTGCGGATCGAAGTCGGCGCCAAGCGCGCGATGCTGATGCACCTGACCCTGGTTCCCTACATTGCCACTGCCGGCGAGACCAAGACCAAGCCGACCCAGCATTCGGTCAAGGAGCTGCGCTCCATCGGTCTGCAGCCGGATGTGCTGATCTGCCGCTCCGACCATCCTATCGACCTGTCCTCGCGCCGCAAGATTGCGTTGTTCACCAACGTTGAGGAGCGCGCGGTCATCGGTCTGGAAGACGTCGATACGATCTACCGTATACCTGCCGTACTGCATGCACAGGGCCTGGATGATTTCGTCATCGAGCGCTTCGGCATCGAATGCGCGCCGGCTGACCTGTCCGAATGGGACCGTGTGGTAGCGGGCAAGCTGTATCCCAACAAGGAAGTCACCATTGCGATGGTCGGCAAATACATGGAACTGCTGGAGGCCTACAAGTCTCTTATTGAGGCATTGAGCCACGCCGGCATCCAGAGCCAGACCAAGGTCACCATGCGTTACATCGACTCCGAAGAAATCGAGTTCAAGGGCGTTGGCCTGCTGGACGGTGTGGATGCCATTCTGGTTCCGGGTGGCTTCGGTCTGCGCGGCGTCGAGGGCAAGATCGCGGCGGTGCGCCATGCACGTGAAAACAAGATTCCGTACCTGGGTATCTGCCTGGGTATGCAGGTAGCAGTGATCGAGTATGCCCGCAGCGTCCTTGGCTGGGCTGATGCCAACTCGACCGAGTTCGACAAGACCAGTACGCACCCGGTGGTGGGTCTGATCACCGAATGGCAGAACGCCGCCGGTGATCGTCAGTTACGCACCGAGCAGTCGGACCTTGGCGGCACCATGCGTCTGGGCGGGCAGGAATGCAACCTGACGCCAGGTTCCACAGCCCATGCCTGCTACGGCAAGGATGTGATTGTTGAGCGGCACCGTCACCGCTATGAGGTCAACAACAATCTGTTGCCCGACCTCGAAGCGGGCGGCTTGAAGGTAACCGGTCGCTCCGTCGATGGTGCATTGGTGGAGGTCATCGAAGTGGGTGATCATCCCTGGTTCGTTGCGTGTCAGTTCCATCCGGAGTTCACTTCGACGCCGCGTTACGGCCACCCTTTGTTCAGTGGCTTTATCCAGGCGGCACTTGCCCAGCACAAACTCAAGAGCTGAGGAATGCAGATGCAACACAAGACGATCCAGGTCGGCGCTATCGAGATTGCCAACGACAAGCCCTTCGTGCTGTTCGGCGGGATGAACGTGCTCGAATCCCGCGACATGGCCATGCAGATCTGCGAGGCCTATGTCAGCGTGACCGAGAAGCTGGATATCCCCTATGTGTTCAAGGCCAGTTTCGACAAGGCCAATCGCTCCTCGATCAACTCCTACCGTGGCCCCGGCCTGGACGAGGGCCTGAAGATCTTTGAAGAGATCAAGCAGACGTTCAAGGTGCCCGTCATCACCGACGTGCACGAGCCCCATCAGGCTGCGCCGGTGGCAGAGGTCTGCGACATTATCCAGTTGCCGGCTTTTCTCTCTCGGCAGACCGATCTGGTGGTGGCTATGGCCAAAACCGGCGCGGTGATCAATATCAAGAAGGCGCAGTTTCTGGCGCCCCAGGAAATGCGGCACATCCTGGCCAAGTGCGAAGAAGCAGGCAACGATCAGTTGATTCTCTGCGAGCGCGGCTCCAGCTTCGGCTACAACAATCTGGTGGTCGATATGCTCGGCTTCGGCGTGATGAAGCAGTTTGGTTATCCGGTGTTCTTCGATGTGACCCACGCATTGCAGATGCCAGGTGGCCGCAGCGACTCAGCTGGCGGTCGGCGGGCCCAGGTCACTGATCTGGCCAAGGCTGGCATGAGCCAGGGTCTCGGCGGACTTTTCCTTGAAGCGCACCCTGATCCTGATAACGCCAAGTGCGATGGGCCCTGCGCATTACGGCTGGACCGTCTGGAGCCGTTCCTGACCCAGCTCAAGGCGCTGGATAATCTGGTCAAGGGTTTCCCGGAGCTGGAAACCGCCTGATCATTCGATCCGAATACATACATCAGTCTTTCAGTTAGATGGAGCAAGCAGCAACCATGGCAAAGATCATTGATATCAAGGGTCGTGAAGTTCTCGATTCGCGCGGCAATCCCACTGTCGAAGCCGACGTTACCCTGGATGGTGGCGCGTTTGGCAGTGCCTGCGCACCTTCGGGCGCTTCCACCGGTTCACGTGAAGCACTGGAACTGCGTGATGGCGACAAGAGCCGCTACATGGGCAAGGGCGTGCTCAAGGCTGTGGCCAATATCAATGGTCCGATTCGTGAGCTGCTGGTAGGCCGGGATGCCACCGATCAGGCCGGCCTGGACCGGGCGATGATCGATCTCGACGGGACCGAGAACAAGGCTACTCTGGGCGCCAACGCCATTCTTGCGGTATCCCTGGCCGCCGCCAAGGCTGCTGCCAAGGCCAAGGGTGTTCCACTGTATGCACATATCGCCGATCTGAACGGCACCCCGGGCGAGTACTCGATGCCAGTACCGATGATGAATATCATCAACGGTGGCGAGCATGCGGACAATAACGTCGATATTCAGGAGTTCATGGTCCAGCCGGTTGGCGCCAAGAGCTTCGCCGAGGCGTTGCGCATGGGTGCCGAGATTTTCCACCACCTCAAAGCCGTGCTCAAGGCCCGTGGCCTGAGTACGTCGGTAGGGGATGAAGGCGGCTTCGCGCCAAACCTGGCCTCCAACGAAGACGCTCTGGCCGCGATTGCCGAAGCTGTCGCCAATGCCGGATACACCCTGGGTGATGATGTGACCCTGGCGCTTGATTGCGCCTCCAGCGAATTCTACAAGGATGGCAAATACGATCTGGCCGGAGAGGGTCAGGTATTCGATGCCGCGGGTTTTGCCGACTACCTTGCCGGCCTGACCGAGCGGTTCCCGATCATCTCCATTGAAGATGGCATGGATGAGTCCGACTGGGCGGGCTGGAAGATTCTGACCCAGAAGATCGGCGACAAGGTCCAATTGGTCGGTGATGATCTGTTTGTGACCAACACCAAGATTCTCAAGCGCGGTATTGACGAGTCCATCGGTAATTCGATCCTGATCAAGTTCAACCAGATCGGCTCGCTGACCGAAACCCTGGAAGCCATCCAGATGGCCAAGGCAGCTGGCTTCACCGCGGTGATCTCGCACCGCTCGGGTGAGACCGAAGACAGCACCATCGCCGACCTGGCCGTGGGCACCTCGGCCGGGCAGATCAAGACCGGCTCGCTGTGCCGTTCTGACCGCGTAGCCAAGTACAACCAGCTGCTGCGTATTGAAGAGCAGTTGCAGGGCAAGGCCAGGTACAACGGCCGTGCCGAATTCCGTAGCTGAGTGATGCTGCCCATGGCCACACTCACAGCGCAACTCGCCAGTTTTAAACCGCAGACAACCCTGGCGGGGCTGTCACGGCTGAGTGCTGACTGTGGGGATGAGCTCCTGTGAAGTGGCTATGGGTCGTCGCGTTGCTGTTGCTCGCCGGGCTTCAATACCGCCTCTGGGTAGGCGAGGGCAGTCTCGCCCAAGTGACCCAGCTAAAGCAGGAAATTGCCGAGCAGTCGCGGGTCAATGAACAGCTGCTCGAACGGAACCGCGTCCTTACAGCGGAAGTCAGAGAGCTGAAACAGGGGCTGGAAACAGTTGAAGAGCGTGCCCGGCACGAGCTGGGCATGATCCGTGAGGGCGAGACGCTTTTCCAACTGAGCACCGACTGATGACTTCGCCAGTGGCTTACTGGGTGGTCATTCCCGCAGCGGGTATCGGTTCGCGTATGCAGTCCGATCGGCCCAAGCAGTATCTGCCCTTAGGCGACCGTGCACTGATAGAACACACCCTTGATTGCTTCCTTGGTCAGCCTGGCCTTAACGGCATTGTCGTTTCGTTGGCAGCGGATGATCCCTGGTGGGATCAGTTGGCGTGCGCCCGGGACCCGCGCATCATGCGCGCCACCGGCGGACGTGAACGTGCCGATTCGGTACTGGCTGGTCTTCAGCAGTTGCTGAGTCAAGGGGCTTGCGTAAACGATTGGGTATTGGTGCACGACGCAGCACGCCCTAATCTGGCAGAAGCGGATCTGCATAACCTGCTGGGTACATTGGTTGGTGATCCCGTCGGCGGCCTTCTGGCCGTGCCTGTGCGCGATACACTCAAATGTGCTGATGCCAGGGGTAGAGTGACTTCCACCCCTGACCGCTCGCTGTTCTGGCAAGCCTATACCCCCCAGATGTTCCGTCTCGGTGCGCTGCATGACGCGCTCACACAGGCACTTGCCGCTGGAGCGGCGATAACCGACGAAGCATCGGCCATGGAATATGCAGGTCAAGCGCCACGGCTGGTGGAAGGCCGGGCGGATAATATCAAGGTCACTCGGCCGGAAGATCTGGAATGGCTGGCAAGGCTGAGCCATTCACTCCCCTGACGCTATCTCCACGCCAGTCCTGCCTATCGTACTGAAAGCCCCTTTTACCGTCCCTCATTGAAACTTTGTCTCCCTTCTTTTCGCACCAAGGGTCCGCCCATCCGGCTGCTAAAAAATCCCGTTGACCGACTTCTGCTCGATGATATGCTGTACATATATACAGTATCAATTGGAGTGAAGATCATGGGTGCAGTCGTCGCTCTTGAGACCCTTTTACAGCAACGTCAAGTCTGGAGAGGGCAGTCCACTGGCTTGCCCGACAGGATTCAGCCCACCGGTCATGTATCCCTGGACGCTGTGTTGCCAGCCGGAGGCTGGCCCGATGCGGCGTTGAGCGAGATTTTGCTTGCCCGTGAAGGTATGGGTGAATTGCAGTTGCTCTGGCCCACTCTGGCCCGGCTGAGTAGCGCCGGTGAGCGTATTGCCCTGGTAGCGCCACCCTTCATTCCCTACGTGCCGTCCTGGCATGCCGCGGGGGTGGATCAACAGCAACTGGTGATGATCAATGCCAGCGCTGATCAGGCAATGTGGGCAGCCGAGCAGTGTCTGCGTTCAAGCTGTTTTGGTGCGGTATTGTGCTGGCCGCAGCGTGCCGATGACCGTGCATTACGGCGCCTTCAGGTGGCGGCTGAAACCGGGGGAACCCTGGCCTTTGCTTACCGCGCTTTGACTGAAGCCGCCAATCCTTCGCCTGCGGCATTGCGTCTGGTGCTTGATGGAGAGCCCGGAGAGGTCCGAATTCACAAATGTCGAGGTGGCCGAGCATCCCCGGCCGTCATACAACTTCAGCGCGGGCGTTGAGCACATGCGTTGGGCCTGCATTCTTTTTCCTCAACTGGCGCTCGATGGTGTCATGCGTGCCAGGGACGAGCCGGAAGCTCCGCTGGCGCTGGTCGCTGGCCCTGCGCAGCGGCGCGTTTTACAGACGCTCAACCCCGCTGCCCGTGGGCTTGGCCTGCGTCCCGGTATGACCCTGACGGCAGCGAAAGCACTGGCAGATGGCTTTGCCATGGCAGAGTACGACCATCAGCAGATTGAACGCTGGCATACCCTGCTTGCCGCCTGGGCCTATCGTTTCAGCTCCCATGTCAGCATGCATTATCCACGCGCTTTGTTGTTGGAGGTACAGTCGAGCATGGGCCTGTTTGGTCCATGGCAGCAGTTTGAACAACGCTTGCGGGGGGAGCTTGAGGCGATGGGGTTTTGTCACCGTATTGCCCTGGCCCCCAATCCTGCAGCCGCCCGGGTGTTGGCGAACAGTCATGATGGTATTGCTGTAGCGAATACGGAAAAT
The DNA here is from genome assembly GCF_041579695.1 of Halopseudomonas sp. GTDB lineage: Bacteria > Pseudomonadota > Gammaproteobacteria > Pseudomonadales > Pseudomonadaceae > Halopseudomonas. Next base: position 8,994 of record NZ_JBFGFI010000005.1, read on the forward strand.
TTACGCCAAGCGCTGGGTCAGATGTCAGTCGACAGGGTCGGATGGGACGCCGAATCGGCTTCGGCGCTATCGAGAATGGGTTTGCGCCGTGTGCATCAGGTGCTTGCCCTGCCACGCGCCACCCTGGCTCGTCGTTTCCCTGAAGGGCTTTTGCAGCATCTTGATACCTTGCTCGGGACGCGTTCTCTGGTGCTGGACTGCTATGTGCCACCGGACTTTTTCGATGTTCGACTTGAGCTCAATTTCGACGTGGAATCCAATCAGGCGCTGTTTTTTCCGGTCAAGCGACTGGTCTCGGACCTTGCAGCCTTTCTTGCCGGCCGCGATAGCGGCGTGCAACGTTTTATCCTGCATCTGGAGCACCGCAGTCAGCAAGATACCCTGGTGCCGGTCGGTCTGCTGGCTGCCGAGCGGGCTGCCGACATGCTGTTCGAATTGACCCGCGGGCGACTAGACTCCCTGCAGATACCCGCGCCAGTGCAGGCGGTGCGCCTGGTGGCGCGGGATCTGCCGCGGTTTGTGCCGCAATCATCTCAGCTGTTCGAAGAGCGACCCCAGCAAACCTTGCCCTGGGAGCAGCTGCGCGAAAGACTGCGGGCCCGGCTGGGTGATGAGGCTGTTCTGGATATATGCAGCCACCCTGACCACCGACCCGAAAAGGCTTGGCGATATCAGACGGCTGACAAATCTGTTCCGCTGGTCGATCAACCACGGCGCCCCGGCTGGCTATTATCCGAGCCGGTGGCTTTGACCGATACCGCAGCGCAGATACTGGCGGGCCCGGAACGTATCGAGTCCGGCTGGTGGGATGGCGCAGACGTGCGCCGTGATTATTACCTGATCAAAACCGGGCAGGGTCAGTTGGCCTGGGTGTTTCGTCCTGTTGGCCAGACCGGGCCATTCTGGTTGCATGGCTGGTTTGCATGACCCGGTACGTCGAGCTGCATTGCCTGTCCAATTTCTCCTTTCAGCGCGGCGCCTCAAGCGCAGCAGAGTTGTTCGAGCGTGCCGCGCAACAGGGTTACACAGCCCTGGCAGTCACCGATGAATGCACCATGGCCGGTATTGTGCGGGCCTGGCAGGCAGCACAGGAAAATCAGATGCGCCTGATCGTCGGCAGTGAAATGCGTATTGAATCCGGACCCAAACTCGTACTGTTGGCTGAAAACCTTGCCGGTTACCAGGTGCTCTGCCGGCTGATTACCCTGGCTCGACGGCGGGCAGCGAAGGGCGAATATCGTTTGTTGGCTGAGGATTTCCAGGAACCTCTCCAGGGGGTGCTGGCGCTCTGGGTGCCTGACGAACAGATTGATGAGGCCCAGGGTCGCTGGCTCAAGCAGCACTTTGGTGAGCGCGTCTGGCTGGCGGTTGAATTGCATTGCGGTGCAGACGACGCAGCTCGCTTGCAGGCCTTGCTGCGCTGTGCCGAGCGCCTGGCGATACGTCCCGTTGCGGCGGGCGACGTGCATATGCATGCCCGGGGTCGCCGAGCCTTGCAGGATACGATGACGTCGATTCGTCATCACTGCACCCTTGCCGAAGCTGGTCTGCGATTGTTTAGCAACGGCGAGCGGCACCTTCGCAGCACTCAGTTGCTGGCGCAGACCTATCCCCCCGAGCTTCTGGCAGAAACCCTGCTCATCGCCGAGCGATGTCAATTCGATCTTGGCCAACTACGTTATCAGTATCCACGGGAACTGGTCCCTGAAGGCTATTGCGCGCGCGGCTGGCTGCGGCAGTTGACCGAGGAAGGTATCGCCTGGCGCTGGCCTCGGGGCATCACACCCAAGGTACGGCAACAGATAGATAATGAGCTGGAGTTGATCAGCGAACTGGAATACGAAAGCTACTTTCTGACCGTACATGACATCGTCCGATTTGCCCGTAGCCGCCATATTCTGTGCCAGGGTCGCGGCTCGGCAGCTAACTCCGCTGTGTGTTTTGCGCTGGGGGTTACCGAAATTGATCCGGCGCGAATGAACATGCTGTTCGAGCGCTTTCTGTCACGCGAACGTAATGAACCGCCGGATATCGATGTGGATTTCGAGCACGATCGCCGTGAGGAGGTTATCCAGTATGTGTTCCAGCGTTACGGGCGCAACCGGGCGGCACTGACAGCGGTAGCCAGTTCCTATCGCGGCGCTGGCGCCGTGCGGGACGTGGCCAGAGCGCTGGGCTTGCCTGCCGATCAGGTGAGCGCCCTGGCCGAGTGCTGTGGCCGCTGGAGCAGCAAGATACCTGGCCCCGAACGGCTGCGCGAGGCGGGCTTCGATCCGGACAACGCCATCTTGCACCGAGTGCTGGCGCTGACAGAACAGCTGATCGGTTTTCCCCGGCATCTGTCGCAACATCCAGGGGGGTTCGTGATCTCCGAGCATCCTCTGCAGACCCTGGTTCCGGTTGAGAATGCCGCCATGGATGATCGCACCATCATTCAATGGGACAAGGACGATCTGGATATGGTCGGTCTGCTCAAGGTGGATATTCTGGCGTTGGGCATGCTCAGCGCCCTGCGTCGCAGCTTCGATCTGCTGCGCGACTATCGCCACCTGGATCTGACCCTGGCCACTATCCCGGCTGAGGATCCAGCTACCTACGACATGTTGGGGCGTGCCGACACGGTAGGAGTCTTCCAGATTGAATCCCGCGCGCAAATGGCGATGTTGCCACGCCTCAAACCCCGAACTTTCTATGATCTGGTGATCGAGGTGGCGATTGTGCGGCCGGGTCCTATCCAGGGCGACATGGTGCATCCCTATCTGCGTCGGCGTAATGGTGAAGAGCCTGTGGTCTATCCCTCCGAGGCGTTGAAGGCAGTATTTGAACGCACCCTGGGCGTCCCCTTGTTCCAGGAGCAGGTAATGGAGATGGCCATCGTCGCCGCAGGGTATTCGGCGGGGGAGGCTGATCAGTTGCGCCGGTCCATGGCGGCCTGGAAGCGTCGCGGCGGTCTGGAGCCCCATCAGGAGCGGTTGGCCAAGGGAATGCTGGAGCGCGGGTATACCGCGGAGTTTGCCGCGCAGATATTCGAGCAGATCAAGGGGTTTGGCAGCTATGGCTTTCCCGAATCCCACGCAGCCAGTTTTGCGTTGTTGACCTATGCCAGCAGTTGGCTTAAGTGCAATGAACCTGCAGCCTTTGCCTGTGCCCTGATCAACAGTTGGCCAATGGGATTTTATAGTCCCGACCAGATACTGCAGGATGCCCGCAGGCACCGGATCGAGATATTGCCGGTCGATATACAGTGCAGTGACTGGGACTGCACACTTGAAGCTGTCCCCGGCAAACAGTCCTCTGCGAGTGGGCAGCAAGTCCAGACGGTAGATCAGCCCGCCATCCGCCTGGGCCTGCGCATGGTCCGGGGCCTGCATGAAGAAGTGGGCCAGCGTATTGCCCTGGCCAGACAGCAAAGACTCTTCGGTGATGTGAGTGATCTGAGCGTGCGCGCTGGCTTGAATCATCGCGACCGCGAATTGCTGGCCGATGCCGGCGCACTGCTGGAGCTCGCCGGTGACCGGCACAATGCTCGCTGGGCGGTAGCCGGAGTCGAGCCGCAGTTGCCCCTGTTCGCCGGCCAGCCTTCAGACAAGGAAGAAGAAGTGGTCTTACCGACACCGACGGTAGCCGAAAACCTGTTTGCCGATTATGCAGCAGTCGGCACCACGCTGGGTCCGCATCCGCTGAAACTGTTGCGCGAGGAACTCAAGGGCCGCCGTTGCCGTAGCTCTCGTGACCTGCTGGCAGCCGAAAGCGGTCGACCCATTTCGGTTGCAGGACTGGTCACCGGTCGCCAGCGACCCGGTACGGCCAACGGCGTTACCTTCGTCACCCTCGAGGACGAGTTCGGTATGATCAATGTGATCGTCTGGCAGGATCTGGGCGAGAGGCAGCGCAAGGAGCTTGTTGGATCGCGCTTGTTGCGGGTAGACGGCCGGTTCGAGTCCGAAAAGGGGGTCAGGCATGTTATTGCCGGTCGACTTCAGGATCTCACTGCTCTGTTATCCGGTCTGGATGTGCGCAGCCGCGATTTTCACTAGCCGCTGCGCGCATCGCAGGTTCACAGGCTGTAATGCCTCAGTTCCCGGGAGATCAGCAAACGCTGGATCTCGCTGGTGCCCTCGTAGATCTGGGTAATCCGCGCATCACGATATAACCGTTCAACCGGGTAATCCTCCAGATACCCATAGCCCCCATGGATCTGAATGGCTTTCGAGCACACGTCCTCGGCCATTTCGCTGGCGAACAGCTTGGCCTGCGATGCTTCCGACAGGCAGGGTTGCCCCGCGGTGCGTAGACGCGCGGCATGCAATATCAGCAGCCGTGTGGCATTGAGTTTCATATGCATGTCGGCCAGCATATTGGCAATGCTCTGATGCTCGGTCAGCGCCTGGCCGAACTGCGTGCGCTCCCGGGCATAGACCAGCGCAGCCTCGAACGCCGCACGGGCTATGCCTAATGCCTGGGCGGCGATGCCGATACGCCCGCCCTCCAGGTTGGACAGGGCAATCGACAATCCCTTGCCGCGGGTTCCCAGTAAACCGCTTTCAGGAATCCGACAATTGTCCAGGGTGATCGCACAGGTATCCGAGCCGCGAATACCCAGCTTGTGCTCCATGCGTTCGACGCGAAATCCCGGGTTATCGGTGGGCACCAGAAAGGCCGAGAGGCCCCTCTTGCCCAGGTCCGGATCGGTGACCGCAAATACCACCGCCATGCCGGCGCGTTTGCCGTTGGTGACGAACTGCTTGGCGCCATTGATCACCCATTCCCCATTTTCCAGCACGGCTCGGGTGCGTAGGTTATGCGCCTCTGATCCCGCATGGGGCTCGGTAAGGCAAAAGCAGCCAATCGTCTGACCGGTGGCCAGCTTCTGTAACCAGGTGTCCTGCTGCTCTGTCGAGCCATAATTGAGTACGGGTCCGCAGCCCACCGAGTTGTGCACACTCATCAGCGCGCCCGTGGCCCCGCAACCAGCGGAGATTTCCTCTACTGCCAGGGCGTAGGCGCTATAGTCGGTGAAGCTGCCGCCCTGGTCTTCAGGCACGACCATGCCCAGCAGGCCCAATTCGCCCATTTGCCGTACTACCGCATCATCAATCCAGCCATCGCGATCAAACTGCGCCGCTCTGGGGGCAAGCTCGGCACGGGCAAACTCGCGCGCCATGTCACGCACCATTCGCTGGTCTTCAGTGAGCTCCAGGTCGTTCATTCACAGCCCCTTGAAAAAAGTAGCGACCCTGTGCGGGTCCAATTGCGCAATGCTGGGTGGATTCCACTGTGGATTCTTGTCCTTGTCGACCAGCAGGGCGCGGACACCTTCGACTATGTCGCCATGCTCGAACCACTGGCGATCAAGATGCAGCTCCATGGCGAAGCATTCCGGGAGGTCGAGTTTGCGGCCGCGGCGCAGTAACTCCAGCGTCACGGCCAGGGCCAGGGGCGAGCGCTGATCCAGAGTCTTCACCGTGGCCTGCGCCCACTCCTTGAATTCGCTGCGATGTTCTTCCAGCAGAGACTGGCGGATCGCCGGGATGTCGCGTTCGGCAAAGTGGTGATCGATCGCCGGCTGCAGCCTTGCCAGTTCGCTGCCAGGCAGTTCGGTCACGGCTATGTCGCGCACCAGTTGCTCCGATGTCTTGAGGGACCAGTCCAGATTGTCGAAATGCTGGTCCAGCTTCGCCATGCGTTCGCTGGGCAGGTGCGCATCGGCCAGTCCCGCATACAACGCGTCGGCGGCGGAGGCGACATGATTGCCGGTCAGGCCCAGGTAAATGCCCAATTCGCCGGGCAGGCGCGGGAGAAAGTAGCTGCCGCCCACGTCCGGGAAATAGCCGATGCCGGTCTCCGGCATGCCCAGCCGGGCGCGCTCGCTGACCAGCCTGAGCCCGCAGCCCTGGGCCAGGCCCATGCCTCCTCCAAGCACAAAGCCATCCATCAGCACAATGATGGGTTTGGCGTAGTCATGAATGTACTGATCCAGCAGATACTCATGACGGAAGAACTCCTCGATACCGTGTTCGCCTGCCTTGTGCAGATCGTAGAGGCCACGGATATCGCCGCCGGCGCAGAAGGCGCGTTCACCCGCACCGCGTAATATCACGGCCCGTATCGACTCGTCGCTGGCCCAGGCCTTGAGCTGTTTGTGCAGCAGTCTCACCATCTCCAAAGTCAGCGCATTCAGCCCTTCCGGACGGTTCAGGGTCAGGTGACCTATATGATTGCGCGTCTCGGCCACTACGACCGCTTGCGGCTCTGTCATTGCTCCTCTCCTGAATACATTTTGATTATTGCGGAAAAATCCAGGGTGCCGTGGCCCTGGTTACTGAATGTCTGATACAGCTGTTGAGCGAGGGCCCCAAGCATCACCGGCTGTTTTTGCTGTTTTGCCGCTTCAGTGGCCAGCCCCAGGTCCTTGAGCATCAGGTCGGCGCCAAAGCCACCACTGTAGCCCCTGGTTGCGGGTGCAGCCTCGATTACACCGGGGTAGGGGTTATAGGTGTCCGAACTCCAGCAGCGTCCGCTTGAGGTGTTGATGATGCCGGCCAGTGTTTTCGGGTCCATCCCCAGCGAGACGCCCAGGCTCATGGCTTCAGACACGCCAATCATGGATATGGCCAGCAGCATGTTGTTGGCCACCTTGGCGACTTGCCCGTTGCCGGCAGGGCCGCAATGCACGATGTTCTTGCCCATGGTTCGCAGCACCGGCAGCGCCGCGTCATGGTCGGCAGCCGCCCCTCCGACCATGAAGGTCAGGGTTCCGGCCTCGGCGCCGCCGGTGCCACCTGATACGGGCGCATCGAGCATCGGGTTGCCTTGCTGGATTGCCGCAGCAGCTACTTCGCGCGCAGTCATGGGATCAATGGTCGAGCTGTCGATAAGGCGAACGCCTGGTGCAACGGCAGCCAGCAATCCGTTTTCACCGAGATAGACCTGTCTGACGTGGGATGCCGCCGGCAACATCGTGATGATCAGTTCGGCATCGCTGGCTCCGAGTTCAGCAACAGAACCGACTGCCCCGGCGCCGGCCTCTACCAGTCCTTCAATTGCCTCAAGGGAGAGATCATGAACACTCAGACGATGGCCTGCTGCAAGCAGATTTCGCGCCATGGGCCCGCCCATGTTGCCGAGACCGATAAAACCAATATGCATGCTGGCTGCTCCATTGTGTTTGAAGTTACGTCGTTCTTCCATGGTAGTAGGCCTGGCACCGTTGATACAGCGGGATAATGGACGCGGACAGGACTGGAGTCAGTCGGTCACCAGCGGTGGTAGCTGCAGCGCGTTTCGAAATATGGAGTCCAGCTCACCGCTGTCGCGCATCTCCTCCAGAGCAGCCTGAATGGCAGGCAAATGAATTGCTGTGGTGTTATCCCTGGACGCATACAGGTAGGCCACGTGACCGCGGGTCAGTACACGGCTGCGGAAGGCCTGGGGGTCCAGCTGCATCTGCCTGAGGGTGTGATGCAGCAATATATCGCTGGTAATCAGCGCATCCAGGCGACCCAGCTCCAGCATGCGTATCGCCTGATCAAGACTCGACAGGGGCAACTTGATGATACCCCGATCCGCGCTGAAGGCTTCCCCGTAATAGGTGCCACCGATATAGCCCAGTCTCTTTCCGGAGAGGCCTGCCAATGTCAGCTTCTGCCGGGAGTCGCGGGGAGTAATCAGCAGGATATCGCTAATCTGAGCCAGGCCGACCCTCTCGGCAAAGCTGTCGACGACGGGATTCTGGAACAACATCGTGTAATCGCCGTCGTGGCCACGGAAGTTTGCCAGAACCCGCTGGTGCGGTAGCACGCGATAGTGCATTTCGATTCCTGCACGCGAGCTGAGACGGGACGCAAATTCGGTTATCAGTCCTGCGGGCTGGTTGTTTTCATCGAGATAACCCCAGGGCCAGACCTCGGCGATCAGAAAAACAGGGGCATTAGCGCTGTTATTGCCGTGGCTGCCCATTGCGCTGCAGGAGGCAAGCAGAAGAAATATCACAAGCAGGCGCAAGAGGTGCATATGGCGGTCTGGATAGCCTCGTTGGATTGCACTGACAGTATAAGGCTGCCGGCTCCGACCGCAATGCTCTGAATTCCTGAAATCCGGGCAAAAAAAACCGCCGAAGGAGATTTTCCATTCGACGGTTTTCAATGTGGTTGCGGGGGCAGGATTTGAACCTACGACCTTCGGGTTATGAGCCCGACGAGCTACCAGACTGCTCCACCCCGCGTCTGAGGGCGCCATTCTACTCATTAGCGCTGAGCTGTCAAGCAATTGAACAGAAAAGATTTTTTAGCCGGGCGAGTGGTGTGAAAACATTATCCGAACGCTGTATGTCCAAGATGTCCCGAGCCAGCGGTTTGTTTGATGTATGTCACAACGCCACTATAGCTTCTTGGCTAAAGTGTGGGCACTGGCGTATGCTGAAGGTCGTAGATATTAAAATAACAAATTGCGTCCTCGTGGCGTCGGGGTCCACAGTGGCTAAAGAAAAAGACCGTTATGCGTTGTCTGCCTGGCGCGGCGAGTTCCTGCATCAGGATGTCGAGGGCGCCTATCGAGAGCACGTCAAGGAAGGGACTGCCAGGCATCTTATCGTCGCGCTGCGCGTCTGGGCCTTTCTGCTGGTCTCTTTTGGCTGGCTGGACTACATCGGCTTGGGTCTGAGCGAAGGCTTTTACCACTTGCTCGCGATGAGGCTCTTTTCCGCGCTTCTGCTGCTCGGCTTGTCCGTGATCGTCCGGCATCGGCCCGAGCTGGCCAAGGACGGTGGGGCTGTTTCCATTCTTGAGGCGATCGGGTTTCTGCTGTTTTTCATTATCTATTTTGTTCGGCCGGATATCGTCATCTGGAATATCGGCGTAACCGTCATAATACTGATCAGCTTGTATATCTTTATCCCCAACCGGCTTGTCAATTCCAATGTCACAGCACTCTTCGGTATCCTCGGCACGTTGTATTGCCTGTCTTTGGGTGGCACGGAACCGCGGTTGCTGGTCGGCATATTCTTTCTGCTCAGTTTTCCAGCCATTGTCGGCTACTTTGCCTCTAGGCGTCTGAACCTGAGCAGTCGCCAGCAATATGCCCTGTTCATGGAGACGGTGCAGGTCAATCAATCGCTGCAGGCCGAGATAAAACGGCGGGAGGAGCTGGAAGTCGAGCTCAAGCTGCAGGCCACCACCGATCCCTTGACCGGGCTGCTCAATCGCAGGCAATACGAGACCCTGTTTCGCCGAGAACAGGAGCGGGTGCGCCGGCATGCCGGCAAGCTCTCGCTGTGCGTCACAGACCTGGATCATTTCAAGAAAATCAACGACGACCACGGCCACGATGTCGGCGATCAAGTGCTCAAACACATTTCCGACCTGTTTGTTGAAACGCTGAGACATACCGACATCGTCGGGCGGTTCGGTGGAGAGGAGTTCATCCTGCTGCTTCCCGATACCGATCTGGACAATGCGATGGTGGTGATTGATCGCCTGCGCGAGAAGCTCCAGGCCAGTCCGGTTGAGGCCGATGACAAGGAAATTCGCATAACAGCTACTTTCGCCGTCACAGAGGTCAACGCTGAAGACGTGACCATTGAGGATGTGATTCGCCGGGCCGACAAGGCGCTATATCGAGGCAAAGAGGCAGGAAGGAATCAGGTGGTGGCCAGTTAGCTGATGTCTCTGCCGCTCTGGATGACCAGCGGCAAGCCATTCAGGCAGGTCTGATCGGGTACAATAGGTCTTCAAACGACTTCCCTGTGCCACCAGAGTCAGCCTGCCGTGCGCAAGATCATCCATGTCGACTGCGACTGTTTCTACGCTGCAATTGAAATGCGTGACGATCCGCGTTTGCGTGGCCGTCCGCTGGCCGTGGGCGGTGACCCGGGCAAGCGGGGCGTGATCGCGACCTGCAACTACGAGGCGCGCGCCTTCGGTGTTCGTTCGGCCATGGCCTCCGCCTATGCGCGCAAGCTTTGTCCGGATCTGCTGATCGTGCCACCGCGGATGGCAGCCTACCGGGAAGCATCCCAGGCAATTCTTGCCATTTTTGCTCAGTTTACCCAGCTGATTCAGCCGCTTTCCCTGGACGAAGCCTATCTTGATGTGACTGCCAGTGAAGCCTGCCGCGGCAGTGCGACCCTGATGGCGCGGGAGATAAGGCGTCTGGTGGAGGCGGACCAGGGAATAACAGTTTCGGCCGGAGTGGCGCCGAACAAGTTCCTGGCCAAGATTGCCAGTGACTGGAACAAGCCCGACGGCCTGATGGTGATACTGCCTGATGAGGTGGAGGCGTTTGTCAAGAAGCTGCCGGTCGAGCGCCTGCATGGGGTCGGCCGGGTGACCGCCGCGCGCCTGAAGAGTCTTGGGATTGATGTTTGTGCGGAGCTCCTGCCCTGGCGCAAACAGGATCTGGCGAAGGAGTTCGGCAGTTTTGGTGAGCGATTATGGCAACTGGCCAGAGGGATCGACGATCGGCCGTTGACGGTGGAAAGCAAGCGTCAGTCGGTCAGTGTAGAGAATACCTACGACCAGGATCTCCCCGACCTGCAAGCCTGTCTGAATGCGCTCGCGCCACTGCTCGAAAAGCTGGCCCAGCGCCTGGGGCGGCTGGAGGGTGAATATCGCGTCAGCAAGCCATTCATCAAGCTCAAGTTCCACGACTTCACCCAGACCACCCTGGAGCAGGCGGGCGCACCGGTGACGCCCGAAGGCTATCGCGAGTTATGCATCCAGGCCTTTGCCCGGGGCGGCCGCGCAGTCCGCCTGATTGGCGTGGGTGTGCGACTGGATCATGCACACAGCCTGCTCGGCGAGCAGCTCGATCTGTTCTGAATCGCTTCAGTCCTGCTGTTTGGCGCATGCTGGGCACAGGTGGTTCTCACCCTTGGGTATCCAGCCCAATTCCGCGATGCGCAGAACCGCTTTTGCCGTGCGCGCTGGCAGATCGTCGGCGTCGAGCGCCAGAAACTCGAAGGCCTGCTCCCTGGCGCAGTTGTCGCAGCGGATTGACCAGCCAAGCACGGCATGCCCGCGCAGATCAGGACCTTTCGCGGTTGCGGTCCACTGGCCCGGCGGATTGATCAGATAGCGTACCTTGTCGACCAGCAGGGACATCGGCAGCTCGCGGCTGCCTTTCACCGTGCATATCAGGGTGTCGCCCGGCTGCACGCCGCCGCCCTGGCCGGTAACCTGGTAGAGACCCGCGGCCAGGGTACGGCACTCGATCAGCGTGTGTGCCGGACTGAAAAGGCTGTGCCTGAAGTCGTGTTGAGCCATGAAAATCACCGGGAAGAGGGAGTTGGCATGATAACACCCGAGGCGGGTGGTATATCACCCACATCACTGATGGTCGGTGGGTTCGCCCGGACCAGCTATGATGTAGCCACACTCGTACCATAGTCACAGCAAAGAGGATATTCCATGAGCGTCAAGCAACTGTTCGATCTGACCGGCAAGGTTGCCCTGATCACTGGCGGAACCAAAGGGCTTGGCCTGCAGATGGCCGAAGCGCTGGGCGAGCAGGGCGCGAAAGTGTTCATCAGCGCGCGTAATGGCGCCGAAGTCGATGAAGTCGTTGCCCAATTAAATGCCCAGGGCGTGGAAGCCGGCGGTATCGCCTGCGATCTGGGCAAGCTGGATACTCAGCCGGTTCAGACCCTGGTCGATGCGGTCGAAGCCAAGTTCGGTACGGTTGATATCTTGATCAACAATGCCGGCACCAGCTGGGGCCAGCCCGCCGAAGAGCATAGCTACGAAGGCTGGCAGAAGGTAATGACCCTGAATGTCGACGTCTGTTTCCTTATGGCGCAGGAAGTGGGTCGCCGATTCATGATTCCGCGCCGCTCGGGCAAGATTATCAATATTGCATCGATAGCCGGCTTCAAGGGTAACCGCGCCAACTCCGGCATTCATACTGTCGCCTACAACACCAGCAAGGCCGCAGCGATCAATCTGACCCGTGCGTTAGCGGGCGAATGGGGCGCCTACAACATCAACGTCAATGCCATCTGCCCGGGTTACTTCCCGACCAAGATGGCCAAGGGGCTGGAGAAGGTGACGGACCTGATCAAGCAAGGCACTCCGCTGGGTCGTATTGGCGGTGAAGAAGACATCAAGGGGCCAGCAGTATTCCTGGCATCCGAGGCTTCTCGCCATGTAACCGGTCAGGCCATCGCGGTAGATGGTGGTAATTCCGTAGTCTGATACAGGCACTGCCGGGCCAGGCGCCCGGCATTCTGGCAGCGTGCGCGGTCGATCGACTCAGCGGACGCTGGCCAGACCTCTGCTCAATTCCGTTGCGACATTTTCCAGGCGCGACTTGTGGCTTTGCTCGATCGTCGCCATTAACTCTTCATGCTCCTTGCGCTGTGCCCGCGGCAGGTCTTTCCAAGCCTGATGGGTGGGTATATGAGCAGTGGCATCGTAAACCGTCTCGAACACGGTGAGATCGAGAGCCTCGCGGCGGGGCCCCGTGTAGTTGTCCAGCAATACCTTGATGCGGATGGCCCCTTCAATCGGCGGGAGCTGGCCGCTTGCCAGGCTCTGCGCCAGGAACTCTATATCCGCGGCCAGCCGCTGCTCGCGTTCGCGACGCAGCGACTGCTCGGTTTGCGTCCTGCGACGCACCTGTAGCCAGAGAAAGGCTGCATAGAGTGCCAGTGCAAGAATGATTGCCAGCCCTGCGAGGGTCAGCCAGTTCAATATCGTCATTATTCAGAAACTCAGGTCGGCGGGATCCAGCGTGCCCTCTTCGCGGAGCTTGAGCGTGGGCGAGAAGAACAGACCGGTACGGATATGGCCTTCTATCCGGTAATCCACGGCTTGTTGATTTTCAATCAGTCTGACGATGTCGCCAACGTGACGCCAGAGGTTGGAGCGCACATTCAATTCAAAATATTCCGAGCCGTAGGCCGGAACATTGAACCTGCTGTCGCTGAGGCCGGTTGCCAGGCGAGCATCGTTGAGATAGATCTCGTATCGCATGCCGCGGATGGGCAGGCTGCGGTCGTTGGGATTGTCCACCCGCAGGCGCAGCCGGAAGGACTGCTCCCACAGATTGGCCTTGAGCATCTCGACATTGGCCAGGGCGATGTCGGGCTTGGTGTAGGAGTGTCCGAACATGGCGCATCCGGTCAACAGCGACAGGCCAGCCACCAGAACGATAGTCGAAACGATTCTGCGCATGGGTTCCCTCCTGGAGTGGGGCAGGCTGCCTGATACAAGTTGCTGGAGCGCCTGCGTCTGTCCATACTAATCAAATGGCGTACAGGGTGCAGGACTAATCATTGCAAGGGAGAGACACGATGCCTCTTTTCGAAATCGCTTTTCAGGGAAAGGTCCGCGCTGGCGTGACGCAGGAGCAGGCCAGGGCGCGTATCGGCCAGCTGTTCCAGGTCGGCGGACAACAGCTCGATGTGCTTTTTTCCGGGCGTCGGGTGGTGATCAAGCAGGGCCTGGACGAGACCGCCGCGGAGAAATATCGGCAGGCCATTGAGCGGGCCGGTGCGCTCTGCAGTATCGATCCGATGGACGCAGGGCCGGCTTCCGACTCGGCACCGGTCGAGACGCCAGCGCAACCGGCGACTGCTGCATCCGTCACGCCAGCGGCGCCCCGGTCCGGAGGCGCCTCGGTCGAGCCGCGTGATGCCTATATGGCCGCCTTCAAGGATGTCGAGGCACCCGACTTCGATATCGCCCCGGTGGGTAGCGATATACAGGACGAATACGATGCCTTTACGCCGCTGCCAATCGACCTGTCGGCATTGAGCCTGGCACCGCCTGGTGCCGACCTGGACGAGCTCAAGCGCTCCAGCGACGCCAGGGTGCCTAATACGGACCATCTGAAACTGCAAGATTGAGCTGAGCTGTTCAGGCAGCCGACCGCCTGGAAGATTGCGTTGCTCAGACCGCGCAGCAGCGTTTGAACTTTAACCCCGAGCCGCAAGGGCAGGGCGTATTGCGGCCGATCGCGGGCTGATGGTTCGGGTCGATGAAATACCAGCGCCGATCTTTTCTGACGAAGTCCGAACATTCGCGGTGCTGGCGTCGACTGCCGTCCGGGTCTGCCCAGTGCGCGGTAAAAGTGACCTGCGCACGATCGGCGCCGATCTCGGCGGTCCTTTCGATTTCCAGGCCAAGCCACTCGCTTTCCTGGCTCCATTGCGTCATCGCTGTTATATCAAGCTGCGCCTGTTGGGCGGGAAGAGTCGTCGCGATCAGATAGTCGATCAGTCCCAGGCAATAGGCGCAATAGCGCGAGCGCATGAGTAATTCTGCGCTTGCTGCCGGCAACCCGTGGTGAAACGGCCCGCAGCAATTGGCATAAGGCTGGTGACTGCCACAGGGGCAGAGCGCCATTGGACCTATAGGCTGCATGGTTACCACCAGTATCGGTCGAAGTTCTCCGGATTAGCCCAGTACTTGGCATTCAGCCAGTCAGGGACCGTCTTGTATTCCTTCAGATCGTAGGTAAACAGGGTCAGGCAGCGCTGGTCCTTCTCGAATCGGGCATCGCGCTGCATCGCCAGGCCATAGAAGTCACTGGCCTGCCATTCGGGCGCCTCAGCAAGCTCTACCAGCACCGCCATGCGGCTGACCGAGAGATTGCGCAGGCCCGCCAGCAGCTCGACCCCTTGACGCTTGTCCAGTCGTTCCAGTTGATCGGCTACTATGGCCAGGTCGTAGCGCTGATTCGCCAGATCATCCGGCAGCGGTGCCTGGCTGGTCTCGATCAGTTCACACTCCGGGTGTTCCTTTCTGTATGCCGCTACTGCCGGAATCGAATCGCTGCTGATGCAGAGCAGGCGTTTGGGCTGAAACTGGTCAAGAATGCCCAGCAGGGCATGGGTTGGCGTGGCGGACATTGGGTTTCCGGATGGCTGTTCGGTGGATGGAGAGTAATCATTGAATCGAGCTTACCCAGGATGTCCAGAATCTGGCCTGGAGCCTGAAGTGGCAACCCTTAACTGCAACCGGAGGTTACCTGCCGCCCACCAGCGGCGGCAAGCCCGCATTGGCGCGAAGTGGTATGATGCCGCCCTTGCCTGGAGCCCGCATGCTGAATGATGAACTGAAAAGCCAGATCCAGACGGCCTACCGCACCTTCCTCGAAAACAAGTCGCTGAAGCCACGCTATGGCCAGCGGGTGATGATCGCCGAGGTGGCCAAGCTGTTCGGCGGAATCAAGCTGGATGACGAAGGTCGACGCGACGGCGAGCCGGCGGTGGCCGTGGTCGAGGCCGGCACCGGTACCGGCAAGACGGTTGCGTATTGCCTGGCAGCGATTCCGATTGCCCGTCACCTGGGTAAACCCCTGGTTATTTCGACAGCTACAGTGGCGCTGCAGGAGCAGATTGTCCTCAAGGATCTGCCGGATATTCAGCGCAATGCCGGGCTGAATTTCCAGTTCTCTCTGGCCAAGGGGCGTGGGCGCTACGTCTGCCTGTCCAAGCTCGATCAGTTGCTCAGTGAAAACCAGTCCGTCGCCAGCCGGCAGCAGGGCTTTGCCGATGAGGGCTTCAACCTGGAAGTCGACGAGGCGGGGTTAAAGCTCTATACCAGCATGGTTGAATCCCTGGCTACCAGCAAATGGGACGGCGAGCGGGACTCCTGGCCCACGGCGCTGGCGGACCAGGACTGGTCGCGGCTGACTACCGATCATATCCAGTGCACCAATCGCCGCTGTGGCCACTTCAACCAGTGCGTGTTCTACAAGGCGCGCGAGGGCGTGCAAAAGGTCGATGTGATCGTGACCAATCATGATCTGGTGCTCTCTGATCTGGCGCTTGGCGGAGGTGCAATACTGCCCGACCCGCGTGACTGCCTGTACATCTTCGACGAAGGCCATCACCTGCCCGACAAGGCCATTGCGCACTTCGCGCATCACACGCGGATGGCTGCTACCGCCGACTGGCTCGATCAGCTGGACAAGAACCTGACCAAGCTGCTGGCGCAGAATCCGTTGCCGGGGGATTTCGGTCGTACGCTGGAGCAGGTACCGCAGATCGCGCGGGATCTGAAACCGCATCAGCAATTCATGGCCCAGGCCCTGACCGAAGTGTCCGACTTTGCCAGCGCCGAAGACCTGAGTGGTCAGGTACGCCCACAGCACCGGTTCAAGGATGGAGTTGTGCCGGAGCACCTGTGCGATATGGGTGTGGAGCTCAAGGCCGGGTTCGGCCGGATAACCGACCTGCTGCAGCGCCTGGTGGATCAGCTCAAGGAGGCGATGGATGGAGAGGCCGTTGGCGTCACCTCGCACCAGGCCGAAGAGTGGTATCCGCTGTTCGGTGCCTTGCTGGCGCGTTCGGAAGGTAACTGGACCCTGTGGACGCAGTTCTGTCTGGTCGATCCGCCGGACAAGCCGCCGACCGCGCGCTGGCTGACGCTGACCGAGCAAAACGATATAGAAGTGCACGTGAGTCCGATCCTGGCGGCCGACACGCTGCGTCAATTTCTCTGGCACAGCGCGTTCGGTTGTCTGGTGACTTCGGCCACGCTGACCGCACTGGGACGCTTTGACCGCTTCAGTCAGCGCGCCGGGCTGCCGCGCAGCGCGGTTTGCACCATGGCGCCGAGCCCGTTCAAATACGCCGAGAAGGGCGTGCTGCGGATTCCCGATATGGGCGCCGACCCGCGTGACAGTGCCGGCCACAGTGCCGCGATCATCCAGCATCTGCCGGCAATACTCGAGGAGGCGCTCGGCAGCCTGGTATTGTTTTCGTCGCGCCGGCAGATGCTCGAGGTTTACGCCGGACTGGGCGGAGCCTTTCGTGAGCGGATATTTGTACAGGGCGATTTGTCCAAACAGGAGCTGATCCGCCAGCACCGTTCCCGTGTGGATGACAAGCAGCAGAGCGTGATTTTCGGTCTTGCCAGTTTCGCCGAGGGCGTCGATCTGCCGGGCCGTTATTGCGAGCACGTGGTCATTGCCAAGATACCCTTTGCGGTGCCTGATGACCCGGTGGAAGCGGCGCTATCGGAGTGGATCGAGCGCAACGGCGGCAACCCCTTCATGGAGATCGCGGTGCCTGACGCCTGTCTGCGGCTGATCCAGGCCTGTGGCCGGTTGCTGCGCAATGAAGAGGACAGCGGTACGGTGACGCTACTCGATCGGCGCCTGGTGACTCAGCGCTACGGCAAGGCAATTCTCAATGCGCTGCCTCCCTTCCGCCGCGAAATCCAGTAGTACCTGCTTTAATGCTGAATTGCTTTTGAATCTGCGATTAAATGTGGGCCGTAAACAAAAATGACAACGGAGTTTCCATGAGCAACGTTCAGGGCTATTTCGATCCCCGTTTCGAGTCCGTGCGCGAGATCTTCGCGCAGCAGCAACAGGACCCTCAGGCACGCGGCAGTGCCCTGTGTGTGACCGTTGGCGGCGAGACCGTACTCGATCTCTGGCAGGGCGTGGTCGACAAGGACAATCAGCAGGTCTGGGAGCAGGACACCCTGGTCAATGTGTTTTCCTGCACCAAACCGCTGGGTGCCATTGCGGTGCTGCAGCAGGTGGAAGCCGGCAAGCTTGGCCTGGATGCGCCGCTGGCCGAGGTATGGCCCGAATTTGCCCAGGCCGCGAAGGAGCAGATCACTCTGCGCCAGATACTCAGCCACCAGTCCGGACTCTCCGCGATCACCGAGACCCTGCCGCCCGAAGCACTGTTCGACTGGGAAGCGATGAGCAATGCGCTGGCGGCCCAGCATCCCTGGTGGATGCCGGGGCAGGCTCATGGCTACGCCCCCGTGACATACGCCTGGCTGGTTGGCGAGCCGCTGCGCCGGGTCACTGATACTCGGCCGGGGCGCTATATCCAGGAGCACATCTGTCAGCCGCTGGGCATGGACTTCTTCGTAGGTGTACCGGATCAGGCATTGCCCCGGCTGGCCCATGTGTCGCGCCTGCGTAACCAGTTCGGCGACGAATATGCCCGCGCGCTCTTTGCCTCGATGGGTCAGCCCGAAGGGTTGGGGTTCAAGGCATTCGGGAACCCATCAAGCATGATGGTGAGTACCAACGAGCGTCAGTGGCAGCAGGCCGAGATACTGTCGGCCAACGGTACCGGCAATGCCCGGTCGCTGGCGCGCTTCTGGCAGGTCATGGCCCACGGCGGCAGCCTGGAGAGTACCCACCTGCTGGACCCGGAGTTGGTTGCGCAGATGCGCCGCGAGCATTCGCAGGGTATGGACCGCACGCTGCTGGCGCCGACCCGTTTCGGTCTGGGCGTAATGCTGGAGCAGGACTACGAGGGCGGTGGCTTTGGCATGGGGCCGCAGGCCTACGGTCATCCCGGTGCAGGCGGCTGTCTGGGATTCTGTGACCCTGACGCGCAGGTCGGGTTTGGCTATGTGACCAACGCGATGGGTCCCTATGTGTTAATGGATCCACGGGCTCTTGCCCTCAGCCGTGAAGTCTACAGATGCCTGCAGCGCGGTGATTGATACAAGCCTTGTCCAGGATCAATGCAGGCTGCGTCGGTAGTGCTAGGATTGGGTCACTGATCCTTGGGAGAACCTTCAATGAAGCCTGATATTGCCGACCTGCGCCGCAACTATACCCGTGACGGATTGCTTGAGGACAAGACGCCGACCGATCCTCTGAGCCTGTTCGCCACCTGGTTCGAGCAGGCGGTGGAGATCGAGTCCACCGAAGCCAATGCCATGATGCTGGCCAGCGTCGATGCTGACCATCAGCCACACCTGCGTACGCTGCTGTTAAAGGGTGCGGATGAGCGCGGCTTTGTGTTCTTTACCAATTATCAGAGCGCGAAAGGCCGCCAGTTGATCAGTCAGCCGAAGGCAGCCATGACTTTCTGGTGGCACGATCTGGAGCGTCAGGTGCGTATCGAGGGAGAGGTCGAGCGCATCAGCGATGAAGAGTCCGATGCCTATTATCACAGCCGTCCGGTGGGCAGCCGGCTCGGCGCCTGGGCTTCGCCGCAGAGTGAAGTTATTGCCAGTCGGCAGGTACTGGAGGACAAGCTTGCCGAGCTGGAAGTACGCTACGCACAAGAGGCTCCGCCGCGTCCGGAGCATTGGGGTGGTATGCGTCTGAAGCCCAGTATGATCGAATTCTGGCAGGGCCGGCCGAGTCGTCTGCATGATCGCCTTTGCTATCGTCTGGTCGACGGCCAATGGCTACGCGAGCGTCTGGCTCCCTAGCAGCTACCTTGCAGCCTGCCTCTTTTTGGCCCACTCTTTGAAGCAATAGCAGAGGGAGGACGGTGATGGCCAGAGGCATGTTTCAGCAGAAGGTGGTGGTAGTGACCGGCGGCTGTGCCGGGATCGGACGTGCCCTGGCGCTGCGTTTCGCCCAGGCTGGCGCGCGGATCGCGATACTCGATGTGCAGGATGAGCCGTTGGTCGCGTTTCGCGAACAGCTGATGACCAAGGTCAATGCCGAGGTTCTGGCCATTCACTGCGACGTCGCCGACGACGATGCCTGCCAGCAGGCGATCTGCCAGGTGATCGAGCATTTTGGCGGTATCGATGTGCTGATCAATAATGCCGGCATCACCCATCGCAGCGAGTTCAACGATACCGACCTGGAGGTCTTCCAGCGGATCATGGCGGTGAATTACTTCGGCGCCCTGCACTGTACCCGCCATGCGCTGGACAGCCTGATCGAGCGCAAGGGGCAGATTATTGTACTCAGCTCCATTTCCGGTTTTGCTCCCCTGCTGTATCGCAGCGCGTACAACGCCAGCAAGCACGCTTTGCACGGTCTGTTCGAGACGTTGCGGTTGGAGGTGCGCGAGCAGGGCGTCAATGTGATGCTGGTCAGCCCGGGCTATACTGCCACCGACATCCGCAAGAACGCGCTGGTGGGCGACGGCTCGATCAATCAGGCGAGCATAACGGCGCCATTCAAGGTGGCGTCGCCCAACGATGTGGCGGACGAAATCTATCTTGGTGCGGTGAAACGTAAACGTCTGCTGGTATTGTCCAATGTTGACTGGCGCGCACGCTTTCTGTCGCGGTTCTTTCCGCGATTGTTCGAACGTTGGATGCTGCCGCGGCTTTCTGGCGTCAAGATCGAGCGCTGAGCCAGTCCGCAGCGCCATTGCCGGCGGCCCGGCCGCTGGCGAAGCAGGCGGTCAGCAGGTATCCGCCCGTGGGCGCTTCCCAGTCGAGCATTTCCCCCGCACAGAATGTGCCCGGCAGGTTCCTGAGCATCAATCGTTGATCCACCGCTTCACGCATCACGCCGCCAGCCGTACTGATCGCTTCGTCCATTGGGCGGGTTGCATGCAGTCTGACCGTTACGCTCTTGATCCCCTGGGCGAGCCTGTGTGGATCGGCCATAGCGTCTGGCTCCAGGCACTCATGCAGCAGGGCGATTTTCAGCGGATCGAGTCCGGCGCGCTTGCGTAGTACCGATGAGAGTGACTGCCCGCGGCGCGGCTTCGCCAGTGCGTCGGTCAGTTCATGCTCGCTGCGATCCGGCGCCAGATCCAGTAGCAGTCGGGCACTGCCGGTGTTCATCTGCTCATCACGCAGCGGAGCGGATAGCGCATAGATCAGACTGCCCTCCAGTCCGTCATGGGTGACGACGCACTCGCCGCGCCGGCTCAGCGTGGAACCGTCGGCCAGGGTCACCGAGGCGATTACCTGTTTAAGTGGCGCGCCGGCGAAACGCTCGCTTAGATAGGTGCTCCAGTTGCCGGTGAAGCCGCAGTTGGCCGGCAACAGTTTGGCTATCGCTACGTTCTGATGACTCAGGGTCGCCACCCAGGCGCCGTCCGAGCCCAGGCGCGACCAGCTGCCCCCGCCCAGGGCGAGTATCGTGGCCGCATGCGTTTTCAGTGTTGGGCCGGAAGCTGTATCGAAGTGCAATTGCTGTTGCTCGTTCCAGCCGGTCCAGCGGTGTCGGGTATGCAGGCGGACCCCCGCCTCGCGCAGGCGCCGTAGCCAGGCCCGCAGCAGCGGTGCCGCTTTCATCTCGACCGGGAAAACCCGGCCCGAGGAGCCAACAAAGGTTTCTACCCCCTGCTCGTGCACCCATTCGCGCAACTGCCCGGCATCCATTTGCTGCAGCCAGGTCTCCACCCAGGGGGCGGCTTCCCGGTAACGGGCAACGAAGCGATCAGCTGCCTCGGAGTGGGTGATGTTCATGCCGCCAACGCCAGCGAGCAGGAACTTGCGTCCCGGCGACGGCATCGCGTCATAGATATCCACCTGGAACCCACGGTTGATCAGCGTTTCGGCGGCCATCAGTCCGGCCGGACCGGCGCCGATGACGGCGACACTGGAGGATAAGGGGGGGCTGACTGGCATGAGTGATCCGGTAGAACAGTGGCAGTGACCAGTCAGTCTAACCCAAAGCGCGCTCGCGCCAAATCTGCGCGGCGCTGTGGTGCAGCAACCCGTGACGACGGGCAAGGGCTTCACGGTCATTACTGTAGCCGCCGCCGATCACCGCGCATACGGGGATGCCCCGGCCCAGGCAATGCTCGATTACCATGCGGTCACGGCTGGCGATTCCGTTATCGGTCAGCCGCAGATAGCCGAGGGCGTCCTCCTGGTGCACATCCACACCGGCGTCATACAGCACGATGTCGGGCTGGTAAATCGGCAGCAGATAACCCAGTACATCGTCGACTACCTTCAGATAGCCGCGGTCATCCAGCCGACGGGGTAACGGGATGTCCCAGTCGCTGGCGGCCTTGCGCGCCGGGAAGTTGTTTTCGCAGTGCAGGGACACGGTGATGGCATCGATGTCGTCCTCGAGGATCCGGGCAGTGCCGTCACCCTGGTGCACATCGCAGTCAAAAATCAGCACTCGGCCAACCTTGCCGCTGGCCAGCAGGTAGCGGCTGATTATCGCAAGGTCGTTGAAGATGCAAAAACCCGAAGCAAAATCGTAATGGGCATGGTGGGTCCCGCCGGCCAGATGGCAGGCCAGGCCATATTGCAATGCCAGCTCGGCGGTCAGCAACGAGCCACCCACGGCGCGGGTCGTGCGCTGCACCAGCGCATCGCTCCAGGGTAGCCCCATGCGGCGGAGTTCCGAAACCTCCAGCCCGTTGCTGCAAAAGCGGTTTACATAACCCGGATCATGCGCCAGGCAGAGCAGTTCACGGCTGGCCGGCTGCGGCTGGTGCAGGTTGTCGTCATGCAGTGCGCCGGTGGCGCGCAGATGGTCATGCAGCCGGACGAACTTGTCCATCGGAAAGCGATGGCCCGTGGGAAACACGAAGCTGTAATCGGAGTGATATACCAGGGGTAGATCCATGCATCAGTGCCATTGAGCGGGTAGGCTGGCAGTATGAGTGCCCGGAGCACCGGGCAACAAGCGCGCAGCCATTACCAAAAGCTGCAGGTTAGCGGTTAGAATGTCCCGCTTTGCGACACTCGGTCGCACCCCTATCTGTTTGCCGGTTCTGCGGGGCCGCTGTTGTCGAGGAACTCATTGCCATGACCGAAATGCTGGATGATCTGGTTAGCCTGCTGGCGCTGGAGAAAATCGAGGAAAACCTGTTTCGCGGCAGGAGCCAGGACCTGGGCTTCAAGCAGCTGTTTGGTGGCCAGGTACTGGGCCAGTCCCTCTCTGCCGCGAGTCAGACTGTAGATGCCGAACGTCACGTGCATTCGGTGCATGGCTATTTTCTGCGCGCTGGCGATGCCACCCTGCCTATTGTCTATCAGGTCGATCCCCTGCGCGATGGCGGCAGTTTCACCACCCGACGGGTGCAGGCGATCCAGAAGGGCAAGCCGATCTTCACGATGATCTCGTCTTTTCAGGGTGACGAGGAGGGCTACAGCCATCAGGCGCAGATGCCCGATGTGCCGCCGCCGGAGGAGCTGCGCAACGAAACCGAGCTGACCCGTGATCATCAGCACCTGATACACGAGAAGGTGCGTGACAAGGTTCTGGTCGACAAGCCGATCGAAATCCGGCCAGTGGGCGTATTCAATCCCTTCGATCCGCAGCCATCGGCTCCGGTGCGGCATATGTGGTTCCGCGCTGATGGTCGCCTGCCGGACGACCCGCAATTGCATCGTTACCTGCTGGCCTATGCATCGGATTTCCACCTGCTCGGCACTGCGATGCTGCCCCACGGTATTTCTTCCTGGTCGCGGGATATGCAGGTAGCCAGTCTGGATCATTCGCTCTGGTTCCATCAGGCGCTGCGCATGGATGACTGGTTGCTCTATGCCATGGACAGCCCCTCGGCGAGCGGATCCCGCGGTCTTTCCCGTGGGCAGATATTTACCCGCGACGGCCTGCTCGTGGCTTCTGTTACCCAGGAGTCACTGATGCGCGAGCGGGAGCGCTGAACAATGCATGAGATCAAGGCCTGGATATTCGATCTGGATGGTACCTTGACGCTGGCCCAGCACGACTTTCCGGCCATCCGGCGAGAACTTGGCATTCCTGCCGAGGAGGATATTCTCGGTTATCTGGCACGCTTGCCGGAAAAGCAGGCCCGTGAACTGAGCGAGCGGCTCGATGCCATCGAGCTGCGTCTGGCGCGTGAAGTGACCCCGGCCCCCGGCGCCGCCAGACTGATCCGGTATCTGTGCGCGCGCGGTAATCACGTGGGCATCCTCACCCGCAACCTTCATGGGGTGGCCGTATCGTCGCTCGATGTGCTGGGTATTGCCGACTGCTTTGCGCCCGAGCATGTTCTCGGCCGCGCCGAAGCCCTGCCCAAGCCCGATCCGGCGGGTATCCAGCATCTTCTCGACCTCTGGTCGGTGTCTCCGCAAGAGGCTGTGATGGTGGGTGATTTTCGTTTCGACCTGGAGGCAGGGCGCGCCGCGGGGTGTCGAACCTGCCTGTTGCATGAACACAACGGTTGGCCCGAGCTGGCTGACTGGCACCTGCCCGACTGCGAGGGGCTGCTTGTAT
Organism: Halopseudomonas sp.; assembly: GCF_041579695.1. Lineage (GTDB taxonomy): Bacteria > Pseudomonadota > Gammaproteobacteria > Pseudomonadales > Pseudomonadaceae > Halopseudomonas. The sequence goes on from NZ_JBFGFI010000005.1 coordinate 32,829, forward strand.
ACCTGGAGCGCCCGGCGAACAGCCGTTGATAGCTGCGCAGGGGCGCAAGCAGAGACCTCTTCGCACGCAGTCACAAAACGCTATCATGTGCCAGCATGGCGCCATCGCCTAGTTACACGGACTGTTACGAATGTGGATCAAGATAAAATCGTTTGTTTGCTCCTTCCGACGAATCCTGCTGGCAGTCGGGGGGGAGGCGGTCTCGATTCCGCCTTCGCCGGTCGGCGCTGATGTGAAATCGGCTAGCGATCAACCTGTTGACGAGCGCATTGAACAGGCATTCATGGGAATGGTACTGGGTGTGCATTCGCCACAGAATAAGCCGCTGAACGATTTTGAACGCAGGGCGCTGAAGGCCTTTAGTGCGCTGTTGGACAGCGACCTGGCAGATAATCGCCTGATTCCGCGTCTGCCCTCAGTGCTGCCGCGCCTGATGAGCTACTTCCGCGACCCATCTACAACCTCCAAGGAGCTGGCTCAGCTGATCGAGCAGGATATCGTTTCGGTAAGTGAGGTCATCCGCCTGGCTAACAGCCCCTTCTATCGCAGGGCCAGCGAAGCGCGCAGTCTTGAACAGGCCGTGTTGGTGCTGGGCGAGAGGGGGTTGCGGCAGATGGTCGCGAACCTGCTCGTGCGGCCTATTTTCAGTGAGCGGCAGGGCCATTTCAGTGCCATTGCCGGCTTGCTGCTCTGGGAACAGTCGGGGAAAACCGCCCTGATTGCCTCGGCTCTGGCTCGTCAGGAGCAGGGCGACGAGTTCAATGCCTACCTGGCAGGCATTTCCAGCAATCTTGGTCTGCTCATCGGTTGCCGGGTGCTGGACAGGCTTTTCGACGGCAGCCAGACACCCAGTAGCCTGGCGTTTCGTGCGCAGTGGCTGGGTGTTGCCCGGCAGCTGACCGCAAGGGTCGCTCGGGCATGGGAGTTCCCCGCTGCGACCTGCGCCGTTCTGACCCAGCTGGGCAGGCTGGAGCCGTCCCGGTTGCCACCTGAGGCTATGCGGCTATACAGTGCGCAGCGCCTCAGCCAGTTTCAGGGATTGCAGAGTAGCGGTCGCCTGCCGGCAGCCGATCCGACACAGTCCGGATTGAATATCGCCGATGACCGGGTCTACGATCTGGCCATGGACATTCTCGCCCGTCTGGATGGCCGCAAGGGCTGAAGGGCGCAAGCTGAACCAACCGACAACATTTTTTCAGGAGCCTGCTATGGGCTGGTTACGATCTCGCCGCCTGCATTATTTTCTCGGCGCAGTAGTGATTCTCTTTGTACTGCTGGTCGCCCTGCGGGCGGTTTTTCTGTTCGGCTTCTCCTCAGTCAACCCGGGTGATGATCAGCCTTGGGGCCTGGTTCTGGAAACGCTCGGGATCGGTGTGCGCTTCGATCTGAGGCTGGCCATACTGCTGATGCTGCCCGCGATGCTCCTGGCCTGGCTGCCGGTATGGAATAGCCTGCGATCACCCTTGCTGCGCTGGGTCGGTCGTGCGTATCTGCTGATCGCACTGGCGATCGTACTGTTCATGTACATCATCGATTTCGGGCATTACGCCTATCTGGGCGTGCGTTTGAACGCCTCGGCACTGAAATTCCTTGAGGACGCGGGCATTTCCCGGCAGATGGTCTGGGAAAGCTACCCGGTTATCTGGATTGCGCTCGGCTGGCTGGTGATGCTGGTCGGGAGTTTCTGGGCGTTGTTGCGGCTTGAGCGCGAAACCCTTGATCGTCCCAGGACACACATCGGTCTGGGCTCGCGGATATGGGGCAGCTGTCTGATGGTGGTCGTTGTCTTTATGGCGATTCTTGGTCGCTTCAGTAATATCAATCTGGAAAATCCCGTGCCGTTACGCTGGAGCGATGCGTTCTTCTCCGGGGATAGCCAGTTGGGGGCTCTGGGGATCAACCCGGTCATCTTCTTCTACGACACCATTGCTATTCCTCAGGAACGCTACGATCTGGCCGAGGTGCGCAAGCACTACCCTGCGGTCAGCCAGTATCTCGGGGTCGAAGAGCCTGATCTGGAGGCCCTGACGCTGAACAGAAGCGTATCGGTGCAGCCGCACCGGCTCGCTACTTCTCAGCGTCCCAACGTGGTTTTCATCATGCTCGAATCGCTGGGCACCACCGCAATGGGTGCCTACGGCAATCCAATCAATCCGACCCCCAATCTCGACCGGATGGCCTCGGAGAGCTGGTTCTTCCGTCACTTCTACGTGCCGGTCACCGGTACCGCGAAGACGGTCTGGGCCAGTATTACCGGTATACCGGATGTCTCGCGGTCGGAGACTGCGACGCGCAACCCGCTCATTACCAATCAGCACACCCTGGTCAATGCGCTGGAAGGTTACAACAAGATATACACCATTGGCGGCAGCGCTGGATGGGCCAACATGAACGGTCTTATCCGCCAGAGCATCGACGACGTCACGCTCTACGAAGAGGGTTTCTGGCAGGCAGGTAACGCCGATGTCTGGGGTATCTCCGACCTGGATTTGTTCAGGGAAACCGACCAGCTGTTGCGTGGGCTTCCCCGCGATGAGCCCTTCTTCGCTTATATACAGACCGCCGGCAATCATCGACCCTTTACCATACCTCCCGAAAACGATGGTTTCGAAGTGCTTGAACCGAGCCTGGAAGAGGTTCAGGCGGCCGGCTCACGCAGCGTTGCCCAGTACAACGCGGTAAGGCTTCTGGATTTCAATATTGGTCGGTTGATGGAGATGGCGAAGGAGGGTGGTTACTTCGATAACACCATTTTTGTGATGTTCGGTGATCACAATACCCGCATCGCCAACATCGACTTCATGAAGCCGGCGTTCGATCAGTTGGGGCTTGAGAGCAACAATACGCCGTTGCTGATTTATGCGCCAAAACTGCTGCCGCCACGCGAGTTCGAGGGGGCTGTGGGGTTGGCGGATCTGTTGCCGACCATCGCGGGCCTGGTGGGTTACGAATATGACAACCGCACCATGGGCCGGGATATTCTGCAGCCCGCCCCGGAAGGCGAGCGCATAGTACCGCTGGTGTTGCGCGAAGGGACGTTCCCGTTGATCGGTGCAGTGAGCAAGGATTTCCTGTTGCAGATGAATTACGACGGCAGCGAGCCGAGTCTGCATGATCTGCACTCTGCCACGCCGCTGGACAACGTGGCAGACCGTTACCCGGACGAGTATCAGCGTCTCCTGCCATTGACCCGGGGGCTGTACGAGACCTCACGTTACATGCTGTACGAGAATGTGCGGGACTGATTGAACAGAAGGAAAGGAAAAACCGGCCAAGGCCGGTTTTTTTACATGCTCAGACGCATGGACAGGTCCACGGCCCTGATATCCTTGGTCAGACTGCCAATCGAGATGAAGTCCACGCCGGTGTCGGCAACGCTGCGCAGGGTAGCTTCGGTAATGCCACCTGAGGCTTCCAGTGCGGCCCGTCCTGCGGCCAGGCGAACTGCCTCGCGCATGTCGTCGTGGCTGAGCTCGTCAAGCATGATGATGTCGGCGCCGGCCTCGAGTGCCTGACGCAGTTCATCCAGGCTTTCTACTTCGACCTCGACCGGCTTGCCTGGTGCCAGATTGCGTGCCTGCGCGACCGCCTCGGCAATGCCGCCACAGGCCGCAATGTGGTTCTCCTTGATAAGGAAGGCGTCGAACAGACCGATGCGGTGGTTGTGGCAGCCGCCACAGGTCACCGCGTACTTCTGCGCCATGCGCAGACCAGGCAGGGTCTTGCGGGTGTCGAGTAGACGCACGCCGCTGCCTGCGACCAGATCGGCAAAGTGCCGGCTTCGGGTGGCGGTAGCCGACAGGGTCTGGATGAAGTTCATTGCGCTTCGCTCGGCGGTAAGCAGTCCACGGGCGGGTCCGGTCAGGTGACAGAAGACCTGATCCGGCTGCATGCGCTCACCATCGCGCACAAGCCATCGGGCCTGTATCTGCGGATCGACCTGACGAAATACTTCATCTGCCCAGGCGGTGCCGCACAGGATCGCCGACTCTCGGGTGAGTATGCTGGCGCTGGCATGGCGATCAGCGGGAATAAGCGCGGCGGTAATGTCGCCGGAACCGACATCCTCGGCAAGGGCCCGTCGCACGTCATCGACGATGATCGGTTGCAGGCTGTCCAGGGTCAGGTTAGGCATCTATGGGGCTCCGTCTGCATTGGCGTCAGCCGGAGAGTATACCTTATCAGGGACAGAACACCCGCCCGGGGAGGGCGGGTGAGGTAGCCGGCTTACTTGTCCTGCAGCTGGTTTGCGGGGTCGTTGAAGTAGTCTCTGGTCAGCTTGAACACCACTGGGCTGAGTAGCAGCAGGGCGATCAGGTTGGGGATTGCCATCAACGCATTCAAGGTGTCTGCTACCAGCCACAGGCTCCCCAGATCGACAATTGGGAGCGTACCCAGCGGAATCGCCAACACCCAGATTACCCGGAACGGAATGTTGGATTTTTCACCAAACAGGAACTGGGTGCATTTCTCGCCGTAGAAGCTCCAGCCAATGATGGTCGTGAAGGCAAAAATGGCCAGACCGATACTGACGATGTACTGTCCCCAGCCGCCGGGCAGGCCCAGATTGAATGCATGTGCCGACAGGGACGCACCGTTTTCGCCGCTTTGCCATGCGCCTGTGACCATGATGACCAGGCCGGTGATGGAGCATATAACGATGGTGTCGATAAAGGTGCCGAGCATGGCTACAGTGCCCTGCCGGACCGGGTTGCTGGTCTTCGCCGCAGCGTGGGCGATAGGCGCGCTGCCCAGGCCGGCTTCGTTGGAGAAAACACCGCGGGCAATACCGAATCGCATCGCAGCCCAGATTGTTGCTCCGGCAAAACCGCCAGCGGCTGCGGCCGGATTGAACGCATGGTAGAAAATCAGGCCGAAGGCTTCCGGCAGCTCTGCCGCATGCGTGATCAGGATGATCAGTCCGCCGCCGACATAGAACAGCGCCATGATCGGCACCAGCTTGCCGGCCACTTCGCCAATCCGCTTGATGCCGCCGATCAGTACCAGCGCAACCAGCACAGCGATAACAATCCCGGTGATCAGAGGTGAGACACCAAAGGTGCTTTGCAGGGCATCGGCCACCGAGTTGGACTGGATGGTGTTACCGATACCGAAACCTGCAAGCATGCCGAAGACTGCGAACAGCACGCCCAGCCACTTCCAGTTTTTGCCAAGCCCGTTCTTGATGTAGTACATCGGCCCGCCGACATGGTGACCAAGGGCGTCCTTTTCACGGAAGTGCACGGCCAGGGCCGCTTCGCAGAACTTGGTGGCCATACCTACTACTGCAATGGCCCACATCCAGAACAGCGCGCCCGGGCCGCCAAAGAACAGTGCCGTTGCCACGCCGGCAATGTTACCGGTCCCGACGGTGGCAGACAGTGCGGTCATCAGTGCATTGAAGGGGCTGATATCGCCTTCGGCGGTGCTTTTACGACCGCGCCAGAGCATCTTGAAACCGAATCCGAGCTTGCGCTGGGGGATCAGCTTCAGGCCCAGGGTAAGATACAGGCCAGTGCCTGCGAGCAGAGCAAGCATTGCCGGTCCCCAGACAATGCCGTTGATAGTGCCTACATACGCAATTAGTGCATCCATTGAAATGGCTCTCCATGGGTCTGTACTGTTATTTTAAGTTTTACCAGCCGGCACAGGATAGCCGGAGTTCGCCAAGGGGGTCTGCCCGCTGGCGTCCATTTGTGTCAGCAATGCGTCGGCGGTGTCCCGCTGACGTCGTCTCGATCTAATGCGCGGTTTATTAATGTGAACCCGTTCAAGGAACAGACAGTATGCGAAGGACATTCTGAAAAAGACTGTATACTTGGCTTAAATTTGACGCCAAATCCATGTCACATGGAAAATGGTGCGAGAGAATCATTTGCAGTAGAAGGGAACTCCGCTGGCGTTGGTCACGACGATCGCAGATCGTCCGGAGAATACATATGGCGCGCGATCCCAAAATTATCAGTATCGGCAACGCTGGCGCGACCAGCGAAGCCGATCTCGAACGGTCTTCGACCTTGCCCGCGCCTCTCAGGGCGGTGCGCAAGGAAGCCGTAGCCTTCATCAAGGCGCGGTTGTCAGCGCTTTTCGATAATGCTGACGACAGCCTTTTTGAGATGGCGGACCGGGCCGCGAGCAACACCGAGCAGGCGCTTTTTTTTGAGGCTATGCGAGCGGTACGCCTGCAGCGTCATGCACTCACTACTCGTTGCTGCCAGCGTATAGGCAAGGAGCTGGAGGCGCTGAACGATACGGGCTCCGCCGCCAGGCCCAAGCCTGTGACCAATTTTGCACTGGACACCCTGTCGCTGGTCCAGCCCGACGATCTGGAACAGACCGTGGCGCTGGACAGCATGGTTGGTCGTGTCGTAGAGCGTAACAAGCAGGCGCTTTCGCATCTGGCTATCAGGCTCAACAGTTTGGTCAAGGCGCCGGTGGATGAAGCTAGCAATCCCCTTGGTCCTGCGGTACTGGCGCAGATCTTCGTCGACGCTCTGGGCGAGATGACGCTGGATATCAAGGTGCGGTTGATTGTCCTCAAGCTATTCGAGCGTTATGTGTTCAATCCGATCGACCCGTTTTATGCCGCTGCCAATGCGCAACTGGTCAATGCCGGCGTACTGCCCGACCTCAAAAGTGCCAGTGCCCCACGGCGGCCACAGTTGTATTCCGGGCATGAAAGCCGCTCGACGATAGCGCAACCCGAAATGTCGGAGAGTGATGATCAGCAGCGCGTGCTGTCGCTGTTCAGCGAGCTGATCGGCAACTGGCGGCATGCCAGTGGCGATGCAGCGCTGTCACGCGTAGCCGGCCCAACTGCGGCGCCGCTGCAAAGCAGTGAACTGCTTAACGTATTGGCGCAGGTGCCGGTGGATGAACTGGCCGAAGGCGGCTTTCAGCGACAGGATCTGCGCATTCATATCAACCAGCTGTTGCAGGGGCAGCGCGATCACCAGGGCCAGCGGCGTTCGGTTGATCGCGTCGACGAAGACGTCATCAGTCTGGTTTCGATGCTGTTCGATTTTATTCTGGATGATCCCCAACTGCCCGCTGCCTTGAAGGTAATGATAGGACGTTTGCAGTTGCCGATTCTGCGTCTGGCGATTTCCGACAAACGTTTCTTCGGTCAGGCCAGTCACCCGGCGAGAAGGCTGCTGAACGAACTTGCCCGCGCCACTATGGGCTGGAACGACCAGGATGATCTGCGGCGTGATCAGTTGCATGTGTTGCTGGAGAGTATAGTCCAGCGCCTGCTTGCCGAGCCGGAGCCCCAGCCCGAGATGTTTGCCGCCATGCATGGTGAGCTGACCAGCTTCATCAATTCCGAGAAGCGCCGCTCCGATCGGCTGGAACAGCGCACCCGTGATGCCGAGGAGGGCAGGGCGCGCGTAGATGCTGCCCGTGGCGAAGTGGCCACGCGGCTAAACGGAATGCTGCTGGGCAAGACACTGCCGGTCTTTGTGGTAGATCTGCTGCGTGATACCTGGAGCCAGGTAATGCAGATGACCTGTCTGCGCGAAGGGGCTGATTCTGCTGCCATGCAGTCGGCTGAAGAGACCGCACGCAAACTGCTCTCGAGTGTCGAGCCTGTGGACGCAGGCGATGAGGGCGCACGCGAGACGCTCAATCAGCAAGTGCGCGCGGCCTTTGCCGATGGTTTGAGTCTGCTTGGCATGCATGCCGAGCAAGGCGCGCCGTTGCTGGTCCGGCTCAAGCAGTTGCAGCAGTCGATGCTGCTGGAGGCAAATGTTCGTCCCCAGGATGCTGACACAGCGCAGGCGCCTGCGAACGATGCCGATGCGACTGGCAATAACGCACCGCGGCCTCCTGTTAATGACAGCAGCGATTCAGTCGCTGTGCAAGATTCCGTGTCTGCGGTGCCTGAAGCGCCTGAGCTCATAGCGCCGCCGCAGGCCATTGCCGATGAAGAGCAAGCGCCGGCCCCGTCTCCGGTAGCGGAAATGCGGGAACCGCAGCGCAAGCAACCTGGGCCGGCCCGGATGCCGGTCATGGAAGTGCGAGAGCCGGTAATGGAAGAAGTAGCGTTGCCAGCTGCGGAGCCAGACGCCGAGGACCTGGATCCGCGGGCGAGCGCCTGGGTCGAACAACTGCACACCGGCAGCTGGTTCGAGTTTCGGCCCGATAGCCAGGCGCCGACCCAGCGCTGCAAGCTGGCTGCGGTAATCAGCTTCAGCGGCAAGTACATCTTCGTCAACCGTGGGGGTATGAAAGTCGCGGAATTTTCCCGGATCGAGCTGGGCCGACACCAAGCACTGGGGCTGATCAGGCTGCTCAATGACAATCAGCTTTTCGATCGGGCGCTGGAGTCAGTCATAGGTAATCTACGTCAATTGCAGTCCGGCAGGAACGCCTGATACAAGTTGTGCTATCCGTTGCACAGCCTGCTAGCATAGAGTTTTTGCCGGACATCCGAGGTCATGCAGATACGCATCGAAGACGGCTGGGTCAGTGGCGTGCAAACCTGCCCCTCGCCCCATTGCAACAGTCGCCCGCCAGCGGCCAGCATATCGCTGCTGGTCATCCATAACATCAGTCTGCCCCCCGGTCAGTATGGCGGAGGGTTCGTCCAGGAGTTCTTCACCGGCACCCTCGATCCGCATGCGCATCCCTATTTTGCAGAAATCGCATCGCTGCGCGTCTCGGCGCATTTTCTCATCGAGCGTCACGGAGAGATCACCCAGTTCGTTTCCTGTCTGCAGCGGGCCTGGCATGCGGGTGCCTCCTGCTTTGGCGGTTGTACTGACTGCAACGATTTTTCCATAGGTATTGAGCTTGAGGGCACGGATACTCAGCCTTACAGTGATGCCCAGTACCACAGCCTGGTGCTGCTGACCCAGGGACTGCAGGCCGCCTACCCCGAGATAACCTCCCGGCGTATTACCGGTCATGAATTCATTGCGCCGCAACGTAAGACCGATCCAGGTCCGGCCTTTGACTGGCAGCGTTATCTGGCAGGGCTGGCGGTCAAGGATGGGGGGCAGATCGCATGAGTTTTCTGGTTCTGCTACTGGTGGTACTGATACTGCGTTTTACCCCCTGGCGACAGGGTTTCCCGTTCGACGCGCTCGGACGCTGGGCGCGTGTGGTGCAGGAGAAATCCCGCCTGAGCCCGGTGTGGCAGACGCTGATATTGCTTGCTCTGCCATTGCTTTTGGCCGGTATCGTGCTCTGGGTTCTGCGCGGTCATGTATATGGACTGCTAACCCTGATTGCCCACGTGGCTCTGGTCCTGGTGGCGGTGGGGCGCAACGACCCGCTGGGGTCCATGGCGCTTGCCTTCGAGGAGGCCTGGCAGCGCGGCGACCAGGAGGCGGCCTATCATGTCGCCCGCCGCGATCTGCAGCTCGACAGCGCTGGCCCGAATGATTTGCTGCGCGGCGTCGATGCCAGCCTTGCCCGCGCGACCTTCAGAGACTACGTGACACCGGTATTTTGGTATCTGCTGCTCGGGCCCCTCGGGCCTCTGGGATACCGTCTGCTTGATCGATTTGAACAACAGCAGGAGCACTTTGACCAGGAACACCCGGCCCTGCCGGCCGTGATGCGCATCAGTCACGCACTCGAGTGGCTCCCATCACGCCTTTTCGCGTTGAGCCTGGCTCTGGTGGGCGACTTCGAGCGTACGCTTGGCCTGCTCAGGGGATGGCTGTTGCGCTGGGAAGTCAGTGCTGATCGGGTGGTGTCGGGCTGTGTTGCCGCCGCCCTGGGTGACGAGCAGCAAGCTGCCGGTGCGACCGCGTCAATCCTGCACCCGGTTCGTACGCTGCTCGCTCGTAGCCTGATGGTGTGGGCTGCTTGTATAGCATTCTTCAGCCTGTTTGGTTAAAGATGTCCGCAACCTTGCCGATAGCCCAGGGTGAGACAATCGAAGCAGGTTGGGTTCTGCCCGAGCGGTGGTATACAGGAAGAAACACGGTGGCGTCAGACCAGCCAGTATAATAAATCAAAGACCTGATATCAGGTCTTTGCCAGATGGGCTTCTTCCGTGCTTGGCGGGAGATGTATTTGAGGAGAAGCATGCGTGAATAGTCTTATGGCTCCTGCCATAGCGTTGATGAATCGTTTGAGTTATGGCATGAAGTTCTGCCTGATCAGCGTTCTGTTCTTTGTTCCCCTGGGTATCGTCAGCAGCATGCTGGTACAGCAGGCGTACGAGCGAGTGCAGATTACCCAGCGGGCACTCGACGGCATGACATTGGTCGAACAGAACGTGTCAATCATGCGCGATGCGGAAATGCTCCGTGATCTGGATGTGATTCTCGGGCAGCTCGGGCAGGGCGAATACGCTGCTGACCTGGAGCAACGTACGGAGGTCCTGCGCAACCAGGTGGTCAATGCGCTGAGAGGCCTGGATCTGGATCCTGAGGATCCACAAGCCAGCGAGCTGCTGGCCAAGCGCGATGAATTGGTGGAAGCCTATCAGCAAGCTGCCAAGGAGTCGGTCCGCAACCGGGGCGCGCTGACCAGTCTGGCTCTTGGCGAGCTGTCTTCACTACTCAACTTCAGCGCCGCCTACGCTGGCTTGCCACAGGATTATGACCGCAATATTCGTCAGCTTTCCGATCTGGTGATCAATGTCACCCCACCGATTACCCAGGCCCTGGGTAGCGGGCGGTCGGTAGGCGCCTACTCGATCGGTCTCGGCTATCTGAATTCCGACGCCAGCCGCGACATGGACGACCTGTTTGAAAGCATGCAGAAGCTGCGCAGCGACTATGAACAGACCCTCGGGCTGGTTCTGGCAAGCGAAGAGCTTGGCGGCTTGCGCAGTGCCGGGCAGGTAAGCCTGGAGAGTCTCGACGTGGCAGCGCGCATTTTCGAGGACGATATCATCCTTGCCAGTTCCCTCAGTGGAGGCTGGCTGGACTATTTCAATCAGATCACCGCCGAGATCGATAAAACCTACGCCTTCAATCAGGCGGTGCTCGAGACACTTGGTCAGGTTCTGACCGAGCGGCTGGGCGAGAACATGCGGGCGATGACTATTCTGATCATCTCGCTATCGGCTGTCGGCCTTCTGATCATCTATCTCTACGCCGGTTTCTACATGGCGACGCGGCGCACGCTCAAGCGTCTGTCCGAGCTGATGGGACAGGTGGCCGATGGCGACATGACGGTGCATGTCGAGGTGGAAAGTCGCGACGAGCTGGGTGCTCTGGCCTCCGATTTCAATGACACGGTGCGGCGTATTCGCGACCTGATTACTCGCGTGAGCCAGACCGCTGGACAGGTGGATCAGCAGTCGCAGCAGGTCGAGACTATCTCGGGTGAGAGCAGCCGCGCGGTCGCCTCACAGCGCTCGCAGATCGAGCAGGTAGCAACAGCGATGAACGAAATGTCCGCCACTTCGCAGGAAGTGGCGCGCAGTGCGGCAAGCGCGGTAACCAGCGCCGGTCTGGTTAACAAGGAAACATTGGCCGGTCGTCAACTGGTGGAGTCCTCAGTCGATGGCATTGAGAAGCTGGCCGGGGAAATCGAAAATTCGGTCAAGGCGATAAACCAGCTGGCCGATGACAGCTCTTCCATCAGTCGGGTGCTGGAAGTGATCAAGGGTGTTGCCGAACAAACCAATCTGCTGGCGCTAAACGCCGCCATCGAGGCGGCCAGAGCTGGTGAGCAGGGTCGCGGCTTTGCCGTGGTAGCCGATGAAGTACGCACGCTGGCGCGGCGCACGCAGCAATCTACCGAGGAGATCGAACAGATGATTGCCCGTCTGCAGAGCGGGGTCAATGGAGCGGTCAAGGCCATGGGCGCCAGCCACGGCATGACCGGAGCTACTGTTGACTCCTCGCTCAAGGTGCAGGATGCGCTGGGCAATATCCTCAAGGCAGTCAATCAGATTGTCGACCAGAGCGAGCAGATCGCGGCCGCGGCCGAAGAGCAGACCGCGGTTAGTCACGATATCGATCAGAACATCGTCGAGATAAACCAGGTCAGCGATCGGACCGCCGAAGGCGCACGTCAGACCGAAGAGTCGAGCAACCGCATGGGCCAGCTGGTTAAGGAGCTACAGCAAATAATCAGCGCATTCAGGGTTTAACCGCGCAAAGGCGGGGAGGCGCGACATTCGGCGCCCCTGCCGGGTTTGATTCAGCTTTGCGGTTTGGGTTTGGATTGCCAGAGCACTTCGGGTGTCCCTTCCAGTCTTGCGATGGTGCGGGCCAGCACGAAGAGCAGGTCCGACAGCCTGTTCAGATAAATTCTCGCCTGGGTATTCACCGCCTCTTCACTTGCCAGTGAGAGGTATCGCCGTTCTGCTCTCCGACATATGCTGCGCGCCAGATGGGCGCTGGCAATACAACGCGAGCCGCCCGGCAAGATGAAGTTCTTCAGCGGCTCGAGATCGGCGTTATAGTGGTCGATCAACTCTTCCAGATCCTTCACGTCAGCCTCGCCGATGATATCGTGACCCGGTACCGCCAGCTCGCCTCCGAGATCGAAGAGGCGGTGCTGGACGGGCGCCAGCGCCGCGCACAGTGAGGTCAAGTCCTGCGCCTGCAGATCGGCAATCAGGACGCCGAGCGAACTGTTGAGTTCGTCAACGCTGCCCATAGCTTCGATACGCGGATGGTCCTTGTCGATTCTGCGGCCGTCGGCCAGGCCGGTCTGACCCTTGTCGCCGGTACGGGTATAGAGTTTGCTCAAGCGAAAGCCCATGATGCGAGTGCCCTTTGGATAGTCGAAATGCTGCGCAGCGTTAAAGCCTAGCCGGTCTGTCCGGCGGCGCAAAGCACGCTTTCAATTGTTCGCCAGTCCATGCATTGCCAGATGTGTCTTCAGGCGGGCGTACAGTCCCGTCATCACCGGCGCCCCTATTCCCTCCCGGACAGCCGTGCGGCAGGCATAGCCGATAATGTAGTCGATCTCGGTCTGCCGGCCGGCGTGCACGTCCTGGCGCATCGAAGAGCTGTTCAGGGCGGTTCGCCGGATGACATCGGCGACCACCTGGGCAAGCTCTGCGGCTTGCGGCGCGAAACCCTGGCTGTGCAAAAGTGCCTTCAGCTCGCGGATCAGTGCATCCAGCTCGCTTCCGGCCCGGGCGGGCACCTCCCCGTTGCGGCAGTCATGCAGCACCGTAAACGGGTTGATTGCGCAGTTGATCGCCAGTTTCTGCCAGAGCACCTGGGCAATGTCCTGTTCCCAAACCCAGTCGAGGGCTGGCGGTGCCAGTGCAGCAAGCCAGGGAGGGCAAGGGCCGCCTGCTTCGTCACCAATGCGGGTCAGCCCTTTCCCTGCCCATACTACGTGGCCGGGCGCGCGCAGCCAGGCGCCGTCCGTGACGCTGGCGCACAGCACTTGACTGTCCTTGCACAGCTCCCGGGCATATTGCTGACTGCCGATCCCGTTCTGCAACATGACCAGCGTGCTGTCGGGGCCGAGAAGATGCGCCAGGGGATTCAGCGCCGAAGGCACTGCGTAGGCCTTGGTGGCGACGACGAGGCGGTGCAGCGGCTCGGTTCCGGGGTCCAGGCAGATTTCTATTTCAAGTTCTTCGCGGATGTTGTCATGCTCGAAGATCAGCCTGCCGCCAATGGCTTGCCAGTGCTCGAACGCTTCGGGGGTGCGCACAAGCAGCCTCACGCTGTGTCCCGCGCTCGCCAGCCGGGCTGCCCAGAGAAGACCGAGACTGCCCGGGCCGAGAATGTCGAAGCGCACAGGGATCAGCTGGCCTTTGGCCAGCGCACATCGGTAATCAGGCTGGTTTCGTAGGCGGCGCCAAGGTGTGTTTCCACCAGATCGAGCAGCTGGCCGGCAGCGGGCACTGCCTGTTTGTCGTTCACGGCACACAGCGCCATGCCGGCGCGCAGGGTAAGGTAGCCTTCACTGGTCTTGAACGCTTTGAGGTTCAAGCCGTCATGCAGTCGCTTGAAGCTGGCCGGTTTGCAGTCGGCCGGGTCTTCGGCCAGCGTGACAATAGCAAAAGTGCTGGCTCCCACCCGGGCAATTACATCGGTAGGCCGGACTAGCTGCTGCAGGCGCCGGGCGATGCCTTTGAGTAACTCCTGCTGAACGCTTTGTCCCAGTCGGCCGGTCAGCTCTTCCAGGTTTTGCACGCCGAGTACCAGGGTGCAGCAGATACCGCCGCGGGATTCGACATTGCGCAGAATATCGTTGAGGCGCTGCAGGGCATAGCGACGATTGCCCAATGCGGTGACGCTGTCGACCAGATTGTGCTCTTCTAGCTGACTGTTGTTGGTGGCCAGAAGCTGGTTCTCATCAAGCAGACGGTTGATCAGCTGCGATGTGCGGTCGGCGGCGTAGATACGGGGCAGGAGCTGTTCGTTCATCGACGATTTGCTGATGAAGTCATCTACGCCGCGGTCAAATGCCTCACTCAGCACGTTATCGCCTTCCCGCGCGGTCAGCAGCACCACGTAGGTGTAGTGATCGGTCTGCTCGTCGGTCTGACGAATTCTGGTGGTCAACTCCAGCCCATCCATTTCCGGCATCAGCCAGTCAGCGACCATCACGCTGGCTGGGCGTTCTTCGTGCATTGCCAGCGCGTCCATCGCGGAGCTGGCAAATCGGATATCGGCATAACCTGCGCGTGTGAGGTTATGGCCAATGACCGCACTGCTGAACTTGGTGTCATCCACCACCATGATGCTGAGTTGCGGGTTGGGCATGACGAGACTCCCAGTCTGTTGTTATGTTCAGGTTATAATGCCACGAACCTATGCTGTTGTTTTGCAATATATGTCATAAATATCCTGTTTAGTTGAGGTAAATGCATGCCTTCTTTTGATGTTGTCTCGGAACTGGACAAGCATGAAGTCACCAATGCCGTGGAAAACGCGATGAAGGACCTCGATCGTCGCTATGACCTACGGGGCAAGGGCAGCTTCGAATTCAAGGATAAGGAATTGCTTGTACACATGACTGGCGATGCGGAGTTTCAACTGGAGCAGATGCTCGAGATTCTCAGGCTCAATCTGGTCAAGCGCAAGATCGACATCCAGTGTCTGGAAGTCAAGCCGGCCTTTGCATCAGGCAAGCAGGTCAAGCAGGATGTACAGCTCAGGGAGGGCATAGACAAGGAGCTGGCGAAGAAAATCGTTTCCCTGATCAAGGAATCTAAGGCCAAGGTGCAGGCTGCGATCCAGGGTGAGCAGGTGCGCGTCACCGGCAAGAAACGTGACGATCTGCAGGAGGTCATGGCGCTGCTGCGCGGCGCAGATATGGAGATGCCCCTGCAATTCAATAATTTCCGCGACTAGGACGAATGACAGAGAGAGGTAGTACGGATGGATGATGTAATGACGCAGCTGGAGGAGCTCCAGGAAGCCTGGCTGCCAATGGTGATGCAGTACGGCAGTCAGGTGCTGCTGGCCATAGTGACACTGCTGATTGGCTGGTGGCTGATCGGCCGGTTGGTCGGCGGTGTACATGTGCTGATGGAGAAGCGCAACATAGATCGGACCCTACACGGGTTCATTGGCGCGCTGGTCGGTATTGGGCTGAAAGTCATTCTGCTGGTCAGCGTTGCCGGCATGGTCGGCGTGGAAACCACGTCCTTTATCGCCCTGATCGGTGCGGCTGGTCTGGCGATCGGTCTGGCGCTGCAGGGCAGCCTGGCCAACTTTGCTGGTGGCATGCTTATCCTGATCGTGCGTCCTATCCGGGCCGGTGAATACATCGAGGCCCAGGGTGTGGGCGGAACCGTCGACAGTATTCAGATTTTCAATACCGTTTTGAAAACGCCAGATAACAAGACCATCATCATCCCCAACGGCGCATTGTCCAATGGCAATATCATTAACTATTCTCGCCAACCGACCCGTCGTGTGGACTTGAATATCGGGATCGATTATGGCGATGACGTGAAAAAGGCGCGCGAGCTCCTTCTTGAGCTGGCCAATGCTGACGAGCGCGTATTCAAGGATCCTGAAGCCGTCGTCTGGCTGGTGTCACTCGGCGACAACTCGGTCAACCTGTCGCTGCGCATGTGGGCCAAGACCGACGATTACTGGGGCGTATTCTGGGGCCTGCAGGAACTGGTCAAGGAACGCTTTGATCAGGAAGGCATTACTATCCCCTTCCCCCAGCGCACTGTGCATATGGTTGCGCAAGCGTCGCAGTGATCGAAGGCAGAATGACCATGGCCCGGCAATGCCGGGCTTTTTTTTGTCTGTTTTTCGTACAATAGTGTGAACGTCTGCGAAAACCTTCTGTCAAGAGCATTGATGGCGTGCCTCGGGCACGTCCAAGTCAACCAGGCCGGAGGTATATTTCCATGAATCGACTTTTTAAAACTTCCCTGATCATGGCCGCAATGATTCCGGTCATGGCCGGAGCAGCGCCTACCACGGGCGAAAGGGAAATCACATTGAGCGGAGCTGGCACGAGTGACAAGGACTTCGATCAGAACACCCTTGCTTTGCAGGGCAGCTGGGGGCAATACCTGAGCCCGTCTTCGCTTTGGGGTATCCGTCAGAGCATCAGTGTCAGCGACACCGAAGGGGAGGAAACCAATTTCGATGGCTCAACACGGATTTTCTATGATTATCACTTCGGTACCGGGGCTACCCGTCCCTTCATCGGAGCCAGCATCGGCGGCGTTTACGGTGAACAGGTCGAGGAAAGTTTTATCGCGGGCCCCGAGATCGGTATCAAGCATTGGGTCAAGGAAGATGTCTTTATCGCTGGCCTGGTGGAATATCAGTTTCTGTTTGATAGTGCCAGCGATGCCGATGACCGTTACGACGATGGAGCGCTCTTCTACAGCGTGGGGGTTGGCTACAATTTCTGATAGCGAGACTCTCATTAGCTCCTTTAACGGCGCCGCGTCTCTGCAGGCGCCGTTTTTTGTTCTGACAGGATGGTTCAGTCGATGCCCGGGCGTTTCAATCTGTCGGGGTGAGCGACTTTGATTAGCATAAAGGCTAGAACGATTGCTGGCAGGCCTGTCAGCGCAGTGAGCATGAAGAAAGTCACCCAGCCGGTGTTGGCAGCCAGCATGCCGGTGAATCCTGCAGCGAATTGCCCCGGCAGGGTCATGATCGAACTGAACAGCGCGTACTGCGTCGCGGTGTAGGCGGTATTGGTCAGGCTCGACAGATAGGCGATGAAGACCGAAATGGCCAGCCCGCCGGTTATGTTGTCGGCAACGATGGCAAGAATAAGCCCGTATTGTTCCGGTCCGATGTGCGCCAACCAGGCAAAGGTCAGGTTGGTTGCTGGCGCCATGAAGGCGGTGAGCAGCAGTATCGGCGCGATACCGAAACGGGCGACCAGCAGCCCACCCAGAGCTGCCCCCAGCAATGTCATGCCCAGACCGAAGGCGGCGGCGATGTTGGCAATCTCGGCCTTGCTGAATCCCAGATCCAGATAGAATGGATTGGCCATCACGCCCATGAAGATGTCGCTGATGCGAAAGGTGGCAATAAACAGCAGGATCACCAGCGCGGCCTTGCCATAACGCTGGAAAAATTCGGCGAATGGGCAGACCATCGCGCCGATGAACCAGGCCGTCAGGTCCTTGCGCCATCCCGCGTGGTGCGTGTGCGCCAGATAATCACTGACTCGTTGCTCAAGACGCAGGGTCGATTGCGTGACGTGCACCGCGGGTTCGGCGATTACCAGCGTGGTGATGATGCCTACCCCCATCAGGACCGCCATCGCAGCATAGGCTACGGTCCAACTGTCCAGAGAAGCCAGATGCAGCGCGCCGGCCCCTGCCGCGAGAATGGCAACCCTATAGCCTGTCACGTAGGTGGCGGCCATCGCGCCCTGGCGATGCTTGGCTTCGGCCTCAACTCGATACGCGTCAATCGCCACGTCCTGGGTTGCCGAGCCGAAGGCTGCCAGTACTGCCCAGAGCGCGACCAGCGTGAGGTTTTCCTTGGGATCGGTAAAAGCCATGCCGAGCAGAGCAATTGAAATCACCACCTGGGCGAGCAACATCCAGGCTCGACGACGGCCAAGCCAGCGGCTGAGCAACGGTAGTGGCGCGCGGTCGATCAACGGCGCCCAGAGCACCTTGATTGAATGCGCCATGCCGACCCAACTCAGGAAACCGATGGCCGTCAGCTCGACGCCCAGGTCTCGCAGCCATGCACTGAAGGTGCCGCCGACCAGCAACAGCGGCAGGCCTGCGGAAAAGCCCAGAAACAGCATGCCGAGTACACGTGGCTTGAGATAGACCCGCAAGCCCTCGTGTTCCTCCCTTGCCGAGGGTTGTGTTGCAGTTTTTTCAGCGTCGTTCATGCAGCTCCCGTGGGTTCTGTTCAGTCCGGCCAGCCATAGCGTTTCATGTCGACGCGGCGGTTGGTGACGATAATACCTTCGGCCAGCAGTCGTTGATATTGCTCTTGGCCGGCAGGCTGATTCGCCGGTAATGACAGTTGCCCCTGGCTGTTGAGTACACGATGCCAGGGCAGGCTGGTATCTTCTGGAAGTTGTCCCAGCCAACGCCCGGCCAGTCGGGCGCCCCGGCCCATGCCGGCCAGTTTCGCCAGTCGGCCGTAACTCGTTACTTGCCCCGGCGGAATGCTTGCCAGCACCTGCCAGAACCTCTCGCGAATGGTTGGCGTCGCGGGATTCGCGTCATATTGGGTGACTGCTGGCTTTCGGTTTTCAATCATGGATAATGGCGCCTCGCTGTTGCCCGCCCCCCCATCATATAGGTTTCACATGCTGCGTTGTCGCCCGTTGCTGGCCCTTTTTACCTTGTTGTTCTTACCTGCTTCAGCAACCGCTGACACTCTCTGGCTGAATAACGGGGATCGTATCAGCGGCACTATTGAATTGCTGGAAGGCGGGAAGCTGGTGATGGATACCGAGTTGGCGGGTCGTATCCGGGTAGCCGTGGAGGATATCAGCACCTTTGAATCAGAACATGCTCTGCTGATAAAAACGCCGGGCGAGGCAGAACGGGCCCTCGCCGTGTCGGCGTCGGAAACGGTCGGCGTGATCAATGTCATCAATGGCGGCCCGGAACCCGTGCCGTTGAGGATAAGCCAGATCCAGCAGATGCTCGAGCCGAAACCCGTTATCGAGGACTGGGTGTGGTCGGCAGATGCTACCGCTGCACTGGATATCAAGAACACCACTACCGATCAGCGCGATCTTGATCTGGCGTTCGATACCCGTGCCCGGCACGGCGACTGGCGTCATGTGCTGGGTGGTGAATTCGAGCGCGATTACCGCGACAAGGTGAAAAGCCGTCATCTGTGGCAGGCCGATTATGATCTGAGCTGGTTCTTTGAAGAAAAGTGGTTCTGGCAAACCGCCCTTGGCTACCAGCGAGATCACCTCAGTGAAATTGCCCGGCGCAAGCAGTTCGGTATGGGGCCAGGCTACGAATGGTGGAACGACGCCCTTGGACGCTTCGAGACGTCGGCGCGGCTGGACCGGGTAGAGCTGGAAAACCGCGATGGCAGTATTAACGCCTTCAATGCGCTGGGCTTGCAGTGGGAGCTACGCCGCTATCTGTTCAGCAAACGCTTTGAAGCGATTCACAACGCCGAGGCGCTGATTCCCGATGATCCGGCAATTAATTTCGGGCTTGATGCCGAGCTGGGCGTACGCTATCTGGTCAACAATTGGGCTTCGCTCAGCCTGCTTACCGAATGGGATTACGTGGATGGAGATGCGCAGAACAGCATCAACCATACCCGTTACCGATTAGGTTTCGGAGTGGGTTGGTAAGCACCTGGTAAACCTTGGCTGGCTCGACTAACAGGGCCGCTTTGGGGGCGGCCCTGACAAGCGGCTTTTTCAGAGGCGAATGCCGCCGTCGAGCTCCAGAATACGGCCGGTGTAATACTCGTTCTCGAACAGGTAGGCGGCCGAGTGAGCAATTTCCTCGGGCTTGCCCATGCGCTTGAGCGGGATGCCGGAAGTCATCTTTTCCAGCGCCTCGGGCTTCATCCCTGCTGTCATGTCGGTCTCGATGAACCCAGGGGCGATGCCGGCGACGCGGATGCCGTAGCGCGCCAGTTCCTTGGCCCAGGTAACAGTCAAGGCTGCCACGCCGGCCTTGGCTGCCGAATAATTCGACTGGCCCATATTGCCCGCGCGCGATATGGAGGAAATGTTGATGATCAGGCCGGTGCTGCCAAGCTCGACCATTTTGGCGGCCACTTCCCGCGTGCCGAGAAACACGCCGGTCAGATTAACATCGATGACCGATTGCCATTGCGCCAGACTCATTTTCTGGATCTCGCCATCGCGTGATTTGATCAACAGACCATCGCGCAGAATGCCGGCGTTGTTGATCAGGCCATTGATGGTGCCGAAGTCGGCAGCTACCTGGCTGACCATATCAACCACTTGCGCCTCGTCCGCCACATTGCAGATGTAGGGGCGCGCGTCGCCACCCGCCTGCTTGCAAGCCTCGGCGGCCTCATCCAGGCGCTCCTGGTTGAGATCGACCAGCGCCAGACGCGCGCCGCGGGCGGCAAGGTACTCTGCCATCGAGCGCCCAAGGCCCTGACCGCCGCCGGTAATAATGATCACACTGTTTTTCAGTTGCATGCTTGGCACTCCTCATAGCCAATGGGAACTTGTGCGGCGCAAGCATGCCCGAGTCACATGCATTTTAGAATACCGGCAAGCGATTTTTAGTCACCGTTTGACCTGTATCGCGTCTGAAGACAGCTCCTGTGTCGGGTTGAAAGCAGCCTGTGTTGCACCCATATACATAGTTAACGGAACAATTGCTCGAGGTTCGCATGCCCTTATTGCGTTTTTTATTGCTGGCCATCCCATTGATCGAGCTGGCAGGTCTGATCCTGCTCGGGCAGGCCATTGGTGTCGGGTTGACCCTGTTATGGGTCCTGGCCAGCGGTGTTCTCGGTGTGGCGGTGATACAAACCCAGGGCTGGAGCATGCTGCAGCGACTGCAGGCCCGCATGGCCCACGACAGTTCCCCCTTTGGCGTACTCAAGTCGGGCATGTGGGGCGTGCTTGCCGGCCTGTTGCTGGTATTCCCCGGGGTGCTGACCGACGGCGCAGCGCTGGTATGTCTACTGTTGGCTTGGCGCCACCGGGGGCAGCCACAGCCGGGGGATCCTGATGGCCCCGGCGTCTGGCGCGAGGGCGAGCATAATATCATCGAAGGCGAATGGGAGTCGGGCCGGGAAGAGAAGGTCGAGGACAAAAAACCGGCTGATCGGGAATGAAAAAAATTGCGTTGAGCCCTTGAAATCGCTTCGCCGGGCCCCATTAACGCATCACAAGTTCTACAGGTTTCAGCAGTGGAACCTTACCGCACAGTGACGTTGCCTCTGGCGCGTCCCTCGGGCCGCAAGGCCTGATTAACTTGAGAGGCCGGTTCGCCGGCAATTGACATCAATATTGGGAGAGATACAACGATGAAAATCCGTCCGTTACACGACCGCGTAGTGGTTCGTCGCAGTGAAGAAGAGACAAAGACCGCTGGTGGTATCGTTCTGCCTGGCTCCGCCGCAGAAAAGCCGAACACGGGCGTTGTGCTGGCCGTCGGTACTGGCCGCATCCTGGATAGCGGCGATGTCCGTGCTCCAGCTCTTAAAGAAGGCGACAAGGTTGTCTTCGGCCCTTACTCAGGCAGCAACACCATCAAGATCGACGGCGAAGACCTGTTGATCATGAGCGAGTCCGAAATCTACGGCGTGCTGGAAAGCTGAGTTAAGCATTTCCCGGCATTCTCTGAACGACATTACTGAAGGAAAGTAAAAATGGCTGCTAAAGAAGTTAAATTCGGTATCTCCGGCCGCAACAAAATGCTGGCTGGCGTCAACATCCTGGCCGACGCGGTCAAGGCAACTCTGGGGCCAAAGGGCCGCAACGTCCTGATCGAGCGCAGCTACGGCGCGCCGATCATCACCAAGGACGGTGTAACCGTCGCCAAGGAAATCGAACTCAAAGACAAGTTCGAGAACATGGGCGCCCAGTTGGTCAAGGACGTCGCTTCGCGCGCCAATGATGATGCTGGTGACGGCACTACCACTGCCACCGTACTCGCCCAGGCCATCGTGACCGAAGGTCTGAAGTCCGTTGCTGCCGGCATGAACCCGATGGATCTCAAGCGTGGTATCGACAAGGCGACTATCGCTATCGTTGCCGAGCTGAAGAATCTGGCCAAGCCCTGCGCCGATTCCCGCGCCATCGCTCAGGTAGGCACCATCTCTGCCAACTCCGACGAGTCCATCGGCAAGATCATCGCCGAAGCCATGGATCGTGTAGGTAAAGAAGGTGTTATCACTGTTGAAGAAGGCTCCGGTCTGGACAACGAGCTGTCGGTTGTTGAAGGTATGCAGTTTGACCGCGGATACCTGTCTCCGTACTTCGTCAACAAGCCAGAGACCATGTCTGCCGAGCTGGATAACCCGTACATCCTGCTGGTCGACAAGAAGATTTCCAACATCCGTGAAATGCTCCCGACTCTGGAAGCCGTAGCCAAGGCTGGTCGTCCGCTGATGATCGTTGCCGAAGACGTTGAAGGCGAAGCCCTGGCGACTCTGGTAGTCAACAACATGCGCGGTATCGTCAAGGTTGCCGCGGTCAAGGCGCCTGGCTTTGGCGATCGTCGCAAGGCCATGCTGCAGGATATCGCCATTCTCACCGGCGGTACTGTGATCAGTGAAGAAGTGGGTCTGAGCCTGGAAAATACCGGTCTCGAGCACCTGGGTCAGGCCAAGAGCATTCAGATCAACAAGGACAACACCACCGTTATCGATGGTGCTGGCTCCAAGACAGATATTGAAGCTCGCGTTGGTCAGATCCGCAAGCAGGTTGAAGATACAACCTCCGACTACGACAAAGAGAAGCTGCAAGAGCGTCTGGCCAAGCTGGCCGGCGGTGTTGCCGTGATCAAGGTCGGTGCTGCTACCGAAGTCGAGATGAAAGAGAAGAAGCACCGCGTTGAAGATGCGCTGCATGCAACCCGTGCTGCCGTCGAAGAAGGCGTGGTACCTGGCGGTGGTGTAGCTCTGGTTCGCGCTCTGCAGGCGATCGAAGGCATGATAGGCGACAACGAAGATCAGACTGTTGGTGTTAACCTGCTGCGTCGCGCAGTAGAAGCTCCTTTCCGTCAGATCGTGTTGAATGCCGGTGACGAAGCCTCCGTGGTGCTGAACAACGTCAAGGCGGGTACCGGCAACTACGGTTACAACGCCTCTACTGGCGAGTACGGCGATATGATCGAGATGGGCATCCTGGACCCGGCCAAGGTAACCCGCAGTGCGCTGCAGGCTGCTGCCTCCGTAGCCAGTCTGATGATCACCACCGAAGCCATGATTGCCGAGCTGCCGGAAGACGACAAGCCCGCAATGCCTGACATGGGCGGTATGGGTGGAATGGGTGGCATGGGCGGCATGATGTAAGCCGACTGCTCCCTGTAGTAATTGAACCCGGTACCGCAAGGTACCGGGTTTTTTTTGAGCTCTTTTTGCCGGCCAATACCTCCTGTGTTTTGCAGCGGCCGGGCTCAGACTTCAGTACTGTTTGATTGTTCCCCCATGAATTCATTCACCGTGTAAGCGTTTACCTACAAGGCGCGTAAGTCAAATCTGTCATCTGCTGTCAGATCTTGGTCGAAAAAGCGCTAGTAAAAAAAGTAAGAGCCTGAAAAATAAGAGTTTTAATCCGAGCGGTGAGGTGGCAGGTGGTCTTTTTTACGCTTGCTTACATTCTGGCTGGCGGTACTATGTAGCCATGTGTGACGGATCACGCAGCCAGGCAGGATGCCGGGCAGGATCATCAGGGTGATGAAGTCAGGACGACTGGAAACGGATTTCACATAGGGAATGAAAGAGTGGGCGGGTTATCCCGCCCCTTTTTTTGTCTGCGATTTGTGCCCGAGAGGACATGGCAGGCACAAAAAAGCCGGCACACCGGCCGGCTTCCAGGTATCGCGCGCAGGGCGTATCAGCGCTCCAGGTACTGCAACTTGTCCGGCACGCCATCCCATTCCTCGGCGTCGGCCAGCGGTTCCTTCTTTTCCGTAATGTTCGGCCAGACTTCTGCCAGTTCGGCGTTCAGCTCGGTGAATTCCTGCATGTCTTCCGGCACTTCGTCCTCGGAGAAGATCGCATTGGCCGGGCACTCGGGCTCGCACAGGGCGCAGTCGATGCACTCGTCCGGGTGGATCACGAGGAAATTGGGGCCCTCGTAAAAGCAATCGACAGGGCAGACCTCAACGCAGTCGGTGTATTTGCACTTGATGCAGTTGTCAACAACAACAAAGGTCATGGTCGGGTCTCCGGAATAAGTCGGTCTTGATTAATGGCGCGTAGTCTAGCAGTTTTTGCTTTCTGGTACAGACCGATGGCGGAATTTGCCGAAGTTGGCATCACGTTCGCTGCGCCTTAATGCAAATATCTCTCATTTGCATTATTCATCTATGTTGTGCTTTCCACGCATAAAGCAATTCGAGTGCCTGTTTCGGTGTGAGTTCATCCGGTTTGAGCTGCTGCAATTGCTCAACGAGCGGGTGTGAAGATACGGCGAAAAGATCATTTTGCTGCGGGGTTTTGACTGGCGCGCTGGTCTGTTTTGCCTGTTGGTTAAGGCTCTGTTGTTCAAGCGCCGCCAGGTGCTCGCGGGCCCGATCAATCACCTGCCGAGGCACACCGGCCAGTTGGGCTACCTGCAGGCCGTAGCTCTGGCTTGCCGGACCAGGCAGAACGCTGTGCAGGAACACAATGCGTTCGTTGTGTTCGGTAGCATTGAGGTGCACGTTGGCTACGCCCGGGTCGGTATCGACCAGGCCTGTGAGCTCGAAATAATGCGTGGCAAATAACGTGAACGCACGGACCCGGGCCAGGTATTCGGCGGCCGACCAGGCCAGCGACAGGCCATCGAAGGTGCTGGTGCCACGGCCTACCTCGTCCATCAACACCAGGCTGGCATCGGTAGCGTTGTGCAGGATATTGGCGGTTTCGCTCATTTCCACCATAAAGGTAGAGCGGCCCCCGGCCAGGTCATCGCTCGAGCCGATGCGGGTGAATATCCGGTCTACCATCGACATCTCGACGCTGCGAGCGGGTACGAAACTGCCGATATGGGCGAGCAGCACGATCAGCGCCGTCTGACGCATGTAGGTTGATTTACCACCCATGTTCGGACCGGTGATGATCAGCATGCGGGTATCGGGGTCCAGGCGCAGGTCATTGGCGACAAACGGGCCATCCAGCACGTGTTCCACGACAGGGTGGCGGCCCTGGTCTATACACAACTGACTGCCCTCGACAAAGCTGGGGCGCTGGTAGTCCAGGGTGCTGGCGCGCTCGCTCAGGGTGGCCAGTACATCCAGCTCGGCCAGGGCCGCAGCGGTGTCCTGCAGGCGCGCCAGATCTTCATTGAGCCGATCGATCAGTTCATCATACAGTTGCTTTTCACGCGCCAGCGCGCGGCTGCGGGCAGACAGGGCCTTGTCTTCAAAGGTTTTCAGCTCCGGGGTGATGAAGCGTTCCGCGCCCTTGAGTGTCTGGCGGCGAATGTAATCTGCCGGCGCCTGGGCGGACTGTCCGCGGGACAGCTCGATGAAGTAGCCGTGAACACGATTGTAGCCGACCTTGAGCGTGGACAGCCCGGTGCGTTCGCGCTCGCGGTTTTCCAGGTCGATCAGATACTGCCCGGCGTTCTCGCTGATGTTCTGTAACTCGTCAAGGTCGGCGTCATAGCCCGGTTTGATCACTCCCCCGTCGCGCAGCACGGCTGGCGGATTGTCGATTACCGCGCGTTCCAGCACTGTGGCCAGTTCCGGATATACGCCTACTTCGCCTGCAAGATGTTGCAGGTGAGGTGTCTCGAGCGGTTCGAGTGCCTGTTGCAGGGCGGGGAGGGCGGCGAGCGAATCGCGCAGGCGCGCCAGATCGCGCGGGCGGGCTGAGCGCAGCGCAATACGGGCAAGAATCCGTTCGATATCACCGATACCCTTTAGTACGGGCTGCAGTTCTTCGTGGTAGTGCTGTTGCAGCAAGGTGCTGATGCTGTCCTGCCGCGCCTGGAGTACCTGTGTGTCGCGCAACGGACGATTCAGCCAGCGAGCCAGCAGGCGACCTCCCATGGCGGTTGCGGTATGGTCCAGCACCTCGAGTAGGGTATTTTCGCGTCCCCCGGAAAGGTTATTGTCGATTTCCAGATTACGCCGGCTGGCGCTATCGATAATGACGCTGTCCTCGAAGCGTTCGAGCACGATGCTGCGGATATGTGGCAGCGCCGTGCGTTGGGTTTCCTTGGCGTAGCACATTAGCGCACCCGCAGCGCCCAGGCCCAATGTCAGATTGTTGCAGCCAAAGCCGACCAGGTCCTTGGTGCCGAACTGCTGAGTGAGGGATTTGAACGCGCTGTCGCGATCAAACTCCCAGGGTGCGCGGCGGCGCACCGCGCGGCGTCGCTCGATGGGTGTGTTGGTTTCCCAGTCATCAGGGATCAGCAGTTCGGCTGGCGCCAGGCGTTCCAACTCGCCCAGCAGCGTTTCC
Organism: Halopseudomonas sp.; assembly: GCF_041579695.1. GTDB lineage: Bacteria > Pseudomonadota > Gammaproteobacteria > Pseudomonadales > Pseudomonadaceae > Halopseudomonas. The sequence goes on from NZ_JBFGFI010000005.1 coordinate 59,261, forward strand.
CAGCCTTGCAGCTCCATCACACAAAACCGTCCGCTGTTGATATCCAGTGTGGCGAGGCCGAAGCCGCGTTCGCTCCCAACCAGGGCTGCCAGCAGGTTGTCGCGCCGCTCGTCCAGCAAGGCTTCATCACTCACCGTGCCGGGGGTGAGTATGCGCACTACCTGGCGATCCACTGGTCCCTTGCTGGTAGCGGGATCGCCGATCTGCTCGCAGATCACCACCGATTCGCCAAGCTTGACCAGCCGCGCCAGATAGCCTTCGGCCGCGTGATAGGGGATGCCAGCCATAGGAATTGGCTGACCCCCCGATTGACCGCGGGCGGTCAGCGTGATGTCGAGCAGGCGCGAGGCCTTTTTCGCATCGTCGAAGAAAAGCTCGTAGAAATCGCCCATGCGATAAAACAGCAGTTCGTGCGGATGGTGCTGTTTGATCCCGAAATATTGTTGCATCATCGGTGTGTGGCTGACGGATTTCTCGGCGCGGCTCATGCAGATCCCTGATTGGTGAATAGTTTGCCGCGCTTAGTCTACGCAATGCATCCCCAGCTTTTAAGCGCAATTTGAAGAGGCAAGCGATATGTCCCAGTATGACCCGCTGATCGATTCCGCCGCTGCTCGTCTGGGCAGCGTACTGCGTCGCCACGGCTACCAGGTCACAGCTGCAGAATCCTGCACTGCTGGCGGTATCTGCGAAGCAATTACCCGCGTGGGCGGCAGCTCGGCCTGGTTTCAGACTGGCTTTGTGACCTATGCAAACCAGAGCAAGCATCGCTGGCTGGGCGTGAATGAGGCCGACCTGCAGACCCATGGCGCGGTAAGCGAGCCGGTGGTGCGCGCGATGGCCAGCGGCGCGCTGGGCGCAGCCGAAGCGGACATTGCGGTGGCGGTGAGCGGAATAGCCGGGCCCGACGGCGGCACCGCGGACAAACCGGTCGGCACTGTGTGGTTTGCCTGGGCGCTGCGCGACGGCAATGTGATCTCCAGCTGTCGCCGCTTGCAGGGCAACCGGCGGGAGGTTCGCGCGCAGACGGTTCTGCATGCCCTGGAAGGTCTGATCAAGGCAGCAGAGCAGCTCGCTGTGAGTCAGTCCTCAGCCTGATAAAACAAGGGGTAGGCGGCGGCAAACTTCTGTGAAATAATACTGACCATATATACAGTAGTTTTCGATTACCGGGCACTTGCGTACCCGCCACTCCAAGAGGATGCACAATGGACGACAACAAGAAAAAGGCACTTTCGGCTGCCTTGAGTCAGATTGAACGTCAGTTTGGCAAGGGTGCGGTGATGCGCATGGGCGATCAGGAACGCATGGCCATACCGTCGATTTCCACCGGTTCGCTGGGTCTGGATATTGCCCTGGGTCTGGGAGGCTTGCCACGCGGGCGGGTGGTCGAGATTTATGGGCCGGAATCATCTGGTAAGACCACATTGACTCTATCGGTCATTGCCCAGGCGCAGAAGCAGGGGGCTACCTGTGCCTTTGTCGATGCAGAGCATGCACTGGATCCCGAATATGCCGGCAAGCTGGGGGTCGTTGTCGATGATCTCCTGGTTTCCCAGCCTGATACCGGTGAGCAGGCGCTGGAGATTACCGACATGCTGGTACGCTCCAATGCAGTGGATGTCATCGTCATCGACTCGGTAGCCGCCCTGGTTCCCAAGGCGGAAATCGAAGGTGAGATGGGTGATCACCACGTCGGCGTCCAGGCGCGCCTGATGTCCCAGGCTCTGCGCAAGATTACCGGTAACATCAAGAACGCCAACTGTCTGGTTATCTTTATCAACCAGATCCGCATGAAAATCGGTGTGATGTTCGGTAATCCGGAAACCACTACCGGTGGTAACGCCCTGAAGTTCTATTCCTCTGTCCGTCTGGATATCCGTCGCACCGGCGCGGTGAAGGAAGGCGATGAAGTGGTTGGCAGCGAGACCCGGGTCAAGGTGGTCAAGAACAAGGTCGCGCCGCCGTTCCGTCAGGCTGAATTCCAGATCCTCTATGGCTCTGGTATCTACCATAATGCCGAGATCATCGATCTGGGCGTGCAGATCGGACTGGTTGAAAAATCCGGTGCCTGGTATGCCTACAAAGGCAACAAGATTGGCCAGGGCAAGGCCAACGCTGCCAAGTACATGGCTGAGAACCCGGCTATTGCAGATGAAATCGAGAAGGCCATTCGCGACCAGTTGCTCCCCAAGCCGAGCAACGCTAAGGCTGCACCCGCTGAAGTCGCCGACGCCGATCTCTGATCCGGGCCTGCCTGATGTTCGGCCGCCAGCAACAGCTCGAAACGCCCCAGGCAATCCGGCGCAGCGCACTGGATCTCCTGGCGCGTCGTGAGCACAGCCGGCTTGAGATGCAGCGCAAACTGACGTTGCGCGGCGCTTCTTCAGAACTGTGCGAGCCGGTGCTTGATCAACTGCAGGAAGACGGTCTTCTAAGCGATGAGCGTTTCTGCGAGGCCTACGTGCATGCCCGCGTTCAGCGTGGTTATGGTCCGCAGCGGTTGGCGGAGGAACTGCGGGAGCGCGGCGTCGACGAGCACATCGTCAACGCCGTGCTGAGCTTGGACTGGAGCTGGTCCGAGCGCGCGCAAGCGGCCTTCGCCAAGCGGTTCCCCCAGGGTCCAGCGGACGATGCCAGGGAGCGCGCGAAGCAGCTTGGCTTCATGCGCTATCGGGGTTTTGCAGATTTTCGGCTTGATTGACGAAATCGATAAGCGCGCGCAATCGCCCCTGATGGCGACCGTTGAAGCTGAACTCCAGACGATGCAATCCTTCCAGCTCCGGTTCTTCCGGATCGACGGGATGGTGAGAAGTTTGCACAAAGGAGCCCTCCTTGCAGATATCACTGAAGTGTTCGTTGACCCGCTCCAGTGCCGTTTCGGTCAGAGCCTTCTGCATGCGTAGTATATAGCGTCCGTCCATCCATCTGGACGAGTGGTAGTTACTGTAGAAACCGAGAATTTCCTGCATCGCCTGATCCGGTGAACGCGCTAGCGTCATCAGGTTGAAGTCCGCCTCGAGTATGTAGCCCTGGTCGCACAGCTGGGTTTTGAAAAAAGCCAGTAGCCCGTCCCAGTACCCGCCGTTTGGCACATCCAGCAGAATGACCGGGACCACCGGGCTTTTGCCTGTCTGGATCAGGGTGATCACTTCCAGCGTCTCGTCAAGCGTGCCGAAACCACCCGGACAGAGCACTAACGCATCGGCCTCCTTGACGAAGAACAGTTTACGTAAAAAAAAGAATCGGAAACGCAGGTCGTGATCGGTGTTGTAAACGATGTCGTTTGAGCGCTGCTCGAACGGCAGTGTGATATTGAATCCCAAACTATTGTCCAGGCCAGCGCCTTCGTGGGCTGCGCCCATGATGCCATTACCCGCTCCGGTAATGGCCATAAAGTCGTTCTCCGCGAGCGTCTTGCCCAAGTCGCGCGCGAGGGCATAAAGCTGGTGATCAACATGGGTGCGGGCAGAGCCGAATACGGTCACCTTGCGCCGACGTTTGAACATTTCCAGTCGCGCGAAGGATTGCTCGAGCTCAGCGATAGTCTGCAACATGATCTTGGCATCCCAGCGGTCCCCGTCTGCCTGAGCCATGCGCACCACATGGAGGATCATTTCCCGGTAAAGCGCTGAGTTCTTGCTGTCACCGGCACTGGCCGCAACAAGCTCGTCTATTTTCTGTTGAAGACCTGCACCGCCAGTCTGCACATGGCGTGTCAGGTAGTCTGCCGGATCTTGGTTGTCTGTCATCGTCTAATCCAGTGTAATTCGGGAGCTCGCTCAGAATGCTATTTGCTCGTCCGGCTCCGGAATGTTCGCCAGCCAGCCTAACTTTGCTTTTATAGCGTTGGCCAGCGCTTCGCACTTTTCAAGTTCACCATGGACCAGATAGATTTCAGGGCTGCGTTTGAAATGACTAAGCCATTCAATCAGCTGCGATTGACCGGCATGGGCAGAGAATCCACCCAGGGTATGTATATGCGCCCTGACGGCCAGACTTTGATGAATGATCCGCACGTTTTTCGCGCCATCGACCAAGCGGCGGCCAAGCGTCCCCTTGGCCTGGAAACCGGGCATGATGATGTGACAGTCGTCACGCCACAGGTTGTGCTTGAAATGGTGGACGATCCGCCCGCCGTTGCACATGCCCGCACCGGCAATGATGATGGCGCCTCCCTTGACTCGGTTGATCGCCATCGATTCTTCGGTGGTCGGCGTGCATTTCAGAATCGGCAGCCAGTGCTTGAGATCGCCCTTTCCCCGACCTCCGATGAGTGCTTTTTCTGAAGGTTTGAAGTCCTTGCGGAAACGGTCATAGATCTCCGTAGCTGCAATGGCCATGGGGCTGTCGAGAAAGACTGCCTGCTGCTTGAGGGTGCCCGCCTGATGGAATTTGCCTAGATAGTAGAGAATATCCTGGGTCCGGCCCACGGCAAAGGACGGGATCAGGACATTACCGCCGCTCGCCCAGGCAGCGTCGAGTATTTCCTGGAATTCTTCCAGGGTCTCCTCAAGATTGCGATGATCGCGGTCCCCGTAAGTGGACTCCATCAGCAGCAGATCGGCTTCTTCCAGTGTCTTGGGCAGACGCAACAGGGGTGATTGGTCATTGCCAAGATCTCCCGAAAACACCAGTTTGCGGGTGAGGTTGTGTGCTTCGTGAATGGTTATTTCAACGATGGCTGATCCCAGAATGTGTCCTGCTTCGTGAAAGGTGACGCTGATGCCGTTGGCTATTACGGCCTCCTGGCCATACTCGTGCACTTCACACAGAGCCAGAGCTGCATTGGTATCTTCCTGGGTATAAAGTGGCTCAAGCAGCGGCTTGCCGGCGCGCTTGCGCCATTTGTTCTCCCAGTCGGTATCCCGCTGTTGCAGAGCCGCGGCATCGCTGAGCATGAGTTCCAGAAGACCGGCGCAGCCTGGGGTCATGTGGATGGGCCCGGCGTAGCCCTCAGCGATCAGTTTTGGCAGAAGGCCCGAATGATCGAGATGCGCGTGGGAGATAATGACGGCATCCAGGCTTGCCGGCAGGAACTCGAATCGATTTCGGTTGTGCGCTTCGTCCCGGCGAAAACCCTGGGTCATGCCACATTCCAGAAGAACCCGACAGCCATTGGCTTCCAGTAGATAGCATGAGCCGGTGACCTGACGAACCGCACCTTTGAAGGTGAGTAAAGCCATGTTCAATCCTCCGCTGAAAGCTACATTATGCCGGGCGTGAGAGGGGGATTCTTTGATCTGCGGCAGTTCAGAATGACTGGCAGTGCTCGGCGACGAAGCTTTGGGTGAGTACCGGCCGGGTGGTATCGGTCAAAACGAAGTGGTAGGTCAGGGTCGCGCCCATGTCCATCAACTGGCGGAACTGCTGGTTGCTGCACACGCTGGCCTGAAGTTGGCTGCGAACTACCAGTGGGTCTGACTGCAATTGCTCGGCATAGGTCTCGTTGACCGACAGATAGTTGATCAACTGACCATCAAGCGCACTGAAACCCTCATCGACGATGTCATCGTTGAGCGGGCGGGGAGTACCAACGCTGCTCTGTTCGGCAATATTCTCAAGGGTTTCCTGCAGGCGCAGCTCGCGCAGCGTCTGAGCTTGGCTGGGCAGCGCGATGATCGAAGCGAGAATGAGGGTAGTCGACAGGGTTAACCAACGCATATATTGCTCTCCACAGAATGAAGCCGGAAACGGCTACGGAATTGGACCGCCAGAACGGGGAGCGGTTCGCCTCCAGGACGATCATCGCCAGTTGCAATTGTGTCAGAATGCCGCCCTTGCACCAAACCACCATTTCGGAACTCAGTGATGAAGCAACCGGGCGAGCAGCATGCAGTACACCAGTTGAGAAGGAAGATGATCGAGAAGTCGACTCGTCCGTTCCTGGCCAGAGGCTCATTGATGAAACGCTGCGAACACTGCCTGCTGGCTCGGCAGGCGTGTATTTGCAGCTGGCAGCCGACGCTTTCTACTACCGTCGGCATGTGTCTGATCATGCACTCGCTGGAGCCGCTCAAGCCGACCAATACCGGTCGGTTGATCGCCGACTGCCTGGCGGAGACCCATGCCTTCGTCTGGTCGCGCACCGAAACGGACCCACATTTGGAGCAATTGCTCGCCGATCCGCAGTGGCAGCCCTATATCGTATTTCCGGCAGAGTATGCGCAGCCGGGGCAAACGGTGGTGCAGGAACTGGCAAGCCGACCAACCCAGGGGAAAAGACCTTTGTTGATCATTCTCGATGCGACCTGGACGCAGGCGCGCAAGATGTTCCGCAAGAGCCCCTGTCTGGCAGGTCTTCCCATCCTGAGCCTGCGTACCGAGCAGCTTTCACGCTATCGCTTGCGCCGGTCCTGCCGGGAGGAGCACCTGTGCACGGTGGAGGTGGCCGCCGCCTGTCTGGCGCTGGCTGGCGACGAGGCGGATGCACAGTTGCTGGGTGATTACTTCGATCTGTTCACCGAGGCCTACCTCGCTTCCCGCGCCAACCGCCCGGTAGAGTCGGATACGCCGGCACACCGGCGCCTGGCGGCTCATCTGGAGCGCGCAGGGTTCAGTGATGCCCCGCAGGCTCCTGCTGCACCGGAACCGGAAGCCGCCGGCGCTCCAGATACAAAGGGACCAACTGAGCGATAAGCATGCCGGCGAGCATCATGCTGCAGCCGATGAATCCGCGCACGCTGAGCGTTTCACCCAGAATAAGCCAGCCGGCGAGGGCGGCAAATACCGCCTCGAGGCTGAGGATGACCGCGGCATGTGAAGCTATTGCATCGCGCTGGGCGACCACCTGCAATGTGAAGCCAATGCCCACCGCGAGCAGGCCACCGTACAGAATCGCAGGCCCGGCGAGCACTATCGATTCCCAGACAATAGGCTCGAAGATTACCGCCAACAGCAGACTGATCACCGCGCACACGACGAACTGGCAGAAGGCGACCCGCACCGGGTCGTAGCGGCTGGCCAGCGCGCCGACCAGCAGCACATGGATTGCCCAGCAGGCTGCACCGGTAAGCTGCAGCCAGTCGCCACGGGCGATACTGTAATCGGCATTGACGCTGAGTAGCAGCATCCCGATAAACGCCAATGCGGCGCCGCCCCAGGTGCCTGCTCCGGTACGCATGCCGATAAAGAGGCCGAATATCGGCACCAGAATTACGTACAGCCCGGTAATAAAGCCCGAGTTGGTTACGGTGGTGAACAGCAATCCTAGCTGTTGCAGGTTGATGCCCAGGGTCAGCACCAGACCCAGTACCAGACTGCCCAGGAGCATGGGCCGGCTGAAGCGACGCCTGGCCGCGCCGTCCGGTGCTCTGGCCAGCAGTACCAGCGGTAACACTGCCAGCGCACCAAGCAGGAAACGCAGACCGGTGTAGAGAAAGGGCCCGATGTGTTCCATTCCCTTGCTCTGGGCAACGAACGTCGAGCCCCAGATCAGGGCGGTAACAAGCATCAGCAGGTCGGCCCTGTAGGCGCTGGATTTCATGCACGGCTCCGCTCGAATTGGTCTGGCGCGGAGTATGCCTACAGCTTTAGTCCAAAAACAGATACAGTTGCGCAGGATCTACGTGACGCCGACCCGGTTGTCTCGGCCATTTGACTGTCTGTCGAACGGCTGGCAGGCTTTGCGCGAAGATAGCCAACAAAAATAAAATCACCTTCGAGAGCACCAGGTATGGGCCCTACCTACGAGATTCTGATCGCGGACGATCACCCGCTTTTTCGCAGCGCATTGCGTCAGGCCCTGGAGGCCGCCGCGGAATTGCAGGTACTGCTTACTGAAGTGGGTACTATCATCGAGCTGCAGAGCAGCCTAGATGCGCAGGGCGACTGGGACCTGGTCCTGCTCGACCTGAACATGCCCGGAGCTTATGGTTTCTCCGGCCTGGTATTGCTGCGCGGGCAATACCCGCACATCCCGGTGGTGGTCATCTCGGCACAGGAGGAATCCTCGGTAGTCAATCGCGCCCGCGATTTTGGCGCCAGCGGTTTCATTCCCAAGTCATCCTCGCTGGAAGACATTCAGCAGGCGGTGCGCAGGGTGCTCGAAGGTGGTACCAGCTGGCCAGTTGTGACCGGTACCGGCGGTCCGCTTTCGGAGGAGGAAAAGACGGTCAGCGCCCAGCTGGCGAGCCTCACACCCCAACAATTTCGCGTGTTGACGATGGTCTGCGATGGCCTGTTGAACAAGCAGATAGCGTACGAACTGGGCGTGTCGGAAGCGACCGTCAAAGCGCACGTCACGGCCATTTTCCGTAAGCTCGGCGTGCGTACGCGAACCCAGGCAGCGTTGGTTCTGCAGCAAATGGAACTGACCCACGCAGGCCGCGGTGCATGACCAATCCATACAAGGGCGTGACCGGGTTTCGGCGTATCTGGAACGCCTGTGGCTATTCATTCGAAGGTCTGGTTGCGGCCTACCGCGGGGAAGCGGCATTCCGTCAACTGGTCTGGATGGCAGTCGTGCTGATACCGGTTGCGCTGATACTGCCGGTAAGTTCGATTTCAAGAGCCCTGTTGATTGGCAGTGTCCTGCTCTCTTTGATAATCGAACTGCTCAACTCGGCAATCGAGGCTGCGATCGATCGCATCTCTCTGGATACCCATCCCCTGTCCAAGGCCTCGAAGGATATGAGCAGCGCTGCCCAGATGCTTGGGCTTGTCCTGCTTGCGGTCGTCTGGAGCCTGGTTCTGATGGACAGTTTCTAGGCCAGGCCGTTATCCGCTAATGCTGTCCCATGGGGACTTAGACTTAAGTATGAGCCAGGCCTGCTGGGCAAATCCCGGGCGGCCTGACAGACTGAACTCCCTGTCCAAGGTCTCAGATACGTGATGCTCTCCGGCTTGATGGTCGCCTCGATCTTTCTACTGTATATGGCTCTGCTGTTTGCAATCGCGTTCTGGGGCGACAGGCAGACCAGCGAGTTCAATCCCCGCCTGCGCATGTGGGTCTACAGTCTGTCGCTCGCGGTCTGGTGCACCAGCTGGACATTCTTTGGTGCGGTAGGCATGGCCGCGGACCAGCTGTGGAACTTCCTTCCTATCTATGTTGGTCCGGTCATCCTCTTTCTGTTTGGCTGGCGACTGTATGCGCGAATGATTGCCATCAGCAAGCAGGAGAACATCACCTCGATTGCCGACTTCATAGCGTCGCGCTATGGCAAATCACGTAACCTGGCCGTGGCCGTCAGCATTCTGTGTCTGATCAGCGTGCTGCCTTATATTGCGCTGCAGCTCAAGGGCATTGTGCTCGGCTACAACCTGCTCAGTGGCTCCTCGGTGGCCGAAAGCTCTACGCTTGCCGGTACCAGCGGCGCCGAAGATACGGCTCTGATTATCACGCTGGTACTTGCGCTTTTCACCGTGCTGTTCGGTACCCGCAGTCTGGATGCGACCGAGCATCACCGCGGCATGATGCTGGCCATCGCGTTCGAGTCACTGGTCAAGCTGCTGGCCTTTCTGGCCGTGGGTATCTTTGTGACTTTCAGCCTGTTTGGCGGCGTAGGCGATCTGCTTGAAAGGGCGGCTGCCAGCCCCGAGCTTCGGGCCTATTGGCAGCGAGACACGTTGTTTACCAACCTGCTGTTCCAGTCGTTCATCGCCATCCTGGCCTTTCTCTGTCTACCCCGACAATTCCAGGTCGCAGTGGTGGAGAATATCGAGCCCAGCGATTTGCGTCTGGCCCGTTGGGTCTTTCCTGCATACCTGATCATGGCCGGGCTTTTCGTGATACCCATCAGCCTGGCCGGCCAACTGACGCTGGGACCTTCTGTTTCAGCTGACTCCTATGTAATCAGTCTGCCGCTACTCCAGGGTAATCCCATGCTGGCTCTGCTGGCATTCATCGGCGGGGCCTCTGCCGCGACCGGCATGGTCATTGTCGCAGCCAGTGCATTGAGCACGATGGTGTCCAATGATGTCGTGCTGCCTCTATTGCTGCGTAACCGTAATCGACCGGAAAGGACCTACGAGGAGTTTCGCGGCCTGCTGCTGAATGTGCGGCGCACCAGCATCCTGGCGATTCTCCTGCTCGCCTATGTGGTTTATCGGATGATCGGTTCGGCGGGTACGCTGGCAAGTATCGGCCAGATCGCCTTTGCCGCCATAGCGCAACTGGCGCCGGCAATGTTCGGCGCCCTGTTCTGGAAACAGGCCAATCGCGCGGGTGTGTTCGCCGGACTGGCTGTCGGCAGCAGCTTGTGGTTTTACACCCTGATACTGCCGCTGCTCGGCATGCAGCTCGATGGCTGGCCGCTGCTGGATATCCTCTATGGAGCGCCGCTCGGGCTGCCTATCGATAACCTCACGCTGGCGAGCCTGATTGCGCTGGCCGGCAACGTTGTATCCTTCATTCTGGTATCCGGGTTCAGTCGTACGCGGGTAGTCGAGCATTGGCAGGCAAGCCGTTTTGTCAGTCCCGATTCCTCCTCCTGGCAGGAGTGGCCCAGTCGGGCGCTGTTGCGGGTCACGGTTGACGACCTGTTGTTGCTGGCCGGTCGTTTTGTCGGTCAGGAACGGGCCGAACGCAGCTTCGAGCGTTTCGCGATGAGTCGGGGCGCTGCACTGTCCAGCTCGCAGATTGCCGGTAGTGCCTGGATCGCTCACAGCGAACGGCTGCTGGCGGGAGTCCTGGGCGCCTCCTCGGCCAGGGCCGTGGTAAAGACCGCGATCGAGGGGCGCGACATGCATTTCGATGATGTGGTGCGAATCGTCGATGAGGCTACCGAGGTGCTGCAGTTCAACCGGGGGCTTCTGCAGGGTGCGATCGAGAATATCAGCCAGGGCATCAGCGTGGTCGACCGTGAGTTGCGCCTGGTGGCCTGGAATCGGCGTTATCTGGACATGTTCGAATACCCCGACGGACTGATCGCCATCGGTACGCCGATTGCCGATCTGATTCTCTACAACGCCAGCCGCGGGTTGTGCGGCCCAGGGGACCCGCGCGCGCATGTGAACAAACGCATCAACTGGATGCGCCAGGGCAATGCCCACCGTTCCGAGCGGCAGTTCCCCAGTGGGCAGGTGATCGAGATTATCGGTAATCCGATGCCCGGTGGTGGCTTTGTCATGAGCTTTACCGACATCACCGAATTCCGCCGTGCCGAGCAGGCACTGAAGGAATATAACGAGCGCCTGGAGCAGCGTGTTGCCGAACGCACCAGTGAGCTGTTGCAACTCAACCAGGCGCTCACCCTGGCCAAGGCCCAGACCGAACGTGCCAGCCAGTCGCAGAGCCGGTTTCTCACTGCCGTAAGTCACGACCTGATGCAGCCAATGAATGCAGCAAGGCTGTTCTCGGCGTCGCTATCGCACCAGGCAGGACTGACGGCGGAGGTGCAGGAGCTGGTTCATCATCTGGACACTTCGCTGGGCTCGGCTGAGGATCTGATTTCCGATCTGCTGGACATCTCGCGCCTCGAAGCCGGTCGTATCAGCCCGGAATGGAACGATTTTGCCCTCGGCGAGCTGTTTGAACCGCTACGTATCGAATTTGGCGCACTGGCTGTGGAGCAGGGCGTGGACCTGCGCGTGCACGACAGCAGGCTACGCGTGCGCAGTGACATACGGCTGCTGCGTCGGGTTCTGCAGAATTTTCTGACTAACGCGTTCCGTTATGCGGGGCGTTCAAAAGTGGTTCTGGGAGTGCGCCGCCGGGGCAACCAGGTGCGACTCGAGGTATGGGACCGTGGTCCCGGTATACCCGGAGACAAGCTGCGAGTCATCTTCGAGGAATTCCAGCGTCTGGACAGTCACCGTACCCAGGCCGAGAAGGGGCTCGGACTGGGCCTGGCGATTGCCGATGGGCTCTGCAGGGTGCTGGGTCATGAGCTGGCGGTCCGTTCCTGGCCTGGTCGCGGAAGTGTTTTCAGCGTCACACTGTCTCTGGCTACCATCGGTCTGCCCCGTATCGCGCCGACGGCAGTGCAGCCAGGCCCGGTGGTGTCCGGTGCCCAGGTGCTGTGCGTGGACAATGAAGAGAATATTCTCACCGGCATGCACAGCCTGCTTAGCCGTTGGCAGTGCCAGGTCGCGGTGGCCAGGGACCGCGCAGAGGTAGAGCGCTTGCTGGAGGCCGGGTTCCGCCCGCAATTGATGCTGGTGGATTATCACCTGGATGCGGGCGATACCGGTACCGCCCTGGCCCACTGGCTGCGCGGGCGGTTGGACGAGGAGCTGCCGGGGGTGGTTATCAGCGCCGATGGGCGCAGCGAACTGGTCGCGCAGATCCGCGCTGCCGGGCTGGATTTTCTGCCCAAACCAATCAAGCCGGCAGCGTTGCGGGCCTTGATCAGTCGCTATGTAAGTCTGCACTGAGGAGCTGTTCGGGCCTAACTGTATCTTGTTTGCCGCGAATGCCCAGCGTAGTTTTGGCTCCCTGAATCATCAGGGGCCATCTCATGTCACCGCGTTGCAAAGCCGCATTACTCGGAGCCCGGGACACCATCCCGATGCTGGTTGGTGCGCTGCCGTTCGGTATTGTTTTTGGCACGCTCGCGGTTTCTTCGGGGCTCTCGGCAGCGGCAACCCTTGTAATGTCGGCTTTGGTTTTTGCCGGCGCAGCGCAGTTTATCGCGATTGGCCTGATTGCCTCCGGCGCAGGGTTGCTGGTGATATTGCTGACTACCCTGATCGTCAATCTGCGCCACCTGCTCTACAGCGCCAGTATGCTGCCCTACGTGCGGCACCTGCCGCAGCGCTGGCGGGTGCCGCTGGCGTTCTGGCTTACCGATGAAAGCTATGCCGTTGCCCACCGCCATTATCTGAATGCAGATGTGCCGCTGGCGGACAAGCATTGGTATTTTCTCGGCTCATGCATCGCAATGTACGGCAACTGGTTCGCCTGCACGCTGGCAGGTGTTGTGCTTGGCAGTTCCCTGCCGGGGCTGGCGGACTGGGGGCTGGATTTCGCGATGGTGGCCACTTTCGTTGGTATCGTGGTGCCGCTGCTGCGTACCCGCCCGATGCTGGTCGCTGCGCTGGTCGCCGGAGCGGTGGCGGTCGCCTTTCACGCTCTGCCATACAAGCTGGGCCTGATGCTTGCCGCTCTCGCCGGCGTGACCGCGGGCATCCTCGCCGAACGCCTGGCCAGGCGCCAGGCAGCAAGCACGGAGGTGGCCGATGAGTCCGTATGAGATTGTGCTGATCACGGCTATGGCGCTGATCACCTTCGCGATTCGCTATACGCTCTCTGCCGCCGGTCACCGGGTACGCTTCAGTCCCTGGGTGACTCAGGCTCTCAATTACGTTCCGGTTGCAGTACTCACAGCCATAGTCGCGCCGGCGATGCTGCTACCCGACCGCCAGCAGCTGGATATCGGCCTGGAGAATGCCTATCTGGTTGGCGGTATCGTCGCAATAGTCCTCGCCGCCCGATGGCGCAACCTGCTGGTTACCATCGTCGGTGCGATGATCTGTTTTTTCGCCTGGCGCTGGTGGCTTGGCTGATCACCAGAAGGTCGCACGTCCGCTGCGCACCGCGGTGATCATCAATGCCAGCGCGGCGATGGAAATGATCGTGGTAAAGCCCAGCACCGTCGGGCCAAAGCCGATCAGATCACTGGTAAAACCGACCCCGAGAACCACAGACGCCATGGTCAGATAGGCCATAAGGTAGAACGCGGAAATGATGCCCCCGCGCTCGGCCGGTGGGGCTACCTGACTGATCGAGGCGATCGCAACCACACCGGTTGCGCCGGCGCCGGTGGCGGTGGCCAGGGTAGCGAGACCGAACAGCATTGGCGAACTGAGCAGCACTGAACTGGCCATAATGATCAGTCCGGTAATCAGTGTCAGCGGACCAACGATAAGCAGGCGGTTGAGCGGTTGGCGCTGGCAGGCAAACTGGCTCAAGCCCGCCATCAACTGCCAGGCCGCGGCGAACAGGCCCGCCACTGCACGGTCGCTGATGCCGGTCAGGTTCATTGCCAGCGAAGGGCCCAGTGATGCGTAAAGGCTGCCGGTAGACCAGGCCAGGCAGATCGCGGCTGCGGCGAATACGAAGGCGCCCAGAAGCTCGCGGGGTACCTTGATAGTGGTCGGACGCCAGGACCGCAGCCGAAAGTTCTGCTGGCGCTGACCCAGGTGGTCGGGCCAGGGCGCGGTCAGCAACAGGATGATGGACCCCAGCGTCAAGGCGATGATCACCAGAAAGGGCCAGAAGGCCGCGCCGGTACCGAAATACAGCGCTATCGAGCTCACAGTAGGCCCGGCAAAGGCGCCCAGGGTAAAGAACAGCGCTGAGAGCGTTGCCGCGCGGGTCCAGTTTTCATCCGGTTCCAGCTCCACCAGGGCGGCTGAAGCGGCTCCGGTGACCAGCCCTGTACCTATGCCTGTTAGCAGCCGGGCGATCCCCAGGCCATAAATATCCTCGGCGAGCAGGAATGCGGTGGCGCCGCCGAGAATGAAGATGAGCCCAGGCACCATCATCTGGCGTCTTCCGAGCTTGTCCGAAAGCGATCCCAGGGTCAGCAGCGTAGCGACCACGCCAAGCACATAGATCGAGAAAACCGCGGTCAGCGCGGTGGACGAAAATCCCCATTGGTCTTTCCAGTAGGAATACAGGGGGGTAGGCAGGTTGCTGGCAAAGATGGTGGTGAAGATGGCCAGCAGTGCAGCAATCATTGCCAGGCCCCGGCGATTCTCGCCGCCGGATGCGCTCTGTTCAGCTGTCATGCTCTCGGTCCGTTGCGTTAGTGCGCCTATTATCGCAGAGAGCGACTGCTGTTGCGCTGTTGCCTGGCATCATCGGCGGTTATGGACGCTACCGGTTTGCGGTAGTCTGCGTCGGAGGCTTATCCAGCGTGCCCGCCAGGGCTGCAATGGGAAACCGGTAATCGTTGTCCAGCGCGCGCCGGAAAAGATCTGTCAGGCGGCTCAGGTCGGCGTCCGGAGTCGGCCACATTTCGACATTCGCGATCAGCGAAGTCTCGCCGTCGTCGGCAACGGTCGCCAGTGCGAAGCGGAAGGGGTGGTAGCCTGGCATGCCCAAGCGCAGATCGGTGACCACCCATTGGCCTTCGATCAGGTCATAACGCAGGATGTCGCGGGTGAACCAGCGCAGGCGTTGGTGCTGGGGCGATTCTTCCAGCGCAGGAGCAGCGTCACTGAAGTTACGTGTCAGCTTCACCAGTTCGGGCATGTCGGGGTCAAACCAGCTGGTCAGGCCCTCGTAGTAATTATCCCCGTCCACCGCCACCACTCGCCAAAGCAGCGTATTGAACGGCGTGGGCGAAGTGAAACGATGCTCGGCTTGCACGTTGGCCAACGCCAGTGCCCGGTCTAGGCGGTAGTCGGCCATATGTTTACCCGCCAGGGTGCTGAACAGGTACAGCGTTGTAATCGCCAGCGCGATCCGTTGCCAGCGCATGCCGGTCGGGTTCAGTCCGATAATCAGGCCAACCACAACTGCCAGCAAAAGCGGAACGGTGTACAGAGGGTCAATAATGAAAATACTGGATATGGCCACCGGTGCCGACGTCAATGGCCAGAAGACCTGGGTGCCGTAACTGGTGAATGTGTCGAGCAGGACATGGGTGACGAAGATCAGCCAGACAGTCAGCCAGAGCCGCGTGGCAGAATAGTCAGGGTGAGGGCGCAGGCGTCTGACTAGCCAGGCGAGCACCAGGCTCAGACCCGTGAGCACGAACAAGGAGTGGCTGAAACCCCGGTGGTAGGTCATGTCAGCGACCGCATCACCGAAGTCCAGTACCACATCCATGTCGGGCAGTGTGCCGAGCACGGCGCCCGCCACCAGTGTTTTGCGGCCGTGCCAGCGCCCCAGCATGGCGCCTCCAACCGAGGCGCCAAGCAGTGCTTGAGTAAGCGAATCCATCTATTGTCGGTCTCCTGAGCCAAGCGGGTCAGGATAATTCAGCCCGGCGGACTTTGTCCGCGCAAATCGATTCCGGACATTACCCCTGAACTTGCCTCAGAGCGCGTGCTGCTTGTCTATTGCGATAGAGCGATCGAGCAGCTCCAGCAGCTCCTTGCGCGACTTGAGCTTGGTATTGCGATGGGCCGTCATGTTCAGCTTGGTCAGTTGCGTGGCCATTTCCATCGCCTTGGCTTCCAGCTCATCGGCGGGGACTACCCTGTCGAGAAAACCGGCAGTAACGGCGCTGGCCGGATCGAACATTTCCGCGTTGATGACCGACCGGTTGAAAGCGCTGTTGCTCAACCGAGCGCGCGCAAGCTCGATACCCACGTGGTGCATCGTCATGCCGATGGCAACTTCGTTCAGGCCGATCTTGAAAGGTCCTTCGACGCCGATGCGGTAATCCGCCGACAACAGGATGAACGCGCCCTTTGCCACCGCGTGGCCAGTGCAGGCAACAATTACCGGAAAGGGGTGTGACAGCATGCGGCGCGCCAGAGTAGAGCCGGACGCCACCAGATCACGAGCGGCATCCGCGCTGGAGGTCATCACTTTCAGATCGTAGCCGCCGGAGAGGATCCCGGGCTGGCCACTGATGACCACGACCGCCTTGTCCAGTTCGGCCTGATCCAGCGCCTTGTTGAATGCCTCGACAACCGCGGGAGATACAGCGTTGACCTTGCCGTTGCTCAGGATAAGCCGCGCTATGCCATCGGAGAATTGGTAGGAAACCAGCTCGCTCATGAAAGATTCCTTCTTGCCTTGGGACAGCCGGGAATGGCCGTGTATGCACAGCAGTGTACCAAGATAAAGCTGACCGGGCAGTTCCAGCCCGAACACCAGCACGGCTTGACCGCCGGAGGAAAAAGGGTTTGCTAAAGAGGGCCGCTTTCGGTAAATTAGCGCGCCTTGGAACCGGCCCTGCCGGCTCCGGGAATTGCGGAGAGGTGGCCGAGTGGCTGAAGGCGCACGCCTGGAAAGTGTGTATACGTTAATAGCGTATCGAGGGTTCGAATCCCTCTCTCTCCGCCAGACATGTAATGCGATAAGCCCCTGATAAACATAGAGTTTTCAGGGGCTTTTTGCTTTCTGGAATTGGGTTTGGGGCAAAATTGGGGCATAAATCGCTCCTTCCAGACCGCTACAGACCGGTTTTGGA